>JANNBM010000021.1:0-76213 GCA_031385445.1 Paracoccaceae bacterium | reverse complement strand
TCTCACCATCGCCACCAAAATCCGACGACTTCCAACCATCGAGGTTCTTCCCATTGAAGAGCTTCAATTCGCGAAGCTTCGTTTTGGACTCGGCTTTCTTATCGTCTGGCTTCTTGTCGTCGGCCAGAGTGCTCGCGGACGAGCTCCAACCCGACACCAGCAACGCTGCACACGCCACTGTTAAACAAATTCCTCGCACGAACATGAGGCACTCCCAGCGTGAGGCATTGTGATTCATCGTCAGTAAAACACGGATGCGAATTTCATCGACTCGCATGTGACAACACAAGTTGGCGGAAAGAGTTGTCAGCGATCTTTTGAAGCCAGCGTGAGTAACGTGGTTACTCGAACCAGCCAGACGGATCGCGCGTTGGGCGGGCTACTCGGCGCGGTGTTGTTGCGCTAGTCCAACTACGATCCGACGATGCTGGGATTCGCTTCGGGCCGAGACTAGACGCGGATGGAATGCGAGCTGGTTCGACACGACGAGATTCGGTTGGTTGCGCTCTGTCCGCCGCTGCGCTATATGGCGGCGTTGGATGCGGTGGCGGGGGATACGAAATCTGCGATGAGATCGGTCGAAAAACTGCGCAAGCTTGAGCCGGATTTCAGCCTTAAAAAGATGGTTGAGGATGAGGAATACCCCGTGGCAGGGCTGCGGCGGGCCGGGATATTGTCGAAGGATAAATTGACGGATATGACATGAGACAGGGTTTGGGGTGGCCGGTGACGTTGGGGCGGCCCAATGGAAGAACACCTCGCAATGGCAAAAAAGTGGGGGCGTATCTGGACCTTTGGCCAAGCGACGATTTGGGTCTGTTGCAAAGGCCACACACCTTCTGGTTGGGTGACTTTATCGCAAACAGCATGTGTGGTCACTTTGACCCCCATGATGCAAGCTTTGATCGCCCTTCAAAGCGAGAAGCTTGCCTTGCGCATTGAGGTGCAAGTCAACCGGAGCAAAAGATGGCGCGAACAATTATCCTTCATTATCATTTGTTTAAAAATGCGGGCACCTCGGTCGATGCGATATTAAAGAAGAATTTTGGCAGTCGGTGGGTGACCCGCGAATTTGAAGGCAATCCGGATCAGCGCGCGGCAGACCTGCGCGATTGGATCGTTCAAAATCCTGCCGCCGTCGCCTTTTCAAGCCACACGATGCGATGCCCGGTTCCGCAGATTGAGGGGGTCAATATCGTTTCGATCATGTTCCTGCGTGATCCGATCCAGCGGCTGCGCTCGGCCTATTCGTTTGAGAGGGTTCAGAAAATAAACAACATTGGGGCGAACCTTGCGTCAACCCACAGCTTTGAAGGCTATGTCCGGGCGCGTCTTGAAATGAACGGCGACCGGCAATGCCGCAATTTTCAAACCGCGTGGTTCGCGGGTCTTGTGCCCGGACAGGCGCCAGAGCTGGACCGGGCTGCGCAAGGGTTGAAGGCGGTGAGCGTCGTTGGATTGGTCGAGGAATTTGACCTGTCGCTCGAACGCCTCAGTGCGATTTTGAAGCCGGCGTTCCCGTCTTTCACCTGGGATTCCGTTCGGGCCAATGTGTCGAAACCCGAACCCAAGGCGCCGGAAAGCCCGGAGTTTGTAAAGTTGCTGAACGAGGTAAACCAACTCGACTATGAGTTGCTGAAAAAAGCCAAAGAGGCGGCGCTTATTTGACGGTCGCGCCTGGCGCTTTCGTTTGTGCCAACACGGGCGAAAAATAGCGGCGGTGAAACCGTTTCGTTTGGGTTGGTGGGGTCCGTTCGGCTGAATTATCAGCGGGTTCACGCTATTGACGCGGCGTTCTTTCAATGGAAGATGACAACAGGACAAAGGGTTTTTGACGAAAATCCTGAGGTGGGAGTGCGAGATTTTGCAGAATTCAGAGACAGGTGCGGACGGAACTGCGGTTCATTCTGATCTCGTGCCCGGCGCGCTTCTTGGGGATGTGCATCTTGTTGGCGGCAAGATTCTGGTGCGCGCCGGCGAGGATATCCTGCACCTCGATCCACGGATTGACTGCGCCGGTGAGGTTCGCCAGTTGGTTCCAGTTTTGCCAGAAAGCCTTGATTTTCCGTATGAAATTACCACAACTTTGCTGATGCGCTCTGTCTCGGGCCCGGGATATGACTGTTCTATCAATGGGATGTCGGATTGGTACATCGAAGGATCGGACACTGCGCAAATCAGGATAACCTCGCCGGACCGAAGCTGCATCATCCCGGTGGTGATCCCCTCCCGGCTTACTTCTCACGCGTCGCCCTTCCCGGTTCCGTCCAAAGATCACCAAGCCCTTTTGGTGGTCTATCTGGCTGCGCACCGCGCCGATGCCGATTTGATTGTGACGACAATTGATGCCGAAACCGGCCGTGAAACGCTGACGACGGTGGCTTTTGATCCAACGTTTTTTGGCGGCAAGGATCGGTCAAAGTTTCAAAAGGTGGTGGTTCGTTTGCCGCAGACCGTTGGGCGGGCGCTGGTTTCGTTGCAAGTCGCCTATCAATCGGGCGGGCACAACACGGTCGAAGCCCCGCCGTTTTTGTTTGTAAGTCAGCCGCAAATCACGATCGGGCAAGAAAACCATTCCCTCATCCCGATCACGGTGCCCGGCGCGCTGATCAACGATGGGATCTGGCTGCAAGCCGATGTGCCGATGCGGTGGTTTGCCTCCAATGATCTGATCCGGGTTTGCTATGGGGATTACGGCGCGCCGGTGTTCAAAGGCGCGAAAACCAGCGTCGTTTGCCGCAACAATTTCGGCCATTATATCGAGTTTTCGGCCAGCAAGCTTGGGCTCTTCTCGCTTTGGGTGAATGGAAAGCCCGAAATATCCCTTTCGCTGGGCCCGGATTTCTCTGGCATTCGGTTGCCTCAGGCGTTTCTGACCGGCGAAGTCACCTTTCTGCAGCTTTTCGATCCATCCGGGACCGAGGTTTTTTGGTCCGATTGGACCGTTATCCCCAAAAGACTGACGACGAACGAAATTTTGCTGCGCGAAAGTCAAAAACCGTTTCCCGACGACATGTTTGCGCAGACCCGTGATCGCAACCGGGCGCTGCGTGCGCATGTGACGGCTGGCAGCCCGGCTTCGGTTCTGGGGCAACTGGACCATGTGCTCGATACCCTTGAAGGCGGATATGACGGGGTTAAGCTGCGCCCGCTGACGTTCAAGCACGTCGATAAGCCGTTGGTTTCGGTCATCATTCCGGCCCACAACAAGGTGAACGTGACCTATAGCTGTCTGGCAGCATTGCTGCTGGCGCACAATAAAACCAGCTTTGAGATCATTCTGGTTGACGACGCTTCCACTGACGAGACGACATTGATTGAAACGTTGGTGTCGGGGATCGTTGTGGTGCGCAACGAGGACTCGCAGCGATTCATCCGCGCCTGCAACGCCGGGGTTGGCGCGGCGCGCGGAACCTATGTGTGCCTTTTGAACAATGACACCGAACCTACAGCCGGCTGGCTGGACGAATTGGTGGCGGCCTTTGGGCGGTTCGACAAGGTTGGGCTGGTCGGCAGCAAACTTTTGTACCCTGATGGCACTTTGCAGGATGCTGGCGGGATCATTTGGGGCAGCGGCAATCCGTGGAATTACAACCTTAGCAAAAACCCGTGGGAGCCGCGGTTCAGCTATGCGCGGCAGGTCGATTATGTGTCCGGCGCGGCCATGATGACCACGCGGGCGATTTGGGACCAGGTTGGCGGGCTAAGCAGCTATCTGGAACCGATGTACTTTGAGGATACTGATTTTGCGTTCAAGGTGCGCGAGGCGGGCTTCACCACCTGGTTCGTGCCCTCGTCGATTGTGTATCACTATGAAGGCATGACCAGCGGCACGGATACGGCGACTGGGTTCAAACGCTATCAAGAGGTCAACCGCCCGGCGTTCAAAAAGCGCTGGTCCAAAGCCTTTGCCGACAACGGCAAAGAGGGCATTGCGCCCGATCTCGCCAAAGACCGCAATATCGTCGGCCGGGTTTTGTTTATCGATTCCACCACACCAACGCCCGACCGCGATGCGGGCAGCTATGCCGCAATCCAGGAGATTCGGCTGGTGCAGTCTTTGGGGTACAAAGCGACTTTCCTGCCCGAAAATCTAGCCAATATGGCCAGCCGGACCAGCGATCTGGAAAAAATGGGCGTCGAGGTTATCACCGCGCCCTTCTACCGCTCGATTGAAGAGTTTCTGCGCGAACGGGGCAGCGAATTTGATGTGGTTTACATCACGCGCTATTCCGTCGCCAACAGCGTGATCGACAAAATCCGCGCCCATGCGCCCTGCGCGCGCGTTATCCTGAACAACGCTGATTTGCATTTTCTGCGGGCTCTGCGCACGGCGGTTCTGTCAAAAGACCCCACCGCCATGGCACAAGTTGCAACCGTGCGGCGCGAAGAATTGGCCGCGATGAGCAAGGTCAATCTTGTGCTGTCCTATAACGAGGTTGAGCATTCGGTCATCCAATCGCATACGGACGGCGCGGTGAAGGTGATGAAATGCCCTTGGGTCGTGGAATGCCCCGATCTGGTTGCGCCGCGCAGCAAACGGTCGGGCGTGTCATTTTTGGGCAGTTTCAATCACCATCCCAATGTGGATGGGGTGGAATGGTTTGCCAAAGACATCATGCCTCTGTTTCAGTCCCCGACGTCGTCTTTGACTCTGTCGATTTATGGGTCGGGCATGGGAAAGCGGATCAAAGATCTGAAATCGGATTTTGTGGACCCGGTTGGGTTTGTCGAAAACGCAGCCGACGCCTATGATCGGCATCTGGTGTTTTTGGCGCCGCTTCTGTCGGGCGCGGGCCTCAAGGGCAAGGTTCTGATGGCGCTCGCGCTGGGAACCCCAAGCGTTCTAAGCCCGGTGGCGGCAGAGGGGATCGGCCTGCGGGACGGCTTTGATTGCTTTATCGCCGAGACGCCCGAAGATTGGCAGCGCGCTGTGACGGACTTGATCAAGGATTCGGCGTTATGGACGAAGATTTCCAACAACGGCCGCGACCTTGCGTGCGCGCAATATGGATTTGAACGGGGCCGGGGGCAGATGCGGCAAGCATTTGAGGCGATAGAAATGTTTGGCTCCCATTGAAAACGCGCAAATCCGATTGGCCCCTTAATGCGGTCAATCGGATGACGCCTTTACGCCCGCCCTCGCGCGGTTTTTTGTAAAAACTCAGGTCGTGCAGTTTGCCGTTGATCAGGACGGTAACCTTCGCTGCGATGCGCGGATTTCCGTCGGCTTAACGGCCAAAAATCATGAGATTTTTCTGATCGCAAGGATCATGGGTTGGCTGGGGCGCCAGGGATCGAACCTGGGAATGTCGGTACCAAAAACCGATGCCTTACCACTTGGCGACGCCCCAACCGTGCGGCGGTGTTTAGCCTTTGGTCTGGTAGGCCGCAAGGGGGTAAAGCGGTCCGGGCACCGATATTTCCCAAAGCTTGCAGCAGCATGGCCGCCGGGTTAGGCAGGCGCATGGCAAAGTGGGATGTCCTTGTTTTGGGTGCGGGAGCGGCGGGTCTTATGGCCGCGATCGAGGCTGGGCGGCGCGGGCGGCGGGTGTTGATCATTGATCACGCCAAGGCGGCGGGTGAGAAGATTCGGATTTCGGGCGGCGGGCGCTGCAACTTTACCAATCTGGCGATCAGCATTGACAAATTCCTCGGCAAAAACCCGCGCTTTGCGCTGTCGGCGCTGAAGCGGTTCACGCAGCACGATTTCATCGCGCGCGTTGATCAGGCGGCGATCGGTTGGCATGAAAAGACGCTGGGGCAGCTGTTTTGCGACGGCAAGGCGACGGCGATTACCGCGATGCTGCTGGCGGATCTGGCGGCGGCGGGGGGCGAGATCTGGCTGGACTGCGCTTTGGGGCCGGTGGATCGGTCGGCGGGCGGGTTTGATGTGCAGACCGCGCGCGGCGTGCAGCAGGCGGCATCGGTGATTGTGGCGACAGGCGGCAAGTCGATCCCGAAGATGGGGGCGACGGGGTATGGCTACAAGCTGGCCGAGGGTTTTGGGCTTCCGTTGACGCAAACCCGTCCGGCGCTGGTGCCCCTGACCTTTGCCGAGCAGGAGCTGGGTTGGATCGGCGCGCTTGCGGGCGTGTCAGTGACGGCGCGGGTCACGGGCGGGGGCAAGGCGTTTGACGAGGCGGTGCTGTTCACGCACCGCGGATTGTCCGGTCCGGCGATCTTGCAGGTGTCGAGCTATTGGCGCGAGGGGCAGCAGATTTCGCTGAACCTGTGTCCGGCTGCGGATGCCAGCGCAGTCTTGAAGGCGGCCAAGCAAGAGGCGGGGCGGGCGGCGCTGCGCACGGCATTGACGCGGCTGGTGCCGGAAAAGCTGGCCCGGCATCTGGAGGCCGAAAGCGCGATTACCGCGCCTTTGGGAACGGTGCCGCAGGCCGATCTGGACCGCGTGGCGCGGCTTTTGGCCGATTGGCGGCTGACGCCGGTGGGGTCAGAAGGCTACCGCACGGCGGAGGTGACGCTGGGCGGGGTGGACACGGACGCGCTGGACGCGCGCACGATGGAGGCCAAGGGCGTGCCGGGGCTGTATTTCATCGGCGAGGTGGTCGATATCACCGGCTGGCTTGGCGGGTACAATTTCCAATGGGCCTGGTCATCGGGCTGGGCGGCGGGGCAGGTGGCTTGAGGCCGCGTTAAACGTGCAGCGGATCCGCTTTGGCCAGCCGATCAAACGCCATCAGGCTGGCGATCAGGGCGGGCATATCAGCCAGTTTAATCATGTTCGGCCCATCGGAGGGCGCGGTGTCGGGGTCCTGGTGGGTTTCCAAAAACACACCCGCAATGCCCAGTGACACCGCCGCCCGCGCCAGAACCGGCGCAAATTCGCGCTGCCCGCCTGACGCATTGCCAAGCCCGCCGGGAAAGGCCACCGCATGGGTGGCGTCCATGATCACCGGATACCCGGTGCGCGCCATGATCGGCAGGCTGCGCATGTCAGCAACGAGCGCGTTATAGCCAAAGGTCGTGCCGCGCTCGGTCAGCATGATCTTGTCGTTGCCGGTCGAGGCGATTTTGGCGGCCACATTGGCCATGCCGTAAGGGTCCAGAAACTGACCCTTTTTCACGTTTATGACCGACCCGGTCTGGCCAGCGGCAATCAAAAGGTCGGTCTGCCGGCACAAAAGCGCCGGAATTTGCAACACATCCACAACCGACGCCACCTCGCGCGCCTGCGCAGGTTCGTGAAAATCGGTCAGCACCGGCATGCCCATCGCCTTGACCGCCGCCAGAATCTGCAGCCCCTTGTCCATCCCCAGACCGCGTTTGCCGTTCAGCGAGGTGCGGTTGGCCTTGTCATAGCTGGCCTTGAACACAAACTGCGCGCCCGCCGCGCGGCACGCTTCATTCAGAACCCCCGCAATCATCTGCGCATGGTCGAGCGATTCCAGCTGACACGGCCCCGAGATGACCAACAGCGGGCGGTCATTTCCAACGGTCAGGCCGCCGATTTTCACGTCTTTCATGGGCGTCCTCAGGCTGAGACTTGTTCGCGCAGGATCGCGATGGTCATCGATATCATCAAATAGATGCCAAGGAAAATCATCAGAACCACAAGCGTGTCTTCAAACGTCCGCGGATAGGCCGCATTGTCGGGCGCCACCGGGTTCACCGAAACGGTCAAGTACCGGGTCTGACGATTGGCTTCGATCCGCGCGGTTTCCATGGCTTGCAGCGACTGGGCCAGCATCACCTGACGCGTTGTCACATCCGCCTGCGCCACCAGAAGTTCGGATTGAATTTCGGCCAAAGACACGCCGTCCGCGCCGTCTTCGGTCATCCTGATGCGCAGCTTTTCAATCTCGGATCCGAGGGTGGTGATGCGGCGTTTCAGCGGCTCCATCCGGGCCGCGTTCGGATTTTCGTTCGATTCCATCTGCGCCAAAGACAGCTTGTCGATCGTCCGCTGGCTTTCAAGCGATGCGATCTGGCTGGTGATCAGGCCAACTTCGACCTCGGATGACATGATTTGAAAGTTTTTCTGCAAGTCCACAACCCTGCGCTGCGCGGCAAGCATTTTGGCTTCAGCATCGTCAAAGCTTTCCTGCGCGCCCGACATCTGATCCTCGCGCAGGCGCGCCGTCATCTGGTCCACCTGCTCTTCGGCATAGCTGAGCAGGGCCTTGGAATAGGCAACCGAGGTTTGCGGATCGTCGGTCGACACCTCCATCTTTATGATCCCCTCGCTCGGGTCATAAGAGATCCGCACGCGGTCGCGGTACGCAGCATAGACGGTGGAATTGGTCGCATCCGGCGCCAGTCGCTGCAGCGTGTCGATGCCGGGCGCTGAAAACCGTGCGCGAAAGCCAACCTCGGTGTCCAGTCGTACCATCGCCTCCTGGCTTTGCAAAAAGCCCTGAACCGCGATGGAATCCTTGCCGCCGCCCAGCGCCGTGCCGCCCAAAAGCCCGCCAAGACCGGCCGCTGCGGCCGGATCGGCAGTCTGAATCTGAAACTCGGTCTTGGCGGCATACATCGGGGTGGCGATGAAGTTGTAATACCACCCCGCCAGAAAGGTGGGCAAAAGCACAAATATCGCCAGCCGCACCATCAAAAGCGTCAAGCGGCGGCGGCGGCGGATCGCGATATCGCGCTGAATTCTGCCAACTTCGGCAACATGCGCCTCTTCGGCACGCATCTCGGTCGAGGGGACTTGAATGGGTTTGATTGTTTGCGGCAAGCGCACACCGTCGCCCGGCGTGACCGCAAGGGCGCGCGAGGCCGTCGGGGGCGGAGCGCTGCCGGGATTGCCCGCCGAAAGCGTTTGAACAGAGGATTGCAATTGTTCCTCGAAACCATCGTCGTCCTCATCCTCACCGGCGACCATCTCCATCACCGAGGATTTCTGCAAAGGGTCGATCCCGGCTTTGCGCAGCAGGCGGACAGCGTCGAAATCGGAGGTTGCCGGAAGCCCGTGCTTTTGCGCCAGACGCCGCGCGGTCCGCAACTGTCGCCCGGTCAGCCCCTCGCGCTTGATCGTTTCAATATCGGTGCCGGGCGCGGCCGTACTTTCGCCGCGGGCGGTGGCAAATTTTTCCGGGCCAAAGCCATCGTCGGTGGTATCGGGGGCAAAGAGCATGTCGTCTGCCCCCTTGGTGGCCGCAACTTTGCGCAGCGCGCCCGGATTTGACTGCGGGCGCGGCAAGGGTTCGCGCGCTTCTGGCGGACGGGTGCGATAACGCTCGACACTAGGTTTGGTAGTCATACAGACGTTTCGCTTCTTCCAGGGTTTCAAACATGTAAAGCTGGCCATTGCGCAGCACAGCCGCGCTTTTGCAAAACTTTTCCAGCGTTGCGGCTTGGTGCGACACGATGATCACGGTCGCATTGGCAAGTCGTTGGCGCAGAACGCCGCCGGCCTTGCGGTTAAACTCCACATCTGTGGTCGACGGCATGCCTTCGTCGATCAGATAGATATCAAATTCCAGCGCCAGCATCAGGGCAAAATTGAACCGTCCGCGCATGCCCGATGAATAGGTGGACAGCGGCATGTCAAAGTATTGGTCCATCTCGCAAAGCCAGCGGCAGAAGCTTTCAATATAGTCGGGGTCAAGCCCGTAAAGCCGCGCGATGTAGCGGCTGTTTTCGGTCGCCGTGTGTTTGGAGACAACCCCGCCCATGAACCCCAGCGGAAAAGAGATGCGCGAGGTGCGGTTGACCGTGCCTTCGTCTGGCTTTTCAAGACCCGCCATCATGTTGATGATCGTGGTCTTACCCGTGCCATTGCGCGCCAAAATGCCCAGCGAATTGCCCACCTCGACCCGAAAGGAGGCGCGATTGAGGATGATCTTGCGACCATGGCCCGTTGCAAACGATTTGCTGACGTTCAGAAATTCGATCATCTGGGCGCCCTCCTTGGGGCGCAATTGGTTTGCCCGTACCTTTGCCTTCCAGGGTCCGCTTATGCAGCGGTTTACCCGTCAAACCCTAATAAATCCTCATCACCTTTTCGCGCAAAGGGTCCGGAGTCCAATATGGGCGGCTTGACGATGATATTCCATGGAAAAATGGGATAATTATGTCTCAACCGCGCCATTGTTGCGCTATTGGGTCCGTTTGCGCCGAAGCGTCCAAACGCCTGCGATGGTGATGGGGCCGATCAAAAGCGAGATTGCCAGCCCAAGACGCCCTTCAGCCGACGCGATGCCGCCGCCAAGGGTCAGGTCCAGCACAGTCACGGGGGCCACAAAGCCAAGCGCGGTGATCAGCGCCAGAAGCACAAAATCCGAAAGCCGCATCCCCACCGGGATCTGCCCCTTGCCAAAGGTGATGGCCAGACTGGCGCCCGCCAGAAATCCCAGCGGCTTGCCGATCCAGAAGGTGGCAAGCACGGCCTTGGTGCCCGGGCCAAACGCCGCAAAGTCTATCGCGCCGCGGGTCAGCCCGAACAGAAACAAGACCCCGGCAATCGGCCAGATGAGCAAGGAAACCAAACGGTTAAGCGGATCATGCAGCAGGCCCTCGGCCTCGGCAAAGATGCCAAAGCTGCGGCTGGCATGGGGGATGGCGGGGATAACAGGTAAAAGGCCAAGTTCGGGCGGAAAACCCGCAAGGGCAAAGCAGACCCAAGACGCCAGCCCGGCACAGATATAGGGCCACAGCGAGCCCGCGCGGAGATGTTCGACCTCGGTGGCGTCGGTGCGAGAATGGCGGCCAAACAGAAACCAGACCGCCAGCGCCGAAGCGGGCGCGCCAAGGGCCCAAAGCAGACTGTTGCCTTCAAACGGCAAGGATACCGCCGTCAGGCACAGCGCAACGATGTCTTGGGTCACGGTCAGCAAAAGCAGAAAATGCAAAGCCGGATGCGAGCGCCCAAAGACCGCACGCCCGATCACATAGCACAAAACCACGTCAGACCCGATGCCCGCTGTCCAGCCTGCCAGCAGACCCTCATCGCCCGATGGGTCCAACAGCGCGACCGATATCAGCCAGACCGCGACCGCGCCAACGGCGGAGCCGATGAAGGATGCAAGCGGCAAAAGCGGCTGGCGCGACAGGGTCAACGCGCCGCGTTCGACAACCAGCGCCTCCCACAACTCTTTGCCAACAAAAAAGAAAAACAGCGGCATCAGGATGTCTGATACAAGGGTCAGCGGGCTGACAGAGGGGGCGAATGCGCCAAGAGAGGCCGGAAGCGGCATATCGAAAAGCCGGAACTCCACCAGATCGTAATAGGTTTCGGGCGCGAAATTCACCCAAATCGTCGCGAGGACGACGCCGCTAAACAGGGCGAGCGCAAAGCGGCGCACGAAAGGAGAAATACGGTACATGAACCTGCCTGCGCGTTGAAATTTCCAGATGATCTGGATATTGGAGCGGTCTTGGTGCAGTTAATCCAAGCGGCAGGGCCGGGGCAATGGCCGAGCGCAGAATTTTCAAGCGGAAAACCTGTGGGCCGCTGATCAACGGTGGGGCAAAGCGGATGACGGAACTGGACCGCGCCCAAGTGGCGGCGCAGGCGGGGGGGGATGCGGGCAGGCTCGCCTTCTTTGGGCTGCTGGCAGACACGCCGCTGCTGGTTTTGCTTGAACGCGAGGCCGAGGGCGGCGTGCTGGAGCCGCGGATCTTTGATCTGGACGAGGGGCAGGTGGTGCTGGCCTTTGATGCGGAGGAAAGGTTGGCGGGGATGGGGCAGGGGCCTTTGCCCTATGCCCAATTGCCGGGGCGGGTTCTGGCGCGGCTTCTGGTGGAAGAGGGGCTGGGTCTGGGGCTGAACCTTGGGTCGGGTTCGGCGTCCGAGATGCTGTTGCCGCTGACGGCGATGCGGTGGCTGACCGAGATGCTGGACGAACAATCGCAGGTGCAGCTTGCGGCGCTGGGGCCGCTTGCGCCGCCTGAGGATGGCTTTGTGGTGGCGGTGGAGCGGATATTGGCAGGCGCGCCGGACAGCTGGGGCGGGCTGGCGCAGGAATTGCAGCTTTATCGCAGGCAAGACGCCGGATTGCTGCTGATCAGCGGCGCGGCGGCCGAAGCAGAAACCGCGTTGGCCACCGCCGTCAGTGAGGCGTTAAGGTTTGCCGATCTTGGCGGGCTGGTGGTCGATATCGCCTTTGCGGACGCCGCAAAGCTGCCGGACGGCGGAGTGCGGCTGCTTTGGCCAAAGGCAGCGCCCGCGCCAGAACCGACTGCCGCGCCCAATGCGCCCGGAATGGAGCCGAACAAGCCGCCGATCCTGCGTTAAAGGTTGGGGTAATATAATACCGCATATTTTAACCCATTGATTTTATACAATTCTACTTTCCTCCGCGCCCTTGACCCGCAAGCCCACCTGCGCGATAAGCCCCCATCCGAGACCCTCGGGTGGACCACCCCCCGCACAACCTTCATTGGGTATATGATGAAAACCTTTACCGCTACTCCGGCGGACATCGAAAAGAAATGGATCCTGATCGACGCTGAAGGCGTTGTTCTGGGCCGTCTCGCCACGATCGTCGCCTCAATCTTGCGCGGCAAGAACAAGCCGACCTTCACCCCGCACATGGACATGGGTGACAATGTCATCGTGATCAATGCTGACAAGGTGCAGATGACCGGCAAAAAGCGCGACGACAAGCGCTACTACTGGCACACCAACCACCCCGGCGGCATCAAGTTCCGCACGGCGCGTCAGGTGCTGGAAGGCAACCACCCCGAGCGTGTGGTGGAAAAAGCCGTGGAACGCATGATCACCCGCAACCGTCTGGGCCGTCAGCAAATGACGAACCTGCGGGTTTATGCAGGCGCAACTCATGCCCACGAAGCGCAGCAACCGACCGTTCTGGATGTCAAAGTCCTGAACCCCAAGAACACCCGGAGCGCATGATATGTCCGACATCAAATCTCTCGACGATCTGAAATCGGCCGTCTCTGCCGCCGCTCCCTCTTCGCCCGCCGTGGTGTCGTTGGCCCCTGTACGGGTACAAGTGCGCGACAAGCTGGGCCGGTCTTATGCCACGGGCAAGCGCAAGAACGCAATTGCACGGGTCTGGGTCAAGCCAGGTTCGGGCAAAGTCACGGTCAACGGCAAGGAAATGGCGGCCTATTTCGCCCGTCCGGTTCTGCAGATGATCCTGAAGCAGCCCTTCACCATCGCCAATGTCGAAGGTCAGTTTGACGTTGTGGCAACGGTTTCGGGCGGCGGCCTGTCGGGCCAGGCTGGCGCGGTAAAGCACGGGATTTCCAAAGCGTTGCAGCTTTATGAACCCTCGCTGCGCGGCGCACTGAAAGCTGCGGGCTTCCTGACCCGTGACAGCCGCGTTGTGGAACGCAAGAAGTACGGCAAGGCCAAGGCCCGCCGCTCCTTCCAGTTCTCCAAGCGCTAAGACGATCGGGGCCGGAAGGTTCCGGCAAATTTCGGCAAAGGGCGCAGCTTGGCTGCGCCCTTTGGCATTTTGGCCCCCACTTGCTGGCAAAAAAATGGGCCGGATCATCTCCGGCCCAAGTCAGGGGAAGTGTCAGGATGCGCGGGCCGCGCCTATCCGCGCCAGAAGGGCTTTTCGATTTCAATCTCGGCCATCTGCAGCTCAAGTCCGATATCGTCCATCAGGTGTGGCGACAAACGCGACAGATCGCGGCGGGTCCGGTGGCGCAAATCCCATTTGACCAGAACCAGCACCGCACGAACCGCAAAGCGGGACAGGGGCGGCAAGGGCTGATTGGCGTGAAAGGTGATCGGGGCATTGCGCACGGAAGACGGCATTTGAGACTCGATTGTATTGATACATATTTGATTTTTGCGTAAACAAACAATACAATCAACCCGCGCCGAATCGCCAGAGGAACATTGTCTTGGATACAATATGGTCTGCCGCCTTGAACGCCGAAGCCGGGCCAAAGTATTTGGCGCTGACCCGCGCCCTGCGCGATGCGATCCGCAAGGGCGAATTGGCCAAGGGCGCGCAGTTGCCAACAGTGCGCGATCTGGCCTTTTCCCTGAAGGTGACACCGGGCACTGTGGCGCGCGCCTATCAGATTGCCACGCAAGAGGGGCTTTTGCAGGCGACCGTCGGGCGCGGCACCTTTGTCGCCGCGGACCGCCCGCAACTTGGCCTGCAACTTGATCCGCGTCAGGCGCAATATTCCGGCCGTCCGGCAAAGCCAACCGCTGGTCCGGGAGTGGTTGATCTGCAATCTCCGCAACTGCCAGAGGTCGGCCAGCCCGAGATTTTTGCGCAAATCCTGCAACGCCAATCGCTGTCGGTGGACCGCACATGGCTCGATTACTCCTCGCAAGCCGCCGAAGCGCCCCTGCGCGAAGCGATTGTGCGCTGGCTTGGCCCCCGCATTTTGGGCAGCCACGACGCCGACGATGTGATGCTGACGCTTGGCGGACAGAACAGCCTGACCTTGATCATGAACTGTTGCCTGCGCGGCGACCGTCCGGTGATTTTGACCGAAGACCTGGCCTATCCCGGTTTTCGCTATGCCGCCCGTCTTGCCCGCGCCGAAGTTGTCGGGCTGGAAATGGACGAAGAGGGCGTTTTGCCCGATGCGCTGGAGGCCGCTTGCCGCAAATATGGCCCGCAAATCCTTTGCCTGACACCGGAGATACAGAACCCGACGACAGCGCGCATGGGGCTTGAGCGCAGGCAAAAGATCGTTGCCATCGCCCGGCGCTATCACTTGCAGATCATCGAGGACAATTGCTATGTGCCGCGGCAGAACGATCTTCCGACGCTGCACGCCCTTGCGCCCGAGCGGGTTTGGTTCGTCGGCAGCATGTCAAAGTCCATCTCGGCCGCGCTTCGGTTCGGCTATGTGATCTGCCCCACCGGGCTTGGTCCGATTGGAAGGCTCGCCGTGCAGCACAGCTTTTTCGCGCTGCCGGGCCCTTTGACCTCTTTCATGCTGGATTTGTTCCAATCGGGCGCGGCCGAACAGATTTACGAGCGTGTCCAAGGCGCGATTGATCTGCGTGTTCATCTGTTCGTCAATCGGCTGGGCGCGTTTGATTTGCGGTGGCGGTCGGGGATTCCCTTTGCCTATCTGCGGCTGCCCCTTGGCTGGCGCGCCTCGTCCTTTACCCGGGCCTCCGAAGAGGCGGGCGTGCTGATCCGCTCGGCGGACCAATATGCGCTGGTGCATGGGCGCGCACCAAATGCGGTGCGTCTGGCCATGGCGGGGGACAATACCTTGGACGAATTCGACGGCGCGATGGCAAAGCTTGCGGCGCTTTTGGCGCGGCCCCCGTCGGATATGGCGGTCTGACACTGTGGCCGCGGAGACTCAGTTCTGCGGCTCATATCGCAAAAGCCCTTGAATCCGTTGACCAAACCAGGCGCCGCGATCAGACTTTGAACGACAGGAAATAATCAAGAGGCCCACAAATGGGACAAGAACACTGCTTTCACGCAACGGGCAAGACGCCTGAATTTCTGGGCTGGCGGCTGGACCGCCTTGGTCGCACGGAAATCGTCTATGACGACTGCCAAACCACAAGGATCGTCTGGCGCGCTGAATTTGAAGGCAACGGCGATCTGCGGCTGGACGAGGCTTTGGCTTTGTCCGTGTCGGCGGGGCATGAAAAACTGATCCCGACTTTGATGGACGAGCTGAAAAAACGGGCGATTGCGGTCGCGCTGATCTGAAATTTCGGGGAAATTGCCCAAAGGATTGGCAAAACCGGCATCACAGCTGGAAGGCAAAGCGCGCAGGCTTTGCCTTTTTGCACCGTGCCTTCCATAATGTGGCTTGCCAGAGTGGGGGCTTTGCGCCTAATTTGATCAAAAGTCAGCCGACTGCTTTCGGGACCAACGTGTCCAAAGGGGGAAGACCATGGCGCGAAGCCGTTACCTTGACGCGGAGGCTGTCAACGGGCTGAAAATGATCAGTCCGACCGCGATCTATGCCCTTTTGATGCTGGCGGTGCCGCTGTTCCTGATCTTTGTCTACAGCTTTCTCACCGATGGCTATCTGGTGATCGAACGAATCCCGACCTTTGCCAATTACGTGGAAACCTGGACGAGCCCGGTGTTCGAAAAGGTGATGATCCGGTCACTTGGCGTGTCGATGGCGGTGACGGCGGCGACGGTTCTGGCCGCGTTTCCAATGGCTTACTATGTTTCGTTTTTTGTCGAACCGTCACGAAAGTCGATCTGGCTGTTTCTGATCACCATCCCGTTCTGGACCAGCTATCTGATCCGCGTGTTCCTGTGGCTGGTGATTTTGGGCTACAACGGGGTGATCAACTCAACGCTGATGAGCCTTGGCATCATCACCGAGCCGCTGACCGCGATCCTTTACAACGCCAATTCCGTGGTCATCACACTCGCCCATGCCTATGCGCCCTTCGCGATCCTGCCGATCTTTGTGGCGTTGGAAAAGATCGACCGCTCCTTGCTGGAAGCGGGCCGCGATCTGGGCGAGACGCCGTTCATGACGTTTCTGCGTGTGACCCTGCCGCTGGCAATGCCGGGGATAATCTCGGCGATCATGATCGTGTTTATCCCGACGATTGGCGACTATGTGACGCCAACGCTGCTCGGCGGGCCAGAGGGAAAGATGGTGGCCAATCTGGTGCAGCTTCAATACCTTAAGCTTGACAACTACCCGATGGGTTCGGCTACGGCCGTTTCGGCCATGGCGATGGTTGGCATCGCTTTGATCGTCGGGTTCGCGCAGTCAAAGCTGTTCCGGCGGGTCTATACAAGGCTGATCGGCGGCTCCAATGCGGGCACATCGGTGGCGATTGCGGCGCTTGCGGTTGTCACCAGCTTTGGCGCCTGCATTCTTGCCGGGCGCGTTCTGAACGGGGCGTTTTTCGCCGTGGTTCTGTCCGTGGCCATCGGCCATATCGCGATGCTGATCTGGCTGCGCGCAAGGGAGGCAAAATGATGAAGGGTGGCGGGTTCAAAATCTATGCCTTTGTTTATCTTCTGTTTTTGTATGCACCCATCGTGCTTTTACCGATCTTTGCCTTCAACAATGCCGCCATCATCGCCTTTCCGCTGTCCGGTTTCACCACAAAATGGTTCGAAATTCTCTGGGTCGAGCCGCAGCTTTGGGTTGCGGCGCAGAACTCCTTGATCGTCGGGGTCAGCACCTCGATCCTGTCAACGACCTTGGGCGTTTTCGCGGCCCGCGCCTCGACCCGCTATGCGTTTCCGGGCAAGGGCGGGATAATCGGTATGATCATGCTGCCGCTGGTTTTGCCCGAAATCATCCTTGCCGTGGCGCTTTTGGTGCTGCTTCTGGGCATCGGCATCCCGCTGAGCCTGTTCACCGTCACCTTGGGCCACGTCCTTGTTTGCACACCGTTTTCCATCGCAATCCTGTCTGCCGCCTTCCAGTCGCTCGACAAATCTCTGGAGGAAGCCAGCTATGATCTGGGCGAAAACGCGATCACGACCTTCTGGCTGGTGATCCTGCCGCTGGTCATGCCGGGCATCATCTCGTCCTTGCTGATCACCTTCACGATCTCGCTGGATGAATTCATCATGGCGTTCTTTCTGGCGGGTACGGACACCACCTTGCCGGTCTATATCTTCTCGCAGTTCCGGTTCCCGAAATCTGTACCCGTTATTATGGCGCTTGGGACGATCCTTGTGCTTTTGTCCATCACGCTTCTTTCCATTGCAGAATACTTCCGCCGTCGCGGCATCGCGAAATCGGGTGGAAGTGATACCGGAGGCTTTCTGTGACCGTTCAAACTGGCAGACCTGACATGATTGAATTCAAGGATGTGCAGAAACACTATGGCGATTATCACGCCCTGCGCGGGATTACGGCGACGATTCGGGCGGGGGAATTCTTCTCGCTGCTTGGCCCCTCTGGCTGCGGCAAGACGACTTTGCTGCGCACCATTGCCGGGTTCGAGGGCATCTCTTCGGGCGCGGTGATGATTGACGGGCGCAATATGGCGGATGTGCCCGCCAACCAGCGGCCAACCAATATGGTGTTCCAGTCCTATGCGATTTTCCCGCATCTGACCGTCGCTGAAAACGTCGGCTTTGGTCTGCGCAAGGATCCCAGATCGAAAGAGGACAAAGCCAAAGCGGTGGTTGAGGCGCTTGATATGGTTGGGCTGAAGGGCTTTGGCAACCGGGCGGCGCATGCGCTGTCGGGCGGTCAGCGGCAGCGCGTGGCGCTTGCGCGGGCGCTGATCCTGAAGCCGAAGGTTCTGCTGCTGGACGAGCCGCTGAGCGCGCTTGATAAGAAAATGCGCGAGCAGATGCAGGTGGAATTGATCCGGCTTCAGCGACAGGTTGGCATCACCTTCATTCTGGTCACCCATGACCAAGAAGAGGCGCTGGTGATGTCGGACCGCATCGCGGTGATGTTTGATGGCGAGATTGCGCAGTTGGACGATCCCGAAACCCTTTACCGCAAGCCCGCCAGCCGCCGCGTCGCCAATTTCATCGGCACGATGAACTTTTTGCCGGCGCAAATCCTGTCGGAAACCGCCGATATGATCGAACTTGAAGCCCCCGGTTTTGGCCGTTTCAGCGTAAAGCCGGACCAGTCTGCGGGCAAAAAGGGCGACGAGCCGACGGCGGTGGGCTTTCGCCCCGAAACGCTGACCATCCTGTTTGACGACCAAAAGCCCGTCGCGCGCGAGGCGCAGGCGACGGTCGAAGAGGTGGTCTATTACGGCGATATGACCTATTACGACATCCGGCTTGATGGCGCGCCGGTGGCGATGCGCCTGTCGATGCGCAACGTGCCGGGCCGCCCGGTGCTGGATATTGGCGCACGCGCCCGTGTGGCATGGAGCGCCGAAGCGCTGGTCTTGTTCCGGTGAGCTTCAAGGCGACCCGCTCCACCGCTTGGTTGACGCGGGCCAAGCTGAACAGCCTGCCGCCGACACTCTTTTTCCATGCGCGCGACAGGCTGTCAGAGGCTTTGCAAGCCGGGCATTTCAAGCTGATGAACGCGCTGTCAGATCATGCGCGCTTTCGGGGCGTTGATGTTGAAATCATCACCTATTCGCCCACAACGCAGGATATGGCGATCGAGCACGGTGGCCACAGCCATATTTTCATGGATGACCGTCCGGCCTATGGGCGCAATGCCTTTCACTGTGTGCCGTCCTATCTGCACGGGTTTTGGTTTTTTGATGAAATTGGCACCCGCAACAATTCCTTGATGCGGGTGAACCGGTTTGATCCGCGTCCCATGGCCGGTGATTATGCGCGTGAATTCCATGCCCTTCTTTTCGCCCGCTTTGCCGAGGCGAACAAATCAAAGTTTGAACAAGCGCCGCTCGGTATGGTTTTGGAACAGGGCTCGTTGTGCTTTTTCGCGCAGGACTTCAAAGCGCCGAGGCATCATTTGCACCATATGAGCGTGCCGCAAATGATCGAGGCGGCGATTGAGG
The DNA here is from genome assembly GCA_031385445.1 of Paracoccaceae bacterium. Classification (GTDB taxonomy): domain Bacteria; phylum Pseudomonadota; class Alphaproteobacteria; order Rhodobacterales; family Rhodobacteraceae; genus CAIYZT01. The sequence goes on along the minus strand of JANNBM010000021.1, from coordinate 56,901 downwards.
CCAAGGGCAATCGTCGGCTTTATATCAAACCGCATCCGGTGCAGACCGGCGAAGAGTTGGACATCTTGACCTCCTATCACGCGCCCGAGCGGGGGGTTGAGGTGACGCAGGCCTCGATCCACGATCTTCTGGCCGCCGCCGCTTGCGCGCTGACGCTGACCTCCGCCGTCGGGTTCGAAGCGTTCCTGCACAAAAAACCGGTTGTTCTGGGCGGGCAGACCGATTTTTGGCAAAACGCCATCACGGCCACCGATCCGGGCAAAGTGGCCGTGGCCATGTCCGAGGCGATGGACCGCAAATGGCCGCATGAAAAGTTTCTGGTTTGGTATCTGCGCCAGATGTGCGTCGAAGATGCCAATTGGTCCTTGCCGCGCGTGCTTGAACGGCTGCACCGCAAGGGGTTTTTGTGGGCGGATCAGGACAAGGGTTGGTTTTAGGCGCTAGTGATCGGGCGGCAGCAGGCCAAGTCCGCGCAGATAGATCCCGATGCCCGCCTCCAGCAAATCCTCGGGGGAAAACGGCGATTTTGCGCCGCTACCCCGCATGAAAAGTTCCACCACACCGTGGCTCATTGCCCAGATATGGGCCGAAAACATCGTCGACGGCGGGCGTTTGGCGGGCGGCATATGCTGGCTTAACCCCTCCGCTGCGCGCTCCAGCACCGCCCGCGCCTTGCCAGATACCATGGCCAGATCGTGATGCGCGTTCAGGTTCAGCCCGCTTTCGAACATCGCCTGATAATGGCCGGGATACCGGCGCGCAAAGGCGAGGTAAGCCCGCCCTGTCGCCTCGAACGCCGCAAGGGCGGAGGGTTTTCCGGTGTTATACGCAAATTCCATCAGGGCGGCGAAGATGTCAAAGCCTTGCCGGGCAACCTCGGCAATCAGATCATCACGGCCGGCAAAATGGCGGTACACGGCGGCCGGGGTCACGCCCGCCGCCTTGGCCGCCTCGGACAGGGTAAACCCGGTTGGGCCATGTTCGGCGATAAGCAGCAGCGAGGCGTCGACCAAAGCCTGCCGCAGATTGCCGTGATGGTATCCGGTCTTCATTTGGGCCGGATTTTCGGGCCGCCGCAGATTTTTCTGTCAACCTTTCCAATGGCTTCCAGATCGCGCCCGGTGTAATCCACCGCCAAAAGCACGGTTTGAACCGCCGCGATCCGTGCGCGCTTTTTGTCGTCCGACAGGATCACCGTCCAAGGGGCGTGCTTGAAATTGGTGGCCTTCATCGTCTCGTCTATCGCCGCGCAATACGCATCCCATTTGGACAGCCCGTCCACGTCGATCTGGCTCAGCTTCCATTGCTTCAGCGGATCCTTCTCGCGGTCCAGGAACCGTTTGAGCTGTTCCGCTTGCCCAACTTCCAGCCAGATTTTGACGAAGGTGATCCCCTCATCCACGATCATCTTTTCAAATTCCGGCAGTTGGCGAAAGAATTTCTCACGCTCGGGCGGTTTGCAAAAGCCGAAAACGTGTTCGATCATCGCGCGGTTATACCAGGACCGGTCGTAAATCGTCAGCTCGCCCTTGGCCGGAAACCAGTCGACATAGCGCTGGAAATACCACTGCGCCGCTTCATGCTCGCTGGGTTTGGGCAGGGCGGCGACGGCGGCCGCGCGCGGATTAAGATTGGCACGCAAGGCACTGATTGTGCCGCCTTTTCCCGCCGCATCGCGCCCCTCGAACACCACAATTAGCCGCTTGCCTGTGCTGCGCAAGTCGGCCTGCATCCGGCTCAGTTCAATCTGAAGCGCGTCCATTTGGGCGTTATAGACCTTGGTCTTAATCTCTTCACGGTAGGGGTAGGATTTGGTCAGGATATCATCGCTGTCCGCCGCCTCGATTGCCCGGCGCACCTGCGCGGGCGCGGCTTCTTTGAAATAGCGGCTGATGGCGCCGTCAAATGGCAGGTCCATGGGTCATCCTTTCGAGAGTTTGCCCTAGTATGGCGATTGGCAGGATCAGCGCAATCCGGCGCGTTCGGCGGCGGCGTCAATTGCGATCAGAACCTGGGGCAGGGCGGCGTGATGCGGCATATGGCCGACGCCCGCAAGCACGGTCAGATGGGCGTTTGGCAACAGCTTTGACAGCGGGGCAGAATGAATGGCCAGCGGCACAGTGGTATCTGCGTCGCCGTGGATCAACTCGATCGGCAGGGTCAGGCCGGGATAAAGTGGCTCCATGACGACAAGCTGTTCGCGTAACAGATTGATCTGCGCCGCATTTGCGGCAAGCGAGGCCGCACGAATGGTCAGCGCGCTGCCGATGTCTGCCGCATAGTCCGGCGGAACCGGATTCGGCGCGAAGATCGGGGTCAGCGCGCCGTCGACATAGGATTGCGGCACAAAAGCCGCCGCGACCCATGGCGCAATCATGCCGCCGATCCAAGTGTTGGTCAGCCGATACCAAGGATCGAGCGCGCCCGGCCACGGCAAGGACGGCGCGGAGATCAGCACCAGCGCCGAAGGCCCGCCTTCCAGCGCCCATTCAAGCGCAAGCGCCCCGCCATAGCTTTGCCCCACCACTAAGGGCCGCGTCAGGCCCAGTTCCGCCGCCGCCGCCTTGATCAGATGCACCTGCGCGGCGATGGACGGATCGCTGATCGGATCCGAATGGCCGAGGCCCGGCCGGTCAAACGCCGTGACCCGGTAATGGGCAGTGAGGGCTTCGAAAAGGCCAAAGTCGAAATCCCGGATATTGCCCGAAGAGCCGTGGATCAGCACCAGATCCGGGCCGCTGCCGCTTTGGCGATAGTGCAGCCGCGTGCCAGCCACTGTGATGAAACTGCCGGTCGGGGGGAAATCACGCAGCGCGGCGGCGCCGCGCGCACTCGCCCGCCAGAAGGTGGCCGCAGCGGCGAGCAAAAGCGCCAAAACAAGGATCATGAAAAATCGATACATTTTTAAGTTCTAGGGCAGATGACGCCGCTCACAAGCCCGAAACGCCGATTTTAGCGCGGTCAAACGGCGTGCCTTGATAGATTTCATTGATCCAGTTGCCATACAGCAAATGCGCGTGGCTGCGCCAGCGGTTCAGTGGCGGACGCGAGGGATCGTCGCCGGGGTAATAGTTCATCGGCACGTTGATCGGCGTTCCGGCCGCGATATCGCGGTCATATTCCTGCTTCAAGGTTTCGGAATCATATTCCAGATGGTTGATGATATACAGCGCGCGGTGGCCGGGATCGGCGATCAGACAGGGGCCGGATTGATCCGAAGTGACCAGCGTTTTCAGGCCCGCCGCGTCGATATCGTCTTGTCGGATTTCGGTCCAGCGGCTGACCGGCATCACAAATTCGTCCGAAAAACCGCGCAGAATGGGCGAGGTCTGGGCCAGATTGCGCTGCGGGAAACAGCCGAACGCTTTGTGATCCAGCAGGTGTTTGGGCACACCGTGGAAATGATAGGCCATGGCCATCGCGCCCCAGCACACGCCAAAGGTCGAAAAGACGTGGCTCTGGGTCCAATCCATAACCCTTTGAAGTTCCTCCCAATAAGACACCTCTTCGAAGGCCAGATGTTCAATCGGCGCGCCGGTGATGATCAGGCCGTCAAACTTTTCACCGCTCGCCTCGACCTCGGAAAACGGGCGATAGAAGGTTTCCATATGCTCGGCAGCCGTGTTTTTGGTGTGATGCTCGCTCATCCGGATCAGCGACAGATCAATCTGCAACGGCGTCGCTCCGATCAGGCGGGCGAACTGATTTTCGGTCTGAATCTTCTTTGGCATCAGGTTCAAAAGCCCGATGTGCAGGGGGCGGATATCCTGATGTGCGGCCCGGTCTGGCGAGATCACCATGACGCCTTCGTTCCGCAGAACCTCAAAGGCGGGCAGGGTTTCGGGCAAGGTGATGGGCATGGGGAACCTTTTGTACAGATGTGCAGATTAGCGCGCGCTGCGCCGATCAAGCGCGGCGCAGATCATCGCATCGAAATCGGCCGGGCTTCGCACCGCGGCCACCTCTTCGGCGCTGACGGTGACGCCCCATTTTGCCATGGCGGCATATCTGGGCTGGCGGCTGTCCAGCAACCGCGCATATCCAAAACGCAAAAAGGCGTCGGGATCAACGGCATCCGCGGGCTTGCCTTCATGGGCCAAAAACTCGCCCCAGACCTGCAGCAGAAAGTCGGGGCGGTAATACATCGGCTTTGGCGCGCGGTCAAAACGGCGGCACAGCTCGTCGCGGTGGGCATCCGTGCCCTTGATCCAGACCAAAAGATGATGCGCCGCGATCTCGTTCATCACGCGGTCGCCGGGGTCTTCCGCCTCCACCACCTCGCAGATGGACCCTGAGGTATCACAGACGAAATTGGCATAGCCATAGATGCTGGCCGCGCGCTCCATAAAGCGGGTGGTGTCCAGCATGGCGCTGATCTCGGCCGCGCGGTGCTGATCCTGCCGCCGCTGATATTCGGCAAAAGGCAGGCCGCCTTTGGCCTCGTTCCCCGGTTTGCCGAGATAGGAGGACAGCGGCGCGAGGTTGTCGAAGGTGATGTTGGACGCGATGTAGACCGAGTCCGACAGCAAAAGCTCGCGCAGCAGCGGCACTTTCATCGCCTCGCGTTTGAAATTGTCGGCGATGTATTCGTTCATATACCGCGTGCCGATCCGGTAATCGACCGAGTAGTGAAACCAGCCGCCCGCCTCGCGCAGGGTATTGGACAGCGTGGTTTTGCCAAGGCCCGACATGCCGAACAGCAAAACGCGCTTTGCCGTTGCAGCGCGATAGGCGCTTGGCGCGGCATGGATGGGATCAGGCTGCATGTCGGCACCTTTGGTTGCTGCGCCAAGGCTTAGCGCAAAAGAAAATGCCCCGCCAGCGGGGGCGGGGCATTTGCAAGGCTTTGAAGGTCGGATCAGAAGCGGAAGGCCACTTTCAGGCCGGCGCCGATGGCCGTATTGCCGCTGAAATCGCCCGCGATCAGCTCTGTCGTGGCATCACCAAGCAGGACGTACCGCACGCCGCCGGAGATTTCCATGTTGCCCATGGTATATTTTGCGCCCACGCCAATGGAGACATTGCCATCGGTCGGCGACAGGTTCGAAGCCTCGCCGCCTTGTGCTGCCTCATAACCAAGGCTGACCGAGCCCGAAAAGCTGTCAGAGAACTTGCGACCAACGCCCAAGGAATAGGTGAACACATCCTTGTCATAGCTGATCAACGATCCAACGGCCGTGTCGACAATGCTTGCCTCGGTCCAGTCGGCCCAGCGGATCGACCCAAAGACCAGCGTGTTGGCTGCGACGCCGGATTGAACATCAAGGTTGATAGACTGCGGCATTTCCGCATTCAAATCACCCGCCGTACCATCCAGTGCGAATGTCGTTGCTGACGAGTAGGTCAGCGCAACGCGCAGCGCAATTTCCGGCTTTTCAAAAGCGGCACCAACGACATATCCCAGATCAGAGCCGGAGGAATAGGTTGAGGAATAACCGACCGGGGGGGCAAGCGCCGCATTGACGGTGTAATCCCCAGATGCGGTGACATAGCGAGGACCGGCATAGACCGAAAAGCTTTCGTTGAACTTGTAACGCCCAAGCGCGGTAATCGCGGTTGTGTTGACATGGGCCGAACTGCCGGTCAACGGATAGGGAGGCGTGGCATAGTCCACTGCGGCCCCGAACGGTTGATCCAGGATCACGGCCGCGGAAAACTTCGCGTTGATGTCGCTTTTGATCGCGAGGCCAAGCGCACTGTAGTCAGACCCGACGCTGCCCGAACCGACGACGCCGAGATAGACGCCCTCAATTGACGGCATCACCATCCCATAGCTCAGTTCGGCATAGCCGCCGGTTTCAAAAAGCGCCGAAATGGACTGGCCGGACCGGTCGAGCCCGCCCGCCTGCGCCATGGTTGTTGTCATTGCCAGCGCTCCAAGCGCCGTAATCGTCGTTTTCATGTTTTTCCCCGTTCGCGGCACCTTCGATCCGTCTTGATTGCAGATCTTGTCAGTGCGGTTGATCTGTCAAATATCCACCATCCACGCTGCCGGTCAATTCGGACGCCGCGTCACTTACCTGCCTTATTTTTAGTCGGGCCCTGCGCGCGCCTGACCTCGGACCTGATATTCAGCCAAACACCGAAAAAGATCACGCCGCCGCCGATCAACACGAATGGATCCAAAGGTTCGGCGTAAAAGAGTGCACCGATGACTGCGATCAGCGGCAGACGGGCAAAGTCGATCGGCATGACATAGCTCGCCTGTGCCAGACGCAGTGCCGAAGTCAGGCTTAGATGCGCCAAAACCCCCGCGCCGCCAATCACAATCAGCCAGGGCAGGGTGGTTCGGTCTGGCCATTGCACGGCGCCGTCCCAGAACGCGCCAATGGTGCCAAAAATAAACTGCATCAACGTCAGCCAGAACAGGATGGAAACGAGGGTCACCTCGCGCGTCAGGCGTTTGGTCAGGATGGAGGTCATGGCAAAACAGATGGCCGCAGCGCCTGCCGCCAGAACGCCGATCCCCGGCACTGTGCCAAAGGGCCGCGTGACGATCAGCACCCCGGCAAATCCAAGCGCCGCCGCCACAAGCCGCATGGGGGTAAACCGCTCGCCCAGAACCAGCGGGGCCAGCAGGATCACCCAAAGCGGCGCGGTGAACTCGATGGCGAAAAGCTGAGCGAGGGGGATCAGCGTCAGCGCGAAAAACCAAAGGTTCTGTCCGGTGAAATGCAAGATATTGCGCAGGCCGTGCCCGCCCAGCCGTTGCCGCGAAACCTGCCCCAGCGCGCCCACGCCGCCCGCGACCATCACCACCAGAATAAACCCGACGAGCGAGCGCACGGCCATGATTTCGAACGTGTCATGACGGCTGCTGACCTCGCGCCCGGCAACCGCCATCGCGCTGAAGCTTATCAGGGCAAGGCCCATCCAAAGGGCGGCTTTTACCGAAGGCGGGCGCGGCGTCATGCCCGAGTGCTCGCCTGTCTTGTGGGATTTGTCCAGAGCCTGCTAAGGTCGATAAAAATCGGGGGAACGCGATGGCGCACAATTTGCGGCGAACAGGCGACGGGCGGGTCAGCTTTGCCGAATTGTTCTATGATTTGGTCTTTGTCTTTGCCATCACGCAAATCAGCCAATTTCTCCTCGTCAATCTGACATTTCAAGGCGCATTTCAGACCGCCTTTTTGTTCCTGTCGGTTTGGTGGATCTGGATCTACTCCACCTGGGTTTTCAACTGGCTTGATCCGGAGAAGTTTTGGGTGCGCGTGCTCTTGTTCGTCATGATGACGGGTGGTCTTTTCCTGTCGATGGCCTTGCCCGAGGCGTTCGGCAGTCGCGGCGCGGTTTTCGGCATTACCTTTGCCATGTTGCAGGTGTCCCGAACCTTGTTTGTGTCTCTTGTTGCATCGGGGGACCCCGGCGTGCGCCGCACATTTTTGCGCATCACCTTTTGGGTCGGGCTTGCGGGCGTTTTCTGGATTTGGGGTGGCCTCGCCGCGCCAGCCGACCGCGTTGTGCCCTGGCTGGTTGCGCTGTCGATAGAGTTGATCGCGCCGGCCTTTGGCTATCCCTTTCCCGGCCATCGCCACGACCCGGCAGCGGGCTGGTCGATCAATGGCGGTCATTTGGCCGAAAGATGCGGGCTTTTTGTGATCATCTGTCTGGGCGAGGCTTTGCTGGTTTCGGGCGCGACCTTTGCCAGGATGGACTGGGATATGGCCGGGGTTATCACCTTTCTCAGCGCGGTGCTGGTCGCGATTGGCATGTGGTGGATCTATTTTCACATCGGCCACAAACGCGGCACCCATCAGATAGAGCATTCCGACAATCCGGGCGCGCTGGGGCGTCTGGCCTATTCCTATCTGCATATTCCGATTGTGGCGGGTATCGTGCTTGGCGCGGTCGCGTCAGAACGTGCGATTGCCCATCCGCATGATCCGGCGCATTGGCCGCATATTGCCGTGACTTATGCCGGTCTGGCGCTGTATTTGCTTGGAAACGGCTTGTTCAAATGGGTTTCAGCCCCCTATTTCCCGCTTTCGCACCTGATCGGGCTGGCGCTTTGTCTAGGGCTGATCTGGCCGTCTTATGGGCAAGAACTGCGGACGGTGAATGTCGCGGCGGCGGCGATTCTGGTTCTCGTTGCGATCTGGGAAGACGTCTCGCTGAACCGCGCGACGCGAAAATCGGCGCGCAAAGGCAAATCCAGCGCCCGCGCCTAAAGCTTTGGCGCCGTCTCGTCGGCACCGTCCAGCCGGTCAGCCTTGCGAAGATCGGGGAACTTCCACGCCCAAATTCCGGTGACAATCAAGGTGCCGACCCCGCCCACCACCGCCGCCGCAACCGGCCCGATAAAGCGCGAAACAACGCCGCTTTCAAATTCGCCCAGCTCGTTCGAACCGGAAATGAACAGCCCCGACACCGAAGAAACCCGGCCCCGCATGTGATCGGGGGTGACGATCTGCACCAGCGTCTGGCGCACGAAAATGGACACCATATCCGCCGCCCCAAGCGCCGCGAGCGCAAAGAGCGACAGCCAGATGTTTTTCGATAGGCCAAACACGATCGTGGCCACACCAAAGGCGGCCACCGCCCAAAACATCCGCACCCCCGCGCGCCGTTTCATCGGCCAGCGCACCAGCACCAGCGCCATCACCAGCGCCCCGATCGCCGGGCCCGAACGCAAAAGGCCAAAGCCTTCGGGACCGACCTGCAGGATATCGCTTGCAAAGGCCGGCAAAAGCGCCGTCGCCCCGCCAAGCAGAACGGCGAAAAGATCAAGGCTGATCGCGCCGAAAATGATCTTGTTCTGATAGGTGTAAACCAAACCTTCCTTGATCTGCGCCCATTGACTGCCGGGTTGACGTTCGGGCGTGGTCTTGGTGCGGATCCGCGAGACGATCAGCAGGCAGGCTAGATAAAGCCCGCCCGCCAGCGCATAGGCCGCCGCCGTTGAAACCGCCACCATCAGCCCGCCGATCCAAGGCCCCACGATCACCGCCAACTCGCCAGAAACCGATTTCAGCGATATCGCCCGCGGCATTTCGTCTTTTGGCACCAGCATGGGCGTCAATGCCCATGCTGCAGGCGAAAGAAAGGCGCGCGACATGCCGAACAGGGCAGCGATACCAAAAATATGCGTAAGTTGAGGATCATCGCTGATGGCGACTGTGACCAGACCAAGGACGCCGATGGCCTTCGCGATAATGGATCCCATCACGATGGTTTTGCGCGAATGACGGTCGGCCAGCGAGCCCGCCCAGAGCGTCAGCATAAACAGCGGCACGAATTGCACGAGCCCGACCATGCCGACCAGAAAAGCAGATTCCGCGATGTTGCGGGTCAGGCGGCCAAGGGTATAGACTTGCCACCCGATCGTGACGGCCTCGATCTGTGCTGCGAGGGTTTCAAAAAACATGCCCGACCAGAACAAACCGAAATCCCGGTGACGGAACAGGAAATTGTTTTTGAACATGCTAATCCCGAAGCTCTTCGATGCGAAAATCGCGGGTGATCTGGCGGGTCGCATCGAACCAGGGGCTGGCGCGGGTGCGGGTTTGATGGGCGTCGAAATCCATCCGGGTGCGGAAGCTTTCCATGACCTCAAAGGTCAGCGGATCGTCCGTGGTGGTGATATCAAACGAGAGGCACCCCGGCTCTGCGCGCGAGGCGGCGATATGGGCTGCGACATGCCAACGCACCGCCGCCGCCTCTTCAAGGGTCTGACACATAAGATGGCCACGCAAACGGATCACTTTGAACCTCTGTACCAGACCCGAATTTTCTGCGAAAATTCACGCGAATATATGCCGGCAAATCTTTGATTTTTCGCAGAAAAATCGTTCTTCATTCCAGTTCAATTGTCCCGGGCGGCTTTGAGGTGCAATCATAAAACACGCGGTTCACGCCCTTAACCTCGTTGATAATCCGCGTCGATGTTTCGCCCAGAAATTCATGCGTAAAGGGGTAATAATCTGCCGTCATCCCGTCAACCGAGGTCACCGCGCGCAGCGCCAGCGCGAAGTCATAGGTGCGTCCGTCGCCCATCACGCCCACGGTTTTCATCGGCAGGATCGCGGCGAAGGCTTGCCAGATTTCGTCGTAAAGCCCATGTTTGCGGATCTGATCGATGTAAACCGCATCAGCGCGGCGCAAGATGTCCAGCTTTTCCGCCGTGATCTCGCCGGGGCAGCGGATGGCAAGGCCGGGGCCGGGGAAGGGGTGACGGCCGATAAAGCTTGCGGGCAGGCCAAGCTCGCGGCCCAAAGCGCGCACTTCGTCTTTGAACAGCTCTCGCAAGGGTTCGACCAGCTTCAGCCCCATCTTTTCCGGCAAACCGCCGACATTGTGGTGCGATTTGATCGTGACCGAAGGGCCACCCGAAAAGCTGACGCTTTCGATAACGTCAGGGTACAGCGTGCCTTGGGCTAGAAACTCGGCGCCTTCAATGCCATTGGCATATTTCTGGAACACGTCGATGAACAGCCCGCCGATGATCTTGCGTTTGGTTTCAGGGTCCGAAACGCCTTCGAGCCGGCCCAGAAACAGCGCAGATTCGTCGGCGTGGATCAGGTTCAAATTGTAATGCTCGCGGAACATCGCGACGACCTGCTCGGCCTCGCCCAGCCGCAGCAGCCCGTGATCGACGAACACACAGGTCAGTTGCGCGCCGACCGCCTCGTGGATCAAAAGCGCGGTGACCGAACTGTCGACGCCGCCCGACAAAGCGCAGATGACCTTCTTGTCGCCCACCTGCGCGCGGATCGCCGCGATGGCCTGGTCGCGGTAAGCGTCCATCGTCCAATCGCCGGTAAACCCCGCCATTCGCACGAAATTCTCATAAAGCCTGGCCCCTTTTGGCGTGTGATGCACTTCGGGGTGAAATTGCACGGCGTAAAAGTGGCGGGCCAGATCGGCGGTGATGGCAAAGGGCGCGTTGGGCGACGTGCCGAACACCTCGAACCCCGGCGCGATGCGCGAGACATGATCGCCATGCGACATCCAGACCTGTTCGGCCCCCTGCGCAAACCAGCCGTCCAGCAAAGCGCAGCTTTGTGCCGCCGGGGTCACAAAAGCGCGGCCAAATTCGGCGGTGCCGTGCCCGCCTTCAACATGACCGCCCAGCACATGCATCATCACCTGCTGGCCGTAACAGATGCCCAGCACCGGCACCCCCAGATCGAACAGCCCCGCGGGCGGCATCGGCGCGCCGTCCCAATAGACCGAGGCCGGACCGCCCGAAAGGATCACCGCCTTGGGCGCAAAGGCGGCAAGGGCCGCCCCGTCGATCTTGTTATACGGGTGGATCTCGCAATAAACGTTCAGCTCGCGCAAGCGCCGCGCGATCAGCTGCGTGACCTGCGAGCCGAAATCGATGATAAGGAGTTTGTCATGCTGTGTCATGACTTGCGGTAGCTTTTGGCGCGGGGAATCGCAAGAGGGGGAGCCAAGTTTTGCCGCCCGTCCCTTGGCAATTTCTGTCGCTTTTTGAAGGGCTCCGTGTCGTTTTTTGCCTTCATGCGGCGTATTTCCTAGTCGGTTCAACGGCGGCGCGGGGCATAAGCATGAAAACACCCTTTCGGAGGCTTCCATGAGCGATCAAGAACCAGTGCGCCGGGTGCGCGGCGGCGGCGGGGCAACGCGCCGGGCGGAACGCTCTGCCGTGTCGTTCGACACCGCGAAATTCATTCAGCGCAACATTCCGAATTTCGAGATTCTGAATGAAGAAGCCTTGCAGATCATCGAATACAACGCCGAGACGATTTTGGAAGAGATCGGCGTGAACTTTCTGGAAAACCCCGAGGGCCTTGCGCTTTGGCGGGCGGCGGGGGCTGATGTGCGCGGCGAGCGGGTGCATATCCCGCGCGGACTGGCCCGCGCGCTTTGCGCCCATGCGCCCAAAACCTTTACCCAGCATGCCCGCAATCCCGACCGCAATGTCGATATCGGCGGGCGCAATCTGGTGCTCGCCCCGGTGTACGGCCCCCCCTTCGTGCGCGATATGGAGGGCGGGCGACGCTATGCCACGCTGGACGACTTCCAGAAATTCGTGAAGCTGGGCTATATGTCCAAATGGCTGCATCATTCGGGCGGCACGGTCTGCGAGCCTACAGATGTGCCGGTGAACAAGCGGCATCTTGACATGCTGATGGCGCATATGACGCTGTCGGACAAACCCTATATGGGGTCTGTCACCGAACCCAGCCGCGCCGCAGATTCGGTTGCGATGTCGAAAATCCTGTTCGGTGACGACTTCGTTGACCAGAACACCGTGATGACCAGCCTGATCAACATCAACTCGCCGATGACGTTTGACAGTATCATGATGGGCGCGCTGGAGGTTTACGCCAAGGCGGGGCAGGCCGCGATTATCTCGCCCTTCATCGTTGGCGGGGCGATGGCGCCGGTGACAGTGGCGGGCACCTTGACACAGGTTCTGGCCGAGGTCCTGGCCGGCGTCGCCTATAGCCAGTTGGTGCGCAAGGGCGCGCCGGTGATTTTTGGCGCCTTCGTCACGTCGATCGACATGAACTCTGGCGCGCCGACCTTTGGCACGCCCGAGGCCAGCCACATCACCTATGGCGCGGGGCAGCTGGCGCGGCGCCTGGGGCTGCCTTACCGGTCCGGCGGATCGTTCTGCGGATCAAAGCTGCCCGATGCGCAGGCCGCTTACGAGACGGCCAACAGCCTGAACATGGCGCTTCTGTCCGGCGTTAACTTTATGCTGCACGCTTGCGGCTGGCTTGAAGGCGGGCTGGTCAGCTCTTACGAGAAATACGTGATGGACGCGGACCAGTTGGGCACGCTGCACCATCTGGCCCAAGGCATCATCATGGATACCAATGGTCAGGCGATGGATGCGATCCGCGAGGTTGGTCCGGGCGGTCATTACCTTGGCTGCGAGCATACGCAGGCGAATTTCAAGTCGGCGTTCTGGCGGTCTGACCTGTTGGACTACAAGCCCTTTGAAACCTGGGCCGAAGAAGGCGCGCGTGACACGCAGACCCTTGCCAATCTGCGGGTCAAAAAGATGCTCGGGGATTATCAGGCCCCCGATCTGGACATCGCAAAGCAAGAAGAGCTGGAGGCGTTCGTGGCCAAACGCAAAGCTGAAATGCCCGACGCCTTCGTCTGATATTCTTGAAAATCACAGAACCAGAACCCGAAAGCACCGCTTTCGGGTTTAACTGTTTCAGTTTGCGAAACGATGCGGCAGCAGCCGCGTCTCGCTGATCAGTGCGATCAGAATTTCGATGTGATGCGTCACCGAATACGACGCTTCCCCCGCGCGGCGGTCCTCCTCCAGCTGTTCCTCTTGCGACATCAGCCGCTTTACCGCGACGTCTGGTGTGGCCGAATTCCCAATCAATCGGCGCAGATCGCGCTCGCGGCGATAGTCGGCAAGGCCGAAGCGGGCCGCGCGGATCAGAAGGCGCGGACGGCGAAGATTGGCGATCAAGGTTTGAATATCTGTCATGGCTCACTCCGATTCTGGGTGATCCATGCTGCACCACTGCAACCCCCCGTTGCATTTTGTCCATTTTGATCGCGCGCTTCTTAACGAAAAGATTAAGAATTTAGTCGAATTATCGCAACAGTACGTGAAATTAATAAACGAGAAAGGAATGCCACTCAGGGTTGCAATCGACATTTGCGGCCCCGGTGGACCAAAAGGACTATGACCCAAGAGCTGAAACCTGTTGTCGCCTTGCCCGTCTGGCTGCCGGAAACCGTCCGGCTCTATCTTGATCACACCGAAGTGGGCATCTCGTTTCGCGAACTTGCGCGGCGTGAGGGCTGTCATGCTTCGACCGTTCTGCGCAAAGTGCGCCGCTATGAAAACCGGCGCGATGATCCGCTGATGGACGAAGCGCTGAGCGCGTTGGCCTATACGTCCTCGATCGTTTTTTCGGCCGATCTATTGCCGCCTGTCCCCACTGCCCCCGATCCAAAGAAGGAACCTGATCTTATGTCCGCCCCTTTGCGCCATTCCACCCTGCCGGTTGATGAGGCCACCATCGCGAACGAAGCCCGCCGCGTGCTGCGCAGACTTGCGGAACCCGGCGCGGTGCTCGCCATCGCGGCGGATATGGAAAAAGCGGTGATCCTGCGCGAATTTCCGGATGGAAAGTCGGCCCGCACGGCGGTGATGGACCGGGGTGTGGCGCAGGCGTTTTTGCTGAAGGACTGGCTGACCTGCCGCAAGCAAGGGCGGATCGCGACCTATGATCTGTCGGGCACGGGTCGCGCTGCATTGCGCCGGATGCTGCAAGAGGATGGCACCGATCCGGGATTTGCCGAATCGCAGGGCGCTTTCGCGGGCCAGCACCGCGAGTGGGCTGAGCGGGAGGTTCCCGAAGAGGGCGGGCCGCGGCGGGTGCGGTACAATCTGGCGGAAAGCCCGGTCGCGGTATTGGGACGGCGGCGCGAAAAGGACGGAAAGCTGTTTCTGGACGCCGATCTTGTCGATGCGGCCGAACGGTTGCGCGAAGACTTCGAGTTGGCGCAAATGGGTCCGCGCGTGGCGCAGAATTGGGAGCGGTTTTTGACCTCGGGCGACCGGGGCGGCTTCAAAAGCGAGTCCGGTCTGGCCGAGGGGCCAAGTGCGGCGCGCGACCGGGTTGCGGTGGCGCTGCGCGATCTGGGGCCTGGACTTGGCGATGTGGCGCTGCGGGTGTGCTGTTTTCTGGAAGGGGTGGAAACGGCCGAGCGGCGCATGGGCTGGGCCGCGCGCTCGGGTAAAATCGTGCTGCGCATCGCGCTGCAGCGCCTTCGGCGGCACTATGACGAAACCTACGGTCGTTCGGGTCCGTTGATCGGCTGAAAAAAATGGGCAACGGTTCCCCGTTGCCCGCCTTTTTCTGGGAAAACCCAACCTTTCAGGCCGACGTCACGCCAGCCTTGTGCAGCAAACCCGCCACCGCGCCGCCCGCAAGCGGTGCCACGATATAGATCCACAACTGCGACAAAGCCGCGGCATCAAACACGTTTGTGGCAATCGAACGCGCCGGGTTCACCGAAGCACCCGAAACCTGAATGCCGGCAAGGTGGATCAGCACCAGCGTCAGGCCGATGACCAGACCCGCAACATTTCCCGCCCCGCCATTGGTTTGGGTTGCCCCAAGGATGACCGTGACAAACAAGAAGGTCGCCACGAATTCAAAGATCAAAGCGCCAGTGGTGCCCATGATCCCAACGGTGGTTGAAGCGGCCCCCGGCGCGGCCCCCATCGCCATCAAAACCAACGCGGCGATCAGGCCGCCAACGATCTGCGCGATCCAATAGCCGATCATATCGCTCATCGAGATGCGGCCCGCCAGAAACGCGCCCAGCGACACCGCCGGATTAAGATGGGCGCCCGAAATCGGGCCGATGCCGTATGCCATGGCCACCACGGTCAAACCAAAGGCCATCGAGATGGCGACCAGACGCGCCGCCTCGCCTTGCCCAGCGGCCATGAACAGCGCTGTCGCGCAGCCCAGAAAGACCAATGTAAAGGTGCCGATGGCTTCGGCGATTAACTTCTTTGACATGTTCACTCCTGTTATCCCTGTGGGCGGCCGCCTGTTTTCGAGCAGCCTTGTCCCGAACGCAAAGCCCCATGTTCCAGCCGCAACGCTTGCGACATTGCCATGATGGCCCGATCAGACT
Source organism: Paracoccaceae bacterium (assembly GCA_031385445.1). GTDB lineage: Bacteria > Pseudomonadota > Alphaproteobacteria > Rhodobacterales > Rhodobacteraceae > CAIYZT01. The sequence goes on along the minus strand of JANNBM010000021.1, from coordinate 41,304 downwards.
ATGACGGGCACAAGCTTAAGTCATGGGGAAAAATCAGTGCGCGACCTCAAGTTGCCCGAAGAGCGTCATCCCGAAAAGGCGCACAAGCCTGACAATGCGCAACCCAAAAAGCCCGATTGGATCCGCGTCAAGGCGCCGACCTCCGAAGGCTACAAGAAAACCCGAGACATCTTGCGCGATAAAAAGCTGGTGACGGTCTGCGAAGAGGCGGGCTGTCCCAATGTCGGCGAATGCTGGAGCCAGGGGCACGCGACCATGATGATCATGGGCGAGATTTGCACGCGGGGCTGCTCGTTTTGCAACATCGCCACCGGAAAGCCGGGCGCGCTGGATGCGTTTGAGCCGGGCCGTGTCGCCCATGCCGTGGCCGAACTGGGGTTGAACCATGTGGTCGTCACCTCGGTGGACCGCGATGATCTGGCGGACGGCGGGGCGGATCATTTTGCCCAGACCATCCGCGCGATCCGCCACCGCGCGCCCAAAACCACCATCGAAGTGCTGACGCCCGACTTTTTGAAATGCGGGCCCGAAGCGCTGGAAGCGGTGATCACGGCGCGCCCCGATGTGTTGAACCACAATCTGGAAACCGTGCCGCATCTTTATCCCACGGTGCGCCCCGGCGCGCGGTATTTCCATTCGCTGCGCATCCTGCAGCGCGCCAAAGAGATCGACCCGACCGTGTTCACCAAATCGGGGATCATGGTGGGCCTCGGCGAAGATCGGCAGTCGGTTTTGCAGGTGATGGACGATCTGCGCGCGGCGGATGTCGATTTTCTGACCATCGGGCAGTATCTGCAACCCTCGCCAAAGCATCACCGCGTCGACCGTTTCGTGCATCCGGACGAGTTTGCCGATTATGAACGCGCGGCCTTCGGCAAGGGGTTTTTGATGGTGTCGGCCACGCCTTTGACCCGGTCAAGTTATCATGCCGGGGAAGATTTCGCCCGTCTGCGCGCGGCGCGGATGGCAAAGTTCGCCAAAAACTGATCGCTGATCAGGGTGTCTGCGCCGGGACCGCTTTGAGGTAAGCCACCACGGCGCGCACGTCGGCCACCGGCAGTTTGGCCATGTTATCAACCACATGGGTCATATGCCCGCCAACGGTGTCAAAATCGGGGGTGAAGCCGGTGGTCAGATAGGCAAAGATGTCATCCTCGCTCCAGTCCAAAAGGCCGGGCGCGATGCCGGGAATCTTCCCCGGACCCGACGGATTTGGCGCCCCTGCCAGCCATTTCGCGGTTTTCAGGCCGCCAAGGATGTTGCGCGGCGTATGACATTCGCCGCAATGGCTCATCGCTTCGGCGATATAGCGTCCCCGCTCGGCCTCTGGCGACAGATCGCCTTGCACCACAAAGTCGCGCGACTGGAACAGGAATTTCCAACCGCCAAGCGCGCGCCGGATGTTAAAGGGAAAGCCAACCTCATGCGGCAATGAGGCCCGCTTCGAGGTGGGCAAGCCGTCCATATAGGCCTTCAGATCGGCAATATCCTGCGGCTTCATCTTGCCATAGGCGGTGTAGGGCATGGCGGGAAAGTAGTGCTCGTTCTGCGGCGAGATGCCGTCCATCACGGCCACGGCAAACTGCTCCAGACTCCAGCCGCCAATGCCCTGCACCGGATCGGGCGAGATATTGGGCGCAAGGAACGTGCCGAAAGGCGAGGCGAATTTTTGCCCGCCCGCCAGAATCAGTTGCGCCTCTCCCGTCGCATCGGGCGCCATGTGGCACGAAGCGCATCCGGCGGCGGTAAACACCATCTGCCCGCGCGCCGTATCCCCTGTCAAACCGGCAACCGCAGCCGCCGCTGTCGGGCGCGGCTGGGTGACCGCGAAAAACAGGGCGAGCCCCAAAACCCCAAGCACGGCGACAATCTTGAACAGCTTTTGCATCGCTTAACCATCCCTCTATCTCAGCCAAATTTGCGCGCGATCTTAAGGTTTGATCCCTCGCGGTATCCGGTTCAGCGTCAAGAATTCGGGCCAACCCCAGATCAGTTCAATCCCATAAATCACCAGGCAAACCAAAACCACGCCAAAAACCAGCTTCACCTTCCACATCGGCGGCGGATGGCGCGCCCACTGCGCCATGCGGATAAACCAGCGCATCGCCCTAGTCCCCGCTCACAAAAACCGCACTTTGCCAATATAGGGCAGATTGCGGTTGCGCTGCGCGAAGTCGATTCCGTAGCCCACGACAAACTCATCAGGGATATCAAATCCGGTCCATGTGGCCTTGATATCCACCTCCCGGCGCGAGGGCTTGTCCAAGAGCGCGCAAACCTCCAGCCGCTTCGGCTCCCGGCTCAGCAGCATGTTCTTGACGTGGTGCAGCGTGAAGCCGGTATCGACGATATCCTCGACCACCAACACATGCTTTCCGGCAATTTCGCCGCGCAGATCCTTCAAAATCCGCACCTCGCGGCTGGAATGCATCTGATCGCCGTAAGAGGAGGCTTCCAGAAAATCCACCTCCACCGGCAGATCAATTTCGCGCACGAGGTCCGCGATGAAAACAAACGAGCCGCGCAGCAGACCCACCACCACCAGCTTGTCACAGTCGCGGTAATGCGCTGTGATCTCGGCCGCCAGCGCCTCGACCCGCGCGGCAATTGCCTTGGCCGAAATCATCTGATCAATCACATAAGCAGGCTCTGGCGGCGCGTCGGGCATATTTGTCCCCTTGATTTCCGGGGCATTTCTAGCCGATGAAAGCGTCCAAGTCACGTAGAAGAAGGGCCGGGCCTTGCCGCATCACAGTGAAACCAAAGTGCTGCCGTACCGGGCTGATCAGATGTATGCGTTGGTGGCCGATGTGGGCGCCTACCCCGACTTTTTGCCGTGGTGCGCCGCGGCGCGTATCCGCGCGCGCGCGCCTCAAGAGGGCGGCGAGGTGATGGAGGCCGACCTTGTGATCTCCTTCAAGGTGTTTCGCGAACGCTTCGGCAGCCGGGTTACGCTTTTGCCGGGTCAAAACCGTATCCTGACCGATTATCTGGACGGCCCTTTCAAACACCTGCATTCCGTGTGGGACTTTGAGCCGATGGAAGGCGGGCAGTGCCGCATCGCGTTCGCTGTCGATTTCGAATTTCGCAATCCCATCCTGTCGGGCATCATCGGTTTGGTGTTTCACGAAGCGATGACGCGCGTTGTGCGGGCGTTCGAGGCGCGGGCGGCAAAGCTGTACGGATGAACAGCTAGGCCTGCGCTTCGAATTTCAGCGCCACGCCGTTGATGCAATAGCGCAGACCCGTGGGGCGCGGGCCATCGGGAAACACATGACCCAGATGCGCATCACAGCGGTTGCAATGCACTTCGGTGCGCCGCATGAACCAGCCGCGATCTTCGGACTCGCCCACCATGTCGCCGTCCAATGGCGCAAAAAACGAGGGCCAGCCGGTGCCGGAATCGAACTTTGTCTTCTGGTCGAAAAGCGGCGCATCGCAGCACAAACAGCGGAAAATCCCCGCCGCTTTGGGGAAATCATCATGGGTAAAAGCGCGCTCCGTGCCGTGCTTGCGCGCAACTTTGAACGCTTCGGGCGACAATGCGGCTTCCCACTCGCTCTCTGATTTTACAACCTTATCCATGCCTTTTCCTTTCAGCGCCTTGCACCTTGCGGGCTTAGAGGGCAAATCTAGGCGCGAATGGGCCGCCTGCCAAGGATCGTTACAAAGGGTTGACGCATGCGTGACATCTTGACGCCGCGTTACCGGGCGCGGCTGGCGGAAACGGCGCAGGATGTGCAAAAGGCGCAACGTTTGCGGCATTTGGCGTTTCGCGGGGCGCAGGGGGTGGACAGCGACCGTTTTGACGTTGGGGCGCAGCACATCCTGATCGAAACCCTCGACGGCGCGGCGAAGGCGAGCTTTCGGCTGAGACTTTTTGCCGCCGCTGTTCCCCTTACGACCAGCTATGCCGCGCAGTTTTACGAGCTGAGCGGCTTTGCCCGGCAAAGTGGCCCCAAAGCCGAAGTCGGGCGGTTTTGCCTCGATCCTGCAGCGCAAGACCCCGACCTTTTGCGCCTGTGCTGGGCCGCCTTGGCGCAGATCGTGCTGGGGCAGGGCGTGCAACATCTCTTTGGCGCCTCGTCTTTTCCGGGGGCCGATCCGGGCGCGCATGCCGCCGCGCTCGCGTGGCTGGGCGCGCATGCCCTTGGCCCGGCGGCGCTGCGACCCGCGCCGCTGTCCACCCTTGGGGTGAAACTGACCGGGCACGGCGGCACCGAAGCGGGCGTGCCAGCGCTCCTGCGGTTTTATCTGGGTCTTGGCGGCTGGGTTGCGGATCACGCGATGATCGACCGCGATCTGGACACGCTGCACATCTTTACCGCGCTGGATCTGACCCGGATGCCGCCCGCCCGCGCCCGCGCCTTTGCCGCGATGGCCTTGCCCCGTTGACGGCGGCGCAAAGGCCGTCTAACCGCAGCCCATGGCACGCGCACCCCTTCTTCAACTTTCGCAAATCTCGCTGACTTTTGGCGGCAATCCGGTTTTTGACGGTCTGGACCTTGTGGTTCAGCCGGGGGATCGGGTGGCCCTTGTCGGGCGAAACGGCTCTGGCAAATCGACTTTGATGAAGGTGATGGCGGGCCTGTCGCTGCCCGACAGCGGCACGCGCGTGGTGCCGCCCGGCGTCACGGTCGGCTATATGGAGCAGGACCCCGACATTTCCGGCTTTGCCACTTTGGGCGATTATGCCGCGAGCGGTCTGCCCGAGGATGAGGCTTACAAGGTCGACGTGGTGGCCGAGGGGCTGAAATTTCGCCCCGATATGCCGGTTGCAACCGCCTCCGGCGGCGAGCGTCGGCGCGCGGCGCTGGCCAAGCTGATGGCCGAAGCGCCCGAACTGATGCTGCTGGACGAGCCGACCAACCATCTGGACATTCAGGCCATCGAATGGCTGGAGGCTGAACTTGCGAGCACGCGGCAGGCCTTCGTTCTGATCAGCCACGACCGCGCCTTTCTGCGGGCCTTGACCAAGGCGACCTTGTGGATCGACCGGGGCGAAGTGCGCCGCCGCGAGTCGGGGTTTGACGGTTTTGAAGATTGGCGCGAGACGGTTTGGGCCGAAGAAGACGACGCCCGCCACAAGTTAGACCGCAAGATCAAGGCCGAGGCCAAATGGGCGGTTGAGGGCATATCGGCCCGGCGCAAGCGCAACCAGGGCCGCGTGCGCGCGTTGCAAGTGCTGCGCGAAGAGCGGTCTTCGCAGATCCGCCGTCAGGGCACGGCGATGATGGAACTGGAATCGGGCGCGACTTCGGGCAAAAAGGTGATTGAGGCCAAGGCGATAGAGAAAAGCTTTGGCGACAAGCTGATCGCGCGCGAGTTTGATCTGCGGGTGCAGCGCGGCGACCGGGTTGCCTTCGTCGGGCCGAACGGGGTCGGCAAAACCACCTTGCTGAAAATGCTTCTGGGCCAGATTGCGCCGGACAAGGGCAGCGTCACGCTTGGCACCAATTTGCAGGTCGCGGTTTTCGATCAGACCCGCGCGCAATTGGACCCCAACGCCAGTCTTTGGGAAAATCTGACCGGCGATCCGATGATGGCGGTGTCGGGTGCGTCCGATCAGGTGATGGTACGCGGCAATCCCAAACATGTTGTGGCCTATCTGAAGGACTTCCTGTTCGACGAGCGCCAAGCCCGCGCGCCGGTCAAATCGCTGTCGGGCGGCGAAAAGGCCCGGCTGCTGCTCGCCAAACTGATGGCGCGCCCGTCCAATCTGTTGGTCCTGGACGAGCCGACCAACGATCTTGACGTGGAAACCCTTGATTTGCTGCAAGATATCCTTGGCGAATACGATGGCACGGTTCTGCTGGTCAGCCACGACCGCGATTTCATCGACCGTGTTGCCACCGCCACCATTGCCATGGAAGGCAAAGGCCGCGCCACGGTTTATCCCGGCGGGTGGAGCGACTATGCCAGCCAGCGCGGGGCTTTGGCGCTTGAAATGCCCACAAAATCAGGCTCTTCGCATTCGTCTTTAAGAGAAGACGTGAAGAAAGCCGCGCAAGGGCTTACCTTCACAGAGAAAAAGCGGCTTGAGATTCTGCCGGGCATTCTGGAACGGTTGGAAGCCGAGATCAACAAGCTGAACGATTTCATGGCAGATCCTGCGATGTTCACCCGCGAGCCGGTCAAATTCCGCAAGGCGACCGAGGCCATCGCCGAACGGCAAGCGGCGCTGAACGCAGCCGAAGCCGAATGGCTTGACCTTGAAGAGCGGGCAAGCGGGGCTTAAAGCCCCACCATCAGATCTTTTACCACCGCCGCGATGCACATCACATCCTCGCGCGTGCAGTCAAACTGCCCGACCTGCACGCGCAAAACATAGCGGCCCATATGCTGCGTTTGGGTCAGGTAAATCCGGCCATCGTCGTTGATCCGGGTCAGCAACGCCTCGCTCGCCGCGTCATGTGCGAGTGCAAAGGTGAACAAGGACAGGCGCGGCTCGGTCATAATCTGCACCCCCGGCAGCGCGCGCAGCGCCTCGCACACCTCGCCCGCCCATAAAACGTGATTGCGGATCCGCATCCGCAGGCCGTCCAATCCATAAGCGCGCAGCACGAACCATAGCTTCAGCGCCCGGAAACGCCGCCCGAGGGGCACCGTCCATTCGTTGAAATTCACCGTCTCTTCACGCCCCGCGGTTTCCAGATAGCTTGGCCGAAGCCCCAGCGTTTTGATCTGCAGCGCCGGATCGCGCAAAAGCTGAACCGAGCAATCCCCCTGCGCGCCCAGCCATTTATGCGGGTTGAAAACGATAGAGTCTGCGTCCCCGATCCCCGCCCACAGCGCGCGAAATTCGGGACAGATCATCGCCGTCCCCGCCCAAGCTGCATCCACATGCACCGGCAGCCCCGCCGCATGCGCAACCGCGATACAATCGCCAATCCGGTCAAACGCCCCAACCGATGTGCCGCCCGCGCATAAAACCACCCCCGCCGGCATAAATCCGGCCGCCAAATCCGCCGAAATCGCCGCTTTCAGCGCCGCGTGGTCCATCGACAGGCTGGCATCGGTCGGAATTTTAACCAGATTATCCTGCCCGATCCCCGCCACCCGCACGCCCTTGTCCACCGACGAATGGGTCTGCGCGCTGGCATAAATCCGCAAACGCGGCGCGCCGCAAAGCCCGCTGATATTTCCTGCAAAGCTCAAGGCTGCCTCGCGCATGGTCAGGATCGCCGACAGCGTCGCGGTGGTGGCGGAATCGTGGATCACCCCCGAAAATCCCTCTGGCAGGCCAAGCGCCTGGCGCAGCCACTGGATCATCACCTGCTCCACCTCGGTGGCGGCGGGCGAGGTTTGCCAGATCATCCCCTGACAGGCCATCGCGTTCGCCAACTGCTCGGCCAGCATCGAGGCAGGGGCGGCATTTGACGGAAAATAGGCGAAAAAGCGCGGGTGCTGCCAATGGGTCATGCCGGGCGGGATGATCCGGTCAAAATCGGCAAAAATCTCTTCCATCGGTTCGGCCGCCTCGGGCGGAGCGGTGGGAAGCTGCCGCGAAATCGCCCCCGGCACCAGGGGCGCGCGCACCGGGCGCGCGCGCAGGCCCGCGTGATAGTCATGCGCCCAATCGGCCGCTTGTTTGGACCAATGGCGCAGATCATCATGATTCATGGGGGCCTCCGGGATCAAGGCAAAGCCAAAATGGGCATTTGCCGGCAAGGATCAGGGTTGCTGAAAAGGCTTGGCGGGGCAAGGGAAATGCAGTAAGGCTTGCGCCATGAAATTGATGGGCATCATCTGCATTTGTTGCATGATCCGCTGACATAACGTCGCGCGGGCCAATCAGTTCATCCCCCCAAGGAGCACTCGATCAACCCGCGCGGGCAAGCGCGCGGCAAGCTATGGGAAAACGATATGACGATCAGACTGCACAACACCAAGACCCGGCAGAAAGAGGCGTTCAGCGCCATCGATGACACCAATGTGCGGATGTATCTGTGCGGGCCAACGGTTTATGACCGCGCGCATCTGGGCAATGGCCGCCCGGTGGTGGTGTTTGACGTGCTGTTCCGGCTGCTGCGGCATGTTTATGGCCCCGATCACGTCACCTATGTGCGCAATTTCACCGATGTGGACGACAAGATCAACGACACCGCTTTGGTACGCAGAAATGCCGGTGATCCGCGCTCGCTAGAAGCGCTGATCCATGAGCGGACCGAGCAAACCATCGGCTGGTATCGCGCCGATATGGACGCTTTGGGCGCGCTGCGTCCGACGCACGAGCCGCGCGCGACCGATTTCGTTCCACAGATGGTGGCGATGATTGCAAACCTGATCGCCAAGGGCCACGCCTATGCTGCGCAGGGTCATGTGCTGTTTCGGGTGCGCTCGTACAGGGATTACGGCGCGCTGTCGGGCCGCTCGGTCGACGACATGATCGCGGGCGCGCGGGTGGAAATTGCGCCGTTCAAAGAAGATCCGATGGATTTTGTGCTGTGGAAGCCGTCCTCGCAGGACGAGCCGGGCTGGGACAGCCCATGGGGGCAGGGCCGCCCCGGTTGGCATATCGAATGCTCGGCGATGAGTTATGAGCTGTTGGGTGCGTCGTTCGATATCCATGGCGGCGGATTGGATTTGCAATTTCCGCACCACGAGAATGAGATCGCGCAAAGCAGCTGCGCCCACCCGGAGGCGGGCTTTGCGCAGGTCTGGCTGCACAACGAGATGCTGCAGGTCGAGGGCAAGAAGATGTCCAAGAGCTTGGGCAATTTCTTTACGGTGCGGGATTTGCTGGACAAAGGCGCTGCGGGCGAGGTGATCCGGTTTGTGTATCTGATGACGCATTACCGCAAGCCGATGGATTGGACCGAGGAAAAGGCGCGGGAGGCCGAGGCGACGCTGCGCCATTGGCGCGCTTTGACGGCGGGCACTTTGCCGGGCGATATGATCGACGCCGAGGTCGCTGACGCCTTGACCGACGATCTGAACACCGCCGGAGCGATCGGGCGGCTGCATGCGATTGCCAAATCCATCGCGGCAAATCCGCAAAAGGATTGCCATGTGGAAAAGGCGCTGCTGGTTTCGTCGGCCGCTTTGCTTGGCTTGCTGACACCCGACCTTTCAGGCTGGGAAAAGCTTGGCCGGGGCAATCTGGCGCGTCTTTCGGCACATTTTGCCGATCTGCGGTCCGAGGCGATGCAGTCCAGGAATTTTGTCCCCCTCGATGCGATGAAGGCGGCGCTGATCGCCGCTGGCGTTGATGTAAGGATGACCAAAGACGGGGTGGACTTGGCGCCCGGTGCGGGGTTTGACCCCACCAAACTTGAGGCTTTGCTATGACCCGCGAGCATCTTTCCCTCTTCGATACCACTCTGCGTGACGGCCAACAAACCCAGGGCGTGCAGTTCTCCACGGCTGAAAAGCGTCTGATCGCGGCGGCGCTTGATGCGCTTGGGGTGGACTATATCGAAGGCGGCTGGCCCGGCGCGAACCCGACCGACAGCGAGTTTTTCGCGGATGCGCCCAAAACCCGCGCGACAATGACGGCTTTTGGCATGACCAAACGGGTGGGCCGCTCGGCAGACAATGACGATGTTCTGGCCGCTGTGCTTGACGCGGGGACAAGGGCCGTTTGCCTTGTCGGCAAGACGCATGAGTTTCACGTCAAGACCGCGCTTGGCGTGACGCTCGATGAAAATCTGGCCGCCATCGGCGAAACCTTCGCCCATCTGAAGGCCAAACGCCGCGAAGCCCTGTTCGACGCCGAACACTTTTTCGACGGCTATCGCGCCAATCCCGCCTATGCCCTGTCCTGCCTGCACGCCGCCTATGATGCCGGCGCGCGCTGGATTGTTTTGTGCGATACCAACGGCGGAACTTTGCCCACCGAAGTGGGCCGTGTCGTGGCCGAAGTGATCGCGGCGGGCATCCCCGGCAGCCATCTGGGCATCCATTGTCACGATGATACCGGCAACGCCGTCGCCAATTCCCTGGCGGCCGTCGAGGCCGGCGCGCGGCAGATCCAAGGCACGCTGAATGGGTTGGGGGAGCGGTGCGGCAATGCCAATCTGGTGTCAATCATCCCGACGCTGCTGCTGAAGGAACCGTTCAAAAGCCGTTTTGAAACAGGTATTTCCGAGTCGTCCTTAAAGGGAATTCTCAAGACCAGCCGCATGCTTGACGACATTTTGAACCGCGTGCCCTTGCGCGCGGCACCCTATGTCGGCGCCTCGGCCTTTGCCCACAAAGCGGGTCTGCACGCCTCTGCGATCCTCAAAGACCCCACCACGTACGAGCATATCCCGCCGCAAACCGTGGGCAATGAACGCGTGATCCCGATGTCCAATCAGGCGGGCCAATCGAACCTGCGCGCGCGGCTGGACAGCATCGGCATCACCGTTGCGCCGCAGGATCCGCGTTTGGCCCGTATCCTTGAACTCATCAAGGAGCGCGAGGATCAAGGCTATGCTTACGACGGCGCGCAGGCGAGTTTTGAGCTGCTGGCGCGGCGCGAATTAGGGCTTTTGCGGCCGTTTTTCGAGGTAAAGCGCTACCGCGTGACCGTCGAGCGACGCAAAAACAAGAATGATCAGATGATCAGCCTGTCCGAGGCCGTGGTCGTGGTGAAAATTGGCGATCAAAAGATGATGTCGGTCAGCGATTCGATGGACGAGGCGGGCCAGGACCGCGGCCCGGTCAATGCTTTGTCCAAGGCGCTTGCCAAGGATCTGGGGCCTTATCAGTCGGTGATCGACGATCTGAAACTCGTTGATTTCAAGGTTCGCATCACCAATGGCGGCACCGAGGCCGTCACCCGCGTGATCATCGACAGCGAAGATGCGCAGGGGCGGCGCTGGTCCACCGTGGGGGTCAGCGCGAACATCGTGGACGCCAGTTTCGAGGCGCTCCTTGATGCGATCACATGGAAGCTGGTGCGCGATGTCGGGGCGTCTGCATGAGCGAGGACGACTGCGCCGAGCGGGTCCGGCTTGGCGATCCGGACCGCTTTTTGGCGACTTTGACGGTGCCAAGGGCGCATCGTGGCGATCTTTTCACGCTCTACGCGCTCAATCTCGAAGTCGCCCGCGCGCCTTGGGTTACGAGCGAGGCGATGATTGCCGAGATGCGCCTGCAATGGTGGCGCGATGTGGTGTCCGAAACCGCCCCCCGCGCCCATGAGGTGGCAGGCCCGGTGCACGCGCTTATCGCCCGGCGCGCCTTGCCGTTGGACCTGCTGGACCAGATGATTGCGGCGCGGATCTGGGATATCTACCGCGATCCGTTTGACGATGAAGCCGCCTTTGACCGCTATATTGATCACACCGCGGGCCATCTGATGTGGCTTGCCGCACTGATTTGCGGGGCGAAACCGCAGGCCGAGGGGCCGGTGCGCCAGTTTGCTTATGCGGCGGGTCTTGCGGCCTATCTGCGCGCGGCGGCGGAATTGGAATCGCGGGGGCGCTTGCCTTTTGTGGATGGGCGGCCCGAGGCGATTGGCGCCTTGGCGCAAAAGGGGCTGAAATCTCTTGCACTGGCGCGGGCAAACCGGGGGCTTGTTAAGGCGGGCGCGCCTGCGCTTCGGACCGGCTGGCAGGCGGGCGCGATCTTGGCGCAGGCCGCTGTGGAGCCACATCTGGTGGCCGATGGCGCGCTTGGGCTGTCAGAGTTTTCGCGCCGCAGCCGTCTGTTCTGGGCCGCGTTCACCGGGCGTTGGTAAGCGCCGGTCGCCGCCAGAGCCAGATCAGCGCGCCACCTGCCACCACAAGGAACGGCAGCATTGCCAGATTGACCGCTTGCCAGCCGGCCTCGACAGAGCCGCCGGAACAGTTCATCAGCCCGCCCGAAGACAATGAGGCCAACGTAACCCCGCCAAACACAACGAAGTCATTCAGCCCCTGCATCCGCCCGCGTTCATTGGGTTCATGCGCGCCTGCGAGCATCGTCGTCGCCCCGATAAACCCGAAATTCCAGCCCAGCCCCAAAAGGATCAGCGCGGCAAAGAAGTTTCCAAGCTGCACCCCGGCAATCGCCACAACGCCCGCGGCGGCCAGGATGGTCAACCCGATGGCCATGATCCGTTCCACCCCGAAACGGGCGATCAGCGCGCCGGTAAAGAATGAGGGCGCATACATCGCCAGAACATGCGCTGTCACCACATGCGCCGCATCGGCGGTCTTGAACCCGCAACCAACAACCGCCAGCGGCGACGAGGTCATCACCAGGTTCATCAACGCATAGGACACGGTCGCCACGATCACCGCCACCGCAATGCGCGGGCTGCGCAGCATCTCGATCCGGCTGCGCCCAGTATAGTCGGCGTTCGGCACGTAGGCGGTTTTGGGGCTGTTCAGAAACGCGAACAGGAACACGCCCCCCAGATTAAGCGCGATAACCGCCAGATACGTGCCAAGATAGGGCACGACCATGGCATCGGCGGTCACCGTCACTAGCTGCGGGCCGAGGACAGCCGACAAAAGACCGCCCGCCATCACCCAGGAAATCGCCTTTGGCCGGAATGCGTCTGAGGCAGAATCGGCGGCGGCAAAGCGGAAAAAGCCTTGGGCAGACATATAGACGCCGGAAAACAGCGCCCCGATCAGGAACAGCGCGAAGGAATGGGTGTAAAGCCCCGCCGCGCCCAAAATTGCGCCCAGCGCCCCGCCGCCCGCGCCCACCACAAACCCCGCGCGTCGCCCGTACCGCGCCATGAACGCCGATATCGGCGTCGCGGTCAGCATGGAGCCGATCACCATCAGGCTGATCGACAAGGTGGCAAGGCATTTGTTTGGCGCCAGCGTCTGGCCCGCAAGCCCGGCGATGGTAAAGATCATCGGCAACTGCGATCCCATGATCGCCTGCGCGGCAACAAGGACCAGAACGTTTCGGCGGGCGATTGCATCATTTTCCATGGCCAAGGGGCTATGCCTTCAAAGCGCTCGCTTCAAGGCCAAATCAGCGCGGCTTGCCTTTGGCCCTGGGCCTGGGGCAGGGTGGCGCGATGGTGGGCCGGATCATTGAAACGCAAAGCGACGTGGACGAGGGGGCCGCGTGGCTTGCCGCGCAGGATCCGCGTTTTGCCCATGCGCTTGCGCTGACCGGCCCCTTGGCGCTGCGCCGCCGGGCGGATGGGTTTGCGGCCTTGATGGACGCGATCATCAGCCAGCAGGTTTCGGTGGCTTCGGCAAATGCGATTAAAAACCGGATGGCGGGGGCGGGGTTCCTGGATCAGGCGGCGGTGGCGCATGCCTCGGAAGAGGATTTGCGGGCGGCGGGCCTGTCGCGGCAAAAGGCACGTTATGGCCGCGCGCTGGCGCAATCATCGATTGATTTCAATGCCCTGCGCGGGATGGCTGACGAGGCGGTGATCACCACTTTGGTTGCGGTCCCCGGCATAGGGCGCTGGACAGCCGAGATCTATGCCATGTTCGCGCTTGGCCGCGCCGATGTCTTTGCGCCGGGCGATCTTGCGCTGCAACTGTCGGCGCAGGCGCTTTTCGCGCTGCCCGCCCGCCCGAGTGAGCGTTCCCTGCGGGAGCTATCTGTTGGCTGGACGCCATGGCGGGCGGTTGCGGCCCGCGCGCTCTTTGCCTATTACCACGTTCAAAAGAAGCGTGAGGGCCTCTGATGCTGCGATCCTTGAAATTTGGCCGACGGGCCGCGACCTCGGGCAAGACCAGCAGCCAGGTGGTGTTTTTGCACGGCTACGGCGCGGACGGCGCCGATCTTTTGGGGCTCGCCGACGTGCTGGCGCCGCATTTGCCGAACACGGTTTTCCTCGCCCCTGATGCCCCTGAAAAGCCGCTGATGGCCCCTTACGGGTTTCAATGGTTTCCGATCCCGCGGTTTGATGGCTCGACCGAGGCGCAGCAGAACGCCGGGATGGCGCAGTCCACTGCCGATCTGAACGCCTTTTTCGATACGCAGCTTGCCGCCGAAGGGCTGAAACCCGAAGCGATGGCGATTGTCGGTTTCTCGCAAGGCGCGATGATGGCTCTGCATGTCGCGCCGCGCCGCGCCCGTGCGATCGCAGGGGTGGTCGCGATTTCGGGCCGCCTGATGGCTTCGGAAAAGCTGCAAGCCGAGGCGATCTGCAAACCGCCCGTGCTGATCATGCACGGCGATCAGGATGATGTGGTGCCCTTTGCCGACATGGCGCGCGCCGGGGACAGCCTCAGCAAGGCCGGGTTTGAAACCTACGGCCATGTGATGAAAGGCTCGGGCCACGGCATCGCGCCGGATGGTCTTTCGGTCGCGTTGCGGTTTTTGGTGGATAAACTGCCGGCCTGAGGGCGCTCAGGCGAGTGTGTCCAGATAAGCCGCGCAGCCGGTCAGCGCGGCATAATCATCTTCGACCAGCATCACGCGAAAATTCTGCATGAACTCGGCAAAGCGGCCCTTGTCGCGAAAGGCTTTTTCAAAGCCCATCCCAGTCAGATAAGGCGAGATGGCCCGCGCCACGCCGCCGATCAGGTAGATCCCGCCAAAGGGCAGATGGGTCAAGGCAAGATTGCCAAGGGTCTGGCCCATGATGTGAATGTAAAGTGCCGCCGTTTGGCGCGCCATGGTATCGCCCCGCGCCAGATCGGCCATAACCTCGGCCGTCGCCTTTGCGGTCCGCGCCCCGGCTTCGAGTGTCAGAAATTCATAGATATTGGCAATGCCGCGCCCCGCGATGGCATCTTCGGCCCCGGCAAAACCATGCGCGTTGTCAACATCTTGCGCCAGAAACCCGGCCAGCCGGAAATCTTGCGCGCTTTGCACCGGCATCGACACATGCCCGCATTCAGACGCCGCCACGATCCGGCCAAAGGGCGTGTCATGCACCGGCGCGGCGTTCATCCCCGTGCCAAGCCCGACGGCCAGCATCGCAGCGCCCGGCCTTTGCGGTCCGTCAAGCAGCACCGACAGATGCTCGTCCGCAATGTGCCCCAGGGCCTGACCTTGCGCCTGAAGATCGTTCATGATGGCCATCTTGCTGGCCCCGCTTGCCCGCGCAAGCATCGCGTTGTCGATCACCCATGACAGATTGGTCATCTCGGCCACCCCGTCACGCACCGGACCTGCCGCGGCCACGCAGGCGCCTTGCACACCCGAAATGCCCGCGTCTTTCAAAAATGTCCGCAAGATCGGCTCCAACCCGGAAAATTCGGCGTTCGAAAATTTACGGATGGATTCGCGCTGCACCCGGCGGCCATGGGCCAGCGCGACGCGCGTGTTGGTTCCGCCAATATCGGCAAGGATGGCAAGCGTGGCGGTCATTCAAAACGATCCTTGGTCAATAGGGGGCCGCGTGTTGGCGCTATCATCGGTTCTAGTGATAAACTGCCAAGCCGAGAAGGGGGCACTTGCAGCTTTGCCCCCAATTAGCGGGGCTTTACTAAACCGCCAAAGCGCGCGCAGATAACCGCAAAGGAGATCCCCATGAGCATCGACATTCCGGACGATTTGGTGGCCGCCTATCAGCGCGACGGTGCCGTGCTGATCAAGGGTCTTTGGGCAGACTATGTGCCGCAGCTGCGCGCCGGGATAGAGCGGAACATGGCCGCGCCGGGGCCCTTTGGGGCGGAAAACCTGAAACCGGGCGACAAGGGGCGGTTTTTTGACGATTATTGCAACTGGCAAAGGATCCCCGAATTTGAAGAGGTGATCCGCGGCTCGGAGGCGGCGCAGGTGGCGGGCCGGCTGATGGGCTCGCCCTATGTGCAGCTTTTCCACGATCATGTGCTCGTCAAGGAACCCGGCACCAGCAAACCCACGCCCTGGCATCAGGACGGCCCCTATTATTTTGTTCAGGGCCGACAGACCGTGTCATTCTGGTCACCGCTTGATCCGGTCAAAGAGGCGTCCTTGCGCTGTGTTGCCGGCTCGCACCTGTGGCCGCGCGAGGTTTTGCCGACGCGCTGGCTGGCGGAAACCAGCTTTTACCCGGACGAGGCGAAATATATGCCCGTGCCCGATCCGGATGCGGAAGGGATGCAGGTTCTGGAATGGCAGATGGAGCCGGGCGACGCCGTGGCCTTCAACTATCTGACCTTGCACGGTGCGCGCGGCAACACCACCGATCAGCGCCGCCGCGCGTTTTCATTGCGCTTTGTGGGCGACGATGCCCGCTATGTCGCCCGCCCCGGCCCAACCTCGCCGCCGTTTCCCGGCCATGGCATGCAACCGGGCGAGCGTTTGCGCGAGGATTGGTTTCCGGTGCTGAGGCGCTGACAGGTCAAATCAGCGCCGTCCAGGCCCGCGCAATCTGCAATCCCGCCGCATCCGCCGCGATGCCGTCCGCTTCGGCATGAACGTCGAATTGGTCGGCCCAACCGGGCATGACCCGCTCAATCGTTGGGCGGAAGGTCTGGCACCAATCACGGGCCACGGCGCAGCTGGCTTCAAAGTGAAACTGCATCCCGTACCCTGCGCGGCCATAGCGAAAGCACTGAACCGACGCGACTGGCGAGGATGCCAGATGCACCGCGCCCGGCGGCGGTGTGAAGGTGTCGCTGTGCCATTCAAAGATGCCAAAACTCGGCGGCAGGGCGGCCAGAACCGGATCAGCCACGGCTTCGGCACGTTTGCTGACCGCGCACCAGCCAAACTCGGGCGCGGTCCCAATCAGATTGTCCGCGCCAAGCCCGCGCGCAAACACCTGCGCGCCAAGGCAGATGCCTAAAACCGCCCGCCCGCCCGCCGCCGTTTCCGCCATCAGATGCGCAAGGCTCGGCAAATAGGGATGAAGGTGATCATCCAGGGCCGACTGCTCGCCGCCGAACACCACCAACGCATCAAAACTGCCCGCTTTGGGCAAAACGCCGTCCAGCCAGGGCTTGTACTGATCAATCAGCGCCGCCTTTTCATGCAGCGCCACCCCGACCTGCCCGTGATGGGTGACTTTGGTATTCTCAACAATCGCAACGCGCATCTTCCGCCCCTTAACCATTCACCCCGCACAAAGCCGCGAATTGCGGTCAAGTGCAAGCCGCCCCCTTGCGTTTGGCCCCGCAAGGTGAAAGAGGGACCCGTCAAACGAACAAACTCCCAACCCCCCAAAAGGAGGATTTCATGGAGATTCGCGAGGCGCTCACCTTTGACGATGTGCTCTTGGTTCCCGCTGCCAGCAATGTGCTGCCCTCGGACGCCGATACATCAACCTTTGTCACCAAATCCGTGCGCATGAACATCCCGCTCCTGTCCTCTGCGATGGATACGGTGACCGAGGGCCGCATGGCGATTGCGATGGCGCAGGCGGGCGGGATCGGCGTGATTCACCGAAATCTGGACATCGCGGCGCAGGCGCGCGAGGTCAGCCGAGTGAAGCGGTTCGAATCCGGCGTGGTCTATCAACCCATTACCTTGACCCCCGATCAAACCATGGCCGATGCCAAACTGCTGATGGAGCGCTATCAGATCACCGGTTTTCCGGTTGTCGATCTGAACGGCCGCGTGCTTGGCATCGTCACCAACCGTGACATGCGTTTCGCCGCCGATGACCGCACCCCGGTTTCGGTGATGATGACCTCGACCAATCTGGCGCTGACGCATGAACCGATCGACCGCGATCATGCGATCAGTTTGATGAAGGCGCGGCGCATTGAAAAGCTGCTGGTGACGGACGGCGCGGGCAAGCTGACCGGGCTTTTGACGCTGAAGGACACCGAAAAGGCCGTGCTGAACCCACATGCCTGCAAAGACGAGATGGGCCGGCTGCGGGTCGCGGCGGCTTCGACCGTGGGCGATGCCGGGTTTGAGCGGTCGATGGCCTTGATCGAGGCGGGGGTGGATATGGTGGTGATCGACACCGCGCATGGCCATTCCGAAGGCGTTGCGATCGCGGTGGAGCGAATCAAGAAAGTGTCGAACACGGTGCAAGTGGTGGCGGGCAATGTCGCCACGGGCGAGGCCACGCGCGCCTTGATCGGGGCGGGGGCGGATGCGGTGAAGGTCGGCATCGGGCCAGGATCGATCTGCACCACGCGGATCGTCGCGGGCGTCGGCGTGCCGCAACTGACCGCAATCATGGATGCCGCGCGTGCGGCGGGCGATATTCCGGTGATTGCCGATGGCGGCATCAAATATTCCGGCGATTTCGCCAAGGCCATCGCGGCAGGGGCCAGCTGCGCCATGGTCGGTTCTGCCATCGCAGGCACCGACGAAGCCCCCGGCGAGTTGATCTTGTGGCAGGGCCGCTCGTTCAAAGCCTACCGCGGCATGGGCTCGCTTGGCGCAATGGCGCGCGGATCGGCCGACCGGTACTTCCAGAAAGATGCCGCCAGTGACAAGCTGGTGCCCGAAGGGATCGAGGGGCAGGTGCCCTATAAGGGCGCGGTCGCGGGCGTGCTGCATCAGATGGTGGGTGGTCTGCGCGCTTCGATGGGATACACCGGAAACCGCACCGTGGCCGAGATGCGGCAGAACTGTACGTTTGTACGGATCACCGGGGCGGGGCTTACGGAAAGCCATGTGCATGATGTGCAGATCACCCGCGAAAGCCCGAATTACCGCATGGGATGAATGGGTTAGGCGAGCCCAAACCATTTGATCCACAGGTAAAGCAAAGATTGAAACGCTGCCCATCCTGCAAGTGTCAGCAGGGTGGCGGAGGCGGCCGTTATCGCCAGCCCCACAAGCACCCAGCACCCGTCGCGGCCAATGAGCGCAAGCGAAAAGGCGATCAGCGCCAGCGATGGCAAAATGTTTCCCAGCGGGATCGGCAGCATCACAGTCAGCGCCAGCACCGCGCAGACCAGCCCGATCGCTCGCTCCGCTGGCCCCTCGCACAGGACCGACAGGCGCGGACGGATAAGCCGTTCGATCCGCACTATCCATGGCTCCGCGCGGCCCAGAACGGATCGCAGCCAGCCCGTTGAAACTGTGCGCTCTGACAAAAACCCTGGCAGCCATGGCGGGCGCGACAGCGCCATTTGCACCGTTAAAAACAGCAGCGGCAGCCCGGTGATTGCCGAGGTGCCCGGAATGCCCGGCAGGCAATTGGGCATGGCAAACAGAACAATCAACACAGCGCGCGCCCGCTCATCCAAAGTTGCGGCGATCTGTGACAACGACACACGTTCCGGCGCATCAGACCCGCCGACCAAAGACTGCAAAATGCCGTTTAGCCCCAGCGGTGCATTGGCGATTCTGCCGCTTTCGCTCGGCTCGTCCCCCATCTGATCCGCCTTCCCCCTTGGACTTTGTGGGGCCCTGAATGGCCCCGCAGTGCGCGCTTTACCACAGCGATTGCTCTTGGCAATGCGCCGCCTTATGGACTTTATCACCAGACCCAGTGCACCGGAAACCAGATGACCCCGCCCGCCCGCCTTTCAGCGGCCATTGCCGTGCTTGACCAGATCCTCGCCGGACGCCCCGCCGAACAGGCGCTTGCCAACTGGGGCCGCGCCAGCCGGTTCGCGGGGTCCGCCGACCGTTTCGCGGTGCGTGATCTGGTGTACGAGGCGCTGCGCTGCAAACGCTCCTTTGCCGCGCTTGGCGGCGCCATGACGGGCCGGGGGCTTATCTTGGGCCTGACCCGCGCGCAAGGCATTGATCCAATTGGACTATTCACCGGAGAAGGCCACGCCCCTGCACCTATTTCCCCCACAGACGAGGCGCGGACGCCGAGCCGTCTGGACGTCCTGGATTGCCCCGACTGGCTTGCACCGAAGCTTGAAGCCTCCCTTGGCAATGCCTTTGAGGCCACGATGCTGCACTTGAAACACCGCGCGCCGGTTTTTCTGCGGGTCAACCTCGCCAAAGCCACTCTGCCCGCGGCCATCGCCGCCTTGGCCGAAGCAGGGATCGCAGCAGAGGCGGATCCGGAGATCAGGACAGCGCTTCTTGTAACGGAAAATGCGCGTAAAATCAGTGGCTCACGAGCTTACCTTGAGGGTTTGGTTGAACTTCAGGACCGATCGTCCCAGGCCATCGTTCTGCAATTGCCGCTGCGGGATGGGCACAAAGTCCTGGATTATTGTGCAGGTGGCGGCGGCAAAACGCTGGCCATGGCCAATCTAGTTAGGGCCAAATTCCACGCCCACGATGCCTTTGCGCAGCGCATGAAGGATCTGCCCGAACGTGCCCGCCGGGCTGGCGCCAAGATCACCCAGCCCGCCGATCCGGGCGCGGCGGGCCCCTATGATCTGGTGCTGTGCGACGTGCCTTGTTCGGGTTCGGGCAGCTGGCGGCGTGATCCGATGGGCAAATGGGCCTTGACCTCGGCAAGACTTGCCCAGATTTGCCAAATGCAATCGGAAATCCTTGACCGGGCGGCGCAACTCATACAACCTGCGGGTGTTCTGGCCTATGCGACCTGTTCTATCTTGCAAGAGGAAAACGAAGATCAGGTCGCGTCGTTTGTCGCGCGTCAATCGGGTTGGGTTTGCACCCATGCGTTGCGCTTGCCGGTTTCGGAAAAAGGCGATGGTTTCTTTATCGCGATTTTGAAACGGCAAGCGGGCTAAGCGGTGGGGGCAGGGCTGATAAAGTCAGAGCGGATTAAGCACCAGTTAACTCTTGTGGACCAGTGTGAACGCAACGATTCTTGTGGGGCCAAACGTGTCAACGACACAGATCGATATCGGACGAACGCGGTTGGCTGAAAGCCGGCATTGGATCTTGTTGGCTATCGCAGCCTTGTTTGCGGGGGCGGCGCTTTTGGTGACGCCTTTCGAACACAAACTTTTGGCGGCCCTCGTTGCGACGACGCTTGCGGTGTTTACCTTGTTCATACGGCTGACGGACGGGCTGAAATCGGTTGGCACCCGGCGTGACGACCGGGTGATGATTGAAATTGTGATGCGCGATGTCACCGCCTGTTTCATCTCTGACGTTCAAGGCCAAATCCTGTACCGGAATGAAACGGCGACGGCCCGATTTGCCAATGATCCCAACGCGACGTTGACCGCGCTTCTGGGCGAGGTTTTTGCCTCGCCGGGGTCGGTGGTTTTCCGGCTGCAAACCCGCGCGTTGAATGGTCTGAAAGCGCGCGAAGACGTTGTCACCCGCGAAGGCCACATCCGGATTACGGCACATTTGACCGGGCCGGCGCGGCTTATGTGGCGCATCGAAGAGTTTCAGGATCGCACCGGGGCCAGTCGCGGCGCCGAGCAGTTGAGCCTGCCCATGATGACCGCCAACAAAAATGGCGTGGTTTTGTATTCCAACGAGGCGATGCGCCGACTGCATGGCGCACGGCCGAAAAGACTTGATCAGGTCTTTACCGTGCAAGCGCGCCACTCTGGCGAAGAAGTTGACGTTATGACTGAAAATGGACCGGTCCGTGCCTTGCTCGTGGAAATTGAGGGCTTGGGCGAACGGCACGAGATTTATTTGTTGCCAGTGTACAAGGACAAACGCGACACAAAGGTTATCTTGGACTTTGAACATATGCTGGTGCCTCTGGCCAAGTTTTCGGCCGATGGAACGATGCGCGATTGCAACCTGGAGGCACGCAATCTTTTGGGGCTGCAGCCCAATGAAGAGGTGATGTTCCACGACCTGTTTGAGGGCCTTGGCAGGCCCGTCTCGGATTGGCTGTCCGATATCCATTCCGAACGGATTGCTGGGTCAAGCGAAGTCTTGCGCGCCCGCAAATTGCCGGGCGATGTGTTTTTTCAGATCACCTTGCGCCGCTTGGTCGAATTTGGCCGGCCCTATATCCTTGCCGTCTTACAAGATGCAACCCAGTTCAAACGACTGGAAGAACAATTTGTCCAAAGCCAGAAAATGCAGGCAATCGGACAGCTGGCCGGCGGCGTCGCCCATGATTTCAATAACTTGCTTACGGCGATTTCTGGTCATTGCGATTTGCTGCTGACCCGGCATTCGCGCGAGCATATTGATTATGCCGATCTGATGCAGATCCATCAGAACGCCAATCGCGCGGCGGCTTTGGTGGGGCAACTCCTGGCGTTTTCTCGCAAACAAACGCTGAAACCTGCGGTTTTCGATCTTCAGGACGTCATGTCGGATTTGACCCATCTTCTGAACCGTCTGGTGGGCGAGCGCGCGCGGTTGCGGTTGGTGCATGATGTCAACTTGGGCTCGCTTCGCGCCGACAAACGGCAGCTTGAACAGGTGATCATGAATCTCGTGGTCAATGCCCGAGATGCGATGCCCGACGGCGGCACGATTTTGATCGAAACGGAGGCGGTCACGCTGAAAGAACCGCTGCTGCGCAATCGTGCCGAGGTGCCGGCTGGCAAATGGGCGGTGATCCGGGTCGCGGACACTGGCGTTGGAATTTCCGAAGACCTGCTGAACAAGGTTTTCGAACCGTTCTTTACCACCAAAAAACAAGGAGAGGGCACCGGTTTGGGCCTTTCAACGGCTTACGGTATCATCAAACAATCGGGCGGCTTCATCTTTGTGGACTCGGCGCTGGGCGAGGGGACGGTCTTTTCTCTCTATTTCCCGGTGCACGATCTCAGTGACGCTCAAATCGCCGAAGCATCGAAGACGCCAAGCGTGAAAAAAATCGAAATGCGGACCGGCGAGGGGGTGGTTTTGCTGGTCGAGGACGAAGCCCCGGTCCGCGCCTTCGCCGCCCGCGCGCTTCGGATGCGCGGCTATACGGTGTTGGAAGCCGCTGACGCCGAAGAAGCCTTGAAAATTCTGGAAGATCCGGCGTTGAAAGTGGATATTTTTGTCACAGATGTGGTGATGCCCGGAATGGACGGCCCAAGTTGGGTGAAGCTGGCGCTGGTTGATCGCCCTGCGGTCAAGGTTATCTTTGTGTCGGGATACACAGAGGAATCCCTGCAGGAAAATCAGGCCCGCGTTCCCAATTCAGTGTTCCTGCCCAAGCCGTTTTCGCTGGCAGATCTGACGCAGACCGTGCAGGGGCAATTGCATTAGCCAACGGATTCGATGGAACGGTAAAGGTCGAAATCCTCGGCAAAAACAGTTTCGATCAGGATTTCCGCTTCGGGCGAAAGCGTCAATGCGCGCGGGGGGGAAACGTTCAATCTCGGCAGTACGATTTCGAAATTCAGCTTTTCCTCCAGGAAATGGACAAACAGATCAAGCCGATCATAACGGAAAATATGATCAACACGCAGCTCGGGTTTTGGGCAAAGAAACTGCTTTTGGCTGCCAACGCGGGCGAAATCAGGCGGCGACGGCGCGCAGGCAAGGCGAACGAACTGCTCGAAGCTGACGTCTTTGGTCGACGTGCCAGGATCCTCGTCGGCACGCTGCCGATTGCGGTACCAGCTTCCCAGCCAGTCGCGCGGTTGCCGGATCAACGCCGCGCTGGAAAACTCCGCACCAAGGGCCAAGTTCAGATAGGGCTTGAAATGCTGTGCGAAAAGCGTGGCATCAGTGTGTTTCAGCGGCTTTGGGCTGCTCACCGAGATGGTGGCGAGGCTGCCAAGGGCTTGCTCGATGGCCGTTGATGCGGTTTTGGGCGTGGCCAGAAACACCAAAAGCTGTTTGGAAAAAACCAGCATCATTTTCCCTATGAAAGAGGCCCTCTCCCTTTGCCGTATACGCTTTGTTAAGGATAGTATGAAATACCGGGGTAGGAAAGATTTTCATTGATTTGTTCTCTTTTTGTACCCATAAAGACGAGAACAAGACATGAACAATCCGGCGATTGCCGCTTGATGAAAGCTGTGGAATAAGGGGACCGACGATGGCAGGTGCAAACCTTTTCGACCTGAAGGATAAACGCGACATGGACAAAGCAAAGGCGCTGGAAAGCGCATTGGCGCAGATCGAACGGCAGTTTGGCAAGGGCTCGATCATGAAGCTGGGCCAAGACAATCCGGTTATGGATGTCGAGGCCACCTCTACTGGATCGCTGGGTCTGGACATCGCGCTGGGGATTGGCGGCTTGCCCAAGGGCCGGATTATCGAGATTTACGGGCCGGAAAGTTCGGGCAAAACCACGCTGACGCTGCATGTGGTGGCTGAAGAGCAGAAAAAAGGCGGGGTTTGCGCCTTTGTTGACGCTGAACACGCGCTGGATCCGCAATACGCCAAAAAGCTGGGCGTTGATTTGAACGAGCTGCTGATCAGCCAGCCCGATACTGGCGAGCAGGCGCTTGAAATCGTCGATACGCTGGTGCGGTCGGGTGCGGTCAGCCTGATCGTGATCGATTCGGTGGCGGCTTTGGTGCCCAAATCGGAAATCGAAGGCGATATGGGCGATATGCAGATGGGCTCTCAGGCCCGCCTGATGAGCCAGGCGATGCGCAAATTGACCGCCTCGATCGGGCGCAGCAACTGCATGGTGATTTTCATAAACCAGATCCGCATGAAGATTGGCGTGATGTTCGGCAGCCCGGAAACCACCACCGGCGGCAATGCGCTGAAATTCTACGCCTCGGTGCGGCTCGATATCCGGCGGATCGGCGCGATCAAATCGGGCGACGAGGTGGTTGGAAACTCGACCCGGGTGAAGGTCGTGAAGAACAAGGTTTCTCCGCCGTTCAAAGAAGTCGAATTCGACATCATGTATGGTGAGGGAATTTCCAAGACCGGCGAGCTTGTTGATCTTGGCGTCAAGGCGGGCGTCGTCGAAAAGTCGGGCAGTTGGTATTCGTTCAAAGATGAACGGATCGGTCAGGGCCGTGAGAATGCCAAGACTTTCTTGAAAACGAATCCCGCCATTGCCATCGAGATCGAGGATAAGATCCGCGCGGCCAATGGCTTGGACTTTTCGGTGAAGCCGGGTTCTGAAGACGTTCTGGGCGAATAAATCCGCCCGAATGCGCAAACGATCAAGGCCGTGGCACCCCGCCGCGGCCTTTTCGCTGTCAGGTGTGGACAGGCGCGGGCGAGGGGGCTAAACGAAGCGAAATCGCCTTAGACAAAGGGTTTTTCGGCCATGGCCTCGCTTAACGATATCCGTTCGACTTATCTTGATTTCTTCAAGCGCAACGGCCACCGGGTCGTGGACAGCAGCCCACTGGTGCCGCGCAATGATCCGACCCTGATGTTCGCGAATTCCGGCATGGTGCAGTTCAAAAACCTGTTTACCGGCATCGAAACCCGCGATTACAAACGTGCGACCTCGGCCCAAAAATGCGTGCGCGCGGGCGGCAAGCATAACGACCTCGACAACGTCGGCTACACCGCGCGCCACCATACGTTTTTCGAGATGCTCGGCAATTTCTCGTTCGGCGACTATTTCAAGGATCAGGCCATCGCTTTTGCATGGGAGCTGCTGACCAAGGATTTTGGGCTGAACAAAGACAAGCTGCTGGTCACCATTTACCATACCGATGACGAGGCTGCGGGCATCTGGAAAAAGGTTGCCGGCCTGCCGGACAGCCGCATTATCCGTATCCCGACCGATGACAATTTCTGGCGGATGGGCCCGACTGGCCCCTGCGGTCCGTGCACCGAGATTTTCTATGATCACGGCGAGCATATCTGGGGCGGCCCGCCCGGCAGCGCGGATGAGGATGGCGACCGGTTCATCGAGATCTGGAACAACGTTTTCATGCAAAACGAGCAGTTCGAAGACGGCTCGATGCGCCCGCTTGACATGCAGTCGATCGACACAGGCATGGGGCTGGAGCGGATCGGCGCGCTTTTGCAGGGCAAACACGACAATTACGACACCGACCTGATGCGCAGCCTGATCGAGGCTTCGGCCCATGCCACCTCGACTGATCCCGACGGGCGCGGCAAAACCAGCCACCGCGTGATCGCCGACCATTTGCGTTCAACCTCATTTTTGATCGCCGATGGGGTGATGCCGTCGAATGAAGGGCGCGGTTATGTTTTGCGCCGCATCATGCGCCGCGCGATGCGCCACCTCCATATGCTGGGCGCGCAGGATCCGGTGATGTTCAAACTGGTGCCGGCGCTGGTCCGCGGCATGGGCGCGGCTTATCCAGAGCTTGGCCGCGCGCAAAGCCTGATCGAAGAGACTCTGAAACTGGAAGAAACCCGGTTCAAGACCACGCTTGACCGGGGCCTGCGCCTTTTGAACGACGAGATGGACCGGCTGCCCGCAAGCGCCGATCTGCCCGGCGCTGTCGCGTTCAAACTTTATGACACCTACGGCTTCCCGCTCGATCTGACCCAGGACGTGCTGCGTGAACGCGACCGCGCCGTTGATACCGCTGGCTTTTCGGCCGAGATGGACGCGCAAAAGGCCAAGGCCCGCGCGTCCTGGTCGGGGGCGGGCGGCACGGCGGATGCCAAGGTCTGGTTCGAGATCGCCGAAGCGCATGGCGTCAGTGAATTTCTTGGCTATGACACCGAAATTGCCGAAGGGCAAATCACCACATTGGTGCGGGACGGCGCGCAGATTGGCGCGGCGGAGGTCGGCACTTTGGTGCAGATCGTGGTGAATCAGACTCCGTTTTATGCCGAAAGCGGCGGTCAGGTCGGCGATCACGGCTTTATCCGCACCGCGACCGGCACCGCCGAAGTGACCGACACCCGCAAAACCGCCGGGGTTTTCGCCCATGGCGCGCGCGTTACCGAGGGCACGATTTTGCGCGGCCAACCCGCCAAGCTGGAAGTGTCGCACCTGCGCCGCGCCCAGATTCGCGCCAACCATTCCGCGACCCACTTGCTGCACGAAGCGCTGCGGCACGCGCTTGGACCGCACGTTGCGCAAAAAGGCAGCCTGAACGCGCCCGACCGTTTGCGCTTTGATTTCAGCCATAACGCCGCGATGTCGAGCGCCGATCTTGCGCAGGTCGAGGCCGAGGTGAATGCCTATATCCGCCAGAATGCCCCAGTTGATACGCGGATCATGACCCCGGACGACGCCCGCGCCATCGGTGCACAGGCGCTTTTTGGCGAAAAATATGGCGACGAGGTGCGGGTTGTTTCGATGGGTCTGCAGGACGGTTCGGGCAAAGGCGCGGAGGGGCGCACCTATTCGCTGGAGCTGTGCGGCGGCACTCATGTGGCGCGCACCGGGGATATAGGCGCTTTTGTGGCCTTGGGCGAAAGCGCGTCGTCGGCGGGCGTGCGCCGGTTCGAGGCATTGACGGGGCAGGCGGCGCTGGACCACTTGCGCGGTCAGGATGGGCGATTGATGGAGGCGGCGGGCATTTTGAAAGCCTCTGCGCCCGAGGTGGTGGAGCGGATCAAAACGCTGGTGGAAGAACGCCGCGCCTTGCAAACTGAGGTGGCGCAGTTGCGCCGCGAGTTGGCGATGGGCGGCAAATCCGGCGGGCCCGAGGTTCGGGACATTGCGGGCGTGAAATTTGCAGCGCAGGTGTTGCAAGGCGTTTCGGGCAGGGATTTGCCGGCGATGATCGACGTTTTGAAGGCGCAGATCGGGTCGGGCGCTGTGCTGCTGATCGCCGATACCGGGGGCAAACCGGCTGTGGCGGCGGGTGTGACCGCCGATCTGACCGCTCGGATCAGCGCTGTCAATCTGGTCAAGGCCGCGGCCGAGGCCATGGGCGGCAAGGGCGGCGGTGGGCGGCCGGATATGGCGCAGGCGGGCGGCAATGATATCGCCGGGGCGCAGGCCGCCATCAAGGCCGCCGAAGCTGTGATCGGCGGCTGATATGGCAACCGCGCTTTGGATCGCACATGTCGAGGTGCTTGATGCAGACGCCTATGGGCGCTATGCCGCGCTTGCCGGGGTCGCCATTGCGGCCCATGGCGGGGTTTTTCTGGCCCGGGGCGGCCGTTATGTGCAACTTGAGGGCAATGACCGCGCCCGAAACGTCGTGGCGCGGTTTCCCAGTTTGGAACGGGCGGTGGAATGTTATCACTCCGCCGCCTATCAAGAGGCGCTTGGCCATGCGCGCGGCGCGGCTTTGCGTGATTTGATGGTGGTCGAGGAAGCCGCGCATTAACCGCACGGCCTTGACTTAAGGTATCGCATTAAAAAACCGCCCCAAGGAGCGGTTTTTATTCATTTATCAGTCTTTGTTCTTGTTCCTCTTTCGCTCATGCGGATCAAGGTATCGTTTGCGCATCCGCACCGATTTCGGCGTCACTTCGACCAGTTCGTCATCATCGATATAGGAAATGCACTGTTCCAGCGACAGTTTAACCGGCGTCGTAAGGCGCACCGCCTCGTCCGTGCCGCTGGCGCGCACGTTGGTCAACTGCTTGCCCTTCAGCGGGTTGATCTCCAGATCGTTGTCGCGGTTATGCTCGCCCAGGATCATTCCTGTATAGACCGGCTCTTGTACGCCGATGAAGAAATGCCCGCGATCTTCGAGTTTCCACATCGCGTAGGCCACCGAAATCCCGGTTTCCATCGAGATCAGAACGCCCTGACGGCGCCCCTCGATCGCGCCCTTGTGCGGCGCCCAATCGTGGAACACCCGGTTCAAAACCCCGGTGCCGCGCGTGTCGGTCATGAACTGGCCGTGATAACCGATCAAACCGCGTGAGGGGACATGCGCGATAAGACGGGTTTTGCCGACGCCCGAAGGCTTCATTTCCACCAGATCGCCCTTGCGCGGCCCGGTCAGTTTTTCGATCACCGCGCCGGCATATTCATCGTCAACGTCGATGGTCACTTCTTCGATCGGCTCGCATTTGACGCCGTCAATATCCCGGAACAACACGCGCGGACGCGAGATTGACAGCTCGAATCCCTCGCGGCGCATGTTTTCGATCAACACGCCCATTTGCAATTCGCCCCGGCCCGCCACTTCGAAAGCGTCGCCGCTTGGCGTGTCCGACACCTTGATCGCAACGTTGATCTCGGCCTCTTTCATCAAACGCTCGCGGATGATGCGGCTTTGCACCTTGTTGCCTTCTTTGCCGGCAAGGGGCGAGTCGTTGATGCCGAACGTGACCGAAATGGTCGGCGGATCAATCGGTTGCGCGGGCAGAGCCACGTCGATTTCCAAAGCGCACAGCGTATCGGCAACCGTCGCCTTCGACATTCCGGCCAGCGTTACGATGTCACCCGCCTCGGCAGCGTCAATCGCCACCTGATTGAGGCCGCGAAACGCCAGAACTTTCGACACGCGGAACTGTTCAATCTTTTCGCCGTCGCGGCTGATCGCCTTGATCGTTTCACCTGCGCGCAAAGTGCCCGCTTCGACGCGCCCGGTCAAAATGCGGCCAATGAACGGATCGGCCGACAAGGTGGTCGCCAGCATCTGAAACGGCTCGGCCCGGCGCG
Source organism: Paracoccaceae bacterium (assembly GCA_031385445.1). Taxonomy (GTDB): domain Bacteria; phylum Pseudomonadota; class Alphaproteobacteria; order Rhodobacterales; family Rhodobacteraceae; genus CAIYZT01. The sequence continues at coordinate 12,296 of JANNBM010000021.1, read as the reverse complement.
CGATTTGTGACGGCGCGGGCACGTGTTTCAGCACCAGATCATACAGCGCGCCCAGATCCTTGCGCGGCCCGTCCAGCCCAACATCGGCCCAGCCCGACCGGCCAGAAGCGTAAAGCACCGGGAAATCCAACTGATCATCGTCAGCGCCCAGATTGGCGAAAAGATCGAACACCTCGTTCAGCGCGCGCGACGGTTCCGCGTCCGGCTTGTCCACCTTGTTCAGCACCACGATCGGGCGCAGCCCCAGCGCCAGCGCTTTGGCCGTCACGAATTTGGTCTGCGGCATCGGCCCTTCGGCGGCGTCCACGAGCAGAACCACCCCGTCCACCATGGACAGGATCCGCTCCACCTCGCCGCCGAAATCGGCGTGGCCGGGTGTGTCGACGATGTTGATCCGCGCGCCATGCCATTCCAGCGAGGTGCACTTGGCCAGAATCGTGATGCCGCGCTCGCGCTCGATATCATTGCTGTCCATGGCGCGTTCGGAAACGGCCTGATTGTCACGGAACGAGCCCGACTGTTTCAAAAGCTCGTCAACGAGCGTGGTTTTGCCATGGTCGACATGCGCGATGATGGCGATGTTGCGAAGCTCCATCGGGAGGGTCTCTTTCCTAAAGCGAATTTTTCCGGGGCTTACAGGGTTTCCCCGCCCTGCGCCAGTGCCAGCGTTCAAAGGGCGGCAATAGGCCGGGATTGACGCTTTTGCCTGTGGTTTTGTGTCGGCTTTGCCAGATATCCGGCCCAAGTTTGGATAAATGCGTGATTTGGCTTGCCTGGATGGGCCATTGTGCAAGAGTTTGGCAAAACAAGAAAAGTCGAGGCAAAAAATGGACGTGAAAGAAGCGCTGCTTGGCAGCATCGTGAACGCGCAGGCTCCCTCCGAGATGACAGAAGCGATGAACGGGCTGTCGCGCAAACTGGATCAGCTGATCAAACTGGCCGACGATCAGGTGCATCTGCAACGCGTCAGTCTTTTGGAGCCGGGGCATATCCTGCGGTTTTTCACTGCTGATGGCCAGCAAATCGTCATGTCCCTTCCCGAGGCGCAGGATGATTATGTGCAGCGCGTGATCCTGCGCACCCATACGTTTTTCGAGGCAAAGCTGCTGGCGATGATCCACGGCATGATGCTTGTCGATCCGGCCAGCACCGTGTGCGACATCGGTGCCAACATCGGTAATCACACGGTTTATTTCGGCAAGATGATGGGTGTTGGCCGGGTTTTGTGCTTTGAACCGCAGCCGGTTTGCTATGCCACGCTGACCACCAACATTGATCTGAACGGGCTGTCGAACCACGCGACCGCCTATAATTGCATGGTTGGTGCGGTCACCGGCAATGGCCGGATTGCCCGGTTCAACTCGCGCAATCTGGGCGGCACGGCGTTTGAGCCGGCGGTAGATGGCACCGTGCCGATGTTTGCGCTGGACGATGTGATCTCGGCCGATGACCTTGCGGCGCTGGACCTGATCAAGATTGACGTCGAAGGCATGCAGGGCGAGGTTCTTAAGGGGGCAGAGGGCGTTCTGGATGCCCGCAAGCCCGCGCTTTGGGTCGAGATTCTGGAAAAAGACCGCGCCTATGCCGAAACGGCGGCGTTTTTGGGCCGGTTTGGGTACAAGGCCGAAAAGCTCGGCCCGAACGACTTTTTGTTCAGGGTCTGAAGCCGCCGGTGCGACCGAAAAGGGCCGGGTTTACCCCGGCCCATTTTTTACCCGACGAGCGCCTTGTTCAGATATTCGTCGACCTTTTCAAGATAGCCCATCGTGGTCAGCCATTTCTGATCGGGGCCGACGAGCAGCGCCAGATCCTTGGTCATCCAGCCGTCTTCGACCGTGTCTACCGTCACCTTTTCCAAGGTCGTCGCAAAACGCATCAGCGCTGCGTTGTCGTCCAGCACAGCGCGGTGCTTTAACCCGCCCGTCCAGGCATAGATCGAGGCCACCGAATTGGTCGAGGTCGCCTTGCCCTTTTGATGCTCACGAAAGTGCCGCGTGACGGTGCCATGCGCCGCCTCCGCCTCAACCGTTTTTCCATCGGGCGTCAACAAAATCGAGGTCATCAGGCCAAGCGAGCCGAACCCTTGGGCCACCGTATCCGACTGCACATCTCCGTCGTAGTTTTTGCACGCCCAGATATAGCCGCCCGACCATTTCATTGCCGATGCCACCATGTCGTCGATCAATCGATGCTCATAAGTGATGCCCATGGCTTTGAATTGATCGGCAAATTCGGCGTCAAATATTTGCTGGAACAGATCCTTGAACCGCCCGTCATAGGCTTTGAGGATGGTGTTTTTGGTCGACAGATAGACCGGCCAGCCCTTTTGCAGGCCATAGTTGAACGAGGAACGGGCGAAATCGATGATGCTGTCGTCCAAATTGTACATGCCCATGAACACACCCGAAGAGGGCGCGTTAAAGACATCGCGTTCAATCGTCGTGCCGTCTTCGCCGACGAATTTCATCGTCAGCTTGCCTTTGCCCGGAAAGCGGAAATCGGTCGCTTTATACTGATCGCCAAACGCATGACGACCCACCACGATCGGCTTGGTCCAGCCCGGCACCAGACGCGGCACGTTGCGGCAGATGATCGGCTCGCGGAAAATCACGCCTCCAAGGATGTTGCGGATCGTGCCGTTGGGCGATTTCCACATCTGTTTCAGGCCAAACTCTTCGACCCGCTGTTCATCGGGCGTAATCGTCGCGCATTTCACGCCCACGCCGTACTTTCTGATCGCCTCGGCGCTGTCGATGGTGATCTGATCGTTGGTGCGGTCCCGCTCTTCGATGCCCAGATCATAGTATTTCAGGTCGATATCCAGATAGGGCAGGATCAGCTTTTGCTTGATGAAATCCCAGATGATCCGGGTCATCTCGTCGCCGTCGAGTTCAACAACGGGGTTCGCCACCTTGATTTTGGTCATGTCGGGCCCTTCGATTTTATGGAGCAGTTAGAGCAGGGTTTACGTGAAAAAGGGGTTAAGGGGAAGACTGTATGCGGCAGTATACCGAATCTTGGCCTAGGCGCCGAAATAGGCATTGGTCCGTGCCTTGACCCAGTCCCACAAAGCCGGCGCGCCGCGCGCAATTTTGACGCCAACGCGGGCCTCAAGCTGCGGGGCGGTCACCTCATAGGTCTTCCACGTTCCGCCGCCCGACATCAGATTGGCCATCACCGGCTGCACCCGGTCCAGCGATTTGGCAAACACGGCATCGGGGGTCAGGGCGGCCTCAAACTCTTGCCACAAAGCTTTCAGATCGCCGCCCAAGTCATTGGGGAGCAATCCAAATATCCGCTCAGCCGCCGCTGCCTCGGCGGCCTGCGTTCCCACCGATCCATGCGCTTGGCCCCCCGCCGAATGGATCGGCACATCGCCCACATCAATCTCCACCAGATCGTGGATCAAAAGCATTCGGATCACCCGGCCGATATCGACACCCGGCCCCGCCTGATCCGCCAGAACCAGCGCATAAAGTGCCAGATGCCAGGAATGCTCGCCCGAATTTTCCGGGCGCGAGCCATCCAGCAAAGTCGTCGCCCGCAGGACCGATTTAAGCCGGTCCGCCTCGTTCAAAAAGTCGAACTGCGCTTGCAGCCTGCTGGTCAATGTCCGCTGCCCAACGGCGCCGACGGCGCATCCTTGCCACTTCTCTTGGCCTCAAGCGTGCGCTCCAGAAACTCGCGCCCCTTCTTTTCGGCCAGAATCACCTTGATGGCCGTGTTAAAGCCCTCTTGCATGGTCGGCGACACTTCAAGGATCACCTTTGACACCTTGTCGTAAAACCGGTCATCGCCCAGATCGTCCAGCGCGTTGCAAACGTCGAACGCCAGTTTCGCCGCCAGATCATCCACCAAAGACATTACCTTGTCGCCTCCGTCAGCCGCCGTTTCACATAACCGCTGACCGTGTCGATCATCGGCTTCATGTGCTGCTCGTCGTCCTTGAAAAAGTGATCGGCGCCCTCGATCTCGGTATGGGTGATCGTGATGCCCTTTTGCTCGTGCAGTTTGCCCACCAAAATCTTGGTATCTTTTGGCGGGGCAACTTTGTCGGCCGTGCCGTTGATCACCAGACCCGAGGCGGGGCAGGGCGCGAGGAACGAGAAATCATACATGTTTGCCGGCGGCGCGACCGAGATAAAGCCAGTAATCTCGGGCCGGCGCATCAAAAGCTGCATCCCGATCCAGGCGCCAAAGGAAAACCCCGCGACCCAGCAATGTTTGGAATTCTGGTTCATGGCCTGCAAATAGTCGAGCGAGGTGGCGGCATCGGACAGCTCGCCAATGCCCATGTCATATTCGCCCTGACTGCGCCCAACACCGCGAAAATTGAACCGCAGCACCGAAAAGCCCAAGTTGTAAAAGGCATAATGCAGGTTGAACACCACCTTGTTGTTCATCGTCCCGCCATAGTTCGGGTGCGGATGCAGAACGATGGCGATCGGCGCATCGCGCTCTTTTTGCGGGTGATAGCGTCCTTCAAGACGCCCTTCGGGGCCGGGGAAAATCACTTCGGGCATGTTTATCGATCGCCTGTATGGAGCAAATTCTTGACGTATTCGCTCAGAGTTTTTAGAACCGTTCCAAAGGCGCAGGTTGCGCCCCCGTGGTCCATCCGGTTTTCAGGTAATGGGCAGGGGGCCGCGCGTCAATGTTTTTAGGCGGGGATCGCATGAAACTCTCGACCAAAGGGCGCTATGCCATGGTGGCGCTGGCGGATCTGGCTGTCTCGGATGGCGACGATCTGATGTCGCTGGCGGCGATTTCGAAGCGGCAGGATATTTCCTTGCCCTATCTGGAGCAGCTTTTCGTCAAGCTGCGCCGCGCCGGGCTGGTCGAGGCGGTCCGCGGGCCGGGCGGCGGATACCGGCTGGCGCGGATGCCCGACACCATCCGTATCAGCGAAATTCTTGAGGCGGTGGAAGAAACCGTTGACGCGATGCACACCGGGGCAGGGGCGAATGGTGGGCTGTCGGGCACGCGGGCGCAAAGCCTGACCAACCGGCTGTGGGAAAGCCTTTCGGCCAATGTTTATGTGTTCCTGCACACCACGCGCCTGTCGGATGTGATCCGCAACGAGATGACACCGTGCCCCGCCGTGCCCGCGCTGCTGCGGGTGGTTGACGAGTGAGCCGCACCTATCTGGACTGGAATGCCACCACGCCGCTGCGGGCCGAAGCGCGGGCGGCAATGGCGGCGGCCATGGATATCTCGGGCAACCCCTCGTCCGTTCATGCCGAGGGCCGCGCGGCCAGATCGCTGATGGAAAATGCGCGCGCCAAGATCGCGGCGGCGCTCGGCGCGGACGGTGCGGACATCATCTTTACCTCGGGCGCAACTGAGGCGGCGGCGCTTGGCTGTGCGGGCCGGGGTCTGCTGTGCGCCGATCTGGAGCATGAGGCCGTCGCCGCTTGGTGCGACCCTCGCCTGCCAGTCACGCCCGAAGGCGCGGTTCTGGCGGTCAATCCCGCCCAAAGCGCCGTGCAACTGGCCAATTCCGAAACCGGCATCGTGCAAACCCTGCCGCCCGGCGTGGCCCTGTCCGATCTGACGCAGGCTTTCGGCAAGGTGCCGCTGGCGTTCAACTGGCTTGGCTGCCACATGGGCCTTGTTTCGGCGCATAAACTGGGTGGACCCAAGGGCATTGGCGCCTTGATTCTTCGGCGCGGGCTTGATCTGTCGTCGCAGCTAAAAGGCGGTGGGCAAGAGATGGGTCGCCGCGCGGGCACCGAAAATCTGATCGGTATCGCCGGTTTTGCCGCCGCCGCCGAGGCCGCCGCGCGCGATCTGGCGAACGGGGTTTGGGACGAGGTGGCGGTAATTAGAAATATTCTAGATTCGGCATTGTCGGCCATGGAATTTAAGACTATTTCTGTCGGGAAATCGGTGGCCCGTTTGCCAAACACGCTTTTCCTGATCGCGCCCGGCTGGAAGGGCGAGACGCAGGTTATGGCGATGGACCTTGCGGGATTTGCAGTTTCGGCGGGATCGGCCTGCTCTTCGGGCAAGGTCAGGGCCAGCCGGGTGCTCAAAGCGATGGGATTTGGCGAGGAGCAGGCGGCGCAAGCCATCCGGATCTCGATCGGGCCCACGACGCACAAAGAAGACGTCCTGCGCTTTGCCGAAAGCTGGGGCCGGGAATACAAGCGCATCCGCGCGCGGATGACGTGAAGAAGGATAGACGAGATGACCGTTTTGGAAACCGAAGTGCGTGATGGGGTCGACCGGGAAACGGTTGAGACCGTTCAAGCCATGTCCGGCACTTACAAATACGGCTGGGAAACCGAGATTGAGATGGAATACGCCCCAAAAGGGCTGTCCGAAGACATCGTGCGGTTGATCTCGGGCAAGAATGACGAGCCGGAATGGATGCTGGACTGGCGTTTGGCGGCCTATCGGCGCTGGCTGAAAATGGAAGAGCCCAGCTGGGCGATGATCAGCTATCCGAAAATCGACTATCAGGATCAGTATTACTACGCCAAACCCAAGAGCATGACCGTCAAACCAAAGTCGCTGGACGAGGTGGACCCGAAGCTGCTGGCGACCTATGCCAAGCTGGGTATCCCTTTGAAGGAACAGGCGCTGCTGGCGGGGGTCGTGGTCCCTGAGGGCGAGCGGCGGGTGGCGGTGGATGCGGTGTTCGACTCTGTGTCAGTGGGCACCACGTTCAAGGCGGAACTGGCCAAGGCCGGGGTGATCTTCTGTTCCTTCGGCGAGGCGGTTCGGACGCATCCCGATCTGGTGCGGCAGTATCTGGGGTCGGTGGTGCCCCCCAGCGACAACTTCTTTGCCACGCTGAACTGTGCGGTCTTCAGCGACGGGTCGTTCGTCTACATCCCCAAGGGCGTGCGCTGCCCGATGGAGCTGTCGACCTATTTCCGCATCAATGCCGAGAATACCGGGCAGTTCGAACGCACCCTGATCATCGCCGACGAGGGCGCCTATGTGAGCTACCTCGAGGGTTGCACCGCGCCGAAACGCGACACCAACCAGCTGCATGCGGCGGTGGTGGAACTGGTGATCCTGAAGGACGCCGAGGTGAAGTATTCGACGGTGCAGAACTGGTATCCGGGCGACGAGAACGGCGTGGGCGGGATCTACAACTTTGTCACCAAGCGCGCCGATTGCCGGGGCGACCGGGCCAAGGTGATGTGGACGCAGGTGGAGACCGGCAGTGCGATCACCTGGAAATACCCAAGCTGCATCCTGCGGGGCGACGATTCGCAGGGCGAGTTCTATTCCATCGCCATCGCCAACAACGCGCAGCAGGCCGATACCGGCACCAAGATGATCCACCTTGGCAAGCGCACCAAGTCGCGCATCGTGTCCAAGGGGATTTCGGCGGGGCGCGCGCAGAACACCTATCGCGGCCTGGTCAGCATGCACCCAAAGGCCACCGACAGCCGCAACTATACGCAATGCGACAGCCTGCTGATCGGCGACAAGTGCGGCGCGCATACGGTGCCATATATCGAGGTCAGGAACACCTCGTCCCGCGTGGAGCATGAGGCGACGACGTCCAAGGTGGACGACGACCAGCTGTTCTATTGCCGTAGTCGCGGGATGGACGAGGAAGAGGCGGTGGCGCTGGTGGTGAACGGGTTCTGCAAGGACGTGCTGCAGGCCCTGCCGATGGAATTCGCGATGGAGGCGCAGGCGCTGGTGGCGATTTCGCTGGAGGGGAGTGTCGGGTGATGCCGCGCCCCTATGCTACAAGTCTCGAAGCGAAACTAGACCGCTACTTGGATTGGGTCGATCAAGCCAAGAGCACGCCCGGCGCGAAGCAGCGCTTTTTCCCAATGGTTCTGGCGGGCGGCGTACTTGTGGCAATGGTGGTTGCGTTCGCGCATTACGCATTCGATCTCGATCAGAAGAAGACAGCACTGGTCCTTGCGCTTGTGGTGTTCATCGCCTTCCCGGTCGCAATCGGCATTCTGACGGCCAGAAGGCAACTTCGAAGGTCGTTGCCCGGCGGCGACGGAGAAAGAGCGTCAGCAGCGGAAAGTCGAAAATGACTGCTTCAGCAGATGCTCAGATTGAAACCGCCTGGAAGGATCGGTCGGATGAAGGGAAACCCCGCCGTAACAGCAGGTGCGGGCGCGCTCGGCGTATTCGTGGCAATGATCTTTACCGCGGCCTTCGCCTTCGCCATCCTGATGTACCCCCAGAGCCGCAAGGGCTGAGACAAGGGGGCCGTGGCATTGGCCACCCCGATGTGCCAGAACCCGGACCGGGGGGCCACCAGGCGCGGCCCCGGCCAAGAGAGCGGGCGAACGACCCGCCAGAGCGGAGTAGGGACGGATGATCATGACCACCACGCCCACCATCGAGGGTAAGAAAGTGACGGACTATCTCGGCATCGTGGTGGGTGAGGCCATCATGGGGGCCAACATGTTCCGCGACCTTTTCGCGGGCATCACCGACATCATCGGTGGCCGGTCCGGGGCCTATGAGGGCGAAATGGCCGTCGCCCGCGACACCGCGCTGAAAGAGCTGGAGGCGCATGCGGCAGAACTGGGCGCGCATGCGGTGATCGGGGTCGACCTGGACTACGAGGTCATCAACAACATGATGATGGTCACGGCGTCCGGCACGGCGGTCAAGGTTGCGTGACACCATGCGGCGCGGGGCGGATCCGGTTGCGGTGCCGCCTGCGCAGCGGCGGGTGGCCGGGTGATGGACGCGATGTCACGCCCCGCGTTGACCATGCCTGACGCCGAGGCCGCCGGGTTGCGCGCGGCCTATGCGGGGGCGGGGGTGATCCTGGAATATGGAACGGGGGGGTCCACGCTGATGGCCGCCGAGATGCCGGACAAGGTGATCTTTGCGGTTGAGAGTGACCGGTACTGGCTGTCGATGATGCGGGCCTGGATGGTGGCGCATCCCGGGGCCTCGACCGTGAACCTGCACCGGGCCGACGTTGGCCCGACACGCCGCTGGGGCCACCCCCGGAACGAGCTGCGCTGGCGGCAATATGCGGATTATTCGCTGGGGGTCTGGGACCGGATGGACTTCGTGCATCCGGATGTGGTGCTGATCGACGGGCGGTTCCGCGTGGCCTGCTTTCTGGCGACGATCCTGCGCATCGTGCGGCCGGTGACGGTGATGTTCGACGACTATCTGCCGCGCCTGAAATACCGCGCGGTGGAAGAGTGGTTCGAACCGGTGCAGTTGATCGGGCGGATGGCGCGGTTTCAGGTGGCGCCGGTGGTGCTGGACCCCAAGCGGCTGCGCCATGTCATCGACCTGATGCAGGAACCGGCATGAATGCGCAGGCTGTTCCGCTGCCCGAGGGGGCGACCGTGATCGACGCCGTGATCGAGGGGCGGGCGGTGCGGTTCTGCGTGGCCGACGCGGGCGACAAGATCCAGCGCAAGCATGCGCAGGGCAAGTTCTGGGAACGCGACGAGATGGCGGTGATGGCGGCATACTTTCCGCCGGGCGGCGTGTTCGTGGATGTCGGCGCGAACGTCGGCAACCACACGCTGTTTGCCGCGCTGTTCATGGGCGCCGCCCGCGTGATCGCGTTTGAACCGAACCCGCCGGCGATGGCGCTGCTGCGCGTGAATGTCGCGCTGAACCGGCTGGCGGACAAGGTGGACCTGACCCATCTGGGGTGGGGGTTGTCCGATGCCGAGGGGGCGGGGTTTTCGGCGGTGACGAAGCGCGCGAACCTGGGGGCCACCCGGCTGGTTGCGGACGGGAAGGGCGGGCTTTCGGTGCGGACGGGGGATGCGATGCTGGTCGGCCAACGCGTCGATTTCATCAAGCTGGACATCGAGGGGATGGAGATGCAGGCCCTGCGCGGCCTGTCCGCGACCATCGCCACGCACCGCCCGCCGGTGTTTCTGGAACTGGACCACATCAACGCGGCCCCGTTCCGTGACTGGATGCTGGAACAGAACTATGTCATCGCCCATGAGGGGCCACGCACCCCTGCGAACCAGGATCTGCTGGTTCTGCCAAAGGAAAAGAAAAATGCTTGAGATCAAGAACCTGCATGTCAAACTTGAGGCCGAGGACAAGGCCATTCTCAAGGGCGTGGACCTGTCCATCGGCGCGGGCACCGTGCATGCGATCATGGGGCCGAACGGGTCGGGCAAGTCGACGCTGTCCTATGTGCTGGCCGGGCGCGAAGGCTATGCGGTCACCGACGGCACCGCCACGCTGGACGGGGCCGACCTTTTGGCGCTGGAACCCGAGGAACGCGCGGCGGCGGGGCTGTTTCTGGCCTTCCAGTACCCGGTCGAGATCCCCGGCGTGGGCAACATGACCTTTCTGCGCACGGCGGTGAACGCGCATAGGAAGGCACGCGGCGAGGCCGAGATGTCGGCGGGTGAATTCCTCAAGGTGGTCCGCGCCAAGGCTGCCAGCCTGCAGATCGACGCCGACATGATGAAGCGCCCGGTCAACGTGGGCTTTTCGGGTGGCGAGAAGAAGCGCAACGAGATTCTGCAGATGGCCATGCTGGAACCGCGCATGTGCATTCTGGACGAAACCGATTCCGGCCTTGACGTGGATGCGATGAAACTGGTGGCCGAGGGGGTGAACGCGCTGCGCGGGGCCGGGCGGTCGTTCCTAGTGATCACGCATTACCAGCGGCTCCTGGACCACATCCGCCCCGATGTCGTGCACATCATGGCCGACGGGCGGATCGTGAAATCCGGCGGGCCGGACCTTGCGCTGGAGGTCGAGAGCAACGGCTATGCCGACATCCTGCGGGAGGGGGCGTGATGGTGGCGCTGCTTCAGGCGAAGGCCGACTTTCTGGCGGCGCGGATTGCCGGTCTGGGGTTTGAGGCCACCGGCTGGACGGTCCCTGCGCGCGACGCAGCACTGGCGCGGCTGACGGCAATGGGGCTGCCGGGCAAGCGCGACGAATACTGGCGTTATACCGACCCGGCCAGTCTGACAGCCCCTGCGCCGATCCCGGCCAAGGTGTTTGCCGCCGATGACGAAAGCCCGGCCTTTGACGGGATCGACAGCGTGCGGCTGGTGTTCGTCGATGGCGTGTTCGACGCCGCCGCCTCGGATGACCCTGCCATCGCCGGGATCGAGATCGAGCGGCTGGCGACTGCCGCGCGTGCCGATATCCATTGGGCGCGCGAGGTCTATGGCGTGCTGGAGACGCGGGGCCAGTCGCCGGTCGCCCGACCGCTGGCCGCGCTGAACACGGCCTTTGCAACCGACGGCGTGCTGATCCGGGTGACGGGCATCGCAGCGCTGCCCGTGGCGCTGATTTATCACCATACGTCAGAGACTTCCGACGCGATCCTGCACCATTGCGTGAAGATCGAACCCGGGGCCGAGATCACCCTGCTGGAAAGCGGCCCCGCTGCCGCAAGGTTCAACGCGGTGCTGGAGGTCGAGGTTTGTGCGGGGGGCCGGTTCCACCACATCCGCCTGCAGGGCCGTGCCCATGAACGCCGCGCCGCGACCCATGTTTTCGCCCGGCTCGGCGACGCCTCCGCATTCAAGTCCTTTACCCTGACGCGGAACGGCCGCCTGACCCGCAACGAGGCGGTGATCGAGCTGGCGGGCGACGATGCCGCCGCCCACATCGCAGGGGCTGCTGTCGGCGACGGCGCGTTCGTGCATGACGACACGGTGTTCGTCACGCACGCAGGCCAGCGCTGCGAAAGCCGGCAGGTGTTCAAGAAGGTGCTGAAGAATGGTGCTGTCGGCGTGTTCCAGGGCAAGATTCTGGTGAAACAGGGCGCGCAGAAGACCGACGGCTATCAGATCAGCCAGAGCCTGCTGCTGGATGAGGACAGCCAGTTTCTGGCCAAGCCGGAACTGGAGATCTACGCCGACGACGTGAAATGCAGCCACGGGTCGACCTCGGGGGCGATCGACGACACCGCACTTTTCTATCTGCGGTCGCGCGGGGTGCCTGCGGCAGAGGCCAAGGCATTGCTGGTGCTGGCCTTCCTGGCCGAAGCCATCGGCGAGATTGAGGATCCGGCGGTGGCCGAGGACATCCGCGCGCGGCTTGAGGCCTGGCTGACGCGGCACGAGGGCCGCTGAAGTGGCCTTTGTGAGCGACATCGTGGCAAGCTGGCGGCACCCGGCAACGGTGGTGCGCCGTCATCTGAACCGGGGGACCTCCGAGCCGTTCGCCTTCACGCTGTTGCTGGCGTTCCTGATCGTGGCCTTCATCGCACAGTGGCCCGAGGTGGCGCGCGCCACCGCGCCGACGCCAGAGGTGCCGATGGCCCCGCATCTTCTGGGCCGGGCGATGGCGCTGCTGGCGACGATTCCGCTGTGGTATGGGCTGGCGGCCCTTGGCCACCT
>JANNBM010000015.1:0-12438 GCA_031385445.1 Paracoccaceae bacterium | reverse complement strand
GCCGGTGGTCCGATGCGCGCCGTGTTCGAAATGCTGGGTCTGCAGGACGTTGTTGCGAAGTCGATTGGCTCGCAGAACCCTTATAACATGATCCGGGCAACGATTGATGGTCTGAAGCAGGAATTCTCCCCTCGTCAGGTTGCGGCGCGCCGTGGCAAGAAAGTGGCCGAGATCCTGAAGAAGCCCGAAGCTGAAGCAGTGGAGGCCTGATCATGGCAAAGAAGCCGGTAGAAGCAGCCCCCGTCGTCAAGAAAACCATCGTGGTCAAGCAGGTGGCCTCCGCCGCCCGCCGCCCCGAAAAGCAGACCCGCACCCTGATCGGTCTGGGCCTGAACAAGATGAACCGCACCCGCGAGCTGGAAGATACGCCTTCCGTGCGCGGCATGGTCAACAAGATCAAGCACCTCGTCGAGATCATCGAAGAGCGTGGCTAAACCATCGGTGCGTCAATGACGCACCCTACCGCGAACGCCCCGGGGGAAGCCTCGGGGCGTTTTGCTTTGCATGAAACGAATCTTCCCAGCCGCCAATCCCATGCTACTCTCCCCTTCTGCCGTCCAGAAGGAGGGCGTTTTCAGGGAGAGTATTATGGCTGCGAAATATGCTGGCGGATGCGCCCATGTGCATGTTACCGCCTCTGCCGAACCGATCGACAATCACGAATGCCACTGCAACGTCTGCAAGTCCGTGACCGGCCAGCAGCACACCCATGTCGCGTTTTTCAACTACGGCGATGTGAAGGCCGACCACCCCGAAAAGATGAAACGCGTGCCGTTCAACGCGACCAACCCCGATGGCCCGTTGGAGATTTGCCTGTGCACCGACTGCGGCGCGGTTTTGATGCTGGACGACAAGCAAAAGCGTATTCGTGTGGCCGTGCCAAATGTCATGGGCTATGACGATGCGGCCTTTCCCAAGGCCAGCTATCACGCCTTTTGGGACGAGACGAAGGGGTATGAGAAGCCCCACGACGGCCGCCCGGTGTTCGGCGGACTGCAGCCGAGCTTTGCTTGGCCGAAGGGGGCTTGAGCGGGTTTCAGCGGCAAGGTTGGTGGGTGTCACCGGCCCTGCCGCTCACCTGCGTCAGGGTTGAAAGCGGAAGCTTTCGACGAATTTGACAAGGCGGGGATTGCCAGGGTTCAACGAGGCGGCGCGCCAAGCCAGGTCCAGCGCGATCTGGGCCGCTGCGATCAGTTGACCGTCGCGGTCGCCGTGGACATTGGTATCGCCATGAAACAGGTTGTTTCGGATATCTTTGATCACCTGAAAGAAATCGGCGGCAGTGTTGACAGCGCGCGATTTTTTCCATGCGACCGATCGGTCTTTGTCGACTTTCAAAAGCCTTGGCGGGGCGTCGAAAAGGACACGCAATTCGGATTGGCTTTGGCAATGGGCATGAAATTCGGCCCCCAGATCGCCTGCGAATCCCTCCCAACCCGCTTCGGCCGAGGTGCCGGGCTTTTCGTATTTAAGGTAGGCGGCTTGTTTCAGGGCATATTCGAACCGCGAAAACGTTGCGGCGAAAGTGCTCCATTCGCTTTTCAACAAAAGTTTGATTCCGGCGCGATAGTTGGTGTCGACAGACATGGTTCGTTCGATCCCTTAAGAGCCGCATGCTTACTTGCAGTAATTGCCCCAAGTGTCTATACGCCCCCGGTGGCCTGTTGCGGCCACAAGAATCAAGAATCGTGGCCCCCTATGGCCGCGAGAATCAACAATCCGCCGTGTTTGCCCTCGCCGTCGCAGCTTGGGCAGTTCCGGCATAGGAGTATGCGACATGAAATTGAATGAGCTTCACGACAATCCCGGCGCCACCAAAAAGCAAAAGCGTGTGGCGCGTGGTCCGGGTTCGGGTTCGGGCAAGACGGCTGGTCGCGGTATCAAGGGTCAGTCCTCGCGTTCGGGCGTGGCACTGGGCGGCTATGAAGGCGGGCAGATGCCGCTGTATCGCCGCTTGCCAAAGCGCGGCTTTAACAAGCCAAACCAGCTGCATTTCGCCGTGGTGAACCTTGGCCTGATCGAAAAATTCATCGCTGCCGGAAAGCTGGACGCGAAGGTGACGATCACCGAAGACGCGCTGGTGGCCGCTGGCCTGACCTCGACCAAGCTGGACGGGATCCGGATTCTGGCCAAGGGCGCGGTCACGACCAAGCTGACGCTGGCTGTGACCGGGGCTTCCGCCTCGGCAATCGCGGCGATTGAGGCGGCAGGCGGATCGATCACCGTTTCGCGCCCGGCAAAGGCCGCAGTCGCGGCTGAATAACGCCCTCTGCCGGAGAAGTGGCTTGTGAGCGGGCGAAAGACCGCTTACATCCATCTACGAAGTTTTCCCGCGCCGCCAACCGGAAACGGGTCGGCGGCGTCGTTGCATGAAAGAGACCGGAAATGGCATCTGCTGCAGAGCAAATGGCCGCAAACCTCTCCTGGGGTGCGCTGTCCAAGGCGACTGATCTTCGTCAACGGATATTCTTTACCGTTGGCCTGCTGATCATCTTCCGGCTGGGCACCTATGTGCCGGTTCCGGGGATTGATGCGGTCAAGCTGGCGGAATTCATGGATTCGGCGGGCACCGGGATCGGCGGCATGCTGTCGGTGTTCACCGGCGGCGCGATCAAGCGGATGGGCATTTTTGCGCTTGGCATCATGCCTTACATCTCCGCCTCGATCATCGTGCAGCTGTTGACCTCGATGATCCCGGCGCTGGAGCAGTTGAAAAAAGAGGGCGATCAGGGCCGCAAGAAGATCAACCAATACACCCGTTATTTCACCGTGGTTCTGGCCGCGTTTCAGGGCTGGGGAATTGCGGCCTCGATTGAGGCGGGCGGTTTGGCGCATGATCCGGGGCTGTTTTTCATCCTGTCCTGCGTCGTCACCATCGTCGGCGGCACGATGTTTTTGATGTGGCTGGGCGAGCAGATCACCGCGCGCGGCTTTGGTAACGGCACCTCGCTGATCATTTTCGTCGGGATCGTGGCCGAAATCCCGGCGGCGCTTGCGAAATTCTTCAGCCAGGGCCGGTCGGGCGCGATTTCGACACCGGTGATCATCGGCGTGCTGGTCATGGTGATCGTGGTCATCGCGGCGGTTGTGTTCATGGAACGCGCGCTGCGCAAGATCCATATCCAGTATCCCCGTCGTCAGGTGGGCATGAAGGTTTATGATGGCGGGTCAAGCCATTTGCCGATCAAGGTGAACCCGGCGGGCGTGATCCCGGCGATTTTCGCCTCTTCGCTGCTGCTGTTGCCGACCACGATTTCAACCTTTTCAGGCGCGAACACCGGGCCGATCATGTCGACCATTCTGGCCTATTTCGGCCCCGGCCAGCCGCTGTATCTGCTGTTTTACGTCGCGATGATCGTGTTCTTTGCCTATTTCTATACGCAGAACGTCGCGTTCAAGACCGATGAAGTGGCGGAAAATCTGAAGAACCAGAACGGGTTTATTCCGGGCATCCGCCCCGGCAAGAAGACCGAAGAATACCTCGACTATGTGGTGACACGGGTTTTGGTTCTGGGCTCCGCCTATCTGGCTGCGGTCTGTTTTCTGCCCGAGGTCCTGCGCAATTTTGCCGGGGTGCCGTTCTATTTCGGCGGCACGTCAGTGTTGATTGTGGTGTCGGTGACGATGGATTCGATCAATCAACTGCAATCGCATCTGCTGGCCCATCAATACGAGGGGCTGATCGAGAAATCGCAGCTGCGGGGTCGCAAGCGCGGCGGGACAGCGGTGGCGAAGCCGCCCGCGCGTCGCTAACAGGGGCGGGGGGGCATGGTAAACATCATCCTTCTTGGGCCGCCGGGCGCCGGCAAAGGCACCCAGGCCCAGCGTCTGGTTGCTGAGCGTTCCATGGTTCAGTTGTCCACCGGCGATATGCTGCGTGAAGCCAAGACCAGCGGCACCGAAATGGGCAAGCGCGTCGCGGCGGTGATGGAAACCGGGGCGCTCGTGACCGATGAGATCGTGATCGGTCTGATCGCGGAAAAGCTGACCATGGGCGCGCCGGGCGGGTTTATCTTTGACGGCTTTCCGCGCACGTTGAAACAGGCCGATGCGCTGGCCGATCTGCTTGCCGCCAAGGGGCTGAGCCTGGACGCGGTGATTGAATTGGTGGTGGACGACAAGGCTTTGGTCGGACGGATCGTCAAGCGCGCCGAGGAGGCTGCCGCCAAAGGCCAGATGGCGCGTGGCGACGACACCGCAGACGTGTTCGAAGTGCGTCTGCGCGAGTATTACAAGAACACCGCGCCGCTGATTGGCTATTACTGGGCCAGGAAAAGCCTGCGGCAGCTGGACGGGATGGCGGAAATGGACGTGGTTTCTGCGGCCATCGCGAAAGTTCTTGACGGCGCATGAGATTCAGCTTCGGCGCCCTTGACGCCCCATGGGAAAGCCCCTAAAGCACGGCGTCCCGAAGCGGAATCATCCGCAGCGGTGCTCCTCAATTGAGGAAGATTGAGCGTTCGGGTCCAAGGGTCCGGGCAGTTGTGAAAAAAGGTTCTGGGATCACGGAACCGCAACGATAAGGAAGACACGTTTGGCACGTATTGCTGGCGTTAACATCCCGACGCAAAAACGGGTTATCATTTCTCTTCAGTATATCGCAGGGATCGGCGCGACCAACGCAGCCCAGATCTGCACCGCGCTGAACATCGACGCTGCACGCCGGGTGAACCAGCTGTCAGACGCCGAAGTATTGGCCGTGCGCGAATACATCGACGCGAACTTCACCGTCGAGGGCGACCTGCGCCGCGAAGTCACGATGAACATCAAGCGTCTGATGGACCTTGGTTGCTATCGTGGCCTGCGTCACCGCAAGGGGCTTCCGGTCCGTGGTCAGCGCACCCATACGAACGCTCGTACCCGCAAGGGCCCCGCAAAAGCCATTGCTGGCAAGAAGAAATAAGGGGGCACTGAGATATGGCACGCGATACCAAAGCAACCCGCACGAAGAAAAAAGAACGCAAGAACATCGCCGCTGGCGTGGTTCATGTGAACTCTTCGTTCAACAACACCAAAATCCTGATCTCCGACGTTCAGGGCAACGCAATTTCCTGGTCGTCCTCGGGCACCATGGGCTTCAAAGGCTCGCGGAAATCCACGCCCTACGCCGCGCAGATGGCCGCTGAAGACGCAGCCAAAAAGGCACAAGAGCATGGCATGAAAACCGTCGAGGTTGAAGTGCAGGGTCCGGGCTCGGGCCGCGAATCCGCGCTGCGTGCCCTTGCGGCTGTCGGTCTGAACATCACCTCGATCCGTGATGTCACGCCGCTGGCGCACAACGGCTGCCGCCCGCCAAAGCGCCGCCGCGTCTAAGACAATATTCATCAGGTCGGGCCGGGCGATTTCGCGCGGTCCGATTTCGGCATTCAGACCCTCGGGCGTCTCCTGCTTTATGGAACATGGGCAGGCGACAAGAATGGAGGCGACACCATGATCCATAAGAACTGGAAAGAACTCATCCGTCCAGGCCAGCTGGTCGTCAAGGCGGGATCCGATCCCAGCCGTGTGGCGACGCTGACCGCCGAACCGCTGGAGCGCGGTTTTGGCCTGACGCTGGGCAACGCGCTGCGCCGCGTGCTGATGTCCTCGCTGCAAGGCGCGGCGATCACCTCGGTGCAGATCGACAACGTCCTGCACGAGTTTTCCTCGGTTGCCGGCGTGCGCGAAGATGTCACCGACATCGTGCTGAACCTCAAGGGCGTGCGCCTGAAGATGGATATCGAAGGCCCGAAGCGGGTGTCGATCTCTGCCAAGGGGCCGGGTGTTGTGACGGCTGGCGATATCTCGGAATCGCACGGTATCGAAATTCTGAACCGTGATCACGTGATCTGCCACCTCGACGACGGCGCGGATGTGTTCATGGAACTGACGGTGAACACCGGCAAGGGCTATGTCTCGGCCGACAAGAACCGCCCCGAAGATGCGCCCATCGGCCTGATGCCGATCGACGCCATCTATTCGCCGGTCAAGAAAGTGTCTTACGAAGTGACCCCGACCCGCGAAGGTCAGGTACTGGACTATGACAAGCTGACGATGAAGGTCGAAACCGACGGCTCGCTGACGCCGGATGACGCTGTGGCCTATGCTGCGCGCATCCTGCAGGATCAGCTGGCAATTTTCGTCAACTTTGACGAGCCGGAATCGGCAAAGCTGGGCGAAGTGGACGCAGGGCTGGAATTCAACCCGTTGCTGCTGAAGAAAGTGGACGAGCTGGAACTTTCGGTGCGCTCGGCCAATTGTCTGAAGAACGACAACATCGTTTATATCGGCGATCTGATCCAGAAAACCGAAGCCGAAATGCTGCGTACGCCGAACTTTGGTCGCAAGTCCTTGAACGAAATCAAGGAAGTGCTGTCGGGCATGGGGCTGCATCTGGGGATGGAAGTCGAAGATTGGCCGCCAGAGAACATCGAAGATCTGGCCAAGCGTTTCGAAGACCAGTTCTAAGGGTCAGGGTGTCCCCCTGCCCGCGTAGGCCGGGGGACACCCCGGCTTACCTCGAAAATGCCCGGGCTGCCGGGGAAGACAAGGGCTGAATAGGCCCCAAGGTGAGCGGGACCAATCGTAGGCCCTGCCGGACAAAGTAAAACACGCTAAAGGAGATTCCCATGCGTCACGCATCTGGCTACCGCAAGCTGAACCGCACCCACGAACACCGCAAAGCGATGTTCGCCAACATGGCCGGTTCCTTGATCGAACACGAACAAATCAAAACCACGCTGCCCAAGGCCAAAGAACTGCGCCCGATCATCGAAAAGCTGATCACGCTGGCCAAGCGCGGCGATCTGCATGCCCGCCGTCAGGCGCATGCGCAGCTGAAGCAAGACATTCACACTGCACGGTTGTTCGAAATTCTCGGGCCACGCTATGCCACCCGCACCGGTGGTTATGTGCGCGTTTTGAAGGCCGGGTTCCGCTATGGCGATATGGCGCCAATGGCGATTATCGAATTTGTGGATCGTGATCCAAGCGCCAAAGGCGCTGCTGACCACGCCCGCACTGCAGCGGATGACGCCGCAGAAAGCTAAGTCGTTAAAAATTGAAGTCTGCAGAAAGCCCACCGTGTAACGGTGGGCTTTTTGGTTTGATCGGTAGGGTTTTTTGCGGGTGGATTTCAACCCCGGCCTGGTGCGCGTCGGCGGGCGGTAAGTGCTGCCGATTGTTGGGTCTTCTTGGGTTTCAGCTACAGGTTTTGCTGCAATGTCTACCCAAAAATCCCTTGCCAATGACACCATGACACCACAAATGCATGCAATATGAATCTCGAGCGACTTAACCAATTGTAATAAACGAAGATTGCGCTAGACAGTGGATATCACGGTTAGCGTCGACTCAGGGCAGTTTCTTTTTGGATATGATTGTGAATACTGGTCTGGACTTAGAACTTCGCAAGTTATCGGCTGTTTCGCCTGCCGGATATTTTGTTGGTCTTCACATACGTTTTGCCGCGCCGCTGATTTCTTTTCAGACCTACGATCAAAGCTGGCTGGATCACTATACTCAGCAGGCCTATGCGTTGCGCGATCCAACCATCGCTTGGGGGTTCAGTGCGACAGGCGCTTGCCGCTGGAGCGAATTTGGCATTCCGGACGTGTTTGGTATCCTTGAGAAAGCCAGGTCATTTGGGTTGGTCTACGGTTTGACCGTTTCCTGTGGCCCAATAGCATCGCGCACGATTGCCAGCTTTTCGCGGGCGGACCGCGAGTATGAAGAATCTGAAATGGTGCAGATTGAAGCCATTGTGCAACGTCTGCACGACATCACCGAGCCGCCCGATAGCCTGACCCGGCCCCAGATTGAAGCGCTTACTTGCTTGGCCAATGGCATGCGCCACGCAGCTGCGGCGGCCAAGCTTGGGATTTCCGAAAGTGCGTTCAAGGCCCGGCTGAATTCAGTGCGACTAAAACTGCTGGCACGAACAACGGTCGAGGCGTTGCAACGCGCCAAGGAGTATAAACTGCTGTGAACAATATTCCAAAATCACCGCTTGTTGCCTCCCCATCCGCGGCACTTTCGAAGGACGCAGAGATGATTTCAACAACGCTGTCTTTTGAAAACCTTCACTCACACGGCGAACTTTTTGCCAATGTTTTCCGGGCCCGGCGGCAATCCTTCATTGTTCAGCAAAACTGGGATCTTCCCGAATCTCTTGGCATGGAATTCGATCAATACGATACGCCTGCAAGTCGCTGGATTGCCGTTCACGACCAGGGCGAAGTTTTGGGCGGCATGCGGTTGACGCCGACCACAGCGCGTTGTGGCATTTATTCTTATATGATCCGGGACGCGCAACGGGGCATGATCAATACGATCCCGCACAACCTGCTGTATGAACAGGCGCCGGTTGCCGAGAATATCTGGGAAAGCTCCCGTGTTTTCGTGTCCCACAAAGCGCCTATGTCGATCAGGCGCCGTATCCATGCGAATATGGTGAAAGAGATGGTCAAGGCCGCCCGCGACAACGGAGCGTCCGGGATCATCGCATTGACCGCAGGGAATTGGGAACGTTGGTATGGGCGCTGTGGTTTGACCGCGCGGGCCGTCGGACCGATGCTGACCATTGACGATGCCGAATTTCAGTGTGTCATAATCGACGTCTCACCGACAGCGCATTGACCTTACCAAGGGTTTGACTGACAGGCGCCTTCACGGCGCCGGATAAAAGCGTTACGCCTAAGGTATGGCCGATCTTTTCGACACCCCTTCCGATCTCGCCCAGTCGCCGCTGGCCCGTCCGTTGGCAGACAGATTGCGGCCGCGCTCGTTGGCCGATGTGGTTGGGCAAGAAAAGGTGCTGTCCGAAGGTGGCCCGTTGGGTGCGATGCTGACGGCTGGCAGCCTGTCGTCGCTGATCCTGTGGGGCCCGCCGGGTGTGGGAAAAACCACCATCGCGCGGTTGCTTGCGGCGCAGACCAACCTCAACTTCGTTCAGATATCCGCGATTTTTACCGGTGTGCCGGACCTGCGCAAGGTTTTTGAGACTGCGAAAATTCGTCGCCAGAACGGGCAGGGGACGCTGCTGTTTGTCGATGAAATCCACCGCTTCAACAAAGCCCAGCAAGACGGATTTCTGCCCTATATGGAGGATGGCACGATCCTTTTGGTTGGGGCCACGACCGAAAACCCGTCGTTTGAGTTGAACGCAGCTTTGCTCAGCCGCGCGCAGGTGATCGTGCTGGAACGGTTGACGCTGGCCGATCTGGAACGGTTGACGCAGCGGGCGGAACAAGACCTTGGCCGCGCTTTGCCGCTGACCGGGGATGCCCGCGATGCGGTGCAGGAAATGGCGGATGGCGACGGGCGCGCGCTGTTGAACCTGATCGAGCAGGTCATGGCGTGGAAGTTGGACAAGCCGCTTGACCGCGATGCGCTGGCGACTCGGTTGATGCGCCGGGCGGCGAAATACGACAAATCAGGAGAAGAACATTACAACCTGATTTCTGCGTTGCACAAATCGGTGCGCGGGTCTGATCCCGACGCGGCTTTGTATTGGTTCGCGCGGATGCTGGAAGGTGGCGAAGACCCGCGGTTTCTGGCCCGCCGGATCACGCGAATGGCGGTAGAAGACATCGGCCTTGCCGACCCGCAGGCGCAAGAGGTGTGTTTGCAAAGCTGGAATACTTATGAACGGCTTGGCTCGCCCGAGGGCGAATTGGCACTGGCGCAGGCGGTGGTTTACCTTGCCCTCGCCCCCAAATCAAACGCGGTTTATGTGGCGTATAAAGCGGCGCGGGCTGCGGCGCGAGAAACGGGCAGTCTGCCGCCGCCGAAACACATTCTGAACGCGCCAACCAAGCTGATGAAGGACATCGGTTATGGCACGGGCTATGCCTATGATCATGACGCGGAAGACGGGTTTTCAGGGCAAGACTATTTCCCCGAAAGCATGAAGCGCCCGGTTTACTATATGCCACCAGAACGCGGTTTTGAGCGTGAGTTGAAAAAGCGGATCGACTATTTCGTCAAGCTGCGCGCGAAACGGACCTAACGTCTAAAAACCCTGCAACGGTTGACAATCCGGCCCCTCAGGCACAAGAGACGGGCATGATCTTGTCCCTATCCTACGTTGCCATCGGCGGTGCAATCGGGTCCGTGCTGCGCTACCTTATGGTGGCGGGCATTGGCGCACCTGTCGCCACGCTGCTGGTTAATGTGGCAGGCAGTTTTGCGATGGGCGTTTTGTTCATCCTGCTGGCCAGCCGCACCAGTCTTTCGCCTTTGTTGATGACGGGCGTTCTGGGCGGTTTCACCACATTCTCGGCCTTTTCGCTTGATGCGCTGAAACTGTGGGAGGGCGGCCAATCCCTGCAAGCCATGCTTTATGTCCTTGCGTCAGTCATCCTATCCCTTGTTGCAGTGGCCCTTGGTGCTGCCTTAGCCCGTGGAGCCTTCGCATGAGCGATGTTAAACTTCTCACCGTTTCCGCAGATGAGGGCGAGCAGCGCCTTGACCGCTGGATGAAGCGGCGCTTCCCGCAGCTTTCGCAGGGCCACATCGAAAAGATGTGCCGCACCGGGCAGATCCGGGTTGATAGCGGCCGCGCCAAAGCGTCTGATCGCGTGACACCGGGGCAGGCCATCCGCGTGCCGCCATTGCCCGATACCGAGGCACCAAGCCGCCCGCGTGAAGGCGGGGTTTCTGCGGCCGATACCAAAATGATCCAGAACGCGGTTTTGTGGAAGGATGAGCATATCATCATCCTGAACAAGCCGCCGGGCTTGGCGTCGCAAGGCGGGTCGGGGCAGGGTGATCGGCATGTCGATGGGTTGACCGAGGCGTTGAAGTTCGGCTTCAAAGAACGCCCGAAACTGGTGCATCGGTTGGACAAGGACACCTCTGGCCTGTTGATGCTGGCGCGCACCGACCGGGTGGCGCGGGCGCTGTCTGAGGCGTTGCGACACAGATTGACCCGCAAGATTTACTGGGCCGCCGTTGCGGGTGTGCCGCATCCACGCAAGGGCAGCATCAAATACGGGTTGATGAAAGCGCCGGGGCACGGTCGTGGCGGCGAAGGCGAAAAGATGATGTGCATTCATCCCGCAAAAATGGCCGATTTCCCCGATGCCAAACGCGCGCAGTCTGACTATTTCGTGCTGTGGTTTCTGGGCAATCGTCTGTCGTGGCTGGCAATGGAGCCTGTTACCGGGCGCACCCACCAGTTACGCGCGCATATCGCGGAAATGGGGCATCCCATTATTGGCGATGGCAAATATGGCGGTAGTGGCCAAGAAAACCTTGGCGATGGCTGGGGGGCGGATATCGGCGGCGACATCAGCAAAAAGCTGCATCTGCATGCCCGTATGCTGACCATCGAACACCCGATTACCAAAAAGATGATGACCTTCACGGCCCCCTTGCCCGAACATATGGCGCGCACGTGGAAAACCCTTGATTGGGGTGAAAACGATGTGCCGGCTGACCCATTCGGCGACACGGAATAACGCTATATGAGCAACTGGAAAACCAAACGCTTCTGGACCGAGGCCGTCGCAGAGCCTTGCGATGGCGGCTTTACGGTGCGGCTTGATGCGCGTTTTGTCAAAACGCCGCTGAAGGCCGCGTTGACCTTGCCAACACTGGAGATGGCGCAGGCAATCGCCGCCGAATGGGATGCGCAAACTGGGTTGGTGAAACCGGACTCCATGCCCATCACCCGCGCCGCCAATTCCGCGATAGATAAGATCGTGCCGCAGTTTGATGAGGTAGCAGAGCTGCTTGCGGCTTATGGCGCGTCTGATCTGATCTGCTACCGCGCCACGGAACCGCAGGCCTTGATTGCCCGGCAGGCACAGGCGTGGGATCCGATGATCGCTTGGGCGGCAAATACCTTGCACGCACCGCTGATTGCGACGGCGGGGGTTATCCATATCGCACAAGACCCGGCCAGCCTTGCACGGTTGACCGCACAGATTTTCGCGCTGGATCCGTTTCGGTTGGCGGGCATCCATGATCTGATTGCAATCAGCGGATCACTGGTTCTGGCACTTGCAGTAACCCACCGCCGCGTGACCGCACCAGAGGCGTGGATAATGTCCCGCATCGACGAGCATTGGCAGCAAGAGCTTTGGGGAATCGACGAAGAGGCCGCAGAATTTGCCGCGTATCGTCGCGATGCGTTTCTGGCCGCAGACCGATTCTATGGATTGTGTGGGTAACAATTTGTGGCGGCGCAGGCAGATGGCCCAAAACGCAGCCAAAAGACAGGAATAATGCCCTGTATTTGGGCGATTTTTGTTCCTATCCCTTGTTTGTCTTGACCTTTCAAAGCGCTTCGAGAGAAAATGATGACACTCGGGCTAATAACCCGGTGCGTCTTGCCCCAAAACGAGTGGGGCCAAATAAAACCGTCTGATGACAGACGGAAACTCAGGAAGAGGTACGTATGAAAAAATTCGCATTCTATGGTGCGTTGTCCGTTCTGGCACTTGGTGCTGGTGC
>JANNBM010000052.1:0-64364 GCA_031385445.1 Paracoccaceae bacterium | reverse complement strand
TCATAGCGACGACTAAACACCCGATCCCATCCCGAACTCGGCCGTTAAGGGCCGTCACGCCAATGGTACTGCGTCTTAAGACGTGGGAGAGTAGGTCACCGCCAAACCTAACCAAAAACAGTACATCTATATATGAAATATCAATAACATACGGCCCTCGCAGAAATGCGAGGGCCGTTTGCGTTTGAACAAAAAACAAATGACCGAAAAATAAGCGGGGAAAAGAATACCCACATTGTAAAATGGCAACGGGCGCCCATTTCCAGGCGCCCATTCTTTCAGACTTCCGCTTAACCGAGCCTTACATTTTGCCCCAGATCGCCGCATAGGCTTCGCGGTAACCGTTCTGCGGGTCGAACTGATTGCTGTCGCCCGCGGCTTTCAGGCCCTCTTCGGTGACCAGGGCGGGCGCTGTGATATAGCCAGAGCAGGCCTCGCCAGAGACAGCCCGGTTCAACTCGTCCACCAATTGCCAGCCTTGCAAGTTCAACGGCTCGGCCACCGTAATCGCCTGATACTGGCCCGTGCGGATGCGCTGGAAAGCGGCTTCGGAGCCGTCACCGGCCGATCCGGCCTTGGGTGCGCCTTTGCCGTCAACGCCGGCAGCGGCAAGGGCAGGGCCCATGAAGTCGAAATACAGATCGTTGATCGCCAGGGAGTGGGTCCACTTGTCACCGTACTTCTGCAGCAAAGAGGTGGTCAACGGGCCCATCCGGGTCGAGGTTTCGGCAATCGGCGTATCGACATATTCCAGAACCGTGCCGCCCGCATCTTCGATGGTTTTCTTGATCCGGTCAGCCTTGTCGATGGCGATCTGATAGGTGCTGTCGGTAAAGATGATCGCGCCTACATTGGCGCCGCCATCCGCCATCGCCCATTTGGCGGCGGTTTCTGACACGGTCATCGCATCGGTCGACACGTTGGCGAAGATGCCGCCCGGCGCGTCGCAGCCGATTTTTGGACCCGAATGCCAGGACACCATCGGGATCATGGCGGCGGCCACGCCTTCGATTGCGGCTTGTTGTTCGACCGCGTCAAAACCGTTGATGACGATGCCGTCGGGCTGCAAAGCCATCGCCTGACCGAAGGCGGCCGTGCGGCCCTGCACCGAACCGGCGCCGTCCAGAACGCGCACCGTCCAGCCGATTTTGGCGGCGGCTTCTTCGATGCCGGTTGTCACCCCAAGAATGCCACCGTTTTTCAGATCGGCGGCGAGCACCACGATGGACTTGCCTTCGGCGCCTTTCGGACCGCTCGTGGGGCCGTCAAAGGCCATGTCTTGGGCGAAGGCTGGCAGGGTCAGGCCCGCGATCATCGTGCTGGCAAGCAGGGTCTTGATAAACGTGCGTTTTTGCATGGTCGTTTCTCCCGTTGGATTGTTGTGGTTACTTGCGCGCAGCGCCCTTTTTGCGCTGTGCGTATCCTGCGATGCCGATTGCGATCAGCAACGTAGAGCCGTTGAAAAGCGGTTCGACCCAGAACGAACCGCCAAATTGTTGGATGCCGGATATGCCAACGGCCAGAATGACGACACCGATGATGGTGCCCCAGACGTTCACCCGGCCGGGCTTGATGGTGGTCGAGCCGAGGAAGGCGCCAACCAGCGCTGGCAACAGGAATTCCAGCCCGACCGAAGCCTGACCGATCCGCAGTTTTGACGCCAGAAGAACCCCCGCGAGGGCGGCAAGCGTGCCCGAGGCGACAAAGGCCCCGACCACGAATTTGCGGGTCGGAATGCCGTTCAGCTCGGCAGCTTTCTGATTGGCGCCGATGGCGTACAAATAGCGGCCAACCGGTGTAAATTCCAGAACTGCCCACATGATCAAACTGATAGCGAGCACATAGAACCCGGTTATCGGCAAGCCGAGAACCCATTTCCCGCTAAGTTGATAAAAGCTGGGGTCCAACTCGCCGACGACCTGACGCCCGCCAGAATGCCACAGCGCGATTGCATAAAGCACGGTGCCGGTGCCGAGCGTGGCGATGAAGGCGTCGATCTTTGCAACCTCGACAAGGATGCCGTTCAGCACCCCGGTCATCGCGCCAAGCGCAATGACAACGATCACCGCCAGCGGCCATGGAAAGCCGTAGTTGACCTGCAAAGAGATGGCGAGGATGTGCCACAGCACGATGCCATACCCCACCGTCAGATCGATCCGTCCGGCCACCATCGGAATCATCGCGGCCAGTGACAGCATGGCAATGATGGATTTATCCGACAGGATCGCCCGCAGGTTCAGCACGGTTGGAAAGGTGTTAGGCAGCAGCACCGAGAACAGGATGATCAGAAAAGCGGTCAAAATCACCAGACCGTAGACCGGCGCAAGCCGGATAAGCCTTTGCCCGCGGGTCAATGCGGCCAATTCGTCACGGGTCGGTTCGAGGGCATCCGATTGGATCGAGTTCATGGCGTTCTGCTTCTTTGGTTAGGCGGCTTCATCGCCGGCGGAGGCGGCTTGAATCAAGGTTTCGGTGGAAAGGGCGGCGCCGCGCAGTTCGTTCACGACCTGCCCCCGGCTGAAGACGATGGCGCGGTGACAGATGTTTGCGACTTCTTCAAAATCGGTCGACACGATCAAAACCCCCATCCCCGACGCCAGCGCCCGAAACAGCAGGTGGTAAATCTCGGCCTTGGCGCCGACATCGACGCCGGCGGTTGGGTCTTCGGCGATCAAAAGCCGCCGGGCGGTGTCAAGCCAGCGCCCGACGACGACCTTTTGCTGGTTGCCCCCCGACAGGGATTCGATCGGCAGCGTTGGATCGTTGGGTGACAGGCCCACGCGGTCGCCAAGGTGATGGGCGCGCGCATTTTCAACGCTTGGCGTCATGAAGGATATCAAACGGCGCCCGGTCGCGGACGGGTTGATAAACGTGTTCTCCCGGATGCTGAGCGCCGGTGCCACGGATTCCACCACCCGGTCACGCGCCACAAATCCAACGCCCGACTGCATGGCCATGCGCGGCGAGGACAGACCGGGCGGCACCCCGTCCAGCAGCACCGTGCCGGTATGACGTTCAAGCCCAAAAAGCGCGCGGCCGATGTCTTCGTGCCCCGCGCCGCGCAGGCCGACAAGGCCAACCATTTCACCGCGGCGGATGACCAGATCGACCGGACCGGCCTTGCGCGTGGCCAAATTGGCAACGCTCAACAGCTCTGGGCCGTCTTGTACCTCGGGCCGGTCAATCTCGCGCGTTTTGCGGCCCACGATCAGGCTGACCAGATCTTCGGCATTGGTTTGGTTGGTGTCGCGCATTCCGACCATTTGCCCATCGCGCAACACGGCCACGCGGTCCGAAATCTGAAACACCTCGTCCAGCCGGTGCGACACGTAAATCATGCCCACGCCCTTGGCGCGCAACCGGCGAAGCGCCGCAAAAAGCCGCTCCACCTCATCGGCGGGAAGGCTGGCCGTTGGCTCGTCAAGCACCAGAAAATCGCATTCCACCGCCAGGGCGCGGGCGATGGCGACCAGCGACTTTTCGGTGCGGGTCAGGCTGGACACCCGCGCGGTCGGCGCAAAATCCGCCTCGACCAGCGCCAGCGCATCCTTCGCCACCTTGTCGGTCGCGGGCCAGTCAATCCGGCCGCCGCGCTTGGGATATCCGACCGCAAGCGCGATGTTTTCGGCCACGCTCATCCATTCGATCAGGCCCAGATCCTGGTGAATGAAGGCAACCGCTTGCTTGGTCGAGATTTTGCCGCTGACATGTTTGTACGGGATGCCGCCGACCATGACCTGACCGCTATCAGGGGTGTGAATTCCGCCCAAGGTTTTGATCAGGGTCGATTTTCCCGCCCCATTTTCACCCAACAAGGCGACGATTTCACCATGGTTCACCCGCAGCGACACGCCGCGCAAAGCCTTGGTTCCGCCAAAGCTTTTGACGATGGAATCAAAAAACAGGCCATCCACTTTTGGCAATTATCGCCTCCCCCTCGGGCACCGGGCCTCCTCCAAGGTTTCCGGGTGCGCCCTCACTCTTCGGGCAATCCCTTTCTAAGTCAAGAACAAAGTTATCGATAACATAGTGGGGTGAGGCCGCGCTTGAAGACCTTCACATCGCATGGGTTGCCCCTCAACTTGCGCCGGAAAAACCAATCTGCACCTTCATCGCGCGGCTGCGATCGCTTGCGGTTTCAAAGGCTTTCACGGCATCCTGAAAGGCAAATCTGTGGGTGATCAGTGGCTTGACGTCGATCAAGCCCTTTTGCATCAGGCTGACCCCAGTGCCGAACTCTTCATGGAACCGAAAAGAGCCTTTCAGGGTCAACTCCTTGGCCGTCATCGCTTGCACCGGCAGCACCATATCGCCGCCCAGACCCAGCTGCATGATCGTGCCGTTCGGCCGCATCGCCGGGATGGCCGCCGTCAACGCAGCGCCGGCACCCGAACATTCAAACAGCAGATCAAAGGTGCCCTTGTCTTTGGCATAATCCGCCAAAGCATTGGCATCTTCGGCCATGTTCAGCGTGATGTCAGCGCCAGCTTTGCGCGCCACGGCAAGGGTGTAAGCGCCAAGGTCAGTTGCGATGATCAGATCGGCCCCTGCCCGCCGCGCCGCCAGAATACACAGCACGCCAATCGGGCCGCAGCCGGTGACCAACACCGATTTGCCCAGCATCGGCCCGGCGCGTTTGACCGCGTGCAGACACACCGCCAGCGGTTCGGCCATCGCCGCCTCGCCCGCCGTCAGCCCGTCCGCAATCACGCATTGGCTGGCATCGGCCACCAGCGTTTCGCGAAACGCCCCTTGGATGTGCGGGAACGGCATGGCCGAGCCGTAAAACCGCATGTTCAGGCATTGGTTGAACATCGCCTCGCGGCAATATTTGCACGCATGACAGGGACGCGAGGGCGAAACGGCCACCAACTGCCCCACGCTCAGGCCCGCCACCCCCTGCCCCAGCGCGGAAATATGGCCCGAAACTTCGTGGCCCAGCACCATCGGTTCGCGCAACCGGATCGCCCCGAAACCGCCGTGGTTAAAGTAGTGCAGATCCGACCCACAGATGCCGCCCGTGGCCAGCTTGATCTGCACCTGTCCGGGGCCAGCGGTTTCCGGCAGTTGATCTTCGATCCGCAGATCTTTGGCGGCGTGGATGGTTATGGCTTTCATCATGCTTCCAACACTGAAATGACAAGAGGGCGGACGTGGACATGGACCGACTGGCGTTCCATTTTGACACTACAGGCTTTGTGGTTGACGTATATTCGTTGTCAGTCCATGTTATCGATAACATAGCGGATTCAAATGCCATCTGTCGAGAGCCAAAGGAACACCATGCGCCTTAACGTCGCTTTGATCGGTGCGGGCGCCATGGGCGGCGCCATCGGCGCCAGGATTGCCCAGACTGGCCAGAACCTGACCGTGTTCGACCCGGACCACGAAAAGGTAGCGCGGCTTGTTGCCCAAGGGGCAAATGCCGCAATCTCCGCCGCCGAGGCCGCCGCCGCCGCGGATTATGTCATCATCAGCCTGAACGCGCCGCGCATCATCGAGATCGCGGTGTTCGGCAAAAACGGCGTCGCCGAGGGGGCCAGGCCGGGCACGTTGATCATCGACATGTCGTCCATAGACCCCGGCGCCACCCAGGACCTTGCGGCGAAAGCGGCTGAACGCGGGCTGCGCTGGGTCGATAGTCCGTTGTCCGGCGGCGCGCCAAAGGCGCTGAGCGGTCAGTTGACGTTGATGGCTGGCGGCGATGCAAAGGACGTGGCGGATGCCTATGAGATCTTGCAACATGTCGCGTCGAACTACACCCATATGGGCCCGGTTGGCGCGGGTCAGACCACCAAACTGATCAATCAGGTGCTGTGCGGTTTGACGTTTATGGCGGTGGCAGAAGCCACGCAGCTGGCACTGGATGCGGGGGTCGATGCGGCGAAAATTCCGCAGGCTTTGAAAGGCGGCCGTGCCGACAGCGCGATCTTGCAAGAATACATGCCGCGCTTTGCCACCAAGGATTATCGCCGCACTGGCCGGATCGACAACATGGTCAAAGACCTGAACGGCGCGCAGGATCTTGCGCGGCGGACCAACACGTCGATGCCGCTGACCGCGCTGTGCGCCGAGATTCACCGGATGCTGACCGCCGCCGGTCTTGGCGGTGAAGATCAGGCGGCGCTGATGGAATATTTTACCGGACCCAATAAGGATTTGTTCAGATGATCACCCGTTTCGCCTTGTTCGAAGGCCGCATCAAAGACGGCAAAACCGACGCTTTTCGCGCCGCCGTCACCGGGCGCCTTGTGCCGCTTTGGCGCCAGTTTCCCGGCAATACCGATGTGCGTGTGATGTTCAGTGACGATCGCGATGCCGGCGCGCCCGAATTTCCGTTGATCCTTGCGATCACATATCCGTCCAAAGCGGTGATGGCGGACGCCCTGACCAGCGATGTGCGCAACCAATCCAAGGACATGACCGGCGTGATCGTTGCGGAATTCTTCGACGGGCGCATCCACCACCATGTGACCGAAGCGGCAGAATACAAACCCTAAGCCCCGCGCCGCCCGGCCGAAGCGTTAACGATATCACAAAGGCTGGACAGGCGGTTTTGAAGCTGGCAAGAAAGGCAGGATGCAGCACAGCGCCAAGACCATGAAAGACGTTGCCCGCACTGCAGGCGTGTCGGTTATGACCGTCAGCCGCGCGTTCAAATCCGACACTTCGGTCAGCGAGGCCACGCGGGTTCGCATCCGCGAAATCGCCGATGATCTGGGCTATGTCTTTGATGCCACCGCGGCCAACCTGCGCACGCAAAAGACGAATTTCGTCGCCGTTACAATCCCGTCGATCAACAATGCCAACTTTGCTGACACGGTCGACGCGCTGTCGGACCGCCTGGCCGAGGCCGGGATGCAGGTGCTTTTGGCCTATAGCGGGTACGATATGGCAAAAGAAGAACAGCTGATCGAACAGCTGCTGCGCCGGCGTCCCGAAGCGATCGTGGTCACCGGGGGCAGCCACAGTGACCGCGCCCGCAAAATGCTGACGAATTCCCGCATTCCGGTTATCGAAACCTGGGATTTGCCCGCAGCCCCGATCGGCCATGTCGTCGGCTTTTCCAACGCGGCAACCATGCACGGGATGGTCGATCATCTGGTTGCCAAGGGCAAAACCCGGATTGCCTTTATCGGCGGCGATACCGACGGCGACACGCGCGGCGCGGATCGGCGGCGCGGTTTTATCGCAGCGATGCGGCGCAACGGTCTGGCCGAAGATCGGTTGATCGGCGCGGGCAAGCCGCCCATTTCGATGCGTGAAGGGGCAAGCGCGATGGGGCGCCTTCTGGACACCTGGCCGGACACGCAGGCGGTTGTCTGCGTGTCCGACCTCAGCGCCTTTGGCGCGCTGACCGAATGCCAGCGGCGCGGCGTGAATGTGCCGGGCGAGATCGCGATTGCGGGCTTTGGGGCCTATGAAATCGCGGGAGTTTCCCATCCGACGATCACGACGATTGATCCGCATCCCCGGCTGATCGGCGCGCAGGCGGCTGAGTTGATCCTGGATCTTCTGAACGATCCGGCGAAGGAAAAGCGCAAGGCCCGCATCATCGAAATCGACTGGCAGCTTCGGGCCGCAGAAACCACCTGAGCGCTTCGGATGGCCGCGGCGCGGCGCGCTGGGATCGACTTGCCAATTGCGACAGCACAGGCCAAAGTCGGCCATCCAATTTGTGACAGGGAGTTCACACTATGAAGGTTGCTGCTGTTGCCCTTGCGGGCCTGATGATCACGACGGCCGCTTTTGCCCAGGATGTGCCGGATCTGGGCGGCCGCGAGATCGTAATTGTCACCGAGAACGCCTATCCGCCGCTGCAGTTTCTGGATGCCTCAGGGGCGGCGGTTGGCTGGGAATATGATGCGGTTGCCGAGATCGCCAAGCGGCTGAACGTGACGGTGAAATACGAAAACATCTCATGGGATGCGATGATACCGGCGGTGTCGGAGGGGCAGTTCGATATGGGGATGACGGGGATCACCATTCGCGATGACCGCAAAGAGCAGGTCGACTTTTCGGACAGCTATATGACCAGCGAGATGGTGATGATGGTGCGCGGTGATGAGGCGCGGTTCACCGATGCGGCCTCATTCGCGGCGGTTCCAGAGCTGTTGATGGCAGCGCAGCCCGGCACGACGCCGTTTTATGTGGGCGTTTACAATGTGCTGGACGGTGACGAGGCCAACCCGCGGATCAAGCTGTTTGAAACCTTCGGCGCGACGGTCGAGGCGCTGAAAGCGGGCGATGTCGATCTGGTGCTGACCGATGGCACGGCTGGCGCGGGCTATGTCGAGGCGTCGGCGGGCGGTTTGAAGATCGTGGGCGAGAAGCTGGGGACAGAGGATTTCGGGTTCATCTTCCCCAAAGGATCTGACCTTGCGGCGCCGATGAACGCCGCTATCGCCGCGATGCGCGCCGATGGCACGATCGATGCCCTGAACAAGAAATGGTTCCTTGATTACAAGCTGGGCCAGTAAGGTCTTTGGCCCCGGGGCCAAACCCGGGGCCGACTTTTGATGCAGCCGAACCCCAAGCCTGATGCAGATTTTCCGTGGTGGCTGGTGATCCTTGGGATCATCGGGGTGCTTTTGTTTTGGCAGGTGCTGGCGTCGGATGTCTATTCGGCGGCGCTGTCGAAGCTGTCGAAGGGGGCGGTGATTACGGTTGTTGTGGCCGTGGTGGCCTATGCCGCGGCTTGCGTTTTGGGGCTGGGGCTGGCGGTGATGGGGCTGTCGCGGCACATCGTTTTGCGCCAGATCGCGCGGTTTTACATCGAGGTGATGCGCGGGGTGCCGATCATCGTGCTGCTGTTGTACGTGGCCTTCGTGCTGGCTCCGGCGCTGATTGTGGCGGTGAACTGGGTGACCAGTTGGATCGGAATTGATCCCTGGAAGACGCGGGATTTTCCGTTGATAGCCCGCGCGACAATTGCGCTGATGCTGGCCTATTCAGCGTTTCTGGCCGAGATTTTTCGGGCGGGACTGCAGGCAGTCGACAAGGGCCAGATTGAGGCGGCGCAGGCGCTGGGGCTGAACGGGTGGCAGCGGTTTCGCCATATCGTGTTTCCGCAGGCGTTCCGGATGATCCTGCCGCCACTGGGCAATGATTTCGTGGCGATGGTGAAGGACTCGTCCCTTGTGTCGGTGCTGGGCGTGGCGGATATCACGCAGCTGGCCAAGGTGACGGCGGCCGGCAATTTCCGGTATTTCGAGACCTATAATATAGCGGCGCTGTTATATCTGACCATGACGATTTCCCTGTCATTGGTGCTGCGGCGGCTGGAGGCTCGGATGCGGCAGCGCGAGCGGTAGAGCGATCCAACGGAGCGGCTTGCGCCGCATTCTTTTGTCTCGCCTCTGGCGGTTCCCGCCAACCGGCTCGGGCGGGCCTGCGCCTTTTAAGGGCGGATTGGGCGGCGGGGGTCGGAGCCTCCGGCGGGGATATTTCTGGACAGATGAATGGGGCTGGTTTTGGGGATTTGTGCGGCTTAGATTTGGGGTTGATGGAAGGGGAATTGCGATGAATGCTTTGCTGAAGGACTGGACCGGACCCTACGGGCTTGCGCCCTTTGCCGAGATTACGGATGCCGATTTTGATCCGGCATTTGCCGAAGGACTGACGCAGGCGCGGGCCAATGTGGGCGCGATAGCGGTGGATGCGGCGGTGCCGACGTTTGACAATACGATCGCGGCGCTGGAGCGGGCAGATGCCCTTTTGAGCCGGGTGGGAGGCATATTCTGGAACCTCGCAGGGGCGGACAGCAACCCGGCGCGTGAGGCGCTTGAAGTGGATCTGGCGCCGAAGCTGTCAGCCTATTCCAGTGAGGTGACCTCTAACAAGGCACTGTTCGCGCGGATTGAGGCGCTATGGGCGGGGCGGGGCGATCTGGGGCTGACGGGCGAGCAGATGCGGGTTTTGACGCTGTATCGGCGGATGTTTGTGCGGGCGGGGGCGGAGCTGAACGGGGCGGACTCTGCGCGGATGGCGCATGTGATGGCGCGGCTGGCATCGCTGGGCACGGCGTTCAGCCAGAATGTGCTGGCCGAAGAGCGCGGCTGGCATATGGCGCTGTCCGAGGAGGATTTGCAGGGGCTGCCTGATTTTGTGGTAGCGACGGCGCGGGCGGCGGGCAAGGAGCGGGGGCTGAATGGGCCGGTGGTGACGCTGAACCGCTCGCTCATCGTGCCGTTCTTGCAGTTTTCGCCGCGCCGGGATCTGCGCGAACAGGCCTATGAGGCCTGGGTGGCGCGCGGTGCGAATGGCAACGCGCAGGACAACCGGGACGTGGCGGCGGAGACGTTGCAGCTGCGGGCGGAGCGGGCGCATCTGTTGGGCTACGCCAGTTTTGCCGCCTATAAGTTAGAGCCAGAGATGGCCAAGACACCGGAGGCGGTGCGTGGGCTTTTGATGCGGGTCTGGGAGCCGGCGAGGGCCAAGGCGCTGCTGGATGCGGCGGTTTTGGAGGCGAGAATGGAAGCGGACGGCGTTTCGGGGCCGCTGGAGCCATGGGATTGGCGGTATTATTCCGAGCAGCGGCGCCGCGCCGAGCATGATCTGGATGAGACGGCGCTGAAGCCCTATCTGAGCCTTGAGGCGATGCTGGGCGCGCAGTTTGACTGTGCGGCGCGGCTGTTTGGTCTGCAGTTCAAAGAGCTGAGCCTGCCGTTGTACCACGAGGACGCGCGGATCTGGGAGGTGACGCGGGGTGGACAGTTGGTGGCGCTGTTCATCGGGGATTATTTTGCGCGAGGGTCCAAACATTCGGGGGCATGGTGTTCGACGTTTCGTGATCAGGACCGGATGGACGGCGAGGTGCGACCGGTGGTTTTAAACGTGTGCAACTTTGCCAAAGGCGAGCCGTGTTTGCTGTCTTATGACGATGCGCGCACGCTGTTTCATGAGTTTGGCCATGCGCTGCATCAGATGCTGTCGAACCTGACCTACCGGTTCATCAGCGGCACCAATGTGGCGCGCGATTTTGTCGAGCTGCCAAGCCAGCTTTATGAGCATTGGCTGGAAGTGCCGGAGGTTTTGGAAAAGCACGCGCGGCATTGGCAGAGTGGGGCGGCGATGCCGGCCGATTTGTTGACGCGGCTGCTTGCGGCGTTGACCTATGATCAGGCGTTTGGGACGGTGGAGTTTATCTCCTCTGCGCTCGTCGATCTGGCGTTTCATGAGGGGGCGGCTCCCGTCGATCCGATGGCGCTGCAGGCAGAGGTGCTGACGGGGCTGGGCATGCCGCGCGCCATTCGGATGCGGCACGCGGCGCCGCATTTCGCGCATGTGTTTGCGGGGGATGGCTATAGCAGCGGCTATTACAGTTATATGTGGTCAGAGGTGATGGACGCGGATGCCTTTGCCGCGTTTGAAGAGGCGGGCGGGGCGTTTGACCCCGCGGTGGCGCGTCGGCTGGAAGCGCATATCCTGAGCGCGGGGGGCAGCGAGGAGGCGGATGTGCTGTACACCCGGTTCAGGGGCCGGATGCCGGGGGTGGAGCCATTGTTGAAGGGGCGGGGGCTGCTGGACGTCGCTTGACAAAGCGGCGCGTTGGCCGGGCGCCGGTTTTGCCGTTCGGCGCGCGCCGCCCTGCGCCGTGGTGCCGGTTTAAGCGGTGAAGGAGGGGGCCAGCCCCCTGACCCCCGGGATATTTGGGACAGGTGAATGGGCAAGGCGCTGCGCACGGTTTCATCTGTCTGAAAATATCCTCCGGGGGTGAGCCGCTTGCGGCGAGGGGGCTGAAAGCTCCCTTTGCCCGAGGAGGAGGGCACCCGCCCGACGACGAGACCAAAAGCACGCGGCTATGCCGCTCCGCTGGATCCAACACCTCAGCGGCGCAGGTGGCCTGGGGCGTATCCATACTGTGCGCGGAAGGCGCGGCTGAGGGTGGAGGGGCTGGAAAACCCCGTGCGGAGGGCGACTTCGGCGAGCGGGTGGCGGGTGTCGGTGATCATGCGGCGGGCGGCGGCGAGGCGCAGGGTCAGGGCATAGGCCGAGGGGGTGAGGCCCAGATTGGCGCGGAACAGTTGTTCGAGGCGGCGCGCAGACAGACCGAGGCCGGCGGCGATCGCGCTGGCCGGTTCGGGGGCGTCAAGCTGCGTCTCCATCCGTGCGACGGCGGCGGCGACACGCGCATCGAGGCGGTGGCCCGATTTTTGCGCGGCGATCTGCGGTTCGGCGGCGGGCCTTGCCGTGGTGATGAATGAGGCCGCGACTTGCAAAGCCAGAGCGGGGCCATGGCGGGCGCGGATCAGGTGCAGCATCAGATCGGTGGCAGGTGCGGCTCCGCCTGCCGTAAAGCGGGCGCCGTCGATCACGAAGCGGTCCGGCACCACGTCAATCTGGGGATGTGCGGCGGCGAAATCTTCGATGTCTTCCCAATGCACCGTCGCGCGGTGGCCATTCAGCAGCCCGGCCCGGGCCAGAACCCATGGCCCGGCGTCGATGCCGCCGATCGCGGCAAA
Organism: Paracoccaceae bacterium; assembly: GCA_031385445.1. Lineage (GTDB taxonomy): Bacteria > Pseudomonadota > Alphaproteobacteria > Rhodobacterales > Rhodobacteraceae > CAIYZT01. Next base: position 51,900 of record JANNBM010000052.1, on the reverse strand, counting down.
GCCCGTGGCCATGCGCGACAGATCGCGCACCAGCGCCGGTGGGGCGCCTTGCCATTGCTGAAACCCCGAGATCACCACCAGCGCTTCGGCGCCTTTTGCAGCGGCGAGCGGCCCGCTTGACGGCAGTTCGATCCCGCAGGTCAGCGGCACCGGCGCGCCGCCTGCCGACACGACGCGCCAGCGGTACGCCTCGGTCCCGAGGTGCCGGTTTGCGGCGCGCAGGGGGTCGAGGGTTGAGGCGACCTCGAGGATGGAAGATTGCGGCAGCACCAACAGGGCGAGGGTGAGGGGCTGATGCGAGGGGGTGAAAATCGTTTCGTTCTTTGCCATCTTTGTTTCGTAATTTGTCAGGGGCACGCGCGCAAGGGCGCTATGCTGGCGCAAAGCCGTTTGAGGAGGATAAACATGCCTTTGGCCATGAACCGCGATGTTTTCATCACCTGCGCCGTGACCGGATCGGGCGGCACGCAGGACCGCAGCCCGCATGTGCCGCGCTCGCCCGAGCAAATTGCCAGGTCGGCGATTGATGCGGCCAAGGCGGGAGCCGCGATTGTGCACTGTCATGTGCGCGACCCTGAAACCGGCAAGCCGAGCCGCGACGGCGCGATGTACCGTGAGGTGACGGAACGGATCCGCGACAGTGGCACCGATGTGGTGCTGAACCTGACCGCCGGCATGGGCGGGGATCTGCTGTTCGACGGCACCGAGCGGATGCACGAGATGGGGCCGAAATCGGACATGGCGGGCGCGGCGGAGCGGGTGGCGCATGTGGTGGATTGCCGCCCCGAGATCTGCACGCTTGACTGCGGCACGATGAATTTCAACGAGGCCGACTATGTGATGGTCAACACGCCCGGCCTTTTGCGCGATATGGCCAAGCGGATGGTCGCTTCGGGCGTGCGCATCGAAGTTGAGGCTTTTGACACCGGGCATCTTTGGCTCGCCAAACAGATCGCGAGTGAGGGCATCATTCCTGATCCGGTGCTGGTGCAGCTGTGCATGGGCGTGCCATGGGGCGCGCCGGATGATCTGAACACCTTCCTTGCCATGGTCAATAATGTGCCGTCACACTGGATATGGTCGGCCTTTGGTCTGGGGCGCAACCAGATGGCTTACGTCGCGGCGGCGGTTCTGGCGGGGGGCAATTGCCGGGTGGGGCTGGAGGACAACCTTTGGTTGGACAAAGGCGTGCTCGCCACCAATGCACAACTGGTCGAGCGCGCTGTGACGGTGATTTCCAACATGGGCGCGCGGGTGATCACGCCGGCAGAGGTGCGGGCGAAGTTGAAGTTGGAAAAGCGGGCGCCTTTGCCGAGGTAGCCCCCCCACCCTGACCCTCCCCCACAAGGGGGGGAGGGAAGCATTTGGGGCGCCGGGGCGGTGATAACAGGACAGGGCGGCCCCCTCCCCCTTTGGTGGGGAGGGATGGGGTGGGGGGGGCGGCCCCCAAAGAATGAAGGGACGGAACTATGACACGCAAAGCGGCCATCATCGGTGGCGGGGTTATTGGCGGCGGTTGGGCGGCGCGCTTTTTGCTGAACGGTTGGGATGTGGGGGTGTTCGACCCTGATCCGCAGGCGGAGCGCAAGATTGCGGCGGTGATGGGCAATGCGCGGCTGGCGTTGCCCGCCTTGTCGGATGTGCCGATGCCGCCCGAGGGCACGCTGACCTTTCACGGCACCATCGGCGAGGCGGTCGAAGGCGCAGAATATGTTCAGGAAAGCGTGTCCGAGCGGATCGAGCTGAAGCACAAGGTCTATGCCCAGCTGCAGCAGGCCAATCCCGGGGTTCTGATCGGATCATCCACCAGCGGGTTCAAGGCGTCTGATCTGCAAAAGGGCAGCCCCGCGCCGCATAACATCATTGTCGCACATCCGTTCAACCCGGTTTACCTGTTGCCCCTGTCCGAAATATCCGGGTCCGAGGCGAATTCCGAAGAGACGATCGAAAAGACCGTGGCGATCATGAAAGACATCGGGATGTTCCCGCTGGTGATCCGCAAGGAGATCGACGCTTTCATCGGCAACCGTTTTCTTGAGGCGGTCTGGCGCGAGGCGCTGTGGATGCTGAAGGACGGGGTGGCGACCACCAGCGAGATTGACGATGCGATCCGCATGGGCTTCGGTTTGCGCTGGGGGCAGATGGGGCTGTTTGAAACCTACCGCGTGGCGGGGGGCGAGGCGGGAATGCGGCATTTCATGGCGCAGTTCGGCCCGGCGCTGAAATGGCCATGGACCAAGCTGATGGATGTGCCAGAGTTCAACGATGCGCTGGTCGATCTGGTCGCGAACCAGTCGGATGCGCAATCGGGCGCCTATTCGATCCGCGAGTTGGAGCGGATCCGCGATCAGAACCTTGTGGGGTTTTTGCGGGCGCTCAAAGAGCGGAACTGGGGCGCGGGCAAGGTTTTGCGCGCCCATGACGAGGCGCGAGCGGCGGTGTTTCACGATCAGACGGACAAGGGGCCAAAGGCCGAGCCGCTGATTATGGCGCATATGCAGGTGCTGCCGGGCTGGATCGATTACAACGGCCACATGACCGAAAGCCGCTATTACTTTGCCAATTCCGAAACCATCGACGCCTTCTTGCGGCTGATCGGGGCGGGGATGGATTATGTGGCGGGCGGGCACAGCTTTTATTCCGCTGAAACCCATATCCGCCATCTGGGCGAGGCAAAGCTGGGCGACAGGCTGATCGGAACGGTGCAGATCATCAGCGCCGATGAAAAACGGTTTCGCAGTTTTGTCAGGGTGATGAAGGGCGAGACTTGCGTGGCCACGATCGAACAATTGTGCCTGCATGTCGATATGGCAACGGGCAAATCCGCCCCGGCAAGCGCCGAGGTCTGGAGCAAATTGCGCAGCGTAGCCGAGGCGCATGCAGGATTGGCGTTGCCCGAAGGCGCGGGACGGGCGGTCGGGCAGAAGAAGTGAAGCGTGTTCTGATCACGGCGGGGGCGAATGGCATCGGGCTGGTGATGGCGCGGGCTTTTGCGCAGGCAGGCTATCGCGTCTGGGTGAGTGATGTTGACGCGGCGATGATCGCGGCTTTGCCTGCGCAGATCAGGGGCACGCTGTGCGAAGCCAGCAATGAGGCGGCGATGGACCTGCTGTTCGCAGACATCGCGGCGGATTGGGGCGGGCTGGACGTGCTGTGCGCCAATGCCGGGATCAAGGGACCGACTGTGGCAATCGACGACATGCTGCTGGAGGAGTGGCACCAGTGTCTGGCGGTCAATCTGGACGGGGCGATGCTGGCGGCCAAATACGGGGCGCGGATGATGAAACCGGCGGGGGCGGGGGTGATGATTTTCACCTCCTCCACCTCGGGTCTTTACGGCACGCCGTTCCGCGCGCCCTATGTGGCGGCGAAATGGGGCGTGATCGGGCTGATGAAAACGGTGGCGATGGAGCTGGGGCCCTACGGCATTCGCGCCAATGCGATCTGCCCCGGCTCGGTAAACGGGCCGCGCATTGATAGGGTGATCGCGGCAGAGGCCGCGGCCAAGGGCATGAGCCCGGACGCGGTGCGCAGGGGCTATGCGGCAGGCACGGCGATGAAGCGGTTGTCGGACCCGGGCGATGTGGCGGCGATGGCGCTGTTCCTCGCCTCGGATGGCGCGCGGATGGTGTCGGGGCAGGCGCTTGCGGTGGACGGAATGACGTATAACGTTGATCCCTAAGGAGGATCTGATGGATTTTGGACTGAGTGACGAGCAAAAAATGATCGTCGACGCCACGCGCAGCTTTGTCGAGCGCGAATTGTATCCGCATGAGGCGGCGGTGGAACGATCCGGGCATTTGCCGATAGAGCTGATCAAAGAGCTGCAAGCCAAGGCCATCGCCGCCGGGCTGTACGCGGCCAACATGCCCGCCGAACTGGGCGGGGCGGGGCTGGATACGCTGTCTTGGCTTTTGTATGAAAAGGAACTGGGCCGGGCGAATTACGCGCTGCACTGGACCTGCGTTGCGCGGCCGTCAAACATTCTGCTCGCGGGCAATGCGGCGCAGCGTGAACAGTACCTGATGCCCTGCATCCGGGGCGAAACCTGGGACTGCCTCGCGATGACGGAGCCGGAGGCCGGGTCGGATTTGCGCGGTATGAAGGCGAATGCGCGACCTGATGGCGATGATTGGATCCTGAACGGCACCAAGCATTTCATCAGTCACGGCGATCTGGCGGGGTTTGCGATTGTCTTTATGGCAACGGGCGAAGAACAGACCCCGCGCGGCCCCAAAAAACGCATTACGGCGTTTTTCGTCGATAAGGGCACCAAAGGGTTCAGCGTGCGCGAGGGGTATCGCAACGTCTCGCACCGCGGCTATACCAACGCTGTGCTGGAATTTGACGATTGCCGTTTGAATAAACGGCAGATCCTGGGGGAGGTCCATAAAGGATTTGAGGTGGCAAATTCCTGGCTGGGCGCGACGCGGCTTCAGGTCGCGTCAACCTGTCTGGGCCGGGGCGAACGGGCGCTCGCGCTTGCCATCAGCTATGCCGCCGAGCGCAAGCAGTTCGGTCAGCAGATCGGCAAGTTTCAGGGTGTCTCCTTCAAGCTGGCCGATATGGCGATGGAGTTGAAGGCGGCAGAGCTTTTGACGCGCGAGGCGGCGTGGAAATATGATCAGGGGACGGTGACGGAGGCCGATATGGCGATGGCCAAGTTGAAGGCGAGCGAGGTTTTGGCGATGATCGCAGATGAAGCGATCCAGATCCACGGCGGGATGGGGTTGATGGAGGAATTGCCACTGGAGCGGATCTGGCGCGACGCGCGGGTGGAGCGGATCTGGGAAGGCACCAGCGAGATTCAGCGCCACATCATCAGCCGGGAACTTCTGCGCCCGCATGGAGCATAAAAGCGATTTTTCTGCGAAAAATCAGGAGGGCTGCCGCCCCCCTCGGCCTGCGGCCTCACCCCTTGCGGATATTTTGGGACAGATGAAAGTAACGAAGTGTTAAACATGATCTTGCATGATGGACGTGCCGAACAGGGAGGGATCCCGATGACGGTGACAGGTGAAACCCTGCCTCGACAGTTCGGGGCAGGGGGACTTCTTTTTCATTCATCTGTCCAAAACTATCCCACGGGGGTCCGGGGGTGTGAAACCCCCGGCGCTGGCCGCCAGACCGCAGGTCAGCCATGAAGGATCTGAACCGTCTCCTTCGCCCCAAATCCATCGCCGTTCTTGGCGGGGGTTGGGCGCTGAATGTGATCGAGCAATGCGCGAAGATGGGCTTTGAGGGCCCGGTCTGGCCGGTGCATCCGACCAAGGCCGAGGTTGGGGGGCTGCGGGCCTATGCTTCGCTTGCCGATCTGCCCTCCGCACCGGATGCGACGTTTATCGGGGTGAATCGGCATGCCACGGTCGAGGTGGTGGCCGAACTGTCGGCCATGGGGGCCGGGGGGGCGATTTGTTTTGCCTCGGGCTGGACCGAGGCGGGCGCGCCGGAGTTGCAGGACCGGCTGGTCGCGGCGGCACGGGACATGCCGATCCTAGGGCCGAATTGTTATGGGGTGATCAATTACCTAGACGGGGCGCTTTTGTGGCCGGATCAGCATGGCGGGGTCCGGGTGGACAGGGGCGTGGCTTTGGTCAGTCAGTCGTCCAACATCGTGATCAACATGGGCATGCAGCAGCGGGGTCTGCCGGTGGCCTATGTCGCCTGTCTTGGGAATGCTGCGGTGGTCGGGCTGGCTGATTTGGCCAGCGCGCTGTTGGACGATCCGCGGGTGACGGCCTTGGGGATGTACATCGAGGGGATGGGGGATGCTGCGGCCTTTGCCGCTCTGGCGCAAAAGGCGCGGGCAGCGGGCAAGGGCGTGGTGGTGATCAAGTCGGGCAAGACCGAATCAAGCCGGACGGCTGCGGCCAGCCACACGGCCAGTCTGGCCGGGGGCGGGGCGGCTTCGTCAGCGTTTCTGCGGCAGGTTGGGGTTGCCGAGGTGAACACGCCCTCGGAGTTGATCGAAACCTTGAAGATTTTCCACACGCACGGGCCGCAGATCGGCACGCGCCTGTGCAGCGTGTCCTGTTCGGGCGGCGAGGCCGGATTGGTGGCGGATCTGGCGGCGCCGTTCGGGCTTGACTTTCCGCCGGTGCCGCAGGCCACGCATGATCGGCTGTTTGATGTGCTGGGCGAGATTCCGACCATCTCTAACCCTCTGGATTACCACACGTTCATCTGGGGCGACGGGCCAAAGATTACCGAGGTTTTCAGCGCCATGCTCGCGCCCTATGACGCGGGGATCTATATCATCGACAGCCCAAGGCCGGACCGCTGCGACCCGTCCAGCTATCAGCCGGCCTTTGACGCCATCGTGGCGGCGCAGGTGGCGACGGGCAAGGTTGCGCTTCCGGTTGCCTTGATTGCCGAGAATTTCGGCGAGGGACGGGTGGGCGAAATGATGGATCAGGGGGTTTGCGTGCTGCTGGGGCTTGAGACGGCTTTGGCCGCGATCAAGGCGGCGCAGACGGCGCCGGGTTTGCCGGGGTGGCAACCCTTTGCGGCGCGCCCCCCGCGCGAGGCGGGGATGCTGAGCGAGGCGAAAGGCAAGGCGGTTCTGGCGGCGGCGGGGGTTGCGGTGCCCCGGTCGGTGACGGGGGCGAGCCTGGCCGAGGTGGCGGCAAAGGCGGCGCGGTTGACGGCGCCTTTCGCGCTGAAAGGTCTGGGATTTGCGCATAAGACCGAAGCGGGCGCGGTGCGGCTGGGCTTGAGCTCGCTGAAGGGGCAGGCCGAGATGGCGGGCGCGAGCGGCTATCTTTGCGAAGAGATGGTGACGGGCGCGGTGGGCGAGATCCTTTTGGGGTTGCAGCGTGATCCGGTTTACGGGGTCAGCCTGACGCTCGGGATGGGCGGCATCGCGGCAGAGGTTTTGGCCGATACGGTGACGCTGATCCTGCCGGTGAACGAGGCCGAGGTTCTGGCGGCGCTGCGGCGGTTGCGGCTGTGGCCGCTGCTGGATGGCTATCGCGGGCGGGCGCGGGCGGATATGGCGGCGGTGGCGGCGATTGCGGTGCGGCTGGGCGCGCTGATGGCGGCGGACCAAAGCCTTGAAGAGATTGAGATAAATCCGATCCTTGTGCGCGAGGATGGGGCGGTTGCGGTGGATGCGCTGATCAGGAGGATCGTGTGATGGGAATGCAGATGACGGCGGAGGGGCCGATCAAGACCCGGCGTGAGGGCGCGGTTTTAGAGGTGACGCTGGACCGCCCGAAGGCCAATGCGATTGACCTTGTGACCAGCCGCATCATGGGGCTGACTTTTCGCGCCTTTCGCGATGATGACAGTTTGCGGGTTTGCATCCTGCGGGCCGAGGGGGAGAAATTCTTTTGCCCCGGATGGGATCTGAAGGCGGCGGCGGGCGGGGATGCGGTGGACGGCGATTACGGGGTGGGCGGCTTTGGCGGCCTGCAGGAATTGCCGAACCTGAACAAGCCAGTGATCGCGGCGGTGAACGGCATTTGCTGTGGCGGCGGGTTGGAGCTGGCCTTGTCGGCGGACCTGATATTGTGTTCGCACAACGCCACCTTCGCCCTGCCCGAGATCCGAAGCGGCACGGTGGCCGATGCCGCCTCGATCAAGTTGCCCAAGCGCATTCCCTATCATGTGGCGATGGATCTTTTGCTGACGGGCCGCTGGTTTGACGCGGCCGAGGCGCAGCGCTGGGGGATCGTAAAGGAAATTTGCGCGCCGGGCGATTTGCTGGCCAAGGCCTGGGATCTGGCGCGGCTTTTGGAATCGGGGCCGCCGCTGGTTTATGCCGCGATCAAGGAAGTGGTGCGGCAGGCCGAGGATATGCGGTTTCAGGACGCGCTGAACCGGATCACCACGCGGCAGATGCAGACGGTGGACCGGCTTTATTCCAGCGAGGACCAGTTGGAAGGGGCCCGGGCCTTTGCCGAGAAGCGCGAGCCGGTCTGGCAGGGGAAGTGATCCTGCCGGATCTGCGACGCCTTCCTGTCGGGATTGGGCGGGGCCAATCGGACCACAAACATTATGCTCGACCTTGCGATTTCATTTTGGCCCAAATATCCCGGGGCCCGGGGCAGTGCCCCGGCGCGCGGTGTTAGGGCCTTTGCCTCTATAATAGGACCGCCATGCACGACACCGATTACATCATCGTAGGCGCAGGCTCGGCGGGCTCTGTTCTGGCCAACCGCTTGTCTGAAAATGGCAAGCACCGCGTCACCGTGTTGGAGGCGGGGAGCACAGACAGGCGGTTTTACGTCCATTTGCCGCTGGGTTATGGCAAGCTGTTTTACGATCCGGCAGTGAACTGGATGTACAAGACCGAGCCTGATCCGGGGCTGGCGGGGCAACAGGATTTCTGGCCGCGGGGAAAGATGTTGGGCGGATCGTCGAGCATCAATGCGATGGTCTGGATCCGGGGGCACAAGGCGGATTACGAAGAATGGGGGGCGGGCAATCCGGGCTGGGGCTGGAGTGACTGTCTGGCGGCCTACCGCGCGATCGAGGACACCGAGGCGGGGGGCGATGCGTGGCGCGGCAAGGGCGGGCCTTTGTTCATTTCGGCCAATCGCAAGGGGCTGCATCCCTTGGTGCACGACTATATCGCGGCCTGCGGGCAGGCGGGTTTGCCGCGCAATCCTGATTTCAACGGCGCAGAGCAGGAAGGCGCGGGCATCTATCAGATGACGATCAAGGGCGCGCGGCGCAATTCCACCGCGCGGGCGTTTTTGCACCCGGCGATGGGGCGCGCGAACCTGAAGGTGATCACGCAGGCGCAAGCCACCAAGGTGATCATGGAGGGGCGGCGCGCGGTCGGGGTGGAGTATGTGCAGGGCGGGCAAAAGCGCGAGATGCGCTGCAATGGCGAGGTGATTTTGGCGGGCGGGGCGATCAACTCGCCGCAGCTGTTGCAGCTGTCGGGGATCGGGCCGGGGGGGCTGCTGGCGGGGCTTGGCCTGCCGGTGATTTTGGACAACGCCAATGTCGGCGCACATCTGAACGATCATCAAGGCATCAATTACACCTGGCGGATGAAGGTGCCGACCTACAATGACATCCTGCGACCCTGGTGGGGTAAGGCGTTGGTGGGAATGCAGTATTTCTTGACGGGCGGCGGGCCGCTGGCCAAGTCGATCAATCATGGCGGCGGGTTTTTCCGCACGCGGCCCGATCTGGACCGCCCGAATATGCAGCTGTATTTTCAAGCCTTTTCGACGCTGATCCCCCGCAATGGCGAGCGGCCTTTGCTGACGCCGGATCCCTTTTCAGGGCTATCGATCGGGCTGTCGAACTGCCGCCCGACCTCACGCGGGCAGATCATGCTGCGCAGTGCAGACCCATTGGCGCATCCGGTGATCACGGCAAACGCGTTTTCGACCGACAATGACGTTACCGAGATGCTCGCGGCGGTGAAATACCTGCGACATATCGCAGCGCAGCCCGCCTTTGCGCCCTTGGTCGCAGAGGAGTTGCGGCCGGGTCCTGCGGTGCGCTCGGATGAGGATTTGATCGCCGATTTCCGGGCGCGGTCGGGGACGGTTTATCATCCCAGTTGCACGGCGCGGATGGGGCCGGATGCAGCAACCTCGGTGGTTGATACGGGCTGCCGCGTGCACGGGGTGCAGGGGCTGCGGGTGATTGATGCCAGCGCCTTTCCGAACTTGATCGCGGGCAACACCAATGCGCCGGCGATCCTGATGGGCTGGAAGGGGGCGGAAAGGGTGCTCACGGACGCGCGGTAAATGCTTGGCGCAAAGTCGCACGCCGTGCCCACATCAATTTCGGGCACCCCGCGCTTGGGCCCCGGTCAGGGCACCATGGACAAGGGCACGCAATTCTTTGCGCACCGCAATGGCACTGGACGGCAACAGTTGCATGAAGAGAATGACAACCATGTCGTCGACCGGGCTGACCCAAAAGAACGTGCCTGCGGCGCCGCCCCAGCCGTAGTCGCCAACTTGCGCTGAAATTTTTGCCTTGGCCGGATCAAGAACGACCGAACCCAACAGGCCGAACCCAACGCCATCAAACTGGGTCTCGGCCCAAACCTCGGTGGCCATCGAGGCCAGATCGCCGGGCAGATGATTGCAGGCCGCCAAACGCAGCGTGCGCGGGCTGAGAAGGCGTTCGCCGGCCAATTCGCCCCCGCCCCGCAACATTTCGGTGAACCGCCAATAGTCGTCGATGGTTCCGACAAGCCCACCGCCGCCGCAGAATGTGTCAACTTTCCCTTGACGCCACGCTGAATCCTCCGGGCTTTCGTACATTTTCATACCACCGGGTACCGACTGGTAAAGCGGGGGGAAGCGGCTGATCTGGTCGTCGGGCACCGAAAACCCGGTGTCGCTCATGCCGAGCGGTTCAAAAATTCGTGTCGCAAAGAACCTGTCGAGGCTCATTCCGGAAACAACTTCCACGATTCGGCCGATCACATCACTGCCAACGCTGTATTGCCATCTCGTTCCCGGCTCCCATTCCAGGGGCAGCGCGGCAATCCGGTGCACCATTTTGTCAAGCCCGCCATAAGCCATGGCAAGGCCAAGTGTTTCCTTGGCATAAGCATCGCCCAGCAATCGCGGGTTGGTAAAAAGGCTTAGCCCCGAGGTGTGTGTCAGCAGATGGTGGATATTCATAGTCGTTTTGGCAGGCACGGTTTGGTCAAGCGAGGTCGCCCCCGGGATCAGCAGTTGCCGGTTCCTGAACTCCGGAAGATAGGCTTCGACGGGATCGTCAAGGTGCACGCGCGCCTCTTCGTACAGCATCATCAGTGCGACGGCAGTGACAGGCTTGGTCATCGAATAGATGCGCGCGATGTCGGCGCGCTGCCATGGCCGCCTTGAGTCCACGTCGGAGTGCCCGTCGCAGTCGAAGTAAGCAAGTTTTCCGTGGCGCGCGACCAGCACTGACCCGCCGGGCCACAGCCCGCCATCGGTATAGCGCTGCATCCACGGCTTCAGTCGTGCCAGCCGCGCCTTGTCAAAACCAAGGTCGGCGGGATCACGAACGGGTTCGCTGCCAAATCCATCCATCGCGCGAATGTCCTATCGCTAAAGCGGTTCAGGTTTCTATGGATGAGGATAGCGCTGCCTCTCGCTGTGCTCGAACGCGTTTTCCGATCGTCCTGCGTCCGTCAAAACCTGAACCGCGCTTACAAACCCATCGTACGACCCTACACCGGTAATGCGCTTTTACAAATATGTGCCTGACGGGCGCGCATGGAGTTCAGAACTTGCGGGTGATTGTTGCGGCGGCCTTTCCCAATTTGATCGCGGCCAACACCAGTAAGCCCGCGATTCTGAGGGGCTGGAAGGGGGCAGAGCGGGTGCTCGCGGACGCGCGGTGATCAGGGTTTGGCGGGGACGATTTTGCGCAGATCGCCGCTGATGGTCAGGATGTAAAGCTCTCCCATGCCGTCTTGGCCAAACCCGCTGACCTGCCCCAGACTGCCCAGATCGCCCGATGAATTGGCGAAGCCCTTGGCCAGGCCGCTTTTCAGACGGAACGACAGCACATCGCCCGAGCAGAAATCCGAGAAAAAGTAGCGCCCGGCAAGGCCCGGCAGCGCCCGGCCGCGATAGACAAAGCCGCCCGTGACCGAGCAACCTGCGCTGTGATCATAGGAATAAACCGGCTGGACAAAGCCGGTCTTGTCGCAATCTTCGGGATTGAAACACGCGTTTGCCTCCATCACCCGCCAGCCAAGATTGGCCCCGGCATCGGCAGTCGTGATCACGTCAACCTCTTCAAAACGGTCCTGCCCGACATCGCCGATGTACAGCTTGTTGCCGTCAAACGCCGCGCGCCAGGGATTGCGCAGGCCGAGCGCGAAAATCTCGGGCGCGCCGCCGCTTTTGGCGAAGGGGTTTTTGGGCGGGATGGCGTAGGGGCTGCCTTTGTTGATGTCGATCCGTAGGATTTTGCCCAACAGCCGGGATTTGTTCTGCGAATTGTTGGGCGGATCGCCCGCCGAGCCGCCATCTCCGGTGCCGATATACAAAAACCCGTCCGGCCCAAAGCCCAGCCAGCCGCCGTTGTGATTGCTGTTTTCGCGGTGCGGGACGGTCAGCAGAACGCGCCCAGAGTTCGCGTTGGCGCGGTTTGGATCGCTGCTCACCTTGAATTCGGTGATCTCGATATCGCCGGAGGGATTGGTGGAATAGGTGAAAATCCGGCCATTGGTGCCAAAGTCGGGGTGAAAGGCCAGCCCCAGAAGGCCGCGCTCTGAATCGGTGCTGATGCGGGTCCTGACGTCGAGAAAGGGTTTGTCCAGCAGGGCGCCGTTTTGCCAGATCACAATGCGGCCGCCCTTTTGCACGATGAAAAGCCGTCTGTCGCCCGCGGGAGAGCTGGCAAAGACCGGCTCGTCCAGCCCGTTCACCAGAAGTCTGGTGGAAAAGCCCGTGCCGTCCAGCGTCGTATTTTGCGCAAGGACAAGGCCGGGGGCGAGGACAAGGATCGCGGCGGCGAGCCATTGAGCCAGTTTTGTCATGCGGCGCCTCGAAAAATCCCGCACGCCAAATTGCATGCGTCCTTCAGGTTGCAGCAGGCTTGACGGGCACACAAGCGCCTTTCGGGCGGCCGATCAGCCTTGGGCGCGCGCTTGCCTATTCGCCGCGCGGAAACCGCTTGCTGTCTTCCAGAATATTCAGGTCCATATGGTTGCGCATATAGCGTTCGGATGCGGCCTGAAGCGGCTGATAATCCCACGGAAAATAGGCGCCGTTGCGCAGCGCCTCATACACCACCCAGCGGCGGGCCTGCGAAGCGCGCACTTCGGCGTCATAGGCGGGCAAGTCCCAGCGCTCATCCGCCATCAGTTGAAAATGCGCGAGGATTTCGGCGGCGCGGGGGTCGGCGGCGAGGTTTGTGCGCTCGTCCGGGTCGGCGGCCAGATCGAAGAGCTGGTCCGGATCGGCGGGGCAGCGGATGTATTTCCACGCGCCGGCACGCAGCGCGACCATGGGCGTGATGGAGCCTTCGGCAGCGTATTCCATCGCGACGGGTTCGCTGCGCGGCAGGCCCTGCATTTGCGGGACAAGGCTGATGCCGTCGGTCCATGGCATGACCTCGTCCATCAAGACGCCTGCCAGATCGCAAAGTGTTGGCAGAACGTCGATGGTCGACACCGGGTCTGTCACAAGGCCGGGCGACATGCCGGGGGCGGCAATCATCAGGGGCACGCGCGCGGCGCCTTCAAAAAAGTTCATCTTGAACCACAGGCCGCGACGGCCGAGCATCTCGCCGTGATCGGACAGAAACAGGATCGTGGCCTCCTGGCGGGTGGCGGCCAGAACGTCGAGGATCTCGCCGATTTTGTCGTCGATATAGGAGATGTTGGCGAAATAGCCTTGCCGCGCGCGGCGGATATGATCGGGTGTCACATCAAGTCCGCGCCAGTCGCAGGCGTCCAGCAGACGCTGGGAATGGGGGTCCTGGGCTTCGTAGGGAATGGCGGGCGGCGGGGTCAGCTCGGGGTGATCCTCATACAGATCCCAGTATTTGCGGCGGGCGACATAGGGGTCATGCGGGTGGGTGAAGCTGGCGGTCAGGCACCAAGGCCGGGCATCAGCGCCGCGCGACAGCTCGTAAAGTTTTTGCGCCGTCTGATGGGTGACATCATCGTCATATTCCAACTGGTTGGTGATCTCGGCGACGCCCGCGCCCGTGACCGAGCCAAGGTTGTGATACCACCAGTCGATCCGCTCCCCCGGTTTGCGATAGTCGGGCGTCCAGCCGAAATCGGCCGGGTAGATGTCGGTGGTCAACCGGGATTCGAAGCCGTGCATCTGATCGGGGCCGACAAAGTGCATCTTGCCCGACAGCGCGGTGTAATAGCCCGCGCGGCGCAGGTGGTGGGCATAGGTGGGAATGTCCGAGGCAAATTCGGCGGCGTTGTCATAAACGCGGGTACGGCGGGGCAGCTGACCCGACATGAAGGCGGCGCGGGCGGGCGCGCAAAGGGGCGAGGCGGTATAGCTGTTGGCGAACCGGGTCGAGGCGGCGGCAAGGCGGCGCAGGTTGGGCGCGTGCAGAAACGCGGCCGGGCCATCGGGGAACAGGGTGCCGGTCAGCTGATCAACCATCAGGATCAGGATATTGGGGCGTTTGGTCATTCGGTCCTCCGGCATGGTGCTGCGCAGCATAGGCAGGGGAGGGGGCGGGCAACAAGGGGGGCTGCGGTGCGGCGTCGCTTCTGGCTGAAAAGCGGTGGATTTGGGCGTTGATTTTCGGCGTCGGATGGGCGCGAATGGCGCAGGGATGAGGCGGGGGCGGGCATGAAAACCAAAGTGGAGTTTCACAACCAGATCGCGGAAACCGAGGATATGGGCATCGTCCTGTCGGATGGCTGCCGCCTGTCGGCACGGGTCTGGATGCCGCAGGGGGCCGCGCGCGCGCCTGTGCCTGCGGTTCTGGAATATATCCCCTACCGCAAGCGCGACGGCACCGTGCCGCGCGATGAATTGATGCATCCCTATGTCGCCGGGCACGGCTATGCCTGTGTGCGGGTGGACATGCGCGGCAATGGAGATTCGGGCGGGCTGATGACGGATGAGTACACCGCGCAGGAATTGAGCGATGCCTGCGAAGTTATTGCCTGGCTGGCGGCGCAAAGCTGGTGCTCGGGCGCGGTGGGGATGATGGGCAAGTCGTGGGGTGGCTTCAACTGTTTGCAGACCGCATTTTTGCAACCGCCCGCGCTGAAGGCGGTGATCACGGTTTGCACGACGACGGACCGGTTCGCGTCAGACATCCATTATCGCGGCGGCTGTTTGCTGGGGGAAAATTTTGGCTGGGGGGCGGTCATGCTGTCTTTTTCCAGTCGCCCGCCGGACCCTTTGCTGCGGGCCGATTGGCGCGAAGAATGGCTGAAGCGGCTGGAAGCAGAGCCTTGGCTGGCGCCGCGCTGGGCCGCGCTGCAGGAAAAGGGCGACTATTGGAAGCACGGATCGGTGGGCGAGGACTTCGCGCGCATGACGGTGCCAGTTTTGGCCTTTGGCGGTTGGGCGGACAATTATATGAACGCGGTCAGCGAGTTGGTGCAGGGCGTGCCCGCGCCCACCAAGGGGATTGTCGGGCCTTGGGTGCATCAATATCCCCACACGGCGGTGCCGGGGCCTGCGATCGGCTTCTTGCAGCTGGCGGTGCGGTGGTGGGACCGCTGGTTGAAAGGCCTGTCGAACGGGGCTGAGGCGGACCCGGCCTACCGCGCCTATATGCTGCATTCCGCCCCCCCGGATGCGCGCGCGACGCACCGGGCGGGGCATTGGGTCGCCGAGGCGGTTTGGCCCAGCCCAAGGGTTTCGCGGCAGGTTTTGAATTTGGGAATTGCGGTGGGGGCCACTGGGGCGCTGCCCCGGGCCCCGGGATTTTTGGGCGATATTGAAGGCGATTTCAGCGCGAAGATTGCGACGCCGCAGCATTTGGGGATGCATACGGGCGAGTTCTTTCCGATGGGTTTGAACGCGGAAATGCCGGGGGATCAGCGCGGCGATGATGCGATGTCGGTGTGTTTTGACACGGCGCCATTGGCGACACAGATGGACCTTTTGGGCGCGGCGCGGCTGACGCTGCGGCTGGCGTCGGACCAGCCCTTGGGATTTGTCGTGGCGCGGCTGTGCGATGTGGGGCCGGACGGGGCCAGCGTTCGGATCGCGCATGGCATGGTGAACCTGTGCCACCGAAACAGCATGGAACGCCCTGAACGGATGGTGGCGGGGCGTCAGGTTCAGGTGGCGTTTGACATTGACCAGATGGCGTACCGGATAGCGCCGGGGCACCGGTTGCGGCTTGCATTGTCAAATTCCTATTGGCCTTTCGTCTGGCCCTCGCCCGAGGCGGGGGTTTTAACCTTGACGGGCGGCACGCTCGATCTGCCGGTGCATCAGGGCAGCGCGGCGGAATGGGAGCCGCCGGAGCCTGAGGCGGCGGCGCCTTGGGCGCACCGGGTTTTGCGCAAGGGGCGAGCGGCGCGGCGGATTGAAAGCGATCTGATCACGGGACAAGTGGCGCTGATTTGCGAGGATGATGGCGGGGACGTGGAAAACCTCAGCCACGGTTTGATCAGCGGCGAGACGATGCGCGAGGTCTGGGCGATCCATCCGGATGACCCCCTTTGCGCGCGGGCCGAGCATGTGTGGGAACAGCGCCTGTCGCGCGGGGCTTGGGCCGTGCGCACGCTGGCGCAGGCCGAGATGACCGCGACGGCCAGCCATCTGGTGATGAAAGCGCGGTTGCAGGCATGGGAAGGCGAGACGCTGATCTTTGATCGCAGCTTTGACGACAAGACCGAGCGGCGGTTCGTTTGAAAAGAATTGATGATGCCTGCAAAGAAACTGCTTTGCCGAATGCAGGAATCGGGTTTTATTGACTCATGAGTTAAAAAAAGCGCCGGGGGACACCGGGGCGATATCAGGGAGACTTCAATGACGGACCAGTTGAGCACGATGGCAAGCATGGTGGCCAAGGGCGCGATGACACGCCGCGACTTTAACGCGCGGGCGGCGGCGATGGGGGCGGGTTCGGTTCTGGCTTCGTCCTTTCTCGCGACGGCGGCACGGGCCGAAGAGCCGGTCAAGGGCGGCACGCTGATCTGCGGCATGCAGGGCGGCGAAAGCACCAACTCGCTGGACCCGGCGTTGGCCGCATCGGATGTGCCGTTCATGATCAACTCGACCTGGGGGGAATTCCTGGTTGATGTGGACCGGGGCGAATTGAAGATGCGTCTGGCCGAAGAGGTTTCCTCCAACGCCGATGCGACGGAATGGAAATTCAAGATGCGCTCGGGCGTGGAATATCACGACGGGCGCACCGTGACCGCCGACGACGTGGTTGCGACGCTGACGCGCCACACCGGCGATGATGCGCAATCGGGGGCCCAAGGCATCGTGAAGGGCATCACCGCGATGAAGGCCGAGGGCGACATGGTGACGCTGACGCTGGAATCGGGCAATGCCGACCTGCCGTTCCTGATGGCCGATTATCACCTGCTTATTCAGCCGGGCGGCGGCATGGACAACCCGGCGGCGGGCATCGGGGCAGGGGCGTACAAGATCGTCTCGAACGAGCCGGGCGTGCGTACGGTGTTCGAAAAGCACGCAAACTATTGGGACAGCGCGACGGGTCATGCCGATATGGTCGAAGTTCTGTCGATCAACGACAACACCGCGCGGACGGCGGCGCTGCAATCGGGTCAGGTTCACATGATGAACCGGGTCGATCCCAAGATCGCGGCACTGCTGGCCGGGGTTGGATCGGTCACGATCGAGCGCGCGGCTGGTCCGGGGCATTATGTGTTCATTATGCGCTGCGATGCGGCGCCGTTTGACAACAACGATCTGCGCATGGCGCTGAAGCTGGGGATCAACCGGGCGGAAATGGTCGACAAGATCCTTGGCGGCATGGGCTCTCCGGGTAACGATTTCCCGATCAATGCGGCCTATCCGATGTTTGACGCGACGATCCCGCAGCGCGAGTATGATGCGGCGGCGGCGGCGGAGTTCTATAAGAAGTCCGGCCATGATGGCTCGCCCATCGTGCTTCAGGTCGCGCCGGGGGCTTTCCCGGGCGCTGTGGATGCGGCGAACCTGTTCGTGGCCTCGGCCAATGCGGCAGGCATTCCGCTGACATTGAAGCTGGAGCCCGACGACGGCTATTGGTCGAATGTGTGGAATGTGGCGCCGTTCTGCGCCAGCTATTGGGGCGGACGCCCGGTGCAGGACCAGATGTATTCGACGGCCTATCTGTCGACCGCAGACTGGAACGACACAGCGTTCCGCGATCCGGCTTTCGACGCGCTGATGATTCAGGCGCGCGGCGAGCTGGACGTGGCCAAGCGCACGGCGATCTATTCGCAGATGGCCAACACCCTGCGCGACACCGGCGGTCTGATCCTGCCGATGTTCAACGATTGGGTCGAGGCGCGCGCCAACACGGTTGGCGGCTGGATCGCCAACCCGGCGGGCAGCTTGATGGACGGCAAGGCGCTGCGTGCCTGCTGGTTGACCGCTTAAGACCGGGGGCAAGGTGCACCCCGTCCTGAAACTTGTGGTCCAGCGCATTGCGCTGGGCCTCATCCTTTTGCTCGCGGTTTCGGCTGTCATCTTTTTGGGCATCGAGGCGCTGCCGGGTGATACCGCGCAGGCCATTCTGGGCCAGGGCGCGACCGAGGTGTCACTGGCCAACTTGCGCGAAAAGCTGGGGCTGAACGAGCCGGCGATCACCCGCTATTTCGCCTGGCTTTGGGCGGCTTTGCATGGCGATCTGGGTGTCGCGCTGACCAACGGGATTGATATTTCAACGGCGATTGGCCAACGCTTTGGCAACACGCTGTTTTTGGCAAGCTGCGCCGCCGCAATCGCGGTGCCGCTGGCGATCATTCTGGGGCTGGTCGCGGCGCGGTACAACGGGCGCTGGCCGGACAAGTTGATTTCCGGCATCACGCTGACCACGATCAGCCTGCCCGAATTCGTGGCGGCTTATTTCGTGATTTTTCTGCTGACGCAGGTTTTCCCGATCTTTCAGCCGGTGGCCATGGTCTTTCCCGGCATGACATTCTGGGAGCGGCTGCATGCCGTGGCCCTGCCGGTGATCGTGCTGGTGATGGTGGTTCTGGCGCATATGATGCGCATGACGCGGGCGGCGATTTTGAACGTGATGCAGTCGGCCTATATCGAAACGGCCGAGCTGAAGGGCCTGTCGCCGATGCAGGTGATCTGGAAACACGCCTTTCCCAATGCCATCGCGCCGATCGTGTCGGTGGTGATCTTGAACCTTGCCTATCTGGTGGTGGGGGTTGTCGTGGTCGAGGTGGTGTTCAGCTATAACGCGCTGGGCCAGTATCTGGTGGACCATGTGACCAAACGCGATTTGCCGGTGGTGCAGGCCGTGGGCATGATTTTTGCTGCGGTTTATATCGGGCTGAACATTCTGGCCGATGTGATCACCATCATCGCTAATCCGCGATTGAGGCACCCAAAATGAAATTGCCGTTTTCCGCTGTTTTGGGTATTTTCCTGACCTCTTCCTTCCTGTTCATGGCCGTTTTCGCGCAGTTTCTGGCGCCCTATTCCATATCCGACCCCTCGGGCGGCGTGTGGGAGGGGCCCTCTGCGACGCATTGGCTGGGCACCGATACCATCGGGCGCGATATCTTTTCGCGGCTGATTTACGGCGGGCAGATCACCATATTCGTGGCGCTTGCCTCGTCCACGCTGGCGTTTTCGCTGGGGGCGTTTTTGGGCTTCATGGCGGCGGTCAAGGGCGGCTGGGTGGAACAGGTGATGTCGCGGCTGGTGGATCTGGTGATGGCGATCCCGTCTTTGATCGTCGCGCTGGTGATCTTGTCGGTGCTGCCGCTGAACCTGACGGTGCTGATCCTGGTCATCGGCCTTCTGGACAGCACGCGGGTCTACCGGCTAAGCCGCGCCGTCGCGATGGACATTGCGGTGATGGATTACGTCGAAGCGGCCAAGCTGCGCGGCGAGCGGCAGACCTGGATCATCTTCCGCGAGATTTTGCCGAACGCGCTTTCGCCGCTGGTGGCCGAGTTTGGCTTGCGGTTCATCTTTGCGGTGCTGTTCATCTCTACCCTGTCGTTTCTGGGTCTGGGCATTCAGCCGCCGCTGACCGATTGGGGCGGCATGGTCAAGGAAAACAAGGACGGGCTGGTCTACGGCAAATCCGCCGCGCTGATGCCCGCGCTTGCCATCGCGGCGCTGGCGATTTCGGTAAACCTTGTGGCCGACTGGATCTTGTCGCGCACGAGCAGCCTGAAAGGGGGCCGGGGTGGCTGAGACATTGCTGGAATTCAGGGGTCTTCGGATCGAGGCGACCGCCTATCCACCGGGCGAGGCGCCGCGGCATATGGTGCTGGTCGAGGATGTGTCGGTGTCGGTGGAACGGGGCAAGGTTCTTGGCCTGATCGGGGAATCGGGGGCGGGCAAATCCACCATCGGGCTGTCGGCCATGGCCTATGGCCGGGGCGGGGTGCGGCTGACGGGCGGGGTGATTTCACTGAACGGGCGCGACATCCGGCTGGCGGACGCCGCGGCGCTGCGCGCGCTGCGCGGCCGCGAGGTAACCTATGTCAGTCAATCGGCGGCGGCGAGTTTCAACCCGGCCAAGCGCATTTTGGAGCAGGTGATTGAAACCAGCATCAGCCATGGTTTGATGAACAAGGCCGAGGCCGAGGCGCGGGCGGTCGATCTGTTTGCGCAGCTTGGCCTGCCGAACCCTGAAAGCTTTGGCGCGCGCTATCCCCATCAGGTGTCGGGCGGGCAATTGCAGCGCGCGATGACCGCGATGGCGCTGTGCCCAAGCCCCGATCTGGTGATTTTTGACGAGCCGACGACCGCGCTGGACGTGACCACGCAGATCGAGGTTCTGGCCGCGATCAAGCGGGCCATTGTGCAAACCGGAGTGGCGGCGCTGTATATCACCCACGATCTGGCGGTTGTGGCGCAGGTGGCCGACCATATTCTGGTGCTGCGCGGCGGCAAGAAGGTGGAATATGGCACCACCGATCAAATCATCAATGGTCCGCGGGAGGCCTATACCCGCGCGCTGGTTTCGGTGCGGTCCATCGATCATGCGGAAAAGGCGCAAGCCGCGCCGGTGCTGAGCGTGGCCAATGTGACGGCGCGGTATCGGGGCACCAATTTCGACGTGTTGAAGAATGTGACGGTGGATCTGGCAGCGGGGCAGACGCTGGCGGTGGTGGGCGAAAGCGGCTCGGGAAAATCGACGCTGGCGCGGGTGATCACCGGGCTTTTGCCGGCGGCGCAGGGGCGCATCACCTTTGCCGGGCGCGCGCTTAGCGGGGATCTGGCCGGGCGCAGCAAGGATGATCTGCGCGAATTGCAGATGATTTACCAGATGGCCGACACCGCGATGAACCCGCGCCAGACCGTGGGCACGATCATCGGGCGGCCGTTGGAGTTCTATTTCGGCTTGAAAGGCGAGGCCAAACGCAAACGCATTCAGGATCTGCTGGAGCAGATCGAGATGGGCAAAGGCTATATCGACCGCTATCCGGCGGAGCTGTCGGGCGGGCAAAAGCAAAGGGTCTGCATCGCGCGGGCGCTGGCGGCCGAGCCAAAGCTGATCATCTGCGACGAGGTGACAAGCGCGCTGGACCCTCTGGTCGCGGATGGGATCCTCAAGCTGTTGCTGAACCTGCAGGCCGAGGCGGGGGTGGCCTATTTGTTCATCACCCATGACATCGCCACGGTGCGCGCGATTGCCGACCGGATCGCGGTGATGTTCAAGGGGCAGGTGGTGCGGTACGGCCAGAAAACCGACGTCCTGACGCCGCCGTTTGATGATTACACCGATCTGCTGTTGTCCTCGGTGCCGGAGATGAAGCTTGGCTGGCTGGAGCAGGTGATTGCCGGGCGCAAGATGGAAGCGGCGGGCAACTGAACGCCGCAGAATGGGGGGTTTCACACCCCCCAAAGACGGGCAAGCCCGCCTTTCCCCCCGTGGGATATTTTTGGACAGATGAATGGCGACGTGGGGGAAGGCTTGACCGGGTTGGCCTGCGGTTTTTAGGCTGAAGCAAACGAAGGGATCTGATCATGCGCGCATGTGTTCTGGCGGTTTTGGTGGCCGGGCCGGTCTGGGGGGAAAGTTTTGCCATCGTGCCGGGGCCGCAGGCCGAGGCGGCGCTGCAAGAGGCGCTGATCCTCGCGCAGCCGGGCGATGAGGTGGTGCTGGCGCCGGGCGTTTATGACATTCGCAATCAGCTGTCTTTGGCGAGCGAAGAGGTGACGCTGCGCGGGGCGGGGATGGACGCCTCGATCCTGTCGTTCAAGGGGCAGACGGGCGGGGCGGAGGGGCTGATCGTGACGGGCAACGGCGCGATCTTGAAGGATTTCGCGGTGGAAGACACCAAGGGCGACGCGATCAAGGCCAAGGGCGTTGACGGATTCGCCGCGATCCGGGTGCGAGCGGAATGGACCGGCGGGCCGAAGGCTGAAAACGGCAGCTATGCGTTTTACCCGGTGCAGTCGCGCAATGTTCTGCTCGACGGGGTGGTGGCGATCGGCGCGTCGGATGCGGGGATCTACGTTGGCCAAAGCCAGAAGATCATCGTGCGCAATGCGCGCGGCGAATTCAATGTGGCGGGGCTTGAGATTGAGAACTGCTATTACGCGGATGTCTACGACAACACCCTGACGAACAACACCGGCGGGCTGTTGGTGTTCGATCTGCCCGATCTGCCGCAACAGGGCGGGCATGACATTCGGTTCTTCCGCAACACATCGACCGGGAACAACACCAGGAATTTCGCGCCCGAGGGCAATATCGTCGGGCTGGTTCCGGCGGGCACGGGGATGCTGATCATGGCAAATGCCGATGTCGAGATTTTCGAAAATGATTTCGGCGACAATCGCAGCGTCAATCTGATCATCGCGTCTTATGTCAATGAGACGGAGGATGCGGCCTATAACAAGGCGCCGCGCCGCATTCATGTGCATGACAACCGCTTTGCCGTTTCAGGAACCGACCCTGATGACGGCGAGTTCGGTGTGATCCTGCGCGATATCTTCGGCGTGCCGGTGCCTGATATCGTCTGGGACGGGGTGCTGCCGATCTGGCGCTGGTTTACGGTTGGCATGGCGGCGGGCGATCGGTTTTCGGTGCATGACAACACCCATGCCAGCGCGGTGCCCTATGGCAACGCCGATTTCGTGGGATATTTCGGGCTGACGTGGCTGCATGGGGTGGGCTTTGATCTGGCCGAGCATAATGCGGTTCTGGAGCCGCTTGCGCCGGTGCAGGTAATCATCCGGGGCCGCGATGTGGACCATCAAAGCGCCTGGGCGGAGATGGCGCAGTGAGGATTGCGGCGGCATTGGTGGTGCTGGCGTGTCCGGCGCTGGCCGAGGTGAATGCCGCGGCGATTGCAGCGCAGCGCCCGCCCAAGGATCTGGCCGCGTTCGGGTTTTTCACGGACAGCGCGGCGGATGTGCCGAGCGCGGGGGTGGTGGGCTATGTGCTCAATTCGCCTTTGTTCAGCGATTATGCCGAGAAGGACCGCTTCATTTACACCCCCGCTCCGGCGGAAGCTGTGGCCGAGGGCGTGCTGCAATTTCCGGTGGGCGCGGCGATTATCAAGACCTTTCGCTATGGCGCGCGCAAGGTGGAAACCCGGGTGCTGCTGCACCAAGAGGCGGGATGGAAGGGCTATTCCTATGTCTGGGATGCAGGGGGCAGCGCGGCCACTCTGGCGCTGGCCGGGGCGGATATGGCGATTGACACCGGGCATGGCATGGCGGCCTATCATGTGCCCAATGCCAATCAGTGCAAGGCCTGCCATATTGGGCCGGACAAGGCGATGGTGCCGATCGGGCCAAAGCTGCGCAATCTGAATGGCGGCGATCAGTTGGCGGTTCTGGCGGCGGCGGGGGTGATCACGCGCGCGAATTTGGACGCTCCCGCGATGCCCGACTACCGCGATTCCAGTCTGCCGGACGAGGTGCGCGCGCGGGCCTATCTGGATATCAACTGCGGCCATTGCCATGCGCCGGGGCACCCGGCCGATACGTCGGGTCTGTTCCTGAACTGGCAAGAGCAGGATCCGCTGCGGCTGGGCACCCTGAAACGTCCCGTGGCGGCGGGCAAAGGGTCGGGGCATTTGCAATTTGACGTGGTGCCGGGCGATCCGGACGCGTCGATATTGCTGTACCGGATGGTCAGCCTTGATCCGGGGGCGATGATGCCGGAAATTGGGCGCTCGATGGTGGATGCCGAGGGGGCGGAGGTGATCCGCGCCTGGATCGCAGGCTTGGAGGAATGACGATGAAGCGCAAACTGCTGGTGATCTTGCTGGACGGCGTGCCTTACCGCAACTGGCGGCGGCTGTTCGGCAATCTGGAGGGTTGGGTTGCGAGCGGTGAGGCGCGGGTGTGGAAGATGCGCTCGGTGCTGCCGTCAACCAGCGGCACCTGCTATGCCTCGATCCATACCGGGGTTCCGCCTCAGGAGCATCAGATCTGGGGAAATTCCGGGCGCAGGCGGCTGGAATTTCCGGACGTATTCTCGGAAATTGTCAAGACGGGCGGCAAAACGGGGGCGGTGACGCACAGCTTTTGGTCGGAATTTTTTAACCGCTATCCTTTCGATCCGGTTGCCGATCTGGAATATGACGAGCCGGATGGCCCGATCACCCATGGCCGGTTTCACACCATGACCGGCGACAGCGGGTATAATCAGGCAACGCCGTCTGACCCCGATCTGTTCGCCACTTTGACGATGCTCGCCGAGCGCAAGGGCATCGATTACGGCCTATTGCACACCTGCACTCTGGACAGCATGGGGCACCGGTTTTTCCATGACTGTGCGGAAATGGACGACGCCTGTTACCGGATGGACGAGCAGCTTGCGCCGTTTATCGCGCGTTGGCGCCGGGCTGGGTATGAGGTGATCGTGACCGCCGACCACGGGCAGGATGCGCGCGGGCATCACGGCGGGGCGGGCGAATTGCAGCAGGAGTTCGCGTTTTACTATTTCGGTGATGGCCAGATGCCGGACAAGGATGTGGTGCTGGACCAGCTGGCGTTTGCGCCGTCGATCCTGACGCGGATGGGGGCAGAAGTGCCCGCCACGATGAAGGCAGCGCCTTTCATGGCGGGCTGATCTTAACGCCCCTGCAGGGGCCGTTTGGGCATGCAATAGGCCGTGGTGACGGTCTGATTGCGGTGATCTCGCGCCCATAAAACCACCTGCGCCTCGCGGGCAGCCTCGCATGCGTCGAGGGTGGTCATGAAGGTTGGGATGTAGGTTTTGCACTGCGCCGGGTCGGCGGTCAGGCAGGCAACGATGACGAAGGGGATCATGGGATTTCCTTTGCTGAAATGGGGCAGTTCAATGGGCGGGCGCGCTGCGCGTTGGCATGCAGTATGCGGTTTGCAGGATCAGGCCGGGATGGGACTTTTGCCAATCCGCGACGATGGGTTCGATGTGCAGGCGGCAGGCTTTGAAGCCCTGCGCCTCGATCATCCCGAGGTCCTGCGCCTCGCAGTGGGACGGGTCGGCGGAAAGGCAGGCGAAAACGATAATGGCCATCATGGTGCTATCCTTCTGAAATGTTGTAATATCTGCCTGAAAGATACGGTCGGAATTGGCCGTCAGGCGGTTCGTGGTGGTGTCAGTGTGCCGCGCGAAGTCCGCGGGCGGATCGTTCAAATTATGCAGATCGTCAAACCCCAAGCCGCAGGATGACCACCCCCGCCGCGATCACCGCGACGCCCAGCGAGTGGGACATCCGGGCCGGTTCGCGCAGCCAAAACAGGCCCAGCAATGTGGCAAAGACGATGCTGGTTTCCGCGACGGCGGCGACGAGGGCGACGGGAGCGTGGCGAAACCCGTACAGGATCAGGCCATAGGCGGTCAGCGACAGGGTGGCGGACAAGGCGATGCCCGGCAGAACCGCTGGCGGCAGCCGCATCAGGCGTGCGCGGTGGCGGATCAGGGCGAAGGCGCCGATGCCGCAGGCATTGCCGACATATAGCACGAGGCAATAGGGCAAGGCCGCGCCTGCCGCCCGCACGCCCAAGGCGTCAATCAGGGTAAAGGTGCTGATGATGACCGCCAGACAGGCGGAGGGGATCAGGCCAGACAGGCCAAGCCCCTTGGCCGGACGCACGCTGAAAGTGACAAGGGCAAGGCCGACCAAGATCGCGCCCAAAAGAAGCGCCGCCGCGGCGTCAAGGCTTTCGCTGACCAGAACATGCGCGCCGATCGCGGTCAGCATCACCCCGGCGCCGCGCGACAGGGGAAACACAAAGGCCAGCGCGCCGGTCTGATAAGCCCAGCCAAGCGCGATCCAGTACAAGGTGCCGATCACGACTGAAGCGGCAAGCCAGGGCAGGGCCGCCGCAGCGGGCAGGCCGGTCAGCACCAGCAGCGGCGCGGCGATCGCCCCGCCTGCAATGGCGACGGCCAAAGATCGGGCGAAGGGATCGGCGCCGGATTTGATCAGGCCATGTTGCATCGCGTCCAGTAACGCGGCCAAAAGGACCAAGGCTAAGATGTTAAAAGACATGGGATATCCCCAAAATGAAGTGTGCCTTAAAAAACCGTGCTGAAAGGGTTAGGGCCGCCAGAAATTCAACGGATCATTCAAATGATGTCGGCTTTGGAAAAGCCCCGCGGCAGAAATTGCCGCGGGCGGTCGTTTCGTTGATCCTGACCGGCTGGCGCAGGCCATTGACCCGTGCGGCAAGCACGGTCTGGCTGCTTGGTCCGGTCTTTTCATCGGTGTTCGGCAGGTGTTTGCGCAGGATGTTGATCGAAATGCCCTGCGCGGCAGCCAGATCGTCGGTGGATTGACCGCCCGTGATGCCAAGTGCGATGCGGGCCTCAGTCATGGTCAGCCCGGTCAAGGCAGACAGCACCTCGGCGGCGGGCGGCTCGGTACAGTTACGGGCGCTGACGCAGACCGCCGCGTGGCCCGGCCCCAGCGCGCGGCAGCGTTCGGACCGGCCAAGGGGAAGCACATAGCTGACAGCATTCTGCCCCTCCGGTCCGGGCAAAGCGATGCCGCTGACCCGGCTGCCAAGATCGGTATCCGGGCTTGCAGCGCGGTTGATCGCGGCGATGAAGGGCACAGCGTGGGGCATTGAAACCGGACACAGCCGCCCCGAAACCTGGGTCAAGACGGCGTGCGCTTGCAGCATCGCCTCGGCCGCCGCGTTGCGCAAAAGGACGTGGCCATCGGTATCAACCATGAAAACCCCGATGGAAAGCTGATCCAGCAGGACGCGGTGCAGCGCCAGTTTGAACCGACCTTCGTCCAACGTTCCACCAATCGACAGGGCCCGGCAAATCTGGGGCGAGCGCAGGCGAAAGGCCGCGACGTCGGTATCGGTTGCGCGGCCAGGCTTCAGACGCGTGGGCGCGATGATAACGGACGCACTCTCTTTGCGCCGAATAACGGGGGTCAGCACAACCCCGAACAGGCCCCCAGGTACGGTCCAGCCCTTAGCGAAGGCGCTTTCCAGACGTTTCTCAACAGGGATGACGCGCAACTGGCGCGTTGGGCTATCCATAGGGGCGGCGCGCAAACGTGAATAACCGGGGATATTCGCCGACAAAGCAGGTAATCTTTGAATCCCTTCTGCCGCCCAAGGCGTCCGGATGTCCAACTCTTCGTGCCAAGTGCAGGGCGCTTTGGTTGCGGAGGGGCGGTGATCATGAAGCAAAGCCGCTTTGGCCAGAACCGTTTCATCCCGAACCCCGCACAGGGTTTCGGGAAATTGGGCGGGATCAACGGCGCAGGGATGGATGCGCTGGTTGGTCTGGCTGATCAAGGCGGGCGTCAGGGCATGGGTCATGGCGGGATCCAATGGATTGCTCGGATCCCAAGAACCTCCATGCCTGCCCTAAGGTCAACCAAGCGCCGGCAAGATTCACGGTAGGGGAATTTTATTCACGCACCTTGCGCGGCGCGACTGCTTTTAGGCGGCGTAATCGCTACCCCTTGCATCCAGAAGCGCCTTGATCTCGCGCAGGTGGGCGTTTGCATAGCCCGGATAGCCTTCCCATTCCTGCGCGGTTTTTTCGGCGACCTCGTCGGGCAGAACCCGCAACGGGCGACCGGTTTGCAGGGCGCGAATGTAGGTTTCGGCGGCGCGCTCGAAATAGGTCAGGCGGTTGAACGCCTCGGCCACGGTGCGCCCGATGATCAGCACGCCGTGGTTGCCCATGATCATCGTGGTGATCTTTGGATCGCGCAGCATTTCCGCACAGCGCGCGCCCTCGTCGCCAAAGGCCATGCCGCCGTAATGGTCATCGACCACGTGGCGGCCAAAGAACATCGCGCTGTTCTGGTCGATGGCGGGCAGGCGGCTGTCGGCAAGGCTGGCCAGAACCGTGGCATGGATGGAATGGACATGCATCACGCAGGCCGCATGGGGCAGCGCGCGGTGAATGGAGCCGTGCAGGCCCCACGCCGTTGGATCGGGCGCGTCCGGGCGGTCCATGGTAGATGGATCGTTTGCATCCAGTTCCAGCAGATCACTGGCGCGGATTCGGGAAAAATGGCGCATATTGGGATTGATCAAAAAGCGCGAACCGTCGGGGTTGACCGCAAGCGAGAAGTGGTTGGACACCGCTTCGTGCAGGTTCAATTCCACCGTCCAGCGAAAGGCGGCGGCCATGTCCGTGCGTTCGGCCCAATGGGCGAGGTTCTGGATAGGGGCGTTCATGTTGGCTCCTTGAACGGCCAATCGCCTTTGGCGAAGGCGGAAAGGGTGGATGTGACCTGCGCAAATTGTGCGGCGGCGCGCGGTACGGTGGACCTGGCACGCAAAAAGCCATGTACCAGCCCTTTGCCGTTCGACCAATGGGCGCGGCCTCCGGCGGCGGTGATTTTGTCGGCGTAGGTGCGTGCGTCATCGGCCAAAGGGTCACATTCGGCGCTGATGGTCAGGGTTGGGGGCAGGCGGGCGAAATCAGGATCGGTCAGGGGGCTGACAGTTGGATCATGTGCCGGCGCAGCAGCGGCGTGGCGGATGTCTTTGTAAAACAGCACATCCTCGCGGGTCAGCATCGGGGCCTGCGCATGGGCAAGGTAGGAACCCGTGTTCAGATCGCCGCCAAGCCCGGGATAGATCAGCACTTGACCCAAAATGCGCACCGGACTGCCGCGCAGGGCATGGGCGGCGGCGGCGGCAAGATTTGCCCCCGCGGAATCGCCCACCAGAACCAAGGGGCCGGGCAGCGCGCGGGCCACCGCGCAGGCATCGTCAAAGGCCGCGGGGTGCAGATGTTCGGGCGAAAGGCGGTAGTCGGCGGAAACGACCGTTATCCCTGTGCTTGCGTTTATCTCGGCGCAGATGTCATCGTGGCTGTCCAGCCCGCCGACCACGAACCCGCCGCCATGTAGGTACAAAATTGTGGCAGGGCCCGCGATAATCGTGTCCGCCCGATAGCGCCGGCAGGGCACGCCGGCGATGGTTTCGTTCTGCGCGGTCACGCCCGCAGGATAACCCCGAAAAAACTCCCGGCACATCACGGTATAGATCTGCCGCTGCCGATCAATCGAATATGACGCAGTTTCCGGCGGGTAATGGGCATTTGTCTTGGAAATAAAGGCCCAAGTAGGTGCGTCGATCAGGGTTTGGTAATCCATTGCGCGCAGTCTTTGAACCTGAGGAAACGAGGTGCGGGTACAAAATCACTCCTTGGTGCAGCAGGCAACCTGCTATCGCCAAACGGATAAAAATTGTCACGATCTGATCCGAATTTTGCCTTGGTTATCAGACATCATGGTGGAACGAAATTCTGGGGTAATGGGTATGCATATTGTCAGATCATCCGAAGCTGAAAGCGCCGCGCCGGTCGGTTTTTCGACAAGGGCGCTTGTCCTTGTCGCGGGCGCTTCTGATGCGACGTTGCAGCGGATCGCCGGACTTGGTTGTCAGGTAGAACGTGAGGACGAGCTGTTTTCGGCCTTGGACAAGCTGTTGACGGATCCATCCGGATACGGACTTTTCATCATGGATGCCGATGCGTTCGGCGGCCTTGAAGATGGCGAGCGGGCTTACCGGCTTTTGGGCGATGTCGTGCAGCGGGTTCCGATGATCATTTACAGCA
Source organism: Paracoccaceae bacterium (assembly GCA_031385445.1). Lineage (GTDB taxonomy): Bacteria > Pseudomonadota > Alphaproteobacteria > Rhodobacterales > Rhodobacteraceae > CAIYZT01. The sequence continues at coordinate 22,329 of JANNBM010000052.1, read as the reverse complement.
CCCAATGCCACGATCAGGTCTTTCCGCAGGGCCGCGAAAGCCCGACCATTCTGCGTGCACCTTTGTCCGCGATCTCGCTTCGCGTGGGTGTTGAGAATGTTCTTCGGGCGCGGTCCGAACTGTATGCATAGGGCGCAAGGACCGGCAGAATCAAAAAGGGCGGCTCCCGAAGGGGCCGCCCATTTTTGCATCTGCGGTCCGAAAACTATGCCAGCGAGATATTGATCGCCGATTCGCGGCCGTCACGGCCGGCTTCGATGTCGAAGGAAACGGCTTGGCCGTCCTTCAGACCACGAAGGCCTGCACGCTCCAAAGCGGTGATGTGGACGAACACGTCCTTTTTGCCGCCTTCTGGCGCGATAAAGCCGAAGCCTTTGGTTTCATTGAACCATTTCACGGTGCCCATTGCCATCGTGAAGTCTCCTGTCGTTTTGCCGTCCGCGGAATTGCGACAGCTTGGCCTTGTCAGCTGTGGTCGAAGCTGAAGCCGTAAACGGAACAGGGATCGAGGTAGTCAACGTAGCAGCTTAACCATGCCTTCAAAGCTGCCTAAAAGCAAGACAATTTGGCTTAGGCAGGCAACGCGCTGGACGGGGCGGCAAAGCGGCGGATCGCAGCGATCAGCCCGAAGGCGGCGGTTGCGATCAATCCGACCACCATCCAGGTCAGCATGAACTGACCCAGGCTGCTGCCTGTGACGATGTAACCAACCATGGCGTAGGCCAGGCCAATCCAACCCGAAATGATCACCATGCTCGCTGCCATCGACGCCTCCATTGCTGTTGTCCCAAGTTAGACGTTCAATTTGGGCAGCAATGCGGCGATTGTTCGGTGGTTTTTGGAAGGCAATGTTTTTGCGGGCGCAGTCAGTCTGAAAGGTCCAGACGGCGCAACTGTTCAAGCAAGTCGAGTAGGGTGTTCAGCTTTTCCGCCCCAAACTTCTGTTCAAGCCGCAACAGAACCTGCCCGCTTTCGGCGGCATGCGCGTGGATCAGGGCGCGGCCAGCTTCCGATATCGTCACGATGGATTTTCGGCGGTCGATCAGGTCGGCGCGGCGGGATAAAAGCCCCTCTTCCTCCATGTTTCGCAAAATGCGCGTCAGGCTGGGCAACAGCAGGCAGGCGGCTTCGGCGATGGCGGTCTGTTCCAGCGGGCCCTGCTCGCCAACCACACGCAGCACACGCCATTTCTGCTCGTTGATGCCAGAGGTGATCAGCATGTCGCGAATGGGGCCCATCACCCGTTCGCGTGCGCGCAAAAGCGCGATCGGAAGCGAGCGTTCGGTGCGCCGCAGGGGTGGGTGATCGTCGGTCATGCGGTTTTATGACGTCAATTTGCGGGGGCCTCAAGCAAGAGTGTTGACAGGGACGCATATTTGCTTAACAAAGCAAGTAATAGGGGGCGCTGATGCCGCATATCCACATCGACTATTCAAGGACGCTGGAGGAGCGGCTGGATATGCCGGGCCTATTGGCGGTGCTCGTCGATGCGGCGGCCGCGAGCGGCGTTTTTCCATTGGCGGGGATCAGGGCGCGTGCGGTGGCGGCGGATCACGTGCTACTGGCGGACGGCGCGCAAACGCATGCCTATCTGGACGTCAGCATTCGGATCGGGGCGGGGCGGGATGCGGCCACGAAAACGCGGGCGCTGGACCTGATCTTTGCGGCGGCGGATCGGTATTGCCGCCCGGTGATGGACACATCCTCGTTGATGTTGTCGATGGAACTGCGCGAGATCGACGCGGAGTTGTCGCGCAAAACCTCGTCGATCCGCACCTATCTGGCAGGAGAACGGGCATGAGTGATCTTGGCGCGCATCGCGCGAAACTTGCGGGCCATCTGGCGCGGTTTGCGGACACGGGGATTTTGAACCTGATCGGGGGGCAGGATATGGACGCGGAGGCGTGGTTTGAAACCCGCTCTCCGGTTGATGAAAGCCTGATCGCGCGGGTGGCTTTGGGCACGGCGGGCACGGTGGATGCGGCAGCCAAGGCGGCAAGGGCGGCCTTTCCGGCTTGGGCCGCGATGGCGGGGGAGGCGCGCCGCGCCATCTTGCACCGCATCGCCGATCTGATCGAGGCGCGGGCCGAGGAAATTGCGCTGTGCGAGTGCTGGGACACCGGGCAAGCCTGGCGGTTCATGTCAAAGGCGGCGTTGCGCGGGGCGGAAAATTTCCGCTATTTTGCCGATCTTGCCCCCGGCGCGCGTGATGGGCAAAGCCTGCCGACGGCCACGCATTGGAACGTCACCTCGCGCCATCCCATTGGGCCGGTGGGGGTGATCACGCCGTGGAACACGCCCTTTATGCTGTCGACATGGAAAATCGCGCCGGCGCTCGCGGCGGGCTGCACGGTGGTGCACAAGCCTGCCGAATTCTCGCCCCTTTCGGCGCGGATCCTGGCCGAGATCTGCCATGAAGCCGGGTTGCCGCCGGGGGTTTTGAACCTTGTCAACGGCATGGGCGAGGGTGCGGGCCGCGCGCTGACGATGCATCCCGATATCAGGGCCATCGCCTTTGTCGGCGAAACCCGGACGGGGTCGATGATCATGAAGCAGGGCGCGGACACGCTGAAGCGGGTGCATTTCGAGCTGGGCGGCAAGAACCCGGTGATCGTGTTTGACGATGCCGATCTCGAGCGGGCGCTGGATGCGGTGATCTTCATGATCTATTCGCTGAACGGCGAGCGTTGCACCTCATCCAGCCGATTGCTGGTGCAGGACACGATTGCGGAGGACTTCCAAAGACGGCTGGTGGAGCGGGTTGACGCCATCAAAGTCGGCCATCCGCTTGATCCCAAAACCGAGGTTGGCCCGCTGATCCATCAGACGCATTTCGACAAGGTCATGTCCTATGTCGAGATCGGCAAGGCGGACGGCGCGGTTCTGGCGGCGGGCGGGCAAAGGGTGGGCGAGACGGGCTGGTTCGTGCGGCCAACCTTGTTCACCGGGGCGACGCCCCAGATGCGCATCGCGCAGGAAGAGGTGTTTGGCCCGTTTCTGACCGCGATCACGTTCAAGACCGAGGCGGACGCCCTGGCGATTGCCAATGACGTGGCTTACGGGCTGACAGGGTATGTGTGGACCAACGATCTGACCCGCGCCTTGCGGTTCAGCGGCGCGCTTGAGGCGGGGATGATCTGGGTCAATTCCGAAAACATGCGCCATCTGCCCACGCCCTTTGGCGGCATGAAATCGAGCGGGATTGGCCGCGACGGCGGCGACTGGTCGTTCGAGTTCTATATGGAAACCAAGAACATCTCTTTGGCCACTGGCCAGCACAAAATCCAGCGCCTTGGCGCCTGAGCCCCGGAGATCATGATGCCCATTCCCGCCCCAAATCTTTACCCCCCCTTCAACATCGTCCGGCTGAGCCATGTCGAATTGCGCGTCACCGATCTGGCATGGTCGCGCGGGTATTACGTCGACACGCTGGGCCTGCAGGTCAGTTTTGAGGACAGCGAGGCGATCTATTTGCGCGCGCTGGAGGAGCGGGGGCATCATTGCATGATCCTGCGCAAGGCAGATGCCGGATCGGTTGGGGTTTTGGGATTCAAGGTTTGGGACGAGGGCGATCTGGACCGGGCCTTTGCCTGGTTCAAGGCCAGGGATCTGCCGGTGCAATGGACCGAGCGGCCCTTCATGGGCCGGGTGCTGCGCACGCGCGATCCGTGGGGCATTCCGCTGGAATTTTACGCGGCAATGGACCGGCTGCCGCCGATCCATCAGGAGTATAAACGCTACCGCGGGGTAAAGCCGCTGCGGATCGACCATTTCAACATGTTCGCCTCCGATGTGGACGGCGCGGTCGCGTTTTATGGCGAAATGGGATTCCGGCTGACCGAGTATACGGCGGATGACGAGACCGGGCGGATATGGGCGGCCTGGATGCACCGCAAGGGCGGGGTGCATGATGTGGCGTTTACCAATGGCACCGGCCCGCGCCTGCATCACACCGCGTTCTGGGTGCCGACGCCTTTGAACATCATCGACCTTTTGGATCTGATGAGCACGACGGGGTACCTTGCCAATATCGAACGCGGACCGGGGCGGCATGGCATTTCGAACGCGTTTTTCTTGTACATCCGCGACAAGGATGGGCACCGGACCGAGATTTACTGTTCCGACTATCAAACCTGCGATCCGGACCTTGAGCCGATCAGATGGAGCCTGAAAGACCCGCAGCGCCAGACTTTGTGGGGGGCACCTGCGCCGAAGTCATGGTTCGAACTTGGGTCGGAATTTGAAGGGGCGACTTTGGTGCAGAGCGATTTGAAAGCGCAGCCGATCATCGCGCCATAGCTTTGTGCCCTTGGCCAGCCCCGGGGGGATTTTGCATCCCCCCGGACCCCCCTGCAGGATATTTTTGGACAGATGAATGGGACGGCAATGGACAGATTGGCGACGATCAGGGCGGGCGGGCAGCAGCTTTGGGGGGCGGTGGTGCCTTGCGGGGTTTTGGCGCTGTCGGGGGAGTTTCCGCAGTGGCGCAGTTTGACCGATGTGATCCGCGCGGGGGCGATGGACCTTGTTCTGCAGGCGGCTGAGGGGCGGGGGGCGAGCCACGCGGCGGGCAGTTTTGTCTGGGATATTCCGCTGCCGGGTCCGGGCAAGATCATCTGCGTGGGGGTGAATTTTCCCGACCGGAATGCGGAGTATAAGGATGGGCAGGAGGCGCCGGGAAACATGAGCCTTTTCGTCCGCTTTGCCAGCAGTTTTACCGGCCACGGCGAAGCCCTGGTGCGCCCGCCGGAGAGTGCGCAGCTGGATTATGAGGGCGAGATCGCGGTGGTGATCGGCACGGGCGGGCGGCGCATTGCCGAGGCACAGGCGCTGGGCCATATCGCGGCGCTGACCCTGTGCAACGAAGGCACAATCCGGGACTGGGTGCGGCATGCGAAATTCAACGTGACGCAAGGCAAGAACTGGGACCGGTCGGGCGCGATGGGGCCTTGGTTGGTGCCGTTCCGGCACGCCTCGCAGATTGACGACGTGCCGCTGATCTGCCGCGTCAACGGCGAGGTGCGCCAGCAGGACCGTACCGGGCGGATGCTGTTCGGGGTGGCGCGGCAGATCGCCTATATCTCGACCTTTTGCACGTTGGAGCCGGGGGATATCATCGTGACCGGCACGCCCACCGGGGCGGGGGCGCGGTTTGACCCGCCGGTTTGGCTGAAACCCGGCGATGTGGTCGAGGTGGAAAGCCCCGGCATCGGGATTTTGCGCAATGGGGTGATGGACGAATGACACCGCAGCAGATCGAAGCCGAGGCGGAGGCCTTGTTTGAGGCGGAGCGGAGCGGGCGGCAGCGCGGGTTGATCTCGCTGGTTCATCCGGGGGCGGGGCTGGACGAGGCCTATGCCATTCAGGGCGCGCTGATCGCGCGCAAGCGGGCGGCGGGGCGGCACGGGATCGGCTGGAAGATCGGGCTGACCAGCCGCGCCATGCAGGAGGCGCTGAAGATCACCACGCCGGATTCGGGCGTTTTGCTGGATGATATGCTGTTTGCGGATGGGGCCATGGTGCCCAAGGGACGGTTTATTCAGCCGAGGATCGAGGCCGAAATCGCCTTTATCATGGGTGCGGATCTGGCCGGGGCCGATGTCGGCCGTGCCGAGGTGATCGCGGCGACCGAAGCCGTCGCGCCAAGTCTGGAGATTTTGGACACGCGGATTTTGCGGGTTGATCCGCAAACCGGGAGGGCGCGCACGATTGTGGACACGGTCAGCGACAACGCCGCCAATGCCGGGGTCGTTCTGGGCGCGGCGCGGCATGCGCCGGAAGCGGCGGATCTGCGCTGGGTCGGGGCGATTTTGAAGCGGGACGGCGTGGTGGAGGAAACCGGGCTGGGCGCGGGGGTTCTGGATGATCCGGTCATGGGTATCGTCTGGCTTGTGCGGCGGCTTGCGCGCTATGGCCTTGGCCTGTCAAATGGCGATATCGTGCTGTCAGGATCGTTCATCCGCCCGGTCGAGGCGCCGCCCGGCAGTCAGTTTCACGCTGATTTCGGCAGCTTTGGTCAGGTTTCCATTTCTTTTGCCTGAGGGTTCGCCATGCCTGCACCGGAAAATCTGCTGAAAAAACGGCTCGCGGCGGGCGAGGTTTTGTATGGCTGCTGGCTTGGGATGGCCGATGCCTATGTGGCCGAGGTGGCGTCGGGGGCGGGGTTTGACTGGCTTTTGATCGACGGCGAGCATGTACCCGCAGGCATCCGCAATCTGTCGGATCAGCTTGCGGTCGTGCTGGGGTCGGCTTCCTTGCCCATGGTGCGGCCGGTGAATGATGACCCGGCGCTGATCAAGCAGCTTCTGGATATCGGCGCGCAAAGCCTTTTGGTGCCGATGGTGGACAGTGCGGATCAGGCGCGGGCCATTTTGCGGGCGACGCGTTACCCGCCGCAGGGGGTCCGGGGGGTTGGGGCGTCGATGGCGCGGGCGTCTCGGTTTGGGGCGATCCCGGATTACCTTGGGACGGCCAATGCGCAGATATGTCTGTTTTTGCAGATCGAGAGTCTGGCCGGGTTGGACGCGCTGGACGAGATGTTGACGATCGAGGGGGTCGATGGGTTTTTCATCGGTCCGTCGGATCTGGCGGCGGATATGGGGCTGCTTGGCCAGCCGGGGCACAGCCAGGTCAAGGCGCGGGTGATGGAGGCGCTGAGTCGGATCAGGAGTGCAGGGCGTGCGGCAGGGGTTTTGACCACCGATCCGGCCTATATCGACGAATGCCTTGCGGCCGGGGCAAATTTTGTTGGGGTCGGGGTCGATATGGCGCTGTATGCGGGGGCGATGAAGGCGCTTGCGGCAAAGTATCGGGGCCGGGCGTGACGGGGGGGGCTGCGGCCCGCGCGGCCGATCTGGCCGGGCGCATGGCCGGGCAGCGCGATCTTTACGCGGTGCTGAGGGCGGGGGCGGAGGGGCTTGATGACGCCGGGGCACAGGCGCTTTTGCCGGCGCTGCACCGCGCGCTTGCTGGCCGCGCCGAGGCGTTGCGGCTGGCAAGCGCCGATCAGCGGCTGCTGGGGGCGGTGATCCGCGCCGGGGCGGGGCTGCCGCCGGTCATCGCCGCGATTGGCATCGAGGCGCGGCTGCGCGCGCTGACGCCGCATCCGCTGTTTGATCCGCTGATCATGGCGTCCTCCCCTATCGCCCTGCCCACGCGCGGTGAGCGGCCCGATATGCCCGCCTTTTCGGACCGTGCCTTTGATCTCTGGTTTACCAGCACTGGTGCGCGCTATGGTCTTGGGCTTTATGGCGAAAAACGCGGGGTCTATACCGCCGCGCAATTTGCCGACCAGATGAGCGATGAGCGGCGGATGGTGCATCTGGGCGTTGATGTGTTTGCGGCGGCGGGAACGCCAGTACATGCGCCTTTGGACGGCGAGGTGATCAGCGTCACTTACAATGCCGATGCCTTGGATTACGGCCACACGCTGTTTTTGCGCCATGACGGGTTTGTCACGCAATACGGCCATCTGGGCAGCAGCCTTGCGGGGCTTGTCCGGCCCGGGCAGCGGGTGAAAGCCGGGCAGATCATCGCGCACTTGGGCGATTGGCATGAAAACGGCGGCTGGGCGGCACATCTGCATTTTCAGATTATCACCGACATGATGGCGCAGAGCGGCGGCAATTTCTGGGGCGTGGGACATGAAAGCCTGTGGGATATCTGGACGGCGATCAGCCCGGATGCCAATCTGCTTATGCGTTTGCCCGCCAGCGCGTTTCAGGTTTAGCGGAGAGACATGATGACCGATGGCCCCCAAGGCGAGTTGACACTGCGCACTCTCGCGATGCCGCGCGATGTGAATGTGAACGGCGATATTTTTGGCGGCTGGGTGCTGAGCCAGATGGACATGGCGGCGGGGATCGTCGCCAGCGGGCGCGCGCAGGGGCGGGCAGCGACTGTGGCGATTGACGCGATGCAGTTCATCCGGCCTGTCAAGGTGGGCGATGTTTTGTGCATCTATGTGCAGATTGTCCGCATCGGGCGCACGTCGATGGGCCTGCAGGTTGAGGCCTGGGTTTTGCGCAATCGCCAAGGTCTGCGCGAAAAGGTGACCGAGGGGCTGTTCACCTTTGTCGCGATTGACGAGGATGGGCGGCCGCGCGCCCTGCCTGCGCAGTAGGGCTTGGCAAGGCGGCGATTGGGCGGCATCCTGGGCTTTGGTAACACTGGGTTTGGAGTGCATCATGCGATTTGCCGCCGCTTTCATGATCATCGGGGGACTGCTTTTCGCGGGGCCTTTGGCCGCGCAAAGCTGTACCGCTTACAAGAAATCAGGGCCGGTCGTGGCCAGCCGGAACAATCAGGTCATCGAAAATCTGGACATCACGGCGGGCAATCGTCCGGGGATCGATATCAACGGCAAGACTGGGGTGGTGATCCGAAACGTCATCATTCACCACACGTCGGGGCCGGGTATCCGGCTTCAAGGGGCGGCGAATACCACGATCACCGGCGTTGATATTGTGCATGAGGGCGGTCCTTCGACGGGGGCAAATAGTTCGGATCAGCAGAACAACATCGACTGCTATGACAGCGCGAACCTGACGGTCAGCACGGCGCGGCTGACGGGGGGATCGTCGGGGATATTCATGCTGCAATGCACCGGCAGCCGGCTTTCGTTTATCGAGGGCCACGATCAGCGCGGCCCGTTTCCGCGCGGGCAATTGGTGCAATGGGACAAGTCGAACAACGGGCGGCTGACGGATTTCTCGAACGAGACCTCGCTGACGCAATCCTGGCCCGAGGACAATGTGAACGTTTACAAAACCAGGAACATCAAGATTCAGCGCGGGCTTCTGGACGGCAACAACGCGCCCACCGGCGACGGCGTGATGGTGGACGAGGGCAGCAGCGGCGTTTTGATCGAGGATGTGGACGGGGTGCGGCAGGGCAATTCGTGCTTTGGCATCTGGGGTGAAGGCGGCGGCGACATCACGCTGCGGGGCACGCGTTGCCGCGATCTGGTGTGCAACGGGGTGCGAGGTGTTCCCAGCTCTAACGGGCTGGGTTGGACGATCGACCCGAGGCGCGGCAAGGTCGGCATCCGGGTGGAGGGGGCGAAGTATTTCAACTTCTGCAATCCGGGCAGCATCGTGTGGGACGAGACGATGCTGGACGTAGCCCAGTTCGCAGAGAAGGATTTCGTGGCGAGAAAGCCGATCCGGGTGAAGCTGTGTGGCTATGGGTATTGAGGGGGGTGACGGACCTTTCGCGGGGCGGTGCGTGATATAACGCACCCGACGGATGGTTATGCGGGATCGGGAATGGACGGGGGTAGGCGAAGCGGGGGGCGTTGGGTTTGAGGCGGGCGCGCGGTTTGACGCGTTTTGGGCAGGGCGGTGCGTGATATCACGCACCCTACGGATGGTTATGCGCGCTGGTCTGCCGAAAGCAATTGGGGGGTGAGCGCACTTTCGATCTTCCCGGATGCGCAACGAAGCAATTGGGATCGCCGTCGGAACCGAAGAGGCGGCCATCAGGTCATCGTGGACAGCACCGGCGTTTGCTGCGCAAAAGCCTGCCGGGTTGCGGATTTCAGTTTTGCTTTTGGGCCAATCTGGTTCGCCGCCGTCTTTGTGGTCGTGCTCGGCCTTCTCGTCCAGCGGAATATGAAGCTGCGGGGTTCGCATGCAAATCCGTTTCCCGGCAAGGGCCGCCGGGCCAGGGTTTGCTGGAAAATCCCAGCCCTCCACGGTGGATTGGATTGGGAAATCCTCAAGATATAACACAGGATAACAATGCCTTGGGGTGCATTTCCGGCTGCGGATCGACAGGATGTGTCGGCCCCTGACAGTGGATGCTTGGCCAAAGCCGGAATCCAGCTTTCGGTTGGCCCTATCCCTGATGCCTTCGGCAATGCCCCGGGGGCGAAAGGTGCCATTGGCATGTTCAAAACCGAGGCCATTTTCAACGATTGTAAACATTTGTTTGTGTGGCCCCTCCTGCCGAGCCCCTCGAACCCCATAGCCCCAGACCCGCGCATTTCGCTCCACCCTTGAGCACGCGCCGTCCCTCTTATAGGAAGGTCACAGCGCGGGGCACTTTCCCCTAGCCCGTGACCGCCCCCCTAACCCAAGGCCCCGCATGACCCCCGCTGCACCAGCCGCTGTCGAATTTGCCGCCGTGACCCGCCATTTCGGTCCCGCCTCCGCCCCGATCAAGGCGGTGGACGGCGTTGATCTGACCATCGCTGAGGGCGCTTTTTTTGCCATGCTTGGCCCCTCCGGCTCGGGCAAAACCACCTGCCTGCGCCTGATCTCGGGCTTTGAATCCCCCACTTCCGGCCAGATCCGGATCTTCGGCCAAAACGTCAGCCAGACCCCGCCGCACCTGCGCAACGTGAACACAGTCTTTCAGGATTACGCGCTGTTTCCCCACATGAATGTGCGCGACAACGTGGCTTACGGGCTGATGGTCAAAGGCATGGCCCGCGCCGCCCGCTATGCCCGGGCCGACGAAATGCTGGCGTTGGTGAAGCTGGATGACTACGGCAGCCGCAAACCGGGGCAGCTGTCCGGTGGTCAACGCCAGCGCGTCGCGCTTGCCCGCGCCTTGGTGAACGAGCCACGCGTTCTGCTGCTGGATGAACCCCTCGGCGCGCTGGACCTTAAACTGCGCGAGGCGATGCAGGACGAGCTGAAGGCCCTGCAAAAGCGCCTTGGCATCACCTTCGTTTTCGTGACCCATGATCAGCACGAAGCCCTGTCAATGGCCGACAGTCTGGCCGTGTTCAATGAGGGAAAGATCGCGCAAATCGGCACCCCGGCGCAGATTTACGCCGCCCCCCGCACCCGCTTTGTCGCCGATTTCGTCGGCTCGTCCAACGTTCTGCCGCCTGCGCTGACCGCCGCGCTCGGCGGCCCCGCCAAATGGGCTTCCCTGCGCCCCGAAGCAACCAGCCTCGCGCCAATCGGCCCCACCACCAGCGCCGGAACCGTCACCGCCCTGCGCTACCTCGGGTCCGGCACCCGCGTCGTGCTGCGCGTTGGCGAAACCGAAATCGCTGCGCTGGTGCCCACCGGCCAACCCCTCCCCGAGATCGGCGCCGCCGCCGCCTTCACCTTCGCCCCCGGTGCCCTGCATGTGATGGAGGGCGAATGATGCCGCCGCACACTCCCGCCCCGCACACCACCGGCTTGGTCGCCCGCATTGCGCCAAGCGACCAAAGCGCTGCCCTCGCCCCGACAAACCGGCCCCTCCCCACTGTCAGCGCCGCCACGGTCACCGTCGTCCCTTTGCGCCCTGCAAGTGACGCCGGGCGAACGGCCCACCGTCCCCTTCCCGCCCTGCGCTCCCCCGGCTCGGGCACCAGCATCGGGCTGCGCGTGGGCGCCGCCGCCTTCCTGCCCCGGCGCATTGCCCTTGACGCCGGGCGAACGGCCCACCGTCCCCTTCCCGCCCCGCGCTCCCCCGGCTCGGGAACCAGCATCGGGCTGCGCGTGGGCGACACCGACATCGCCGCCACCGCCTTCCTGCCCCGGCGCATTGCCCTTGACGCCGGGCGAACGGCCCACCGCCCCCTTCCCGTCCGGCGCTGCTGCGGCTCGGGCGCCTGCATCGGGCTGCGCGTGGGCGCCGCCGCCATCGCCGCCCTTTGCCCCACGAACCAACCCCCCGCGGATATCGCCGCCACCTTCACCGTTATCCCCCGGCGTCCTGCACGTGAAGGAAGGCGAATGATGCCGACCCGCTCTTGGGGCACGGCCGCCAAAATGCCGCAACCCGCTGCCTTGCTCCCTTGCCTGTCGCTGAATATCCAAAGCGAGGCCAAGCTGGGGGCAGCGCACCCCTCGCCGCCAGCCGCCCATCGCGCGCTGACCAAACCTCGCCCGCAAGGGCCGGCCCTCACATCGCCCGCCCCCGCCACGGACCGCGCCCCATGACGCCCGCCATCTTTCCCGCCCGTGGCCCCGCTGACCGCCTCACCGCGCTGTTCTGGCGCAAACCGCGCCTCTTGCTCGCGCTTTTGCTCACCCCGCCGCTCCTCTGGCTGGGGGTGGTCTATCTCGGCTCGCTTGCCGCCCTGCTGCTTCAAAGCTTTTATTCCATCGACGAGTTTTCCGGCATGGTCGTGCCCGAGTTCACCCTCAAAACCTATGCCGAGCTCTTGCGCCCCGCCAATTACGACGTCATCGCCCGCACCGTGATCATGTCCGCTGCTGTCACTATCGGCTGCGCCATTCTCGCCTTCCCCATCGCCTATTTCGCCGCCCGCTTTGCACGGGGCCGCTGGAAAGCGGTGTTCTACCTCGGCGTGATGCTGCCGCTCTGGTCGTCCTACCTCGTGAAAGTCTACGCCTGGAAACTTATCCTCGCCAAAGAGGGCATCGTCACCTGGGCCGCCTCCGCCACCCACACCACCCCGGTGCTTGACGCCATCCTCGCCCTGCCGGTGATCGGCGGCAATTCCCTGTCCACGTCCTATCTCGGGATGTTCGCGGTCTTCACCTATGTCTGGCTGCCCTATATGATCCTGCCGATGCAGGCCGCGCTGGAACGCGTGCCGACCTCGCTGCTCGAAGCCGCGTCCGATCTTGGCGCCACCCGCGCCCAAACCTTCCGCACCGTGATCCTGCCCCTCGCCCTGCCGGGGGTGATCGCGGGCTCCATCTTCACGTTTTCCTTGACCATGGGTGATTACATCATCCCGCAGATCGTCGGAAACTCGGCCAATTTCATCGGCATGGCGGTGTACCAACTGCAAGGCACCGCTGGAAACATCCCCCTCGCCGCCGCTTTCGCCGTGGTGCCGATCGTGATCATGCTGATCTACCTGTCCATCGCCAAACGCATGGGGGCCTTCGATGCTCTCTGATCGCCCCACGCGTCTGCTGCGCCTCAGCGCCCTCGGCGGGCTTTTGTTCCTGCACCTGCCGATCCTGCTGATCTTCCTTTATGCCTTCACCACTGAAGAGCGGACCTATGCTTTCCCGCCCCCCGGCCTGACCACCAAATGGTTCGCCGCGGCATGGGCAAGACCGGACATCTGGGAGGCGCTGGCGCTTTCGATCAAAGTCGCAGGCGTCGCCACATTCCTCGCAATGATCCTCGGCACCCTCGTGTCCGCCGCCATGTCCCGCGCCCGGTTTTTCGGACGCGAGCAGATCACCCTGCTGATCCTTCTGCCCATCGCGCTGCCTGGCGTGATCACCGGCATCTCCCTTCGCTCGGCCTTTGGCCTGATGGATATCCCGTTTTCGACATGGACCATCATCCTGGGTCACGCCACGTTCTGCATCGTCATCGTTTATAACAACGCCGTCGCCCGCTTTCGCCGCCTGTCCGGCGGGGTGATGGAGGCGTCGGCCGACCTTGGCGCCAACGCCTTTCAGACCTTCCGCCACGTCCTTCTGCCAAACCTCGGCACCGCGCTGCTGGCGGGCGGCATGCTCGCCTTCGCGCTGTCGTTTGATGAGGTGATCGTGACCACCTTCACCGCTGGCCAGCAAGCCACCCTGCCGATCTGGATGCTCGAAGAGCTGATCCGCCCGCGCCAACGCCCGGTCACGAATGTGGTCGCGATGATCGTTTTCGCGGCGACCGTGGTGCCGATCCTGTTGGCATATTATCTGACGAGGAACGGAAGCGAGACGGCGGGCGCGGGCAAGTAATCTTCCGCGCCTCCGCCACCCCCTCTAGCGCGATTTCACGCCCCGCCGAACGCCCATCCCATCCGTAGGGTGCGTGATCCCCCGCACCGCCGCCATCACCCTAAGGTAGGGTGCGTGATCTCACGCACCGCCCCCACCATCACCCAAAGATCGAGTGCGTGCCCCCCCGCACCGCCCCCACCACCACCCAAAGATCGGGCGCGTGACCCCCCGCACCGCCCCCGCCATCACCCTAAGGTAGGGTGCGTGATCTCACGCACCGCCCCCACCATTACCCCCGCCCCCGCCATCACCGCCGCCTTACCCGCCCATGCCCCCGTCGCCATGCACCCGGTCAGCAGATACCCCCCCGTCGGCGCTTCCCAGTCCAGCATCTCGCCCGCCACGAACACCCCCGGCATCGCCTTCAATTCCAGCCCCGCGCTCACGCTGTCCCACGCCACCCCGCCCGCCACCGAAATCGCCTCATCCAGCGCGCGCGGCCCGACATGGTGCGCCAACAGCCCCTTCACCGCCGCCAGAGCCGCCATCCCCTTGCCCCATTCCATCACCAGCCCCGCCGCAACCGGCGACAGCCCCAGCTTGCGCAAACGGTTTGCCAGCGTCTCGCCCGGCTTCATCCGTCCCAGCCGCGCTGCAACCTCCGCCGCCTCCACGTCCGGCATGAAATCAACCCGCAGCTCCGCCCCCTCCCGCACCGCGCGCGACACCGCATAAATCCCGCCGCCTTCCAGCCCCCGCGCCGACACCACGAACTCCCCCCGCTCGCGTTGCCCGCCTGCCAGCAGCGCTGCCCCCTTCACCGCCGCCCCGAAATGCTGCGCCATATGCGCCGACCAATCCACCACCAGCCCCATATTCGCCGGCTTCCACGGCCGGATCTGCACCCCCGCCGCCTGCAATGCAGGAACCCATGCCCCATCCGAGCCCAGCCGCGCCCAACTTGCCCCGCCAAGCGCCAGCACCGTCACCTCAGGGCGCAGCACCGCGCTCCCTTCGGGAGTTTCAAACGCCATCCCCGCACCGTCAAACCCGGTCCAGCGCCAGCGGGTCCGCATCTGCACCCCCATCCCGCCCAGCCGCGCCAGCCATGCCCGCAGCAAGGGCGAGCCTTTCATCGCCACCGGAAACACCCGTCCCGACGATCCGGTGAACACCTCTTGCCCCAGCCCCCGGCACCAGTCCTGCACCGCGTCCGGACCAAACGCCTCCAGCATCGGGCGCAGCGGCCCGGCGGCATCATATCGGGCGATAAACCCCGCCAGATCCTCATCCTTGGTGATGTTCAGCCCCGATTTCCCGGCCATCAAGAACTTGCGCGCCGGGCTCGGTTTCGCCTCGGTCACCACCACGCGCATCCCCGCGCCGGCCATCACCTCGGCCGCCATCAGCCCCGCGGGCCCCGCGCCGATGACCAGCGCCTCAGCCAAGCGCGCCGCCCTTCACTTCGATCACGCGGTGCGGATAGGGCATCTGGATCCCGGCCTCTTTAAGTGCATTCCAGATCGCAAACATCACATGGCTGCGATACTTGTTTTTGCCGTCGTCAATGCCCTGCACCCAATATTCCACCGCAAAATCCACCGAAGACTCGCCAAAGGCCACCAGTTCCACATCCGGCCCATCGGGCGCCGTCAGCACAAACGGCAAAGCCGCGACCGCCCGTTCGACAATCTCGGGCACCGTATTGATATCCGTCTCATAGCTGACCGAAAACGCCGCCTCGTAACGGTTCGCGCTGCCCTGATCGGAGTAATTCACCACGCGCGTCGTGATGAAATGATCGTTCGGCACCACGATCCAGCGGCCGTCAAACGTTTCCAGCACGCAGGCCCGCGCGGTCATCTTGACGATCGTGCCCTTCTCGCCGCCGTCCAGCTCCACATAATCGCCAACCGTCGTCTGCCCCTCGATCAACAGGATGATCCCCGACACGAAATTCGCCGCAATCTGCTGCAAGCCCAGCCCGATCCCGACACCCAGCGCGCCGCCCAGAACCGCCACCGCCGTTAAATCGATTCCCATCACCGACATCAAAAGCAAAAACGCCGCCCCGAAAATCACCACCTCTGCCGCCTTGGCAAACAGCTCGCGCGTTGCGGGGCGCAGATCGTGCTGGCCCTTGATGTAATCGGCGCTTTGCCGGTTCGACCAAGACCCAAGCCAGAACAAAAGCGCGCCTGCGACCGCCCCGCGCAAAAGCGCCAGCACCGAAAAACGGATGTTGCCCAGCGCCACCTCAGTGGCATCAAGACGCGCGACCACCTCGTCCAGAACCCCCAAGGCATAAACCGCCGCGACCGGCACCAGAACATAGCGCGCCAGCACCTTCAGGAACGGGTCTTTCAGGATATCCTTGGCAAAAATCCGCACCGCGAGGAACAAAAACACCCTTTTGCCAAAGGCGATCACCTCGCCCGAACCAAAGGCCGCCCGCGTGATCTGCTCGCCGCCCGCCGTCAGTCCATAGGCCAGAACGGGCAGAAGCAGCGGCAAGATCCGGGCCAGCGGGCGAACCGCGCCGCCAAACGGGCCAAGCCGCAGGCTCAACGCTTCAACCGCGCGCGCCAGCAGCGGCGCCAGACGTTTTGACAGCAGCCGCGCCAGCACATAGGCCGCCGCCAAAATCGCAAACTGCGACCATGCCGCTGGCGAGGTCAGCCAGCCAAGCCCCACCGCCATCGCCTGATCACCCCAAGCCAAGACCTTTTCCAATGCCGCGTTTTGCCCCGCCACAACCGCCCCTTTTCGCCCGCCCCGGGACCCATCCCTGCCCCGGCCCATGTCCGCTTCTTTGTGCCGTTTACGGGACCGGCGCACAACAGCTATCCAACCGTTTCAATTTCGGGTCCGATGGCCATCAGCGTATCATGCCGCTTTTGAAGGCCCGCCGCCCACCAAAGCGGTTGCGTCGCACGCATCATGCCTTGCCCCTCGGTGTTCTGGCTCGGATCTGAACGCCAATTCCGGCAAGGAGAGCATCATCCACCATGACACCATCGGCTTTAATCCGGCTGCGGTTGGCGCGGCGCCGCGCCCCGGCCGTCATGCGCCGGGTTGATCGGTGAAGGAGGCTGCGGGGGCGCCGCAAATGTACGATCGGTGCGGGGTCATGGCCGCCATCCCGCAGGTGCGCGCCGATCCGATCAACGCGGGCCAAACGGCATCAATTGCGCTGTGGGCAAAGCCATTGCCTGCGTCGCCCCGGATGCCCGCTTGTCCTGGCTGCGCAGCCATTTGGGCGCCGCGCCGTCTGTTTTGCCGCAGCGCAAAGGCTCGGCACAGATCGGAAGATACAGCAAACCATGGCTTGCGATCCCGTCACGCCCGGCCAGGCGGATGCACCGCGCGACCGCCGCCGTGTCATTCGGCGCCCCGGCCGCGACAAGAACCGGCCGTGCCAGCGTTTCAACCTCGTCCCGTGTCTTCAGACGGCCGGTCATCGCGCTTTTCCGCCTCAGCTGACCGATTTTACCTGCTTTTGCCGAACGAATATTAACTGATTCAGTTTGAGGTGCATCGAGGTAAGCCATGGTCCGCACCGAGGCTCGGCGCGTGTTCGTCACCGTTGTTGACTGCGGCGACGTCCGGGATGCAGCGGGCCAGCTGTTCCGCACGCAATCGGCACTCTCGATGACCCTGAAACAGGTCGAGGACCATTTGGGCGCGCCGCTGTTTGAATCGAACAGCAAACGCAGCCTGACGGAACTGGGCAGCTGTGTGGCGGGGGTCGCACGGGTGCGGCTGCGCGACCATGACACCGCGATTAACCTGATCGCGCAGCATGCCTCTGGCAAAAATGGCAGACTTCGCATAGCTTGGGTGGCGGCTCCGCTGATCCCCGAAATGCTGGCCGGGTTAATGGCCAACCGGCCCGGCGCCAAGATCGGTCCGGTGGGGACCGACAGCGCAGATATGCGCAGACGGGTGGCGAGCGGACAGGCCGATCTGGGCACCTACAGCATGGGGGCCGCGGTCGCCGGCCTGATTGTAACGCCGATCTTCGAGGACGGCATGCGGTTGGTCTGTCCGGCGAACTCTGCCTTGGCGCAGCGCGCAGGCCCGGTGGACTGGCGTGTTCTTGGAACTGTGCCCTTGTTCCTGAACGCGACGACAGGGGCTATCGGGGCCGCAGACCTTCTGGAACCTCGTCAAGGAGGCATAGACATCGGCCCGAACCGGGCTTGGAGGTTGGCCCGTTCGGCGGGCCTAAGGGCCCAGATTGTTTACAAAAAGCAGCCGGGATCAGAGGACGTCAGCCCTGCCGTCCTGACCGATAAATTCTGAACAGAGCGTTCGATGTGGATGCGCCTGACCAGTTCCGGGCCGAGACCTTGTTCGCCATTGGCTGAAAAACCATGGTCAAGCGTCGTCGTCGGGAGCTTCTTCAACCGGCTCAAACGCGAACGCATCCGGCGCAGAACGCATAAAACCCGCGACGAAGCGCGCCGCGTCGTGTTCGGCTTGTGGCAATTGACGATCCTAATAGCTGGATCGCGGGCCGCCTTGCGCCCAGCGTGTGCATGCCCTTCGGCGCGATACCTTCAGGCGGCAACGTTATACCGGCCGGCAACACGGCGGCTTTCCAAACGCGCGAACTGGGGCGCAAGGGGCGTGAGTTTAACCTGATTTCTGCGGCTTTGGCGGCGCAGATGGCGGCGGCAGATCGCATGGAAAAGCGGGGCAGATGATGGGTTCAGTCTTCAAGGCGGGCCTGCTGCATCTGACCACAAAGCAGGCAGCTGCGCTTGCGCCGCGCAACCTTCGGGGCAGTTCCGTCTCGTTCGGTTGGACATGGAAGACGTGATTTCCATGCGTTCGAATGATCGGTGCGATGTCGCAGACAAGGCCGGCGGCCGATTGCATCCCTTGGGCAGGAACGGCGACCCCGAAGCATTGGCAGAGGCGGATGCGTTCCTGCTGTCCGGTCGGGCCCCGTTCATTTCGGGCACCGATCTTGCGGTTGATGGCGGCCAAACCACCCTTGGGCCCGAAGGCGGCATCGGCCTCATCCCTGCGCCTCAGCGTTTTTCCCAATGCACCCCGGCCGCCGCAAGTGTCAGCGCCCCATGCGTCACCGCGTCTGGGTTGTAATTGAACCAGAACCGATGCGTCGCGGTGTCGCGGATGCGCAGCCCTTCGGGCAGGTTCTCGACGTCCAGCCCCTGCTTGGCACAGGCATCGGCGAGCATCCGGTGCAGCGCCGCGTCGTCCGGCCAACCCGCAAGATAGCGCAATGCGCCATGCCCGACGATGGCGGGCCAGCCGTCTGCCGTTTCCTCAAGCACCTGCGCGCCTTCGCATTTCTCACGCCAATGCAGGAAATTTCCGCCTTTGGCCAAGGGCACCGGCAGATCGGGCGGCAGGCTTTCCACGCGCGCCACGGTGCAATCCAGCCCCGGCAAGCGGGGCGGCAGCGGCACAGGCGTTGCAAAATCAACCGTCTTGGAATTCGTGCGCGGACCAATCAGCGCCGTGCCCTTGAACGCCGCCAAAGCGCCCATCAAAGCCTCACCGATCGTTGCCATGCCGGGCGCAAGCACCAGCTTATAGGCCGAAAGGTCGGCGGTATCGGGCGGCAGAATATCCACATTCAACCCAAGCCGCCGAAGGCCCTTGTAAAAATGGAACACCAGCCGGAAGTAGTCGAAATCGCGTCCCTGCGCTTGGGTTTGCCAGGCCCAGGCGCTTGCATAATCAAACACCAACGCCACCTGCGCCGGTGCGCCTTCGACATCGGGCATCGCCGCAAGTTCCCGCGCCACCTCTGCCGCCTGATCATAGGCCGGGGCCGCCACGGAATCTGGTCGCAACATGCCAGCATGCATCTGTTCTTGGGCAAAGGGTGCCTGACGCCAGCGGAAATAGCAGACCGCTTCCGCCCCGTGCGCGAAGGCCTCCCACGCCCAAAGCCGGGCCATTCCGGGCAAAGGATCGGGGTTGAACGGGGCCCAGTTCACCGGACCGGGTTGTTGTTCCATGATCCACCAACGTCCCCGCCCGACAGCGCGGTAAAGGTCGTGGTGAAAGGCCTGAAAGTCGGGGTCGCCTTGGCGCGCAAACCGCAGTTTGTGGGTGGGGGTTGCTTCCAGCCGGTCCGACAGAAACCCCAAAGGATAGCTGTCCCACGAGGCGATATCCAAATCCGCGCCGGTCGCGAAATGGTCGAACTCTGTGATGCGGCCCATGTAATTATGCGCGATCGGGTAATCGGAATGCTTGCGGATGATGTCGGTCTGCACCTTGTTGAACGCGGCCACCTCGTCACTGGCGAACTGGCGGAACGCCATTACATGACTGGGGTTCGGTTCGGTCACTGTCAGGTTGGGCAGTTCTATTTCCTCGAACGCCGCATAGTCCATCGACCAGAAGACGTTCCCCCATGCCCGGTTAAGCGCTTGCGGCGATTGATAACGCTGCGCGCACCAATCGCGGAACGCATCCGTCGCGGCGGGGGAATAGGACAGGGTTGTATCGTGGCAGCCGTATTCGTTATCGGTCTGCCATGCGGCAACATGGCGGTTTCGGCCATAGCGTTCGGCCATCAGCGCCACGATCCGCGCGCATTCGTCGCGGTATCCGCGGTGGCTGAAACAGTAATGGCGCCGCGATCCAAACTTTCGGCTGCGCCCCTGTGCATCAACGCCCAGCATATCGGGATGCTTGGTCAGCATCCAGCGCGGCGGGGTTGCTGTGGGCGTGCCCAGAACCACCTTCAACCCATGCCGGCCCAGGGTTTCAATCGCCCGGTCAAGCCAGTCCCAATCCATCTGGCCGGCTTCAGGTTCCATCCGGTTCCAGGCAAATTCACCAATCCGCACCCATGTCAGGCCAATCCCGGCCATGCGAGCGGCGTCGGTTTCCCACTGCGTTTCAGGCCAATGTTCGGGATAATAGCAGACACCAAGCGTTCTTTTCACAGTGTGACCTTATATTCATGTTGGCCGCGAACCCGTCCAAGGCGGCGGCAGTTTTGCCAGAATCCCGGAATTTGATCAGCGCTGCAAGGGGCATTGTGGTGCGCGCCGTGGCCATAACTGGCCTGCGCGCGAGGGCCGCCGCTTGTCATTTCAGCGCGCAGCACGGACCGCTATGACATCGGCGCGGTCAAAGCGGCTGCCTGCAAAGCCAAAGCGTCTTTGAGCATGAGGCAAATCTTCTGCTCACCGCTCACCGCCGCCCTCACAGACGTTCGCCCTCGACCACCCAGATCGTCGCAGGCCATGCAACCGGCATCAGCAGCCCCTGCGCCATCAGTGCCTGCCCCGACAAGACAAGCGCGGATGTCTTCAGAGCACTCGGCCCCCGGCTTTGCTTTGCCGCATCTTCTGGGTTCACCAGCCGCACCTTATAAAGCGCCGCCGCATCAAGCCCTGTCAGCCGCGCCGGTCGCGGCAGCGACTGAACGCTGGCCTCGGCCTGACCTGCGAACATCACAAACCGCGCGCCATCCGCCGCAATCTGCATTTCGGCCACCACCGCCGGGTCGGTGCTGTCAATCCGGTGGATCGTACCCTTCATCATCCAATCGCGGTTCGCTTTCCACCACGCCGTGACAGATTTCAGCACCGCCGCTTCGTCGGAGGTCAACTCGCGCAGGTCCATTTCGAACCCCATATGGCGCTGCGCGGCAACCCATGCCCGGAAGGGCATCGGCAAAATCCGGCCCGAGGTGTGGGATTTGCGGGGGCCGACGTGGCTGCCGGTGATGCAGGCGGGCAGAAACAACGCCGCGTCATGCTGAATCCGCAGACGTTCCAGCGCATCGTTGGAATCCGACAGCCAAACCCGGTGCGTCCGCGCCAAAATGCCCGCATCGATCCGGCCGCCGCCACTGGCACAGCTTTCGATTTCGACCATCGGATGCGCCGCCCGCAAGCGATCAAAAAGCGCATAAACCCCGCGCGTCTGGTCCGCATCCACAACAGGAAGCAGACGGTTATGGTCCCATTTGATATAGTCGATGGCGTATTCGCTCAGCACCGCAGAGAGCGCCGCAAAAAGGTAATCGCGCACCTCTGGCTTTCCGACGTCCAGCACCATTTGATTGCGGCCCGCGGTTTGATCGCGCGGGCCCAGCATCCAATCGGGATGATACATCGCGAAAAATAGGCAATAAAATCAATTAGTTGGTCTCGATTTGCACCATAGCCCAGTGGTTTCACGGGTCAAAAGCAAGCGCGCAGCATCGGCACGACGCGCCACAAACTCGTCCGTGCCCATCGCTCTTCAGACCTTCGCGAACTCGCGCACACCGTATGTCGTGGACGGTATTGCAACCAGCACCCTGGTGCCCGCAGCGGGTCCATCGAACGCCACGCAAGCCGTGTGCAGATCAGATCTGACCTAGCCGTCACCTAACGTTCTAACTGAGCATCAGCAGTGTGCCTGTTGATGCCGTTGATCGCTTCAAACGTGACCCCTCGCCCGCGTGACATTTTTGCCCAAACGTTGCCGAAGCCACCCATTCCGAAATTATCTCGTTGATCGGAATTCGTCATTGTCACGGGTGCATAATTTGTGATGATCTCTTGGTGCGGCGGTCAGCCGAGGCGGTCCCCCCCCACGCCATCCTGGCCGTCGTTTTTTTCTTTCTCCCACCATCACCTATGCAGCATCGACGCAGCATCGAGTGATGGGCCCGACCACTGACGCGCCAACGTCAAGACGGATGCGGCAATCGCACGATTCGCCGTGGCACCGGAGGCTCTGCTGC
>JANNBM010000034.1:0-43574 GCA_031385445.1 Paracoccaceae bacterium | reverse complement strand
TCATGAATGTACCGACAGGCCGCAAGATATATTGCATGGTCTGCTCAGGGCGCCCCAAAAGAGCAGGCTTGGTCAATAGACAGATTTTCGTCAAAGCCGACAAGGACATAGGCCACCGCAAGGCGGCCAGACGCCCAAAATCCCGGCGAAAAGCCAAAACCCAGCAGAGCAGCCCCCGATCAAAACCCTTCGCTCATCTCGCCCCCTGCAATCCCATCCATTCCCCAGCACCCAAAACGATATGCCGACACATGGCCGCCCGAAGCCCCGTCAAACGTCGCCGCTGCCCGGTCTTCATTCCCGCTTTCCAGCGAAAACCCCGCCAACGGCCCCATCAGGTCCATCTTGCTGGGCCAAAAGGATACGGCAATCGGGGCAGGTTCGGGCTCGGGTCATCTCAGTCGACAGCCCGCTGAACACCAAAAACACAGGCGCGAACGGCCCCGGCACTTTGGCCGCGCTGCCTTTGGTGCGCAGCTGCGCCCGCATCGCCGGCGCAATCCCGATCGCCGCCACCGCCGCGCCCCGCACTATCCGCGCACGCGCGCCGCCCGCACGCTAGGACGGCCGCCCAGAGGGCGCCATCGCTCTCACGTTGAAAGCCCAAGCTGGCGAGGCACATCACCCCGATCCACCTGCCTTGTGGTCAAACATCCTGCACGGATCCGCCGCCAATTTGCTTGACCAAGCGCGCGCGCCTTTTGTATTCGCAAGCGGTGCATTCGTCCTTCGCGGCCAGAATTGACCGCTCGACATTGCCTGGTCATCCCCCGCCGTATCTTCGACGAAAGCGGCCTTCGCATCACGCCCCGCGCAACCCGGCCCGTCAAAACCGCCCTTGCGGCCAATTCTGACGCAGGACATGCAAACCAAACAGCGCGCCATCGGCGGCGCGGCGGTTAAGGCTGGATGGGGGTTTGCCAAATTAAAACAATGCCTTAAATGAGGCCGCGGCTCTTAGTGCTTAGGCCCCAAACATCGTCATCGCGCCTTGACCGCTCGTCCGAGGGGCCGGAATGGCGTTCAAACAGATGGTGATCGTCACCCTGACAAAAGACCGACCGCCCCTCGCCTGCCCCCCGGCAAGCACGGTCAGGGCGAGCGCCCTGATCTGCGACAGCCGCGCCTTTAGGTCGCGTGCGGCATGGCAAGGGCCACGTGGTTGGAGGGATGGCTTGGCATGGGCTCTGCGTCCATCACCCCGGCCCAAAGCCCGCTGATGTCAACAAATTACTCTTTTGAAAGGGTAAAGCGGCCATCGCCGATATCTTGGATTTTCAAGGCGACCAAAACCTGCACCTGCATGTCTTCCATCCGGTTCAGATCGCGGCTGATGAAGGCGATTTGTGACAGACCTGCCCGTCACGCCCATCCCTTAAAACAAACTGCCCTGGTCCGCCCCACCCGGCGCTTTGGCCTTCCTGGCCGTGCCCATCCCCCGGCCCACCGACACCTTGCCATCGTGAAATTCAATCTCCAGGCCCGCCGCCGCCTCGGCCCCCGCGCGGCCCGTGACCACAGCCCCGTCGCCCCGCACCACGGCATAGCCGCGCGTCAGCGTCTCGGCGTAGCCCAAAGTCGTTCGCGTGCGGTCCAGCGCGTCCAGCCGCCGCGCCAGATCGGCCAACCGCTGAGCAGGCGCTGTCTGCAACCGCGTGTCCAGCCCGGCCAGCTTGATCCGCCCCTCGGCCCCCCGCCGTACCGCATCGCCGATCATCCGTGACAGGGACGGTGCCAAGCGGCTGGCCCATTTGTCCAACGCCCCCTTCGCAAAATCGATCCGCCGCGCCATCCGCGCGCCCATCGCCTCGCGCGCCCGCGTCAACCCCTGCGCCCGCCGTTCGACCAACCGCAGCAGGGTCTCGGGCCGCAAAACCCCCGCCCGCGCCTCGAACACGCCCCGCTTTCGCGCCACGCCAAGGCCCAAGGCCGCGCCAAGCTTGCCCGACCACAGATCAAGCCGCTGCGCCGGGCCGTGCACCAACCCCTCAGGCCGCGGCAAGGCCCGGCCCAGATCGCGCAGCCGCTCCCCCCGCCGCCCCATGCCCAGAACCACCGACCGGATCAACCGCGCGCCCAGCGCCTCGTTGCCCGCAATCAACTCCATCCGCACCGGCACCGCCAGCTCCGCCGCCGCGCTCGGCGTGGGCGCGCGCAGATCGGCGGCATAGTCGATCAGCGTCGTATCCGTCTCGTGCCCGACAGCCGAGATCAGCGGAATGCCGGATGCCGCCGCCGCCCGAACCACGATCTCTTCGTTGAACCCCCACAGATCTTCCAGACTGCCGCCGCCGCGTGCGACGATAATCAAGTCCGGGCGCGGCACCGGGCCGCCCGGCTGAATGGCGTTGAACCCCCGGATCGCCGCCGAAACCTCGGCCGCGCAGGCCTGCCCCTGCACCCCCACCGGCCAGATCAGAACATGGCGCGGAAACCGGTCCGCCAGCCGGTGCAGGATATCCCGGATCACCGCCCCCGACGGCGAGGTTACCACCCCGATCACCCCCGGCAGATAAGGGATCGGCTTCTTCCGGCTCGGGTCAAACAGCCCCTCCGCCCCCAGCGCCGCCTTGCGCTTTTCCAGCATCGCCATCAGCGCGCCAGCCCCCGCCAGCACCACATCCTCGACAATCAGTTGATATTTCGACTGCCCCGGAAAGGTGGTCATCCGCCCGGTGGCAATCACCTCCATCCCCTCCTCGGGGCGCACCTGCATGCGCGCGACCTGCCCCTTCCAGCTGACCGCATCAAGGCTGGCCTTGTCGTCTTTCAAAGCGAAATACAAATGCCCCGAGGCCGGGCGCGACAGCCGCCCCACCTCGCCGCGCACCCGTACCAGCCCAAATTCGCCCTCGATCACCTTTTTGACCGCACCCGACAGTTCGGACACGGTGTATTCAGGTTGGTTTCCCTTCGGGGCGGCACTTTCATCATCAAACAGATCCATGCCCCTTTGTGCCCCAGCATTCCTGATCGCGCAACGCGCCTCACCAGAAAATGTCCGCCCGGCTGATTTTTGCCCTCCACCTTGTGACCAAGGCGCACCCCACCCATGTTCATCTTGGTTAACGAATCGTTAACGAAAATTTAATGTTGCGTTAACCAAGATCGATCATTCACGTCCCCAGCACCAGAGTCCCAAGGCCTTCAATGCGCGCAGTCCTCATGTCCGCCATTGCCCTTATCGCCGCTGCCGGATCGGCGCAGGCCAAGGACTGCGATCCAAACTATACCGGCGCCTGCGTGCCCATCGCTTCGGACGTCGATTGCGAAGGTGGCGGCGGGAATGGCCCGGCTTTTGTGCGCGGCCCGGTCTATGTCATCGGCGCGGATATTTACAATCTTGATCGCGACGGCGATGGGGTGGCCTGCGTAAAGAAGCGATGAGACCGTCAGGCGGCACACATCGCCTTGCTTGACCGTCCAGCCGCCCCTATGACGCACAGAACGACTGCGCCAAAGGAGCCGCCCATGAACATCCTGATCCTCGGTTCTGGTGGGCGCGAGCATGCCCTCGCCTGGGCCGTCAAGCAAAACCCCAAAACCGACCGTTTGATCGTGGCGCCGGGCAATGCGGGCATCGCGCAGCTGTGCGAGACGGCGGATATCGACATCTTCGATGGCCCCGCCGTTGTGTCCTTTTGCGAGCAAAACGCCGTCGATTTCGTGATCATCGGCCCCGAGGCCCCGCTTGCCGCAGGCATCGCCGATGCCACCCGCGCCGCAGGTTTGCTGACCTTCGGCCCCTCCGCCGCCGCCGCCCGGCTGGAGGCGTCCAAAGGTTTCACCAAGGAAATCTGCGCCGCCTGCAATGCGCCCACCGCCGCCTATGCCCGCTTTACGGATGGCGCCGCCGCCCGCGCCTATATCCACACCAAAGGCGCGCCGATTGTGATCAAGGCGGATGGCCTTGCCGCTGGCAAAGGCGTCGTCGTCGCCATGACCCTGCCCGAGGCGTTGGACGCGGTGGATGACATGTTCATCGGCGAGTTTGGCGCTGCCGGGGCCGAGGTGGTGATCGAGGAGTTCATGACCGGCGAGGAGGCCAGCTTTTTCGTGCTGACCGACGGCGTGAACGCCCTGCCCGTCGGCAGCGCCCAAGACCACAAACGCGCCTTTGACGGTGATACCGGTCCGAACACCGGCGGCATGGGCGCCTATTCCCCGGCCCCGGTGCTGACCGAGGCCATCGCCGCGCGGGCCATGCGCGAGATCATCCTGCCCACCATCGCCGAGATGGCGCGGCGCGGCACGCCCTATCAAGGTGTTCTGTTCGCGGGTCTGATGATCGAGGGCGGTCAGGGCCGCCTTGTCGAATACAACTGCCGCTTTGGCGATCCTGAGACGCAGGTGCTGATGATGCGCCTTGGCGCGCAGGCGCTGGACCTTTTGCTCGCCTGCGCCGAGGGACGGCTGGACCGTGCCCGCGTGAATTGGGCCGACGATCATGCCCTGACCGTGGTGATGGCGGCGAACGGCTATCCGGGGGAATATGCCAAAGGCTCGGTCATAAAGGGCCTGCAAAACCTGCCCGAGGACAGCTTTCGCATGGCGTTTCACGCCGGAACCCGCGCAGTTGACGGCCAGATGACCGCAAACGGTGGCCGCGTGTTGAACATCACCGCACGGGGACAAACCCTCGCCGAAGCGCGCAACCGCGCCTATGACATGATAAACTCCATCAACTGGCCCGGCGGGTTCTGCCGCAGGGATATCGGCTGGCGGGCGCTGTGACGCGCCTTTAGATCAAGTGCTGCAAAGTGGCGGTATTTGGGCCAATATTTGCGCCCTTCCCAACCTTGCCGGATGCTTGAACGCAGTCTACTGTCATTGGCAATGGCGCATGGCTTTGCATTTTCCCATCAACATGTCCGGCCATCGCCAACAGTCCAATACAACAAGAGGCACATGATGACCCCCAAATTCCGCCCGACCTCAAAGGCGCCGTCCCGCATTTTCGCTTTGGCTATGTGGGCCGTTCTTCCTGCCTTTGTCGCCCCCGGTGCTGCAATGGCGCAGGCGTTGCCCGCGCCTTACGTCTCGCATGCGCTGGACGCGGTGCTGCTGCCCATCGATGATGCGGTTGCCGATGCCTTTGGCCTTGGCCCCGACGCCTATGGTGCGTTGGTTCTGGCCACTCAACCCGGCGGCTGGGGGGATGCGGCGGGCCTTCTGCCCGGCGATGTGATCGAAACCGTGCAAAAGCAACATGTTGCCACCCCAATCCAGATTGACGAAGTGGTTTTGTACTGGATCAATCAGGGGATCAGCGATTTCGGCTTTGACATCTGGCGCGACGGGGCGCTGGCCAGTTCAAGTTGGGTGATCACCAGCGAAAGCTATTACGAAGAGATCGAGATCAGCTCTGTCTCGTCTTGGTCCAGCTACAGCTCCGAATCGTTCTCTTATGAATCGTGGTATTCCGAGTATTCGGAATCGATCAGCGAAAGCTATGCTTCGTCGGAAAGCATGATCGAAGAGACAATCACAAGCGAGGAATTCACCAGCGAGGTGACGTCAGAAGAAACCATGGTTGACGAATCCTCGACCGAAGAAATGACCACCGAGGAAGACACGACCGAAGACATGGCCACCGATGAGGCGAGCGCGGATGATGGCGATGCGTCCGGCACCGACGATATGGACGCAGATGATGCTGCCGCTGACGATGCGGGCGCAGATGATGCGGGCGGCGATGCCGGCGCTGAAGACGGCGGCGATGCAGGCGCTGAAGACGGCGGCGATGCAGGCGGCGATGAGGGCGGCGGCGACGAAGGCTGAGCGGGCTCGTCTGCAGCAGGATTTCATCAGGTCCACCAAGGCGTTGAATGGCCCTTTGAGGCAGTGACATCGGAGTTCGGGCAGCACGTGGCTGCCCGCTTCATTTTCCGCCCCGCCCTTGCCCCCGGCTCTGCATCTGATAAAGAAGCGGCGAAATTTGGGGCGGGGGACCATGCCAGTTCTGGTGATGAAATTCGGAGGCACCTCGGTCGCGGACCTCGCGCGCATTGAAAATGCCGCGCAAAAGGTCCGCGCAGAGGTCGAGCGCGGTTACAGCGTGATTGTGATCGTCTCGGCCATGTCGGGCGAAACCAACAAGCTGGTCGGCTATGTCGAAGGCACCTCCAAACTGTATGACGCCCGCGAGTATGACGCAGTGGTTGCGGCGGGCGAAAACGTCACGGCGGGCCTGATGGCGCTGCGCCTGCAGGAAATGGATATCCCCGCGCGGTCGTGGCAGGGCTGGCAAGTGCCGATCAACACGACCTCGGCCCATTCCTCGGCCCGCTTTGTGTCGATCCCGCGGGGCAATATCGACACCAAATTCGCCGAAGGCTTCAAGGTCGCGGTCGTCGCGGGCTTTCAAGGCGTGTCGGCCGAAGGCCGCATCACCACGCTGGGCCGCGGCGGGTCCGACACCACCGCGGTCGCCTTCGCCGCCGCCTTTGGCGCGGAACGCTGCGACATTTACACCGATGTGGACGGCGTTTACACCACCGACCCGCGCATTTCGCCCAAGGCCCGCAAGCTGGACAAGATCGCGTTCGAGGAAATGCTGGAACTGGCCTCGCTTGGCGCCAAGGTCCTGCAAACCCGCTCGGTCGAACTTGCCATGCGCTTCAAGGTGCGCCTTCGGGTTTTGTCCTCGTTCGAGGACACCGATGAAAATTCTGGAACTCTGGTCTGCGACGAGGATGAAATCATGGAATCGAAAGTCGTCTCTGGCGTGGCCTTTTCGCGCGACGAAGCCAAAATGACTCTGCTGAAGGTCGAAGACCGCCCCGGCATCGCCGCCGCGATCTTTGGTCCCTTGGCCGAGGCTGGGATCAACGTCGATATGATCGTGCAGAATATCTCGGAATTCTCGACCCCCGGCGATACCAAAGCCTATACCGACATGACCTTTTCGCTGCCCACAAATCAAGTGGACCGCGCGCGCAAGGCCATCGAGGATGCCCAAGGCGCTGGGAAAATTTCCTATGGCGAATTTGTTGCGGACACCGATGTTGCCAAAGTCTCTGTGGTGGGTATTGGCATGCGCTCTCAAGTTGGCGTTGCCGCCCAGATGTTCGCCGCACTTGCCCGCGAAAACGTGAACATCAAGGTCATCACCACGTCCGAAATCAAGATATCGGTGCTGATCGACCGCAAGTATATGGAACTGGCGGTTCAGGCCCTGCACGACACATTCGAGCTCGACAAAGCCTGACGCGGCTGGCCGCTTGCACGAATTTTCTGCGAAAATTCCGACCCCTCCGGCAAGAGCGCTGAATTTTCGCAGAAAATTCGTTGCGCGGTTTGTTTGCAGCGTGAAAAGCGGTCAATTACCGGGCACGCCGCCCAATTTCGCGCCAGCCAGCCGCAACATTCCGTTGCCGGCTTTTTTCCTTCCCCTCACCGTCCCTTGCCCCCTATAGAAGGGGACAAGTCAGGAGCCGAACAGCAATGGCCGACCGGAGTGAAAGTGACAGCCGCAAACTTTTGCGGCGCTTGCGTGATGTCCTTGGCACACCTGCCAAGGGGCAGGACCGGCTTGACCTGATCACGCATCTGATCAACGATTCCATGAAGACCGAGGTTTGCTCGATCTATCTGTTCCGCGACCCGGAGACGCTGGAACTTTGCGCGACCGAGGGGCTGAAGAAGGAATCCGTTCACAACACGCGCATGAAGCTGGGCGAGGGGCTGGTTGGGCGCGTCGCGCGCAGCGGTCTTCCGGTGAACACCGCCAATGCGCCCGCTGAAAAGGGGTTTCGGTTCATGCCCGAAACCGGCGAAGAGATTTTTTCGTCCTTCCTTGGCGTTCCGATTCAGCGGGTCGGCGAAAAACTGGGCGTTCTGGTCGTGCAATCCAAAGACGCCCGCGCTTATTCCGAAGACGAGATTTATGCGGTTGAGGTGGTGGCCATGGTTCTGGCCGAGATGGCCGAACTGGGCGCTTTTGCGGGCGACGGATCGGCCATGGGCGCGTTGCACAAACAGCCCGCCTCCTTCAAAGGCTCCACCGGGCAGGAAGGCGCGGCCGAGGGCCGGGTCTGGCTGCATGAACCACGCGTTGTCGTCACCAATCCTGTGGCCGATGATCCGCTGTTCGAAATTGACCGCATCCGCGAAGCGGTGGGTGTCTTGCGTGTGTCGGTCGATGATCTTCTGGCCGCTGACAGCCTGGACAAAGAGCAAAAACAAGTGCTCGAAGCCTACCGGATGTTTGCCCATTCGCGCGGCTGGCTGCGCCGGATGGAAGAAGACATTCAG
This sequence comes from Paracoccaceae bacterium, assembly GCA_031385445.1. Taxonomy (GTDB): domain Bacteria; phylum Pseudomonadota; class Alphaproteobacteria; order Rhodobacterales; family Rhodobacteraceae; genus CAIYZT01. The sequence goes on along the minus strand of JANNBM010000034.1, from coordinate 35,318 downwards.
GCCGGGCTTTCCGCAGAAGCCGCTGTTGAAAAAGAACAATCCGCCACCCGCGCCCGCCTTGAACAGGTGCCCGACGCCTATCTGCGCGACCGGCTTCACGATCTGGACGATCTGTCGAACCGGCTTTTGCGCATCCTGACCGGTCAAGGTCGCGATACCGGGGCGACCATGCCGGACAACCCGATCCTCGTGGCCCGCAACATCGGGCCGGCCGAGCTTTTGGACTATGGCCGCAAGCTTAAAGGCATCGTTCTGGAAGAGGGTTCGGTCGGATCACATGCGGCCATCGTCGCGCGCGCCCTGGCGATCCCGATGGTTATTCATGCCGCCCGCATCACCACGGACGCGCTGAACGGCGATGTGATTTTGGTGGACGGCGATCAGGGCCTCGCGCATCTGCGCCCCGAAGACACGATCACACGGTCTTTCCGCGATAAAATTGCCATGCAGGCCAAAGCGCAGGAAAGCTATGCAAGCCTGCGCGATCTGCCCGCGCTCAGCCGCGATGGTCAATTGATTTCGCTGCAAATGAACGCCGGGCTGATGGCCGATCTGCCCAGTCTTGTCGGGTCCGGGGCCGAAGGCGTGGGCCTGTTTCGCACCGAATTGCAATTCCTGATCCGCAATCAGATGCCCAAGCGCGACGAGTTGGTGCAGCTTTACACCCGCGTGCTCGACGCCTCCAAAGACCGCCGCGTGGCGTTTCGCACGCTTGATATCGGCTCGGACAAGGTTCTGCCCTATATGAAACCGAACGACGAGCCGAACCCCGCGATGGGCTGGCGGGCGATCCGGGTCGGGCTTGATAAGCCGGGCGTTCTGCGCATGCAGCTGCAAGCCCTGATCCGGGCGCATAAAGGTCGACCAATGACGGTGATGTTCCCATTTGTCACTGAAATCGCTGAATTTACCGCTGCGCGCGGCCATGTTTTCCGCGAATTGCACCGTGAAAACTCGCTTGGCCACCCGGTGCCCGCCAGAATTGAAATCGGCGCCATGCTTGAAACGCCGTCGCTCGCCTTTGCGCCCGAGGCATTTTTCGAGGTGGTCGATTTCATCTCGATCGGCGGCAACGACCTGAAGCAGTTCTTCTTTGCCGCCGACCGCGAAAATGAACGGGTGCGCAAGCGGTATGACACGCTCAACACCTCGTTTCTGAACTTTTTGGAACAGATCGTTGCGCGTTGCCGCCGCACCAACACGCCCTTGTCGTTTTGCGGCGAAGATGCCGGCCGCCCGATTGAGGCGCTGGCCCTTGCCGCCATGGGCATTCCGACGCTGTCGATGCGGCCCGCTTCCATCGGCCCGGTCAAGGCGCTTTTGCGCCGTGTCGATCTGGGCGCCGCGCGCGGCGTGATCGACCGCGCCCGCTCCGCTGGTGCCGATTGCCTGAGGCAGCCCTTGATGGATTGGTTGGCCGATCAGCCGCTCTAAAGCGATCTTTTGTCGTTCAAATCTCGCGGTTCAGGGTCAACCGCCAAAGAGGTCATTGCGCCTCACGTCGCCGGTGCAACCCGCCGTTGACAATGGAGCGTGGTGATCTGCGACAGGATGATGGCCAGAAAGAGCTTTTCCGGCACGATCATGTTCGTCGCCTATCGGCCCGATCAGCGCCAGTTCGATCGCAGCCAATTGTCCTGCAAAGACCTGTCCAGGATTGCGCGGTCATGCAGGTCAAAATCCTTGCAGCCAAGCCGATACAACTTGCCAGAACCGACGGCCTTGGCGTCTGGTGCGATGAAAGCACAGGTCCCGTCTGCCACCAAAGCGGCCCCGCAGTCGCACGTTCCGTCTGGCCGTGCACTCCATCCGCGCCTGCGCCGCGCCGATCCGGGGCAAGCCTTCGCTGGCGGCGGCGATTGCCAACAGGCACTGTTGACCGAATGGCGGGCGACCCAGCCCGACCAGAAACCTGAATTTTCACGGGACAGTGCCACGCCGGGGCCAGCGGCCAAGCCCTGCGCCGTCAGGCTTTGGTCAGTCTTGGCGGGCTGACCGCCACGGCAAAGGCGCTCACCACGTCCTCGGCCCCATGGCGCACGGAAAGGCGCATCAGTGCGAACCGGATCCGGGCCATTTCGCGGTAGTAGGTCAGATAGGCCGCGTTCAGCGCCGCCCCCGACAGCGCCCCCAAAACCGGCACCGCCTGCGCTGCCAGCTTTTGCCCCATCGCCAAGGCCAGCTTTGGTGCCGCCGCCGCGATCAGTTTTTGCAAGGCCGGCCCGCTCAGCGTCAATCGGGCAGACACAAAGCCGGCGTTCACGCCGTCATCCTGCGCCTGCGGCGTTCCGGCCGCAAAAACCTGGATACAGGTCGCCTTGATGCTGGCCTGCTCGGGGTCGAACCCGGCCGCCCGCGCTTCTTGCTGAATACCCTGCAAGATCACCGAGATCGTGACCGGCAGTTCCGCAACCGAACTCAGCAGCCCGCCCGCGCCGCCAACGGCCCCGCTTGCCACTGCAGCCGCCATCGCGCCGCGCCGTCCAAGGTTTGGCATCTTTGCCCCCGCCGCCATCGCAGCGCGCAAGGCCCCTTCGCTTACCCGCTCCACCTCGGCACGCATTCGCGCCGGCAGGGCGGCGATCTGGCGTTCAACCCCGCCGCCCATCTTGTTGACGAGCGCCATCACCGGCCCGTTCGCCCGGACGTAATCGCGCGCGAGGGCGGCGATTTCGGCGTCAAAATCCGGTGCGCGAAGGGCGGGAAGACTGGTCATCCGGTCAATGTGGGCCTGAAGCCCCGCAAGAACAAGGGTCAAAGCCTCGGCAGCGTCGCCCCGACGACCTTGGTTACCGCACCTTTGATCCCGGCCCATGCGCCGGCTTTCAGATCCAGCCCCAGAACCCGGTCGGGGTTGGTGGGCGGCGGCATGTCCACGCCGTCCAGCCGGGCAAACCCGAACCGGCTGTAATAAGGCGCATCGCCCACCAGCATCACCCGCTCCCACCCCAATCGCCGCGCCTCGGCCAGACTTTCGTTGATCAACAGCCCGCCCAGCCCCTCGCCCTGCCGCGTTGTATGCACCGCGACCGGGCCCAGCAGCAGCACATCCTCGCCGCCAACTTCGGCCGGCCAATAGCGGATCGCAGCAGCCAGCGTGCCGTCATCGTCGCGCAGGATCAGACACAGCGCCGCGACCGTCGGAACCCCTTCGCGCAGCCGATAACTGGAAAGGGCCGTGCGCGCGGGCGAAAAGCACAGGTCATACAGCGCCTCCACCTCCCACCAATCGGCCTCGGTCTCTTCTTCCAGCTTGTACACGCGTGGCGGCCCCCGGAATCAAAGGGTGGAATCATCTGGCAACGCGCGTAACATGAGGATAGTTCAGGATCAAATCCCGATTTTCCCCCGCGCCCCAGCCGCGCCAAAGGCCCGCAAAACCCTGATGTTTTACCGCCCCGAAGATGGCCACGGCCTGCCCCATTCCCCCTTTTCCGCCATCGTCGCGCCCCGCCCCATCGGCTGGATTTCGACGCGCGGCCCTTTGGGCGACAACCTCGCGCCCTATTCGTTTTTCAACGCTGTCGCCTATACCCCGCCGCAGGTGATCTTCGCGGGCGATCTGAAGGATTCGATTCGAAACATTCAGGACAGCGGCGTTTTTGCGGTCAACGTCGTGTCTGAACCCCTTTGGCATCAGATGAACGCCACCTCCGCCACTCTGCCGCGCGGGGCCGACGAATTTATCCATGCAAACGTTGAAAAAGCCGAATGCGACACCATCAACTGCCCCCGCGTCGCGGCCAGCCCCGCCACGCTTGAATGCCGTTTGCAGCAGGTCATCACGCTGGAAGGTGGCGCGGATTTTCTGGTGATCGGCACCGTCACCGGCGTGCATATCCGTGATGAATTTCTGCGCGAAGGCCGGTTCGATATCACCAAGGTCCGCCCCATGGCGCGGCTGGGTTACAAGGACTATGCGGTGATTGACCGCCTTGCGACGCTGGAGCGGCCGGAATGACCAACAAACGGCAGACCAAAGGCCCTTCAGCACGCCTCAGCCATCGCCGCCCAACTCGTCCCATATCTGCCGCACCCAGGTTTTGATCAGCTGCGCCTCTTCCCAGCGGTTCGACATCTCGCGCCCGTCCGGCCCGGTCATGGCATATTCGGGCGGTCCCAGCTCGCACAGGAAAATACAGTCCCCGCTGCCATTGCGCGCCCGCCAGTCGGCCAACCCCTCACGCCACCAACCTTTGAACAGCGTCACCCATTTCTGGTGCTGCGGGAAATGCAGCTGCAGCTGAATCTGCTGGCGGCTGGCCACCCGGCCCTGAAAGCTGTCGGATCGTTGCAGAATACGGCTCATCAGCCCCATGTCCTGCGCGGACAGGGGAAACCAGAACTCCCGGTCCACAACGTAATGCGACAGGTCAGCGCAAATCCGCATATGCGGGATGCGGTCCAGAAGTTGCAGCGTCACATACAGATCGTTGGTGATGCAGTTGCGATGCGTTTCAAACTGTACTGGCACGCCGATCCGCGCCGACATTTCCATCCACGTTTCTATCACCGGCACCATGTCGTCAATCGCCAGCGGCATCACCTGCCCGATCACATCGACAAAGGGCGAGCCGAAATCCTTTGCCATCCGCAGCGTCTCGTCCAGACCTTCGATCGACTTCGGAAACGCGACGATCAGCGGCGTCAACCCGTGCCGGTCCATATGCGGGCGTACCGCATGGGCCACCGCCACGTCCGACGCGCCCAGATCAATCGCCATGCCGTCAAACCCGGCCCCCGCGACCATTTCGCAAACCTGATCATGCGGCACCTTCACCCCGCTTTGATCATGCGGCTGCATCGCCCAAAGCGAAGTATAAACCTTCAGCCGCCTCACGCCTCTACCCGGCGCACGCGGCCCCCTTGGGCGGGCAAAACCCAGACCTCGTTCATCGGATACTGGCTTTCATCCCTGGCCCAAAGTTTGGTCAAAACCTCGACCTGAAATTCGATCCAGCCCATGCGGTGCACCGTGCCCGCAGCGGCTTCGATCTTGTCATTCAGGCCGCGCAGCTTCCAGAATGGCACTGCCGGAAAGGTGTGATGCGCCGTATGATAGGGCATTTGCCAGCACAGCCACCGAAACAGCGCATTGGCGCGCGTGCTGCGGGTGTTTTCCAGGATGTCGTCTTCGTGGCTCAGGCCAAGATGCTCAATCGTGTTTTGCAACTGATGCACCGGCTTGGTCAAAACCATCGGCAAAAGCCAGAACGTCAGCGGCGCCCAGCTGCCCAAGCCCCAAGCCGCAAGCGCAATCACCGCATATCCGGCCAGATGCAGGCGGCTTTCAAGGATGATCTTTGCCTCCTCTTCCGCCCGGATAAACGGCTCGACAATCACCCCGCGCGCCCGGCGCACCACGCCGAAAATCCTGTTGCGCCAATAGGTTATCCCAAAAAACCACAACAGGTAAGTGCGCATGGTATAGGGTTCACGCACCAACTCGCCGTCCTTGTCCCAGTTTTGGGTGAACTGATGGTGGGCGAAATGCATGACCTGATCGTAATCGCGCGGGAACATCTGTACGAACCCGATGGCACGTCCAAACGCCTCGTTGATCCAGCGCGTCTTGAACACTGTGGCATGGCTCAGCTCATGCTGCGCGGCATAAAGAAAATTGATCAGCACGCCAAGGATCAGCCCCGTCACCAAAACCCACCCCGACCCAAGGGCATAGGAATGCAAAACCCCAAGTGCCAAAATCGCCGCGAGATGGCTGCCCATCTGCATCGCACCCCGCAGGTCAGAGCGTTCGGTCAGGCTGCGCAATTCGGCAGGGGTCAACAATTTGCGGCGGGAAAAACTGGCGTCCATGGCGTCCTCCGGGTTGGGCAAAGTCTAGCGCCGTTTCCGCAGGGTGCAAATCCATTCTGCGCCCCCCTATTGCCCTTGCCGCCCAAATCCGAAAGGATCGCCGCAACAGGAGCCGCGCCATGATCACTCCCGATACCATCCGCATCGACGATCTGGACCGCGACCCCTTTGCGATCTACGCCCGCCTGCGCGCCGAACACCCCATCGCCCCGGTGCCCGCCGCCAACTGCTGGTTTGCCACCCGCTGGGCCGATATCGAAGGGATCGCCCGCTCTTCCGATTTCACCGCCGCCTCAGACGAGGCCCCGGTGAACGAGGCGTTTGGCCGCCCCAACGTGCTGACCACCGAAGGCGCGGTTCATGCCGAACTGCGCGGCGGGATAGAACCGCATTACCGCCCCAAACACGTTGCCGGCTATATCGAAACCCTTGTGCGCCCCATCGCCGAGGCGCAGTTGGCCGCCTTGCACGCGTCAGGGTCCAACGACCTTCTGACCCATTATTTCGAGCCGATCTCGGCCCTCTCCCTCGCCCGCTCTTTCGGTTTTACGGATGTGGACGAGCCGACCCTGCGGCGCTGGTTTCACGGCCTGTCCCAAGGCGCGATAAATTTCGAGCGCGACCCGGCCCGCGCCGCGATCTGCGCGCAAACCGTGGCCGAGATTGACGCCATCGCCCTGCCGCTTTTGCAGCGTCTTGCGGAGGCCCCGAACAATTCCCCGCTGTCGCACATGCTGCATTCGGGGAAGGAACCGGGCCAGACCCGCGCGCCCGAACGCATCCTGCCCTCGGTGCGCGTCACCCTTTTGGGCGGCATGCAGGAACCGGGCCATGGGGCCGCGAACCTTCTTGTGGGACTGATGCAAAACCCTGACCAATTCAAAGACTTGCGCGCCGATCTTGATGCGCTTTTGCCCCAAGCGATCGACGAGGGCCTGCGCTGGATCGCGCCCATTGGCACCATGATGCGCACGGCCCTGAGGGATACATCCATCGCGGGCATCAAAATTCCCGCAGGCACCCCCGTCTCCTGCATTTTTGCCTCGGCCAACCGGGACGAGACGCGCTGGGACGCGCCCGAGATCTTCAATATCCACCGCCCGCAAAAATCGCACATGTCCTTTGGCCTTGGCGGGCATTTCTGCGCTGGAAAGTGGTTCGCCAAAGCCCAGATCGACATCGCGCTGCGCGTCCTTTTCGCCGCCCACCCGCACCTGACCTTTGCCGATGAGCCGCCCGAATTTCGCGGCTGGGAATTTCGCGCGCCCACCCATTGCCGCGTGGCGCTTTAACCGCCGAACAGTGGCCTCACCAGTCCGCGATCTGTTCGGCCACCCGCGCCGCAATCGCCCGGCTGCCCTTGACCGAAGGGTGCACCAGATCGATGCCGTGAAAGGACCGGTCGCCGTCGATCGTCACCAGATCGGCGAGCAGAATGAACCGCACCCCCGCATCGCGCACAGCGATCTTCGCCAGCCTTCGGTCCATCTCGTCGCCCAAAGGCCCGCAGCTTTCGACCGGAGAGATCAGCCCCGGCGTGCGCATGTAACCGGTATAGATCACCTTTGCCCCGCTCGCCCGCACGCTGGCGACCAGATCCGGGATCGCCCCAGCCGTCCCATCGGCCGAAATCAGCCGCTCCATCATCCGCCTGCACGCGCCGCAACCGCAACCAAGCAGCAGGTCATTGCCGCCGCCGTTCATCACCACAATGTCCCAAGGCCCACCGCGAAACTGCGCGCCGATCTTCAGGCCCGCCTCAGCCAACAGCGGCACTTTATAAAAATACCGCGCCCCGAGGGCCGAGCGGTCCGCAACCTCTGCGCCCAGTTGCACGCTCAACGCCTGTGCCACCGACCCGCCCAGCATCCGGTTCACCGCCATCAGCGAATCGCCCATGACCAGAACCTTCGGCCCCTCGGCCAAAGCCGCCCCGCAAAGGAACAGCGCCATCACCAGCCCCAAAAGGCCCCTGAACATCCTCATATCGCCCCTTTGGCACCATCTTGCACGCGCCGAAACCCTCGCGCCATCCTCCTTACAAAAGGATTGAGGAATTCCAAAGGCCAGAACCGAAAAATCCTGCGCCAAGGTAAAGCCCGGCGCGTCCCGCATCTCTGCCTTGTGGCCCGCGCGCGCGCGGTGCTATCAATTCGGGGCCAATCAAGGGGGCGCCGCATGGCCAAAACCGTCAAGGACTACATCCGCACCATCGTGGATTTCCCCCACGAGGGCATCTTGTTCCGCGATGTCACCACGCTTTTCGCCGATCCGCGCGGGTTTCGCGTCTGCGTCGATCAACTGCTTGCCCCCTATGCCGGGATGCGGATTGACAAAGTGGTGGGGCTTGAAGCGCGCGGGTTCATCCTTGGCGGCGCGGTGGCCCATCAACTTTCGACCGGTTTCGTGCCGATCCGCAAAAAAGGCAAACTGCCGGGTCAGACGATATCGCAGGCCTATACGCTTGAATATGGCGAGGCGGTTGTCGAGGTTCATGACGACGCGATGCAGCCGGGCGAAAAGATCTTGCTGGTCGATGATCTGCTCGCCACGGGCGGCACCGCCGAGGCGGGCATCAAGCTGATCGAACGCCTGGGCGCGCAGGTGATCGGCTGCGCTTTTGTGGTGGACCTGCCCGATCTGGGCGGGCGCAAAAAGCTGGAAAGTCTTGGGATGGACGTGCACGCTTTATGTGCGTTCAGCGGGCATTAGGCGGTTTGGCTTAACGGCTTCTTTACCGTTCTTCGAATAACGTGAGTCGTATCCGCATAACAGCGGATATCTGGACGCTGCTTGCAAACACACGTACCAGACCACACCCCAGCGCCCTGCCCTCACAAGGCAGGGCGCACCCTTTTGAGGGGCCGCATCAAGCCGAGGATTTGGCGCGCAGCACCGCACCGGGATTCATGATCCCGGCAGGATCAAGCGCGTCCTTGATCGCGCGCATCGCTGTCAGCTTGCCCGAATCGCCATACCGTTCCAGATCGCCCATTTTGTGCCGCCCAAGCCCGTGCTCTGCTGAAACGGACCCGCCAAGGGCATCGACAAGATCGTGCACGGCTTTTGTCACAGCGGCGGCAAGATGGGCCACCTCGGCCCTTTTGATCCCTCGCGGCGCGAAGACGTTATAATGCAGATTGCCGTCGCCCAGATGCCCGAAAGCATTGATACGAAACGCCCCGACCGCCGCCACGGCCGCCTCGGCGCGCGGCAGAAAACCGGGGATTTCCGACAGGGGCAGGCTGATGTCATGGCTGGCAACGGCCCCAACCTTGCGGTTCGCCTCCGGGATGGTTTCGCGGATGGCCCAAAGGGCACCGCGCTGCGCCCCTGAGGCCGCAATGACCCCATCCCTGACCAAACCGCGCGCATGGCCGCCCGCGAAAATCTGCTCCAACAGGCCCGCCGCCGGGATGCTGGCGGGCAGGCCCAGTTCGATCAGGACCATCCAATCGGGGATCGGATTCAAGGGGCACCTGACATCGAATCCGGTTTCTGCCAGAAAGTCGATGCCCTGCCGGTGCATCAGTTCAAATGCGGTGATCAACCCCGGCGCAAGGTCTTGCGCGAGGTTCAAAAGGTCAAGCGCCGCCGCGGGCGAGGGCACTGCCAAAAGCGCTGTGCCGATTTCGGCGGGGCGCGGATAAAGCCGCAGCGCCGCCGCGGTGATAACGCCAAGCGTGCCCTCAGAGCCGATCATCAAATGCCGCAGATCATAGCCGGTATTGTCTTTTCTAAGCCTTTTCAGACCGTTGATCACCGTACCGTCGGCCAAAACCGCCTCAATCCCCAAAACCAGATCGCGCGCGTTGCCATAGCGCAGCACATTGACGCCGCCTGCGTTGGTGGCCAAAAGCCCGCCGATCCGCGCCGATCCTTCGGAGGCGAGCGACAAGGGAAACAGCCGGCCCATCGCCTCGGCCGCCGCCTGCACCTCGGCGAGGATGGCGCCGGCTTCGACCACAATCACGTTTTCGCTGGGATAGCGCGCGCGGACCCGCGCCATCCTTTCAACCGAAAGCACCAAAGGCAGCGGACCGCCCGTCATCACTTGGCCCGCGACAAGCCCGGTGCCGCCCGCATAGGGCACAACCGCCACCCGCGCGTGGGTGCAAGCCGCCAGAATACGCGCGACTTCGTCGGTGGTCCGAGGCCGCGCTACCGCCGCCGCCCGGCCGTGCCACCGGCCCCGGCGCTCTTCCAAAAAGCGCGGCTCGGGGTCTGACAGCGCCCCGTCCGGCAAAAGCGCGGCCAGATGGGACAGGAATTCGGGCGAAGCATCGATCAACATCGGTCAAGGATAAACCGAAAGCCGCGCCCGGTGCCAGAGCGCTTGGATCAAGGAATGAACGCGGGGGCGAGAACGATGACTTCGGGGCGTTCCGGCAGGGTTTTGGATGACAGCACAAGATCGGGCGTGTTTCGGATATCAATCTTGTAACCCGGCCCCATCGCGACAAGAAAATCTTGCAGCCCCTCGGCGCTGAACCAATGCATCGGCAGAACCACCCGCGCCTTCAGACGCCGGACAACATCCGTCATCGCCTGCGTGTCCATGGTAAAAGCCCCGTCCACCGGCACCATCACCACATCCACCCGGCCAATCGCCCCATACTGCGCATCGCTTGGGATTTGGTGCAGGTGGCTAAGATGGGCGATGCAAAGCCCTGCAGCTTCGAACAAAAACACCGAATTTCCATCTTTGCGCGCGCCCTCGCCAAAAGGGCCGCGCAGATCGGTGGTGATGTTGCGCACCGCGATAGAGCCGAGGTCCAGATCAAACTCCGGTGGCGCGCCGCGAGGGCCCCAGCCGCGCAAAAGGTGGGGGATGCGCGGGTCGGGGTTGTCGGTGAAATGGGTGGAGTGGGCATTGTTCATCGTGGCAATGTCCGGCACGATATCGGGATTGCCCAAAAAGCCGGTGTAATCGGTCACTGCGATTTTGCCGTCATCGGTCACGATGGCAAAGGTGGCGTGGTCCAGATAGCGGATCAGCACGGCCCCGTCCGGCACCTCGTCGCCAAAGGCCGCCGGAACGATCACCGCCTCGTTCGAGGCAAGAGCGAGGCAGCCAGAGTCCGGCCGGTTCTGCGCGGTGGCATTGGCGGGCACAAGCAGAGCCAGAAGGAAAAGCGATCTGAGCATATACGGTTGATAGCACGGCAGCGTTGTGCGAACAGGGCCCAAGGTCCGAAACTTTAGCGGTTTACCATCTGGGACAACGTGCGCACCGTGTTCCAATTGCGCGCGGTGTGGGCCACCTTCAGGAACCGCGGCAGTTTTTCGGCCAGAACCGAACGCCCCACGCCATCAGGCGCCTGCAGATGCAGCGCCTGATCCGTCAGATGCAGGCGCTCGCTGGTCGCCAGCGTTTGCAGCGCGGTCATATCAATCATCGCGGGGCGGTCCAGAAAATAGACAAAGACCTTGGCCCCATCCGCAGCCCCTGCTTCGGCAAAGGGACTTTGCGCGATGATGGCGTCAAAGGCGGGCGCGGGATAGAAAAACAGCGCTGGCGACAGGCCAAATCCGGCTTTCAGCCCGCCCGCAATCGCCCCCGTCAGATCGGGCAGCCCCGGATCGTCAAACACCGCGTTGCCGGACTGGATATAGGTTTGCACATCACCCAGCCCCAAATCTGTCAGCATCTGGCGAAATCCGGCCATCGGCAGCTTGCCGGTGCCGCCCACATTTACCCCGCGCAGCAGCAAAATCTTCCGCACCGCAAAGCCCCCCAGCCGGTTTATCCTGCGTCCGTGCGCCCGCGCCGGTCGCCGCGCAGGTTGGCGTAGAGGACATGGTTGCGCCAACGCCCGGCGATCTGCAAATAACTTTGCGCCACGCCCTCGTATTTGAACCCCGACTTTTCCAAAACCCCGCGCGAGGCGGCGTTTTCGGGCAGGCAGGCGCTTTCAATCCGGCTCAGGTCCAGTTCGGCAAAGGCGTGATGCACCATGGCCAGCACGCCCTCGCGCATCAGCCCTTGCCGGGTAAAGGGCGCGCCAATCCAATAGCCCATGGTTCCCGCCTGCGCCGGGCCGCGCCGGATGTTGTCCAGCGTGATCGCCCCCAAAAGCGCCTGATCCTTGCGCCGGAACAACAGCATCGGCAGCGCCGTGCCCTGCTTTTCCGCCCGCTGCGCCCAATAGACCCGGTTGGTAAAGGCCCGGCGCGTCAGGTGATCCACCGCCCAGGCCGGCTCCCACGGGGTCAGATGCGCCGCCGAAGCCTCGCGCAGTTCGGCCCATTGCCGCCAATCACCATGAGCGGGCAGGCGCAGGGTCATCCGTTCGGTTTCAATTTTTGGGCCGCGCCTCAGGCCCAGCATCAGGCGACCAGTCTTTCCCGCAATTCCTGCAAACCGGGGGCCTTTTCGACCGGCCCGTACAGCGCCAGCGCCGATCCGGACCCGCAAATCTCGCCCGCATAGCGGCGCACATCGTCCAGCGTGACCGCGTCGATCTTCGCCACCGCCTCTTCGATCGACGGCACCCGGCCGTAAATCGCCAAAAGCCGGGCAATCCGTTCGGCCCGGCTGGACGGGCTTTCCAGCCCCATCAGCATGCCCGCCTTGATCTGCGCCCGCGCCCGCGCCACCTCGGCCTGCGCTATATCCCCGGATGCGCGCTTCATCTCATCCACGCAAAGCCCCATCAGATCCGAGATTTCACCCGCCGATGTGCCCGCATAAATCGTAATTTGCCCTGCGTCTTCATAAGCGCCCGACTGCGCAAAGATCGAATAGCACAGGCCCCGCTCTTCGCGGATTTTCTGAAACAGGCGCGAGGACATGCCGCCGCCCATCGCCATCGAATAAAGTTGCGCCGCATAGACATCGGGGTGGCGATAGCCGGGCGCATCAAAGGCGAGCGCGAAATGGACCTGCTCCAGATCCTTGACCTCGCGCCGTTCGGTGCCGGCAAACTTCGCCGGCTGAAACAGCTTTTGCGCCTGCGCCTTCAGCCCGCCAAACAGCGCCTCGGCCTGCCGGACGATGGCGTCGTGATCGACGCCCCCCGCTGCCGCAAGGATCATCTGCTCTGGCCCATAGTTTTCGGCGACAAAGGCGCGCAGATCCTTGGCCTTGAACGCCGACACCCGCTCTGCCGGGCCCAGGATCGTGCGGCCAAAGCTTTGATCGGGATAGGACGCCTCTTGCAGCCAATCAAAAATGATGTCGTCGGGCGTGTCCAAAGCCTGGCCGATTTCCTGCAAGATCACATGGCGTTCGGTTTCAATATCATCCTTGCCGAACAGCGGGTTCAGCACGATATCGCCGATCACATCCAGCGCCAGGGCCACATCGCCCGCCAGAATACGCGCGTAATAGGCGGTCATCTCGCGCGAGGTATAAGCGTTGATATAGCCGCCAACGTCTTCAATTTCCTCGGCAATCCGCAGCGAACTGCGCCGCTTGGTGCCTTTGAAGGCCATATGCTCCAGAAAATGCGCGATACCGTTCTGCTCGGCCCGTTCATGCCGCCCGCCTGCCATCACCCAGATCCCGGCGCTCGCCGATTGCAACCCCGGCATATGCTCGGTCACGATGCGAAAGCCGTTGGGCAGGGTGGTCAGACGGGTCGTGGCAAGCATCAGCGGGCAATCCTTTCGCGGATCAGGGCTTGAATGGCTTTAAGATCGTTTGGGGTCCGTGTCACGCGTTCTGGCCGCTCCATCAGATCGGCCATACGCGGCGGCAGTGCCGGGCGGGTGCCCATTGCGGCCTGCACGGCATCAGGAAACTTCGCCGGATGCGCGGTCGCGAGCGTGATCATCGGCACGGGGCCCAGATGATTTTCCGCAACATGCGCCCCGACAGCGGAATGCGGGCACAAAACCTCGCCCGTTTGCGCATGAAACCGTGCAATCGCGGCGCTCGTCTCGGCCTCATCACAGCGGCCAGAGGCGAAGGTTGCCCGCAGCATCTGAATGGCCCCTTGCGAGATGGTAAACCCGCCCGTTGCCATTTCGTCCATCAATGCGGCCACTGCGCGGCCATCGCGGCCATAGGCATCAAACAGCGCCCGCTCAAAATTCGACGACACCTGAATATCCATTGACGGGCTGATCGAGGGCTTTACCCCGTTCGTGCGGTATTCGGCCGATCTGATCGCGCGGTCCAGAATGTCGTTCTGGTTGGTCGCGATCACCAGTTTTTCAATCGGCAGCCCCATTTTCCGCGCAATATACCCGGCAAATATATCGCCGAAATTTCCCGTCGGCACGGTAAAGGACACCGCGCGGTGCGGCGCGCCCAGACTGACCGCGCTGCTGAAATAATACACCACCTGCGCCAGAACCCGCGCCCAGTTGATCGAGTTCACCCCCGCCAGCCTTACCCCGTCGCGAAAGGCGAAATCGTTGAACATCGCCTTCACATTGGCCTGCGCATCGTCAAAGTCGCCGTCAATCGCCAGCGCGTGCACGTTGCTTTCCACGGGCGTGGTCATCTGGCGGCGCTGCACCTCGGACACGCGGCCATGCGGATACATGATGAACACATCGACATTGGCCAGCCCGCGAAACGCCTCCATGGCGGCCGATCCGGTATCACCAGAGGTCGCGCCAACGATGGTGATCCGCTCGCCTGTTTTGGACAGCGCGGCCTGCATCATCTGGCCGATCAACTGCATCGCAAAGTCTTTGAAGGCCAGCGTCGGACCGTGAAACAGCTCCAGCAGGAAATGGTTCGGCGCCAGTTGCACCAGCGGCGCGCGCGCGGCATGGCTGAAGCCTGCATAGGCCGATGCGATCAGACCCCGAAATTCATCATCGGCAAAAAACCCGCCAAGATAGGGCCGCATTACCGCAAATGCGATGTCTTCATAGCTTTGCCCGGCAAGTGCCGCGATCTCGGCCGTACTCATCTGCGGCACCGTTTCCGGCACATAAAGCCCGCCATCGCGCGCCAGCCCCGTCATCATCGCTTCGCCAAAGCTTAAGACCGGGGCCGCCCCCCTTGTCGAGATATACCGCATCGCCTGCCCCTAAACCGTCCGCCGCTGAATACGCATCAGCAGATACCCCGTCATCGCCGCCCAGACAACCGCCAGCAAAAACCAGGTGATCGCATAGCCCCAATGATCATTGGGTATAGACGAGGCGTCGACGGGCATCGGCGCAATTTCGTCGCCGGTCGGCTCGCGCGCGACAATCAGGAAGGCTTCGGTGTTCAGCTTGGCAGCCATCGCGGGCACATCGCGGGCGAACCACAGCCCGGTCTTTGCGTCCGGCGGGGGGGTATATTGGTTGGAATCCACCGGCCAGTGCAAATTACCCACCACCCGCGCCTCATGGACCGCACGCGGGGTTGCGCGCGCGGTTTCTTCCAGAAATCCCCGGTCGATCAGAATGCGGCGGCCATCCGTGGTTTCAAACGCCTCGATCACCAACACCCCCGGCGAGGCGCCGACCTGCCCGGCCAGCACTTCGGCAAACTGCCCGGTGAAGGTGCCAGTCACGAAAACCGGACGGTATTTGTCAGAGGCAGGGTCGGGGACGGCCATCAGGGCCACAGGCTCGGCGCCGATCATTCCATTGATCTCGGCCAGAATTCCGGCCTTCCATTCCATCCGCTGCAATTGCCAGACGCCAAGGCTGATCAGAATGCCGCAGCCAACCAGCCCAAAGGCGATTGGAAAGATCATCCGGCGCAGCATCTTGGGTCTCCTTCAAACGAATAGCGCGGGCCAATGGCCCGCGCTGAAAAATACCTGCGCCGGTATTACTGGCCGCCCCAAACGTAGACGGCGGCGAAAAGGAACAGCCAGACCACATCCACAAAGTGCCAATACCACGCCGCAGCTTCAAACCCGATGTGTTGTTCGGGGGTGAAATGCCCCTTGATCGCACGGATCAGGCAGACCGTCAGAAAGATCGAGCCAATCAGAACGTGAAAGCCGTGAAAGCCCGTCGCCATAAAGAACGACGCTCCATAGATGTTTCCGGCAAAGCCAAAGGCGGCGTGACTGTATTCATAGATCTGAAAGAAGGTGAACAGCACGCCGAAGGCAACGGCGAGCGCCAATCCGTTGATCAGATCCTTGCGGTTGTTTTCATGCACAAGCGCGTGGTGCGCCCAAGTCGCCGCGCAGCCTGACAGCAGCAGGATCAACGTGTTGATCAGCGGCAGGTGCCATGGGTCAAAGGTTTCGATCCCGGCAGGCGGCCAAACTCCGTCAATCGCGGGCGACATCGGCCCCATCGGATACAGCGCGTGCTTGAAGAAGGTCCAGAACCAGGCGGCAAAGAACATCACTTCTGACATGATGAACATGATGAAGCCGTACCGCAGACCGATGCGCACCACCGGAGTGTGATCGCCGGTCTGACCTTCGTGCACCACTTCGCTCCACCAGGAAAACATGGTGTACAAAACGCCGACAAGGCCGATCAGTGCCATCCATGGGCCTGATCCGTGCATCGCCAGAACCCCGCCAAACAGCATGGTGAACGCCGAAACAGCCCCGAAAAGAGGCCAGATCGATGGCGGCAGAATATGATAGTCGTGGTTCTTGGCGTGGGCCATTTTCGGTTCCCTCGGTTCTTTTTTCTAGTTTACCGCAGGCTGCGGGGCGGATTCAAGCGCTGCTTGCGCCTCGGGCAGCGGGATTTCAAAGAATGTGTAGGACAGGGTGATCTCGGCGATGTCGCGCGCGTCAGGATCGTTCAGCATTTCGGGGTCGATGTAAAACGACACCGGCATCAGCACGCGCTCGCCCGGTTGCAGCACCTGCTCGGTGAAGCAAAAACACTCCACCTTCACGAAATACCCGCCCGCCGTATCCGGCGCGACGTTATAGGCCGCCTGCCCCGCAATGACGCGGTTTGTCGGGTTATACGCCTCAAAAAACGCAAGGCCGTTCTCGCCAATGCGCAGGGTCATTTCGCTCTGCTGCGGTTTGAAAGCCCAAGGCAGCGACGGCTCTTTGGAGGCGTCAAACAGGATTTTAATGCTGCGGTCGATCACCAGATCCGAAGGCGATGCGGCCACAACTGTCGTGCCGCCGTAGCCTGTCACCTGACAAAACCACGAATAAAACGGCACCGCGGCGAAGGACAAGGACAGCATCACCGCCGCAACCCCCGAAAGCGCCCAAGCAGTTTGGTTCTGCGGCGTCACGATCCGGCCTCCGCCTGCGGCGCAGGTTTACCATCGCTTTGGTGCATCAAATCGCCTTGCGTCACTTTTACAACGGTCAGCGCAAAGACCAGCGCCACAAAGGCCGCCAGCACAATCCCAACGCCAAGGTTCCGCGAAAACCGTTTTTGGTGCATCTCGTGGGGTGGGCGAAAAGCCATCTTACCAGCCCCCCAACCCATAGGATTTCAGCGCAGCTTCCAGAACGAAGGCGCCGAAATGCAGGAACAGATAGATCAGCGAAAAGCGGAAAAACGCCTTTTCGACCTTGTATTTATCGGCCTCGGCCACCGCCTCGTCGCGGCGCCAAATCTTGAACGCCCCGCGCAGGAATTCCGCGTTGAGCAGCACCGCAATCACCAGTGTCGTCGGCCCGCCGATCGATGTCATCGCCGCCGCCAGCGCAAAGGGCACCAGCGCGACCGTGTACCACCAGATATGCGCCCGCGTGACGCGCCGGCCATGCGTGACCGTCAGCATCGGCACGCCTGCATCAGCGTAGTCCGACTTCATGAACAGCGCCAACGCCCAGAAATGGGGCGGCGTCCACATGAAGATCAGCAAGAACATCAGCACCGCTTCGATGCCGATATGCCCCGTCGCCGCCGCCCAGCCGATCATTGGCGGAAAAGCCCCGGCAGCGCCGCCGATCACGATGTTCTGCGGCGTGATCCGTTTCAGCCACATCGTGTAGACCACCGCATAGAAAAAGATCGTGAAGGCCAACAGTCCGGCCGCCAAAAGGTTTGTCGCCAGACCCAGCATCACCACCGAAATACCCGACAGCGCCAATCCCAGACCCAAAGCCTCACCGCCCGCGATCCGCCCCGAGGGGATCGGACGGCTTTGCGTACGCCGCATCTTGGCGTCGATATCGGCTTCCCACCACATGTTCAGCGCACCCGAAGCGCCGCCGCCAAGCGCGATGAACAAGACCGCCGCAAAGGCCACCACCGGGTGCATCGGCACCGGGGCAACCAAAAGCCCAACCATGGCCGTGAACACCACCAAAGACATCACACGTGGCTTCAGCAGTTCAACGAAATCGCCAAACTGCGCCTCATACGCGGTGTCAAATTCTGTCGTGTCCGCCATGTCCAAAGGTCCGCCCAAAGAGTGAAACGAAGGCCCCGCACCCCGGGGCCCCCGCGCAATCATCGCACCACCGCGCGCTTAGTTCGACGCGAGCGTCATGTCTCCGGCCTTCGCACCTTCAAGCCATTTGGCATAAGCCGCTTCGGACACAACCTTGACCGTGATCGGCATGTAGGCGTGCATCTGGCCACAAAGTTCAGAGCATTGGCCGAAATAGATGCCTTCTTTTTCCGCCTTGAACCAGGTTTGCGCGATCCGGCCCGGTACGGCGTCCTGCATCGACCCAAAGGCCGGGATTTTCCAGCTGTGGATCACGTCGGTCGCGGTTACCTGCATCAAGATCACCTTGCCAACCGGGATCACCACGGCAGTATCGGTGGCAAGCAGGAAATCTTCCTTGGCATAGCCCGCATCGACAAGCTGCTTTTCAACATCGGGCGTCATCATGTTGGCCCCGCCCGTGGCAGGCGAGCCGATCATATAGCTGTCAAAGGCCACATCCTGATCGATGTATTCATAGGACCAGTACCACTGGTTGCCCGTCGCCTTGATCACGACATCGGCCTCGACTTTGCTGAAATCCTGCTGTTTGAACAGTTCAGGCAACGAGAAAGAGCCGATGAAAATCAGGATCACAACCGGGATCAGTGTCCAGGCGATCTCGATCGGAGTGTTGTGCGTGAATTTCGCCGGCGTCGGGTTCGCTTTGGCATTGAAACGCACGATGCAATAGATCAGCAGCCCGGTCACAAACAGGGTGATGCCGGCGCAAATATACAAAAGCATATGGTCAAGACCCTGCAGACCTGCCGCAATTTCGGTCGACGCGGGTTGAAATCCAATGCCCTTGGGAAGTGGGTGCCCGATCACTTCCAACGACTGGGCCAACGCGGCGCTTGACAGCAAACCTGCCGCCAGACCTGCACCAATTCCACGAACTTTGCTCATATGACGCATATTTATTTCCCGTGTTTAGGCGGCTTTTCGGCTGCCTGTCTCTTCCCTGTACAAAACAGGTCAGAATCCCGTTGTCTCTGGACCCTCTGAAACCATATTAGACACATAACGACAAGAGCAACAGTGAGGGAACTAGTTCGCCTTTTGTCCTAAACAACGTCCTGCCAAAGGAATTAATCGCATGACTGACGCGCCCTTCCGCCCCTTCGACACCCATATCGACGAAACCGCGGCGCTTGCCGTGCTGCGCGCCGCGACGGCGGGGGCAGAGGATGGCGAGTTGTTTCTGGAACGGCGGCGATCGGAATCCATCGTTCTGGATGATGGGCGCATCCGCAATGCCAGTTATGATGCCTCCGAAGGGTTTGGTCTGCGCGCGGTCAAGGGCCCGGTCGCGGGCTATGCCCATGCCACCGAAATTTCGGAATCCGCGATGCGGCGCGCGGCGGACACCACGCGGCTGGCGCTTGGCGATGGCGGCGGCACCATGGCCGCCCCGCCCCGCGGAACCAATATAAAGCTTTACGGCGATCAGGACCCGATGGCGGACGCGGCCTTTGCCGTAAAGATCGACCTGTTGAAGGAAATCGATGCCTATGCGCGGGCGCTTGACCCCCGCGTCGTGCAAGTGTCGGCCACGATCAACGCCGGGCTGCAAGAGATCGAAATTCTGCGCCCCGAGGGTTTGCGGTTTTCCGATATCCGCCCGATGGCCCGGATGAATGTCTCTGTTATCGTTGAACATAATGGCCGCCGCGAAGAAGGCGGCACGGGCGGCGGCGGGCGGTTCGGCCTTGCGCGGCTGATGGAGCGCAGCCATTGGCAACCGATGCTGCGCGAGGCGTTGCGCATCGCTTTGGTCAACCTCAGCGCGGTTCCGGCCCCTGCGGGCGTCATGGATGTGGTGCTTGGGCCCGGCTGGCCCGGCATCTTGTTGCACGAAGCGATCGGGCACGGGCTTGAAGGCGATTTCAATCGCAAGAAAACCAGCGCCTTTGCCGGTCTTTTGGGCCAACGCATCGCCGCCCCCGGCGTGACGGTGCTGGACGATGGCACGATCCCGGACCGGCGCGGGTCCATCTCGGTTGACGATGAAGGCACGGCTTCGGCCAGGAATGTGCTGATCGAGGACGGGATTCTGGTCGGCTATATGCAGGACCGGCAGAACGCGCGGCTGATGGGCGTGGCCCCCACCGGCAATGGACGGCGCGAAAGCCATGCCCATATCCCGATGCCGCGCATGACCAACACCTATATGCTGGGCGGCAAGGACGATCCTGCGGGCATTTTAGCCTCGCTGAAGGATGGGATTTACGCGGTTGGGTTTGGCGGCGGACAGGTGGACATCACAAACGGCAAATTCGTGTTCTCCTGCACCGAAGCCTATCGCGTACGCGGCGGCGTGGTGGGCGAGGCGGTGACGGGCGCGACCTTGATCGGCGATGGAGCGACGGCCCTGAAACAGATCCGCGCCATTGGCAATGACATGGCGCTGGACCCCGGCATCGGCACCTGCGGCAAAAACGGCCAATGGGTGCCGGTCGGCGTCGGCCAGCCGACACTGATGATCGGCGGGCTGACCATCGGGGGGGCAAAAGTGTGATCCTCGTTGGGCAATACGACAGCCCGGTCACGCGCCGCGTCGCCATCGCCTTGCACCATTACGCCATCGCCTTCACCCGCGATACCCGATCTATATTTGGCGACGCCGATGCGGTGTCAAAGGTCAGCACGCTGACCCGTATCCCGGCGCTTATCCTTGATACCGGCGAGGTTCTGATCGACAGCGCCGCCATTCTGGACCATCTTGACAGCCTCGCCCCGCCCGGCCGCGCCTTGGTTCCGCCCCATGGGGACGCCCGCCGCCATGTGCTGCAAGCCACCGCTTTGGCGCAGGGCACATTGGAAAAGATCGCCGCCGTCGTTTACGAGCGGCATTTTCATCCCCCCGCGCACATCAGCCTTGACTGGCAAAACCGCTGCTTGTCACAGGCCGCAGCCGGTCTCGCCGAACTGGAGCGCCGCGGCAGGCACCCTTGGTTTTGCGGTGAAAACTTCAGCCACGCGGATGTGATGACAGCCGCCACCATCGCCTATGCCGATCTGCGCCTGCCCGAAATCATGCCTTCCGGCAGCTATCCCAACCTGCGCGTCCTTGCCCGGGCCTGCGAGGCCCTTCCAGCCTTCAAGGCCGCCGCAATTTCTGAAAATGAAACAATGCCAAAGTCTTAGCCATCTCGCCCTTCGAACACACTTTGGGTCAGGCCAAGGGGGACGATCCTCTGCAATTTTCGCCCCCTTGCCGAAACGGCGCTTCAGGCGAACAGGAAATCGCTTTGAAACAACCCGTCCTGACCCTTGATCTCCACAATCATATCGGTGGTGGCGTTGCCGTCCGTGTCAATCCGCAGCATTTTCCCATCGAAATAGCACGAGGCCGTGCCGCCCCCGCGATAGTCGAGCGTTTCGAACACCATCCCGCTGAAAGAGCGAAGGTCGATCTTGTCGATGCCGCTTTCAAAGCCCTCGACACTGTCAATCGTGCTTTGTGATTTTCCACTATCGCCCGCCTTGAACACCAAAACATCGCTGCTGTCTTCATTTTCCCACAGCGTGATCAGATCGGCCCCGGCCGCGCCATAGATCGTATCGGCCCCCTCGCCGCCCGAAAGCGTGTCATTGCCCGTCCCGCCATTCAACATGTCGCGGCCGTCGCAGCCCATCATGCTGTCGGCGCCGCCGTCGCCAAACAGGCTGTCGTCGCCGTCATCGCCGCTCAGCCGGTCTTTGTCCGCGCCGCCAGACAGCTGGTCATTGCCCGATCCGCCGCCAAGCGTGTCCTTGTTGGCATCGCCCGCCAAAGTATCGTGACCGTCTTCACCATAAGCCGTGTCATTGCCGTTTCCGCCGGTCATGCTGTCATTGCCAAGACCGCCGCCCAGATTGTCGGCGCCCTCGCCGCCAGACAGCAGATCACTGCCATCGTCGCCCCAAAGCGTGTCCGCGCCGCCTTCGCCGTACAACGAATCGCGCCCATCGCCGCCGCCGGACTTATCCGCGCCGTTGCCGGCCCAGACTGTATCGTTGCCAACATCGGCCCAGATCTTGTCATTGCCGCCTTCGGCCATAAACGTTTCGTTGGCGGCATCGGCAAACACCGTGCTGTATTCGCCGCTGTTCAATTCCTCGGCGGCGTCGCTGCCATAAACCACGTTCACGCCATTCACGAAATAATTGAGCCAGCCTGCGACATCGGCAGCCTCTTCGTTGGTGTTGCCGTCCTCGTTCAGATAGCGCTCGTCCACGATGTCGAAGCCGTAGTGATAGATCGCGTCCACCACCGTATCGATGAATTTGCGGCCCTGAAACATCAGCGTGCCGCCGTCCCCCTGCAGGTGATGAAAGCCGGTTTCCTCGCCGCCCTCGTCATCCCCATGCGCGGCGATGAATGTGGCGTATTTTTCAGGATCGCTCTGAATTTCAACCGAAATCGTGGCCAGATCGTCAGGCGAGATCATGCCGTCGTCGTTCAGGCCAAGGGCCGAGATCATGTCGGACAACAGCAGATTAAGCTGTTCAGCAGCGTCCAGCCCTGCGTTCATTTCAGCGCCCGTCGTGCCGTCCTGAAGCCCGGGATCCTTGCCGATGGCATTGAGCAAGTTGTCTAGCGAAAGTGACATCGAGGTCCTCCTGATCCTGCGCCCCGGCACCGAAGTGTTTCGATGGGAGGGGGCGACACTGTGGAATTATCATGGCAAATTTCGGGCGAACCCGCGGCACGTTCAGCGTCCTTGCCCTTCGTGGAACAAGCACGCCCCCCAAGGCACCACAGACGCGCTATCGCGACAACCCTGCCGCACCGCACCCCGGCGGACCCCTGCCAATTGACCCGATTTTCAAAGCGGTATTCCGCTTGAGCCCGGATTTCGGGCATAGAAGGACCAATTTCGGGCAAAAAATCGCCGAAGGCGCGCGCAAACTGGGTGGCCCCCACGCGCAGCGGCTTCGACAACGATCAACGGCGAAGGGCGGTCATTTCCCCGGAAACTTGCCCTTGAGCGCGTCGGCAAAGGCATTGCCGCCCTGCGGCGCAGCCACCGGCAGCGCTTGCATCGGCCCGCGTGCGGGCTTGGCCGGATCGGACCGCGCCGCGGCCTGATCGCGCGCCGACGCGCCGCCGTCGGTTTTCATCGTCAGGCCGATCCGCTTGCGCGCGGCGTCCACCTCGACCACCCGCACCTTCACCACATCGCCCGCCTTGACCACCGCATGGGGGTCTTTGACAAAGCTGTCGGACAGCTGGCTGACATGCACCAGCCCGTCCTGATGCACGCCAATATCCACAAACGCGCCAAAGGCCGCCACATTGGTCACCGTACCTTCCAGCACCATCCCCGGCTTCAAGTCCTTGATCTCGTTGATCCCTTCGGCAAAATTCGCCGTCTTGAAACTGGGGCGCGGGTCGCGGCCCGGCTTTTCCAGCTCGGCCAGAATGTCGCGCACCGTCGGCAACCCGAATTTCGCATCCACAAAGGCGCGCGGCTCCAGCGCTTTCAGCGGTGAGGGATCGGCCATCAGGCTGCGCAGATCACGCCCGCAGGCCGCCACGATCCTGCGCGCCAGATCATAGGCCTCGGGGTGAACCGAAGAGGCATCGAGCGGCTCGCGCCCGCCGCTGATCCGCAAAAACCCCGCCGCCTGTTCAAACACCTTCGGTCCCAGCCGCGCCACCTTCAGCAGATCGCGCCGCGCGCCGAACGGCCCATTCGCATCCCGGTGCGCCACAATCGCCTCGGCGAGCCCCGGCCCCACCCCCGACACCCGCGACAGCAAAGGCGCCGACGCCGTGTTCAGATCGACCCCGACATGGTTCACCGCATCCTCGACCACCGCTTCAAGGCTGCGCCCCAGCCGCCCCTGATCGACATCATGCTGATACTGCCCGACGCCAATCGCCTTCGGCTCGATCTTTACCAGTTCGGCCAGCGGATCCTGCAAGCGCCGCGCAATCGAAACCGCGCCGCGGATCGACACATCCAGATCGGGGAACTCCTTCGCTGCCAATTCGCTGGCGGAATAGACCGAAGCCCCCGCCTCGCTGACAATCACTTTCACCGGCTTGTCCGCCCCCGGCAGCAGCGCCAAAAGACCGGCCACCATCTTTTCCGTCTCGCGGCTGGCAGTGCCGTTGCCAATGGCAATCAGCTTGACGCCATATTTCGCAATCGCCTGCGCGATTGCCACTTGCGCGCCGCGCAGATCGTTCTTGGGCTGGAACGGGTAAACCGTATCGTGGCCGACGACTTTGCCGGTCGCATCGATCACCGCGACCTTGACCCCGGTGCGAATGCCCGGATCCAGCCCCATCGTCGCCCGCCCCCCTGCGGGAGCCGCCAGCAACAGCGCCTTCAGGTTCCGCGCAAAGACGCTGATCGCCTCGGCGTCAGCCTTTTCCCTGATCTCGCCCATCAGATCCAGCGTCAACGAGGTCCTGATCTTGATCCGAAACGCCCAAGCCGCCGCCTCGCGCAGCCACAGGTCCCCCGGCCCCCGGCCCGAAGCGTTCAGCACCGCCGCGCAAGCCCGCTCGCCCGGACTTTCGCCCTTGGCCGCCTCCGGGTCCACCTCCAGATCGACCGAAAGGAAGCCCTCGTTCTGCCCGCGCAACATCGCCAGAACCCGGTGGCTCGGTGCGCTTGCCCAAGGCTCGTTATGGGCGAAATAGTCGGCAAATTTCGCACCCGCCACCTCTTTGCCCGCCACGCCCTTGCAGGCCAGCCGCCCGATCTGCTTCATATGGCTGCGCAAACGGCCCAAAAGATCGGCATTTTCGGCCAGCCCCTCGGCCAGAATATCCCGCGCGCCCTCAAGCGCCGCTTTAACGTCCGCCACCGCCCCCCGCACATACTCCGCCGCCAAGACCGCAGGGTCCGCCGCCCGGTCCTGCACAATCGCATCAACCAAAGGCTGCAGCCCGTTTTCCCGCGCGATCATCGCTTTGGTCCGCCGCTTGGGCTTGTAGGGCAGATAGATATCCTCCAACTCTGCCTTGGTCACTGCGCGCCCGATCGACAGCGCCAGCGCGTCCGTCATCTTGCCTTGCTCGGTGATCGAGCCGGCAATCGACGCCCGCCGCGCCTCCATCTCTCGCAGATAGGTCAGCCGTTCCGCCAGATTGCGCAGCTGCGTGTCGTCCAGCCCGTCCGTCACCTCTTTGCGGTAGCGCGCGATGAACGGCACCGTTGCACCCCCATCCAACAGGTCCACTGCCGATACAACCTGCGCAGGCGATGCGGCGATTTCGGTGGCGATCTGGCGGGCAATACGGGCCCCGGTGGTGTCGGTCATGCGAATCCTCGTTGGTGGCGGACCGCGACCATAGGCCCGGCTACCGCCAAGGCCAAGGGGGCGCAACAGCACCCGGATAATCACATAAATTCAAGGGGATGGTGGTACCACGTCCCCGGCTCGAACGGGGGACCCCTAGATCCACAATCTAGTGCTCTAACCAACTGAGCTAACGCGGCACGCAGCGGGGACTTACCCCCGGCAAACGACGATTGCAAGAGCAACGATTGGGCGGGGTCGGCAAACAAGCAGGCCATATCTGCTGTGACAACGCGAACCTGCACCAAAGGGGAATGGTTCAGCGTTTATGCCGCAACAAATTGCCCATAAACAGCACCAGGGCCAGTCCGATCAGAACATTCGGCGTCAGTGCATTTACCACGATCGAAATATTGGCGATCACCGAGATCACGAAATCGCCAGAGTTCGCCCCCAGCAGAAGATAGATGAGCACGACAAACCCGATCAGCACAAAGCCCAGTTCGGTGACCCGAACAAAAAGCACCTTGAACGCCTCCATGCCTGCCAAAAACTTGTCCATCATCTATCCCTTTGCCCGCTGGGGAAGAAATTTTTAACGGTTGCCGATCAACCAGCAAACGACGCCGAGCGAGATCAGGCCCGCGAGTCCGGCGCTGCCAAGCTGGGTAACCAGACCGGTGATATTGCCAACAACATCGCCAAGGAAAGACATGTTGTCTTTGCCAACCAACAGGGACGCAATAATCGCCAACGACAACAGCGCCATGCCGATTTCGGTGATGCTACCGATCGTCTTTTTCGCAGTCTCGAACATTTCATGCCTCCATTTTTTCTATTTTCATTGCCACTTTGTTGTGACAACGCACCCCCATCACATGAGCGGAAACCCGCGCAGTCAACTAGAATTTGTAAAGCACTCATTATGTTGGTGTTTTTTACGGCGACTTCACCATATTTTGATTATTTTCCACGCAATCTGTGATTCGAATCGCCTCCGGCGGATGATTCGCGGCGTTTTTGGCGGCGTCCCTCGTGGAATGATTGCCAATTCCGACCCGGCGCTGTAGCCCGTTGAAGATCACAGAACGGACAAGAGGCGCGACATGGGCATCGACAAGCAAAGCGACATCGCCGCCAACATCCAGATCGGCCCGACCGATATCGGAATGGTGCGCATCTATATCGAAGCGGAGGGCGGCATCGAGCTGCCGCTCGATTTTGATCCGGACGAGGCTGACGAGATCGCCGAAGAGCTGCGCGCCGCCGCTGAGGCTGCCCGCATCATGTCCGCAGGCGGCAAACCGCGCAAAAAGCGCTGAGCCCGCGCTTACAGCGTGACCAGCCCCGCCACCCCCGGATCGCGCCAGCCTTGCAACCGGCTGGCGGCATGGCGGGCAAATTTCTGCATCATCACCTTGCGCCGCGCGGCAGGCAGCGGCGTTTCCGGCCCCATCCGCACAATCTCGGCGTCATAGGCATCGGCAAGGATCAATCCGGTCCCTTCTGGCAAAATTTCCACCGGAAAATCGCCGTCCACCGCCCAGAAGTAGCGGTCGCACCATTCCAGATATTTTTGCCATTTCTGATCGACCATGAAATCAGTGCGACTTGATTTACACTCGATCACCCAAATTTCGCCCTTCGGCCCAAGCGCCATCACATCCACCCGCAGACCCGGCGCCGGAACCAATTCTTCGACCGAGACGAAATCAAACTGCCGCAGCGCCCGCGCCACGCCCCGCGCAAGGCGCTGACCGGGCATGGCGGGCAAGGTTTCGGCGGCAAGGGGCAAGGGCGCGTCCATCGTGCATTCATGAACGAAAGATGAACATCTGTCCATCCCCCGCTGCAGCCTGCTGAAAAGGTCGCCCACACTTGACCCAGCCCGCCTTTGCCGCCAAAACGCCGCAACCCCGAGCGGAGAGCAAAGATGCGCCTGCAAGACCAAATGGCCGACACCGGCACCAAGCTGTTCCGCTGGCGCAGCTATATCCTGCTGATCTTCGTGCCTTTTTTGATTTTCGTCATCTGGGGCGGCCCGCGCATCGAGCAGACCCTTGGCCCGATCGCAGGATACGTTTACAGCGCGCTTTGCATCCTGATCGTCATCACCGGCGAATTGGTGCGGATATTCACCGTGTCCTTCGTGGACCCCAAAACCTCGGGGCGGAATGTCAAAGAGCAGATCGCGGCCGAGTTGAACACCACCGGCATCTATTCGCAACTGCGCAACCCGCTCTATTTCGGCAACTGCCTGATGTACCTTGGCGTTATGCTGTACGGCCAAAGCTTGATTTTGGGCCTGATCATGGCGCTGGTCCTGATCCCCTATTACGAACGCATCATCGCCGCCGAAGAGAAGTTTCTGTCCGAAAAATTCGGCCAGCCTTACGAAGACTGGTGCATGACGACCCCGGCCTTTTTGCCCAAACTGGTGAACTGGACCCGGCCCGCCCGCGCTTTTTCGCCGCGCATTCTGATCAGCCGCGAATATACCTCGGTTCTGGGGGCAATCGTGTCGCTTTATCTGGTCAACCTTGGGCTGGCCAAACTGGGGGCCGGCGGCGGCGATGTGGCCACGATCTGGCACTGGGTGCTGGGCGTTGCTGCCGGATTTGGCTTGCTGATTTATCTGGTCAAAACCCGCACCCGGCTTTTGAAACAAAAGTAGCGCTCCGGTTTCCCTTGCGGGACAGCGCCGCAACGCCTATCTATCGGCTTGGCGGGTGCTGCTCTTCGCGTGTGGGCCAACTTTTCCAGTGGCCGATAAGCAAATGAACGGGGGCTGGCTCTGACAGGATCCTGGTCCTGTTACCTGGTTCCCACCTGAGACCTCTGGCTCTCGGGAAAAACACGGCTCCACGGCCGCTGCGGGCCCGCCACCTTTAACTATTCAACAGATCACCACCGCGCATCATTTTGGTCCGCCGATGGCGCAAAGATCATCTCGCGCCCCTGGCCGGTCAGGATCAAAAGCCCGTCCGAAACCTGCGCCGCGCTCATCATCGACAGGGCTTGGAAAAAGTCGTTTTCCTGCGGCAACGCGTCACAAGCCCGTTTGGTGGACATGATCCCGGCCAAAAGCAGGCCCGCGTCCGCCGTCCCGCGCGTGTTCCATGAATTGCACGGGCCCCGCCCGCCGATCCGGCCATCCGCGCCGATCTGCAATGTCGCTTGGGCGCTGAACGCCGCACCGTCGATGGATTGCAAACGCCACAGTCCCGGCGAAAGATCAGAGGCACGCAAAGGAAGGGCCATAAACACCCCCAAAACAAGGACAATCAGCCGGATCATTCCGCACCCTCAGCGGCGCATCACTTCGCAAAAGCTTCAGGCCGGGCCTCGCGCGCCATATGGTCAAGGACCGCATTCACGAACTTAGGCTCTTTGCCCGCCGGAAAAAAGGCCTTTGCCACATCAACATATTCCGTGATCGCCACTTTCGGCGGCGTTCCGCATTCCACGATCTCGGCGCCGGCCGCGCGGAACAGCGCCCGCAACACCGGATCAATCCGGTCAATCGGCCATGCCGCCGCCAGCGCGCGGTCGGTCATTTGGTCGATTTTGGCTTGCCAGTTCACCGCCTGCCCCACCACGGCGCGGAAATGATCGACGTCACCCTCGACAAATTCGCCCTCGTCATAGGTCGCGCCGAACCGGTGCGTTTCAAACTCGCGGGTGATCGCTTCGATGGTCTGACCTGACACTTCCATCTGGAACAGCGCCTGCACCGCATAAAGCCGCGAGGCGGATTTCATCTGGCGCTTGATCGCCACCTTGGCAGTGATTTTGGGCGAGCTCATGGGATAGGGCCTAATTCCTGAACGTGCCAGCCGGGCACGCGCCCCTTTGCGCGAAACCGGCGTCCGGCGCAAGGCCGCAGCGGCGTTTCATTCGCCGCGCCGCGCAATCTGCAGCCAGATCCCGTCGCGCGCGCGCACCGTCAGATGCGCCACCGGCACCGGATCGCGGCTTTCTGCCCGCTCGAACTTTAAGGACCGCACCAAAAGCGCCAGCAAAAGCGGCCCCTCGACCATGGCAAACCCGGCCCCGGTGCACACTCTTGGCCCCGCCGAAAACGGCATATAGGCATCGCGGGCGCAAACCTTTGTCTCTTCGCGCGCCCAGCGGTCCGGATCAAACGCGTCCGGCTCGGGCCAGAACCGTTCATGCCGGTGCAAATGCCACGGGCTCAGCACGATCTGCGCGCCGGGGGCAACGGGCCGCTCGCGCATCACCTCGGACACCGCATTTTCGCGCACCATCATCGGCACCGGCGGATACAGCCGCAAGGTTTCGCGAAACACATCGCGGGTAAAGCGCAGCTTGGACAGATCCGAGAATGTGGGCTGATCGGGAAGATTTGCCGCCTCTGCCGCCACCCGGCCCTGCACATCCGGGTTCATCGCCAAAAGATACAGCGCCCACGACAGGGCCGAGGCGCTCGTCTCGTGCCCCGCAAGGAAGAAAATCGCGACCTGATCAACCATTTCTTCGGTGTTGAACCGCGCGCCGCTGACCGGGTCCGCCGTCGTCATGATCTTGGTCGCCAGATCATCGGGCGCCTGCCCCGCCGCAATCTGTGCCGCGCGGTTTTCGGTCAACCGGGTGATCAGACCGCGAATGATCGCCGCCGAGCGCTTTGTTGCCCGCCGGTGAAACCGCGGAAACCAGCGCGGCAGGGGCACAAACGCCGCGAGATTGAGGATCGGCTGCGTGCGCTGATAGGTGCGAAACTCTTGAAACACCGCGCTCGCAAGGGCGTGCTCGATCGGGATGGAAAACAGCGTGCGGAAAATCACATCCGCCGCCGCGTGGCTGAGCTGCTCCTCAACCTCGACCAGCCCGACGGGCATCCGTGCCGCCGCCGCCTGCCCCGCCGCCAGCATCGCCGGAAAAGTGTCCTTGATCCGCCCGCCTTCAAACGCCGGATCGATGATCCGCCGTTGCCGCTTCCACTCCTCGCCATTGGTCACAAAGACCGAGCGGCCCAACAACGGCCGCAGCCCCTCGCCAATCCGGTCCGATTTCGGAAAATCATCCGGGCGTTCGACAAGCACACGGCTCACCAAGGCGGGGTCATTGATCATATAGCTGCGGAAAAACGGCGTGCGAAATTCGGCCATCCACGCCCGGTAAAGCCGCGATGGCTGCGCTGACAGAATATCTTGGCGGAACAGCTTCAGATAGGTCAGCAACGACACCTTATCGGCCCGCGCGGGCGGCTTGGGCGGGATCATGTGATGCCCCGGTATCGGTTCACAGGTGTTTCAATCCGGCTTTTGGACGCGGCGCGCCCGGCAAAGCGGTCGCCAAGGGTTTGAACCCCCGCCGTGATCTGAAAGTAATCGTAATCCTTGGGCCGATCGAACGCACACAGATATTGAAAATGCAGGCGGAAAAACTTCCATCGCAGGGCCTTCCACCGCTCGGCGCTCAGCGACTGCGTGAAGGCGGCCGAGACAATCAGCGGCCATATCTTGCCCGTGTCAGGCGCCACCCCCGTCACCGACACCGGATCACACAAGGCAAATGCGCAGCCGTCGCCGGGGGCGGTCACATCCACCCAAGTCAATTCGCCGCGCGTGCAAAGATAGGCCAGATCGCCCCGCAGCCGCCCCGCTTGCGGCAGAAACGACACCATCGGCACCACCTGGCCCAAGGATAAAAATCCTAAAGCCGGGCGCAGCGATGGCAGCCCGGCCCGGATCATATCCGACAGGATCGACACAGCCAGATGCGCGCCCGACGAATGGCCGACGACCAGAACCTCGTCAAAATCTTCGGTCAGGCTGGCCGCAATGGTTTGACGAAACGCGGTCATCCGCGCCTCTAACTCGGGCGGATTGGCCCCGCCAAACTGCGCCGAATAGGCGTAATCATGCATCAGATAATAGGCGAAAACCTTGTTGTCCCAGCGGCGGAACAGATCCAAAAGCGCCCAAACCATCGCCGCCGCGGCAAGCGCGCCCAAGGTCCAATGCACCTGCGCAAAGACAAGTCCAATGCCCCACCCGGCAAAAAGCGCAAGGGCAAGCTGCACGATCAGAAAGGCGATCGGATAAAGCGCCGCAATCATCGGCCCCTTGCGCAGCCGCATCAGCGAAAACAGCGCGCCCGAGCCGATATAGGCCCAAGCCGTGCGCAGCATCTGCACATAGGTGCCGAAAATCCCCCGCTCCATCGACGATTTCACCAGATCCGACCAAACCAGCACCTCGATATCGGCCATCCCCTTGACGCCCTGCGTGTCGCTGTGCGCCTGCCAACCATAGCTGCCTTTGACGGATTTCGGTTTCAAAGCAATATCATAGCCGGAAATCTTCGCCTGCGCGGCCCCTTCGGTGCGGTAAAGTTCGCGGTATCGGCGGGGGTGAAACGGGTCGTAGCCGGGAATATAAAAAACCCGGCGCCGAAACGTTGCTTTCTCGCTGATCTCCGCCCCGGCCGTCATAAATCCCCCGTGTTCCCGCGCAGCTTACCCGCAGAATGGGGCAAATCTGGGGGGTTTGTCAGCCGATTTCGGCGAGGGGGGGGAAAGTTTCCAAAAGCCAGAACGACATCGCCGAAAATCCGCCGGTCAGCATCATCACTCCGACCAAAACCAACAGCGCCCCCATTGCTTTTTCAATCCGGGCCGCGTGGGTTTTGAAGAAGGTCAGCACCGGCGTCAGCCGCTGAAAAAACACCGCGACCAGGATAAATGGCAGGCCGAGCCCCAGCGCGTAAACCCCCAAAAGCAGCGTTCCGCGCGCGACGGAATTTTCCTGCGCGGCGAGCGTCAGGATCGTGCCAAGGATCGGCCCGATGCAGGGCGTCCAGCCGAAGGCAAAGGCAAGCCCCAGAATATAAGCGCCAAAGGCCGAGCCGCCCTTGTCGCCTGCATCCAGCCGGATGTCGCGCATCAAAAACGGCAGGCGCAGGATATGCAGGAAATGCAGGCCGAAGACGATCACGACAACGCCCGCAACCTTGGCAAAGCCTTGCGAGTTTCCGATGAAAAACGCGCCAAACGCCGAAGCTGCCGCCCCCAGAAACAAAAAAACCGTGGACAGGCCCAGGACGAAAAACAGCGCCGCCCCCAGCGCAGAGCGGCCCTGCCGCATCTCGCCCACCGATATTCCGCTCATATAGGCCAGATACGGCGGCACGACGGGCAGAACGCAGGGGCTTAGAAAAGAGATCATCCCGGCGGCAAACGCGACGAGCATCGAGGGCAAAAGCGTCGCTTCAAACAGGTCTATGCCAAACATTCGCGTCTCCTTGTTGGCCTGTTTTAAGCAACTGCCGGGCCAAAGTCACGGGGCCGCGCTGTCACAACCCCGTCACCATTTTGCGGTGGCGCCGGCCGGGCCGGGCGCGGATAATGGCGGCGCTACGGGGGCGCTTATGGACTTTGACATCACATTGGACTGCGAAGGGCTGTTGTGCCCGCTGCCCGTTCTCAAAGCGAGCAAGCGGTTGATGACGATGGCGCCCGGTCAGGTTTTGCGCGTTGTGGCGAGCGACCGGATGGCGGCGATCGACCTGCCGCATTTTTGCGGTGAAGCGGGGCATGACTATCTTGGCGCCCAAGACGAGGGGGCCGCGACCGCGCATTTTCTGCGCCGGGGCGGGTCCGCCCAATGAAAAAGGGCGGCCCGCATCGGACCGCCCTTCATCAAAGTATCCAGCGGCGTTAACCGCCCAGATTCCACCACCCCTTTTTGCGCGGCGCCTTGGGGGCGTCGTCGGCCACCGGAACCACGGTTTCTGGCGCCGGTGGGGCCGCGGCGGAAACCGGCGCGGGTTCGCTCACCAGCACGGCGGCCATCTCTGCCACTGCCATTATCGCCACTGGCTTTTTGGCCGGGGCGCGGCTGCGTGTCGTTTTCGGTTTCGCCGGGGCCTCCTCTGTCACCACCTCAGCCGCATCGGCAGCTTCGGCTTTGGGCTTGGCGCGCGAGCGGGTTGCGGGCTTTTTGACCGCAGGCTCCTGCATGGCCACAGGCTCAGGCATTGCTGGCTCCGGCGCGCTTGGCGCAGGCGCTTCGGTCTCGGCCTTCGGCTTGGTCCGGCTGCGGGTATAGGTCTTTTTCACCACAGGGCTGGCGGGCTGCACTGCCTCGGGCGCGGCGTCAGCGGGCTGCTCGCCCTCGACCTCGTCTCCCTCGTCATCGTCGCCCTCATCGGTGTCGCCCTGACCGTTCGGTTGGCCATTGGCCCCCGAACCGCCCTTCTTCCGACGCCGACGCCGACGCTTTTTCTTCGGCCCGCCCGGACCTTGGCCATCGGCCTTCTCGGCGCCCTCGCCCGTTTCAGCGGCGCTCACCTCTGCCTCAAACTCGTCGTCAATCTCGTCCTCGACCAGATCGTCAAGCTCGTCCTCAGCCACCGGCGCGCCCATCAGGCTGGCATTGCCCGACACGACGGCCGAGTGCTCGGGCACGTTGCGGGTCGCGGTCTTGAACTTTTCAATCGCGAAATCCGGGCTGATCATCGCGGGATCCGCTTCGATCCGCACGGCCATGCCATAGCGGGCCTCGATCAGCGCGATATGCTCGCGCTTTTGGTTGATCAGGAAATTCACGATGCCAATCGGCGCCTTCAACAGCACCTCTTTGCTGCGCTTGCGCGTGCCCTCTTCGTCCAGCGCGCGCAGAACCTGCAACCCGAGCGAATCGTCCGACCGGATCAGACCCGTGCCGTGGCAATGGCTGCAGGGCTGCGTGGTGCTTTCCAGCATGCCCGGCCGCAGACGCTGCCGCGACATTTCCATCAGGCCAAAGCCGGATATCCGGCCGACCTGAATCCGCGCCCGGTCGGTTTTCAGCTTGTCTTTCAACCGCTTCTCGACCGAAGCATTATTGCGCCGCTCTTCCATGTCGATGAAGTCGATCACGATCAGACCGGCCAGATCGCGCAGACGCAGCTGGCGCGCCACCTCGTCGGCGGCCTCCAGGTTGGTCTTCAGCGCGGTGTCCTCGATCGAGCCTTCGCGGGTGGAACGGCCAGAGTTGACGTCCACCGCGACCAGCGCCTCGGTGATGCCGATCACGATATAACCGCCCGATTTCAGCTGCACCGTCGGGTTGAACATGCCGCCCAAATAGCTTTCGACCTGATAATGCGCGAAAAGCGGCATCGCTTCGTTATAGCGTTTCACGTCTTTTGCATTAGCGGGCATGATCATGCGCATGAATTCTTTGGCGGTGCGATACCCCGCCTCGCCCTCCACCAGCACTTCGTCGATCTCTTTGGAATAAAGATCGCGGATCGTGCGCTTGATCAGGTTGCCCTCTTCGTAAATCTGCGCCGGTGCGACCGATTTCAGCGTCAGATCGCGAATTTCTTCCCAAAGGCGCATCAGATATTCATAGTCGCGCTTGATCTCTGGCTTGGTGCGCTTGGCCCCTGCGGTGCGAATGATCAGACCGGCGCCATCGGGCACCTCGATCTCGCCTGCGATTTCCTTCAGCTTCTTGCGGTCTGCGGCTTGGGTGATTTTCCGCGAAATGCCGCCGCCGCGCGCGGTGTTTGGCATCAGCACGCAATAGCGCCCGGCGAGCGACAAATAGGTGGTCAAAGCCGCGCCCTTGTTGCCGCGCTCTTCTTTGACAACCTGCACCAGCATGATCTGCCGAACTTTGACGACTTCTTGAATCTTGTAGCGCCGCGCACGCGGGCGGCGCGGGGCGGAAATCTCTTCGGAGACATCTTCGTGGGCGATGGATTCGATCTCGTCGTCGGTGTCACTGGCGTGATCAATCGCCTTATAGGCCCGCTCAGCGTGATCGGATTCGGTATGCGCCTCATCGTGGCTGTGGTCATGCGGCTGATCGCTGGGCGCAGCGGGGTCACTGACCGCCGCGACATCCTCGTCCAGATCAATGACATCCATGGATCCGATACCAGCCGATTTCACCGCATCGCTTTGCGCGGCTTCTGCGCTTTGTGCCGGACGGGGCCGCGAGCGCGAGCGCGCGTTGTCTTCTTC
>JANNBM010000024.1:0-81216 GCA_031385445.1 Paracoccaceae bacterium | reverse complement strand
CCGTCGATCTGGTCATAGGCGCGGAATTCCCCAAAATACTTGGTGATCGCTGCCGTCAACGTGGTCTTGCCATGGTCAACGTGGCCAATCGTGCCAATGTTAACGTGCGGCTTATTCCGTTCAAACTTTGCCTTTGCCATGTTCGGGCGCCTTTGGGTCTGGGGGGCCGACATGGCCCCGCGTGGTCTACGGGCGGCGATTTAATGGCTTGGGCGGGGAAAATCAAGCGTCAGTTGGCAGGGACCGTTTCGGCAACCGGCGTCGCCGCCGGGTCCGCTGCGGGGGGCAAATCAAACCATTCCGGATGCGTCAGCAACCACTGCTCAATTTTATACGCCGCATTAAAGGCCAGCGCGTCCATCTGTTGCTGGCGGGTTTTGGTCAGACCCGATCCGATCACCTCTTCGGGCGACAGGCTTTCAAAGATGGTCAGCTGCTCGCCCTCTTCGTTCAGCTTCAGCTGCTTGGCGTCGTCCCAGATGTTTGCGGTGACCACCAGCACGGATTTGGGCGACAAAACCAACGGAATACCGACCGGCGCCAGCGCAAAGGCATCCACCGACACCCCGAAGTCGTAAATCTTGGTGCCGTCATAGCGGCCAAAACGGTCTGCCATGGCTTTTTCCAGCGCCGCTTCCCATTCCGCGCCGGTGGCAGGCCGCGAAATCGGCACCATCTGCATCTTGTCGGTCACCACGATGTTCAGACCCAACACAAAATCGCCCAACGGCGCGAGCGGCTGGTTCAGGTCACGGTTGGTACAGGACATGGTGCCAAGCAAGGCAAGCAATGACAGGATCGGGCCGGACAGGCGCATCTGGAATTTCCTTTGGCAGAAAAAGGCACTGCTGTCTGCGATACCCGCGCCCGCGCTTCAAAGCAATCGCAACCGTTGCGCGCTTGGCCCAATCGCCGAATGTCGCCTTTGCCCTTGCCGCCGAAAGCCCTATCTTAGGCGTCAAGGAGACAAACATGGCCCCAAATTCCATCGCCGCTTTGCCGGTGCGTGTGCCGCTTCATACCGAACCGATGGGCATTTTCGGCTCGTTGCGGGCCGGGCGGCGCAATGTGCTGGAGCTGATCCCAGAGGTCGCAACCCGCGTGCCGATCCTGTCGGGGGTGACCGGAAAGCGCTGGCATATGGTGATGGACCCCGGCGCGCTGAAGCAGATTCTGCGCGACAAGGTTGAAATTTACCCCAAATCGGTGGTGACCAAGCTGATTCTTGGCCCGGCGATTGGCCAAAGCATGTTTGTGGCCGAGGGCGCGCATTGGCAGTGGCAGCGCCGCGCCGCAGCCCCGGTGTTCTCGCATCGCAATGTCACCGCGCTCGCCCCGGTGATGACGCTGGCAGCCGAGCGCTCGGCAGAGCGGATCGGGGCACAATCGGGCCGCGCGGCCGATCTTTTCGCTGAAATGGTCAGCGCGACGTTCGAAGTGATCTCGGATGTCACCTTTTCCGGCGGCACCGGGTTTGACCGCGATGCCATCCATGGCGCGATTGAAACCTATATGCTGCAAACCGCGCGGTTGTCGCTGCTCGATGTGATCGGCGCGCCCGCTTGGGTGCCGCGTCCGGGGCGGGTGTTTTCCGGCGCGTCCCTGCGCCAAATGAAATCAGTGGCCAATTCCGCCATCCTTGGCCGCAAAGAGCGCCCGCAAACCGGCGTGCCGGACTTGCTGGATCTGCTGCTTGCCGCCGAAGACCCCACCACCAAACGCACGATGAGCACGGACGAGCTGCGCGACAATCTGCTGACCTTCATCGTGGCCGGGCACGAGACGACGGCGCTGACGCTGTCTTGGGCGCTTTATCTTTGCGCACATGATCCGGCCATCCAGGACGCCGCAAGGGCCGAGGCGCAGGCCGCCTTGGGCCCGCGCGCCGCGACGGCGGCCGATGTGCCCGCCCTGCCGCTGATCCGGCGCATCGTTGACGAGGCGCTGCGGCTGTATCCCCCGGCGGCGTTTCTGGCGCGCACCGCGATGGCCGAGGATACCTTGTGCGAGCGGCAGGTCCGTCCCGGCGATACGGTGATCCTGCCAATCTATGCGCTGCACCGCAATGCGCTGCTGTGGGAGCGGCCGGACGCATTCGATCCCGCCCGTTTTGCGGATCCCAAATCGGTGGACCGCTTTGCCTACCTGCCGTTTGGCGATGGCCCACGCATCTGCATCGGGGCGTCTTTTGCGTTGCAAGAAGCAGTGATCATCCTTGCCACGCTGCTGGCCCGGTTCCGGTTCACCGCCATTGCGGGCCGCGCGCCAAAGCCGGTGATGATCCTGACCCTGCGGCCCGAAGGCGGGGTCTGGCTTCGGGTTGATCCGGTCTGAGCGGGCCCAGCGGGCCTAGCTGGTAAACCGGTTGTCCCGCGGAAAACCGCGCGGCGCCATCCGCCCAGCGCTGGCGCGCGCACTGTCCCATTCGGTCAGATCGGCCTCGGTGCGGGTGCGGCCTGCAGGGTCTTTCCAGCTCAGGCCCGCCGCGCGCAGGAAGGTCGTGGCATCCGACAGCCCGCCATCCTTGTACTTTTGCAGCCGAACGCCCTTGCCCTTTGCCATTTCCGGCAGCTCTGACAGGGCAAAAACCAACATCTTGCGGTTGTCGCCGACCACGGCCACCGCGTCGCCCGCGATCCGGCGGCAGAGCGCGGTCTTTACCCCCGCGCCAAGGCTCAGCACCTGTTTGCCCGCGCGCGTCTGCGCCAAAAGTTCTTCGGCAGGCACCACAAACCCATCGCCCGCGGTGGAGGCGACAAGGAACCTTTCGGCCCCGCGCCAAATGATCAGATCGATGATCTCCGCATCATTCGGCAGATCGACCATCAACCGCACCGGCTCTCCCATGCCGCGACCACCCGGCAGGTTCGCACCCAAAAGCGTATAAAACCGCCCGTTGCCGCCAACCATCAGGATCTTGTCCGTCGTCTCGGCGTGAAAGGCAAACCGCGCCTGATCGCCGTCCTTGAATTTCTGCTCGGCGGCCAGATCGACATGGCCCTTCATCGCGCGGATCCAGCCCATCTGGCTGCAGATCACCGTGATCGGCTCGCGCTCGATCATCGCTTCAAACGGCACCTCTTCCGCCTCTCCCGCCTCGGCAAAGGCGGTGCGGCGGCGGCCCAGAACGCTGTCTTTGCCAAATTGCTTGCGGATCGCTTCCAGCTGCGTGCCGATCTCTTTCCACTGTAACCGGTCACTTTCCAACAGGTCGGCGAGCCCGGCGCGTTCCAGCATCAGCGCATCGCGCTCGGCCCGCAGCTCCATCTCTTCCAGCCGCCGCAATGACCGCAGGCGCATGTTCAGGATCGCCTCGACCTGCACCTCGCTCAACGCGCCTTCGCCGGGGCGCGGCGGCACATAATCCTTCTCGCTCATCGCGCGGGCATGGATCTTGCCCCAAACCTCGCGCATCAGCGCGGCCTTGGGATCCTCGTCATAGCGGATGATGTCAATCACCCGGTCAAGGTTCAAAAAGGTGATGATAAAGCCTTCAAGCACCTCAAGGCGGTGATCAATCTTTTCAACCCGGTGCTCGGTCCGCCGTTGCAACACGGCGCGGCGGTGATCCAGAAACGCGCGCAGAACCTCTTTGAGGCTGCACACCTTCGGCACCTTGCCGTCGATCAGCACGTTCATATTCAGGCTGAACCGGCTTTCCAGATCGGAATTCTTGAACAGCATCCCCATCAGCATTTCAGGGTCCACCGTCTTGACCCGCGGCTCCAAAACGATGCGGATATCCTCGGCGGATTCGTCGCGCACATCCGCAAGGATCGGCACCTTTTTGGTCTGAATGATCTCGGCCAGCTTTTCAATCAGCTTGGATTTGGCGACCTGATAGGGAATTTCGCTGACAACGATCTGCCACGTCCCGCGCCCCAGATCCTCCACCGCCCATTTCGCGCGGGTGCGGAACGATCCGCGCCCGGTGCGGTAAGCCTCCAGTATCGCCGCGCGGGATTCCACGATAATGCCGCCCGTCGGAAAATCCGGCCCGGGGATCAGCGCCACCAGCGCCTCGTCCGATATGGCGGGGTCTTTCAGCATGGCATGGCAGCCAAGGATCAATTCGTCGAGGTTATGCGGCGGGATATTCGTGGCCATGCCCACCGCGATCCCGCTGGACCCATTGGCCAGCAGGTTCGGAAAGGCCGCTGGCATGACGACCGGCTCTTCCAGCGTGCCATCATAGTTGGGCCGGAAATCGACCGCGTTTTCCGCCAGTCCTTCCATCAGCGTCTCGGCAATCGCGGTCAGGCGCGCCTCGGTATAGCGGCTGGCGGCTGGGTTATCCCCGTCGATATTGCCGAAATTGCCCTGCCCGTCGACCAGCGGATAGCGCACGTTGAAATCCTGGGCCAGCCGCGCCATCGCGTCATAAATCGCCATGTCGCCATGCGGGTGATAGTTGCCCATGACATCGCCGCTGATCTTGGCCGACTTGCGAAAGCCGCCCGTCGCCGACAACCGCAGCTCTCGCATCGCGAACAGGATGCGGCGATGCACCGGCTTCAACCCGTCGCGCGCATCGGGCAAAGCGCGGTGCATGATGGTCGAAAGCGCATAGGTCAGATACCGATCCCCAATGGCCCGGCTTAGCGGCTCGGACAGGGTGATGGGCTCTATCTTGGGGTCATCGGGCGTAACAGACATGGATGTGGTGTAGTGCGGCCCGCGCTTTGGGTCCAGCCGGAAAGCGTTGCCGCCGGGCAATCCGTCACAGCGCGGCAACACCGCGATTTGTTTGCCACTTTTCCGCCGCCGCCGTTACAGTGCCATGCTAAGGCTGCGTCAGTTTTTGCGTTTTGGGTGTTTCATGATTCGTCTGACCTTGGCACTGCTGGCAACGATGTTCCTGACCTTCCAGTTGGTTGGCGTCGATCGCGGGCAGGTGCGGTATGGGCTTTTGGCCAGTGCCGCCGAAACCGCCTTGCCGCAAGCCCTGCCCGTTGCCGAGCCGGATGAGCCTGTGGCCGAAGCGATTTATGTGCCGACACCGGCGGTGATCGAGGCGGCCGAGCCCGCAACTGCGGCGGCGATCACAGCGGCGGTTGCGCAGGCCGTGATCGAAACCGTCCCGGAACCCGCGCCTTTGGCCGATCCTGTGGTGCAGGTCATGTTCATCTCGGGCAATTCGGTCAACGTGCGCGAAGGTCCGGGCAAGGATTTCGCCGTGATCGAAAAACTGGTTCGCGGCGAGGCGGTGAGCGTCATTTCCGCGTCCGATGGGGTCGACGGCTGGACGCTGATCACGATCGAGGGTGACGGGCTTGAAGGCTATGTGTCGACCGCGCTTCTGTCAGATCAACCCTGACCCAAGGGCAACAGCCGCCTGAATATTTGCCTGCGCAGCGCTTCGGATTTGACCCTTGCCGCGCATCATGCCTTTTGTCGCGAAAGCCTGCGATCGGCGCGGGCAGGAGCGGGGCATGGCGCAGATTCGTTCGATTCTGATCACGGGCTGTTCGTCTGGCATCGGCTATGACGCGGCGCATGGGCTGGCCAAACGCGGCTGGCGGGTGTTCGCCACTTGCCGGGCCGAAGGCGATTGCGCGCGTCTGCGCGGCGAGGGGCTGGAAAGTTTCCCGCTCGATTATGACGATGAAGCCTCCATCGCCGCCGCCGTGGCCGAAGTGTCCGCCCGCACCGGCGGCACGCTCGATGCGCTGTTCAACAACGGCGCTTTTGCCTGCCCGGGCGCGGTCGAGGATTTGCCCCGTGCCGCCCTGCGCGCGATCTTTGAAACCAACCTTTTTGGCTATCACGACCTGACCCGCCGCGTGATCCCGCTGATGCGCGCCCAAGGGCACGGCCGGATTGTGAACTGCTCGTCGGTTCTGGGGCTCGTCGGGATGAAATGGCGCGGGGCCTATGTCGCGACCAAATTCGCGATGGAGGGTCTGACCGATGTGCTGCGCATCGAGATGGCCGGCACCGGCATCCACCCGATTCTGATCGAACCCGGCCCGATCACCTCGCGCATCCGGGCCAACGCGATTCCGCATTTCGAGCGCTGGATCGATTGGAAATCCTCGGCCAGGCGCAGCGAATACGAACCCCTCGTGCAGCGGCTTTACACCGCCAGCGGCCCCGACACATTCGAGCTTCCGGCCGCCGCCGTCACCGCCAAACTGATCCATGCGCTGGAATCGCCCCGTCCCCGCGCGCGCTACTATGTCACCACGCCCACCTATCTTATGGGCACCCTGCGCCGCCTTCTGCCCACCCGCCTGCTCGATTGGGTGATCGCGCGGGCCTAGGTCTCGTGGAACACATCCGTGCTCAGATAGCGCAATCCGGAATCCACAATCAACGTCGCCACAACGGCCTTGGGCCCAAGCCGCTGCGCCAGCCGCAGCGCTGCAACCACGTTGGCCCCGGTCGAGGTTCCGGCAAAAATTGCTTCTTCCTTTGCCAGTCGCCGCGCCATCGCCTTGGCGTCCTCGGTCGTGACAGTCATGATCTCGCTCACCTCCTCGGGGTGCCACAGCGGCGGCAAGAACCCCAAACCAATGCCTTCGA
This sequence comes from Paracoccaceae bacterium, assembly GCA_031385445.1. GTDB lineage: Bacteria > Pseudomonadota > Alphaproteobacteria > Rhodobacterales > Rhodobacteraceae > CAIYZT01. The sequence continues at coordinate 74,691 of JANNBM010000024.1, read as the reverse complement.
TCTTGTGCGCGCCGGGTGGGCGCCCTGACAGAACGGCCGATTCCTCCGGTTCAACCGCGACAACCATTAGATCGGGGTTTTCGCGCTTCAATGCCCGGCTCATGCCATGCATGGAATGGGCGGTGGAAATGGTGTGGACGATGGCATCTACATGGCCGCCGGTCTGCCGCCAGATCTCTTCGCCCAGACCCGTATAGCCGTCGGCCCCATCCTCGTTCCTCAATTGATCAACCCACCAGCACCCCGGCTCTTGGCTGATTTCGGCAGCACGGGCGATCATGGCCTGAATCAAGTCCTTGGTGATCTTGCCACCGTCGCTTTGGATGTCGGTCAGTTTGGCGCCGAAGGCCAGCATGGTGCGGCGCTTTTCCTGGCTGAACGCATCGGAAAAGACAAAATGGGCGTTGTAGCCCAATGCGCCCGCCACCAAGGCCAACGAAATCCCGGTGGTCCCTGCGGTGTATTCGACAACGGTGCCGCCCGGCTTCAGCAGACCCCGCTCCACCGCGCGCAGGATCAGATTGCGCGCCAGCCGATCTTTCATGCTGCCCGTCGGGTTGGCAGATTCAAGCTTGGCCAGGATGCGCGCGCTGGTTTTCGGCACGACATTGCGCAATTGGACCAGCGGCGTATTGCCGATCGCATCCAGAACAGTCCCGAAACCAGCCTGATGCCTTTGCATCTCTCACCTCTATTTGAAGGGTGGATATTGCGTGCCAATCTTTGCGCTGCCATATCATATTTCGGCATTTTCCACAACGCGGTGGAAACAAGGGGCAAGTCGCGCTATCTGACGTCAAACGAAAGGGAACGGCCATGATCAACGACCCCCTCTTTATCCTCGCGGCCATCGCCTGTTTTGCGGTGCTCGCCGTGCTTGCCTTCGGCATCGGCACCTTTGGCAAGGGCGGAGAGTTCAACCGCCTGCACGCCAACCGCCTGATGCGTTACCGTATCGGCGCGCAGGCCGTGGCTGTGGTGCTGATCGTCGGCTTCGCCTATTTGCGGTCGCGCGGCTGATGGTTATTCTGTCGAAGATTTACACCCGCACCGGGGACAAGGGCGAAACCGGTTTGGGCGATGGCAGCCGCGTGGCCAAGCATTCGCCGCGCGTCTCGGCTTACGGTACCGTAGACGAAACCAACGCCACCATCGGCATGGCGCGCCTGCATTCGGCCGGCGAGATGGACGCGGCGCTTGCCCGCGTTCAGAATGACCTTTTCGATCTGGGCGCCGATCTGTGCACACCGGACCTCGAAAACGATTCTGCCGCCCCCTACCCCCGCCTGCGGATGATCGCCGCGCAGGTGGACCGGCTGGAAGCCGAGATTGACGCGATGAACACCCGCCTGACGCCCTTGCGCAGCTTTATCCTGCCCGGCGGCTCGGCGCTTGCCGCCTGTTTGCATCTTTGCCGCACCACCTGCCGGCGGGCCGAGCGGCTGGCGACAGAGCTGGCCACGACCGAACCGGTGAACCCCGAAGCGGTGAAATACCTCAACCGCCTGTCAGACTGGTTTTTCGTCGCGGGCCGCATCGCCAATGACGATGGCACTTCCGATGTGCTGTGGGTGCCGGGCGCGAACCGTTAAGCGGCGGGCACTTCGTTCCATACGCGACGTCCGGGCGTGATTATCGGTCGATTTTGGTCTGTCACCGCCTGCTCTTACCGGGTAAACCCGCGCCAGAGATTGTCTGGCCCAAGGGTCAATTGAAGGAGAACTCCGCCGATGAAGGTGCTTGTGCCTGTCAAACGGGTGATCGACTATAACGTGAAGGTCCGCGTCAAGGCGGACGGCACGGGCGTCGATTTGGCCAATGTGAAGATGTCGATGAACCCCTTTGACGAGATTGCCGTCGAAGAGGCGATCCGTCTGAAGGAAAAGGGCATCGCAACCGAGGTGATCGTGGTGTCCATTGGGGTAAAGCAGTCGCAGGAAACCCTGCGCACCGCGCTTGCCATGGGGGCCGACCGTGCCATCCTGATCGAGGCGACGGACAACGTGCAGACCGATATCGAACCGCTTAGCGTCGCCAAACTTCTGGCCGCTGTGGTGCGCGAAGAGGGTCCGGGTCTGGTGCTGTGCGGCAAGCAGGCCATTGACAACGATATGAACGCCACCGGGCAGATGCTGTCGGCGCTTTTGGGCTGGTCGCAGGGCACCTTCGCCAGCGAGCTTTCGATTGAAGGCGACAAGGCCGTGCTGACCCGCGAAGTTGACGGCGGATTGCAGACCATTTCGGTGAAAATGCCGACAATTGTGACGGTCGATCTGCGCCTGAACGATCCGCGCTATGCCAGCCTGCCAAACATCATGAAGGCCAAAGCCAAGCCGATGGCGATGAAGACCCCCGCCGATTACGGCGTGGACGTGACCCCGCGTCTGACGATTTTGAAAACCGTTGAACCGGTCGGCCGCAAGGCCGGGGTCAAGGTTGCATCGGTGGACGAGTTGATTGCGAAATTGCGCGACGAAGCGGGGGTGATCTGATGGCCGTACTTCTTCTTGCCGATGTGAACGAGGGTCAGCTGGCCGCTGACGCCGTGGGCAAAACCCTTGCGGCCGTGGCCGGTCTGGGCGAGGTGCATGTGCTGATTGCGGGCACCGGGGGCGACGCCGCTGCTGCCGAGGCGGCCAAGCAGGCGGGCGTTTCCAAGGTGCTGTTCGCCGATGACCACGCCTATTGCCACGGAATGGCCGAATCGACCGCCGCGCTGGTCGTGGCGCTTTCGGGCGGCTACAGCCACATTTGCGGCGCGGCCACCGCGTTCAACAAAAACGTCATGCCGCGCGTTGCGGCGCTGTTGGACGTGATGGTGATGTCCGATGTGACCGCCGTGATCGACGCTGACACGTTCGAGCGCCCGATCTATGCCGGAAATGCGATCCAAACCGTCAAATCAGGCGATGCGAAAAAGGTCTTCACCGTCCGCACTGCCAGCTTCACCGCAGCCCCCGCCACCGGCGCGGCAGCGGTCGAAAAGATCGGCGGGCCGGGCGAGGCCGGGCTTTCCGCTTGGGTTGCCGACAAGGTCGCCTCCTCAGACCGCCCCGAGCTGACCTCTGCCGGAATAGTGGTTTCGGGCGGGCGCGGGGTTGGGTCCAAGGACAGCTTTGATCTGATCGAAAAGCTGGCGGACAAGCTGAATGCGGCGGTCGGCGCTTCGCGCGCAGCAGTGGATTCGGGCTATGCGCCGAACGATTGGCAAGTGGGCCAGACCGGCAAGGTTGTCGCGCCGAAGCTGTACGTTGCGGTTGGCATTTCCGGCGCAATCCAGCATCTGGCGGGCATGAAGGACAGCAAGGTGATCGTCGCGATCAACAAAGACGAAGAGGCGCCGATCTTTCAGGTGGCTGATTACGGCCTTGTCAGCGATCTGTTTGCCGCCGTGCCCGAGTTGATCGAAAAGCTCTGATCCCCCGACACAACGCGACCGCCAAAGGGCGCCCCTGGCCGGGCGCCCTTTTCACATCATCTGCTCCAAAACCTCGCCCAATTTGTCCGCCACATCGCGGTGAAAGGTCTGCCCGGGCAAGCTGCGCGCCGCCAGATGCTCCATCTCGGAGCATATCTTGCCCGCCGACCCCTCGGCCCGCGCCTCAGGCGAGGGCATCACCTCAACATAACTGGTAAACAGCGGGCGGATCGCGGAAATCATTTCGCTGTCCACCAAAAGCGGCTCACTTTTCAGGTTCAGCGTCGGACGCGGCGGCGGCGGCGCATCCGCCATCCACAGCAGGATGCGGCGCTTGGGCAGCCGGCTTGCCAATTGCCGCATCCGCGACAACCAGGCCTCCCGCAGTTCAGCGCTGATCATGGCGAACTTCTCGCGCGACGCGCTTTGCAGGACGGTCAGCATATGCCGGGTAAACGAAAACTCGGTAAAATCCACGCTGCGATAGACCGATTGCAAGTGCGGCGTCGGCCCCAAAAACCGGTCATTCCGGCGCGGATGCACCGTGTAAAACCGGTTCGAGATATTTTGTGCGCCCATGATCTGCACCACGGCGACCTCGGCCCGCGCCGCGATCTGTGTTGCCGCTGGTTCGTTCAAAAACACGTCGATCCCGGCATTGACACAGGACAGATTGACAACGCTTAGCCCCAAGCGCCCCTCAATCAGATCCGAAAAAGGCCGCTCCACGAACTTTCCATAAGATTCCGTCGCCCCCAGAACCGCAACAAACGGCCGGTCCAGACGCCGCGCCGGACCGCGAAACAAAAGCCGCGATCCTTCGTAATGACACAAAGAATAATCAAGCGCCCCCGCGCCCGGAAAAGCATAAGCCATTCCACACTCCACCAATTTCACACCCAATTCCAAAGGTGCCAGAGACTTCTTTCCAAAAGGATAAAGCCCGAATTTGTGAAAAATCCACCGCACTTGCATCACGGCAGTTTGCCGGGTTAAGTCGGCCGCAGATCAGACAGGGCGGGCAAAAATGGAAATTCGCAAAGTTGGCGTTGTCGGTGCGGGGCAAATGGGCAATGGCATCGCGCATGTCTTCGCGCTTGCGGGATATGATGTGCTGATCAACGATATCAACGCGGACAGCCTGAACAAGGCGCTGGCCTCAATCGCCAAAAACCTTGACCGCCAGATCCGGTCTGCCAAAATCACCGAAGCGGACGCAGCCGCCGCGCTGGCGCGGATCACCCCCACGACGACCCTTTCCGATCTGGGCGCTGCCGATCTGGTGATCGAAGCCGCGAGCGAGCGGGAGTCGATCAAAACCGCCATTTTCGAGGCCCTTGTGCCCCATCTGCAGCCCCATACGATCCTGACCACGAACACCTCGTCGCTGTCGATCACCCGCCTGGCCAGCCGCACCGACCGGCCCGAAAAGTTCATGGGCTTTCATTTCATGAACCCGGTCCCGGTGATGCAACTGGTCGAACTGATCCGCGGCATGGCCACCGATGTTGCCACCTTTGACACGCTGCACGCCGTGGTGGCACGCCTCGGCAAAATCGCCGCCAGCGCCGAGGATTATCCCGGCTTCATCGTGAACCGCATCCTGATGCCAATGATCAACGAGGCGGTCTATACGCTTTATGAGGGCGTGGGCGGCGTTATGTCCATTGACCAATCGCTCAAACTTGGCGCGAACCAGCCGATGGGCCCGCTGGAGCTGGCCGATTTCATCGGGCTCGACACCTGCCTTGCTATTATGAACGTGCTGCATGCCGGCCTTGGCGACACCAAATACCGCCCCTGCCCGCTTTTGACCAAATATGTCGAGGCAGGTTGGCTTGGCCGCAAAACCCAGCGCGGGTTTTATGACTATCGCGGCGCGGTGCCAGTGCCCTCCCGCTGAATCACGATTTTTCTGCGAAAAATCAGATTTACCTGGAAAAGCCTGAATTTTCGCAGAAAATTCGTTCGTCAGTCGCGATCACGCGCCCAGATCAAGCGTATGCTGCCGCAGCCAGGCAAGGAACCCGCGCGGATTTCCGTCCCATTTCGTCAGCTCCTCCGCCGAAATCGGTTCGCCCACATAGGGGCGCTGCGGCTTGTTCAGCGCGCGTTTGATCTCATACAACAAAAGCCCCTGCCGCAGCGTATCGCTCAGCTTGTTGGCCATCAGAAACGCCCGGCTGTTCTGGCCGGTAAAGTGAATTGGCACAATTGTCGCGCCGCTGCGCTGGATCAGCTTGTGCGTGAACACATTCCACTCCGCCTCCACCGCCGGGCCGAACCAGCCCTCCGACATCGCAACGCGCCCCGCCGGAAACAAGATCACCAGCCCGCCCGCCTTCAGATGCGTCATGGTCAGATCGCGCATCTGAAGTCCCAGCTCGCGGCTGTTTTCCTCATGTGGAAACGGCACCGGGATCATGAATTGCTCAATCTCGGGAATACCGGTCAGCAAAGACCGCGTCAAAATCTTGAAATCCGGCCTTACGCGCGACACCAGTTCGCCCATGATCATGCCGTCGACCAAACCATGCGGATGGTTCGCCACCACCACAACCGGCCCGCGCGCCGGAATTCGCGCGATCTCGGCCTCGGGGGTTTGTACCTCGATGCCCATCTGCCGCACCGCCTTGGACCAGAACGGCACCCCCACCGGCGCGCCAGCGCGTTCAAACTTGCGGATCAGGCTCAGCAGATGAAACTTGGCGGTCGCCCATTCGATGGCCCGGATGGTCAGAACCTTGCCCAGATTGGTAAACGTCCCCGAATAGGACAGCCGCCGCATGTCATAGCGTCGCACTTGCACCACCGGCATCGCCGGTGCATCGCTTGGCACTGTTGTTTCAAGATCTGTCAAGCGCGTCCGCCTTTCTGTCCGCTGCTCAATAATCTTCGCCAAACCGGTCGGCCACAAGCACCTGCAACGCGGCCAAGAGGATTTCCGCCTCTTTACCCTCGGTCACCACGGAAATCTGCGTCCCGCGCGATGCACCCAGCATCAAAAGACCCATAATCGAATCGCCCGAGACGCTTTCGCCATCTTTGGTCACTTCGGCCTGCGCGTCAAAGCGTTCCACGACCTCGACGAACTTCGCCGAAGCGCGCGCATGCAGGCCCTTTTCATTCACGATGTCCAAAATCGCACTTGGCACTGGCTTAGGCCCCCGCGCCAAGATCGAGACTGTCGATGTACTTGCGCCCGGCTTCCAACGCCGCGCTGACCGCCTCTGCCACCGGCAAATCGCGCGATTTGGTCAGTTTGATCAGCATCGGCAGGTTCGCCCCATAGATAATCCGCCGCCCCGACCCGATGGCGCAGGCCAGAAGAGACAGGTTAGACGGCGATCCGCCAAACATGTCCGTCACCACGACCACCCCGTCGCCCCGGTCCACTTTATCCGCCGCATCGCAGATTTCTGTCTGTTTTCGGCCCCGGTCATGGTTTTCTTCCATGGAAATGGCCAACATAGCCTCTTGCGGGCCAACAACATGCTCCACCGCTGCAAGATACTCGCGCGCCAGCCCGCCATGTGCCACGATCACAATTCCGATCAAGCCCGCTTTACCCCACATCCGCAGCTGGGATTTGTCCCACCCGGCGTTCCAATTCTCGATGTCGTTTTGACACTGCCCAGCCCGCTTCTGCAAGGACTTTGGCCAGCTTTTCTGCAACTGCAACCGACCTGTGTTGCCCCCCGGTACACCCAAAGGCAATTGCGAGGTGGCTTTTGCCTTCGTCAATCTGCGCGGGCAGCAACATTTCAACCAGACCGTGTATCCGGTTGAAAAAGTCGGCGAATCTGGGGTCCGCCTCGACATAGGTGGCAACGGCGGCGGCGCGCCCATCTTGCGCGCGCAGGTCGGGCACCCAGTGGGGATTCGCCAGAAACCGGCAATCGAACACCATGTCCACCCCGCGCGGCAGGCCGCGTTTGTAACTGAACGATTGGACCGACACCGCAAGCCCCCCCGCAGCCGCCAGCGAGAACCATTGGCCCATCTCGGCCCGCAGATCATGCGGCGACAGATCGGTGGTGTCGATCAGATGGTCCGCCCGCGCCCGGATCGGCGCAAGCAGGTCCTGCTCGCGCGCGATGCCTTCGTCGGGCGTATCGGCGGGCGCCAACGGATGGCGGCGGCGGGTTTCGGAAAACCGCCGGATCAGCACCGAAGGCGAGCAATCCAGATACAGAATCTCAAGCTGCACCCGCGCGTCCCGGGTCAGACTGTCGATCAGCTCGATCAGGGTCGTCGCGCTGAAATCCCGGTTGCGCGCATCAACGCCCAGCGCGATCGGGCGGTCCAACGGCGGCCCGTCGATCAGCCGCGGGATCAGCGACAGGGGAAGATTATCGATCCCCTCATATCCCAGATCTTCCAGCGCATGGATTGCCGTAGACCGCCCGGCGCCCGAAGGTCCGGTCACAAAAACCATCCGCCGCTCGCCCTGCCTGTCCAGACTTTCGGTCATTTCCCTGTCCTGCGCCGCGGCCCGGGCTTTGCGTCAACTGTGCCGACCATGTCGAATGTAGTGCAGTATTGCGCTTGGAAAATGGGCGGCGGGGCTGTGAAAGACAAGCGGTAAACCGAACCCGAGCGCCGGATAGGCGCGGTGCGGCGGCAGGCGCGCAGTTTCAAGGCGTCCCATATCGACGGCAAGGGTTAAGCGAACCGGCGAATGCAGCCCCGGAACCGGCAAAAGCCCGACGCCGCGCGCTTCGATCATCGGGGGCAGTCCGGGCGGCGCTTTGGCCCAAAGCGCGCCGTCCTGCATAAAAACCATTGTGCGGTCATCGGCCACCAGCGCCGCACCCAGCGCCATCAATTGCAACGCCAACCCGGATTTGCCCGAACCGGAGGGCCCAAAGATCAACAGTCCGCAATTTTGAATGGCAACGCAGCTTGCATGCAGGTTTAACGCTTCAGAAGGCTCACCTTGTGGCCTCACACAGGCAAGCCCACGACAAACCTTGCGCCCAGCGGCTCTGACGTGATGTCGGCTTGCGTCGGACGGATGTTTTCGGCCCAGATCACCCCGCCATGCGCTTCGACGATCTGCTTGGAAATGGACAGGCCAAGCCCCGAATTGTTACCGAAATGCGTGACCGGACGGTCCGAGTAAAACCGCTTGAACACCTTTTTCAGCGCCGCTTCGGGAATGCCCGGCCCGGTATCTTCGACCACGATCAGCACCCGGTTTTCCCGCTTGCGCACCCAAAGCCGCACCGCGTCGCCATCCTCGCAAAAGGAGGTTGCGTTGGTGATCAGGTTCACGAAGACCTGCGCCAACCGGGCTTCAAGTCCGTTAACCTTTATGGGATCGGGCGGGAAATCGGTGATGAATTCCACCCCCTTCTCCTTGGCTTGCTTGCCCAGATGCTCTGCCAGATTGCTGAGCATTGTCAGAAGGTTGAACGGCTCTTCCTCTTCCTTTACCAATTCCGCATCCAGCCGCGAGGCGTTGGAAATATCGCTGACCAGCCGGTCCAGCCGCCGCACGTCATGTTCGATCACATCCAGCAGCTTTTCGCGGTGCTCTTCTTTCTTGACCATCCGAAGCGAGCCCACGGCCGAGCGCAGGCTGGCCAGAGGGTTCTTGATCTCGTGGCTGACGTCGGCCGCGAATTGTTCGTTGCTTTCAATCCGGTCATACAGCGCCGTCACCATGCCGCGCATGGCCACCGACAAACGGCCGATCTCATCCGGCCGCGCGGCAAGATCGGGGATTCGAATGCGCCCCGGCGACACGCGCCGCGAATCGCGGTTCTGGCCCATCTCTGCCGCTTCGGCCAGATCGCTGAGCGGGTTGGCAATCGTCGAGGCCAGCACCAGCGACAGGCCGATCGACACCAAAAGCGCGATCACGAACATCTGCAGGATCTGCTCACGCTCATAGCTGACCAGACGGTCGATCTCGCCTTTGGCCGAGGTCAGCGCGACCGTGCCGACGATCACGCCAGACTGCATCACCGGCGACGCCACCGCGAACAAAAGCCCCGACTCGCCGCCCATCCCCGAGGTCACCGTCTTTGCGTCCTTCAGGGCCCGCGCCGAAATCTGACTGACCAGAACTTGACTGCTTTGCTTGTCTGCTTGTGCATCACCGCCGAAAATCGCGGCCGCTGTTCCCCAGATAACGTTCAGAAAATCCGTGATGACCGTGTTACGCTTGGGTTTTTGCGCCTGGCTGGCCGTGGTTCCAATGGCGGATGCCACCAAGACACCATCGGTGTCGAACAGGAAAATCTCGACCCCCAGCGCGACCGGCAGGTCTGGCAATCGCCCGGCGATCTTGGCCAGTTCGTCGTCGGCGTTGGCAAAGGTCTGGGGAAGTGCTGCCTGAAGCGTGCCTGCGATCAACTGCGCTTGGGTGGCAAGCGCCTGTTCGTGCTGAATAACCAGGCTGTCGCGAAAGGGATTAAAGAACAAAACCCCCGCGACCAGAATAACCAGTGCCAGCAAGTTGAACAGGATGATTTTCCGCGCGAGCGGCGAGCGTTCCAGCACAAAGAACCCGCCGCGCCGCGCTTTTTGTCCCGCCATAGCATCGGCCATAGCGCCGGGCGATACCCAGTCTTCCCCGAGCAAGACATCGCCCGGGCGCCCGGCCTCGGGCGGTTTCGTTCTGGCTTGCGGCACCGTTGTCATTCTTCGTTGTAACGATATCCGATCCCATACAGCGTCTCGATCGCTGTGAAATCATCATCGACGGTGCGCATTTTCTTGCGCAACCGCTTGATATGGCTGTCGATCGTGCGGTCATCGACATAGACCTGATCGTCATAGGCCACATCCATCAGCTGATCGCGCGATTTCACGAAACCGGGCCGCTGCGCCAAAGCCTGCAGCAGCATGAATTCCGTCACCGTCAGCGAAACGTCACGGCCTTTCCAGCTGACCGAATGGCGCAAGGGGTCCATCCGCAGCTGCCCGCGTTCCATGATCTTCGTCTCTTCGGTCACGGCCACTTCGCCCGTGGCAATCGCATCCTGCCGGCGCAAAAGCGAGCGGATGCGTTCCACCAGAAGTCGCTGGCTGAAGGGTTTTTTCACATAATCGTCCGCGCCCATTCGAAGGCCCAGAACTTCGTCGATCTCATCGTCCTTGGAGGTCAGAAAGATCACCGGCATCGTGGTTTTCTGCCGCAGCCGCTGCAACAGATCCATACCGTCCATCCGGGGCATCTTGATGTCCAGAACGGCCATATCGGGCATGCGGCGGTTGAACGCGTCCAGCGCGCTTTGCCCGTCATTAAAGGTTTCGACTTCGAACCCTTCGGCTTCAAGAGTCATCGAGACCGACGTCAGGATATTCCTGTCGTCGTCCACAAGGGCGATCCTTGCCATGTTTGGGTTTCCTGTTCTGCTCGGTTGTTTTTTATCGTTTCGTCCATTGTCCGGTTTTCGGGGCTCAGAATCAATACTAATGTGCGAATCACCCCTGTCTGGACCTTAGTAGAGCGCAAAAATTCCCAAGGAATGACTAATTTGCCTCAGTGCAAACTATTCCCGGAAATGATTGCGCTAACGCCCCCATTGATTGCGCTAACAGTCGCAATGCCTTCTATCCTACTGAATTTAATAATGTTAACTGTTGGCCATACAGCTGCATAACAGGTTCGCGTCCCGAAAATGTGCCGCGAGCCTTTGGATTTTTATCGGGCCAACGCAAACCTGGCCAGAAATCGGAAGCGAGCAAAATGATGACAGGGCGGGTCAATCCACAGGCGATGCTGGAAGCGCAGGGGATCACGGGGCTCGGATCGGTCAGCTATAATTTTACCGAAGCGCCTTTGGTCCAGGCCGCCGTAACGCGCGGCGAGGGGTGTTTGGGGAAGGGCGGCGCGTTCCTTTGCACCACAGGAAAGTTCACCGGACGCTCGCCAAAAGACAAATTCGTGGTGCGCACGCCGTCGGTGGAAAACACGATCTGGTGGGAAAACAATGCGCCGATGGCCCCCGCCGCGTTCGAGCTTTTGCACGCCGACATGCTGGCCCACATGAAGGGCCGCGATTATTTCGTTCAGGATCTTTACGCCGGCGCCGATCCCGCCCATCGCCTTGACGTGCGCGTGATCACGGAGCTTGCCTGGCACAGCCTGTTCATCCGCCATCTGCTGCGCCGCCCCTCGCGCCATGAACTTGACAGTTTCCTGCCCGAATGGACCATCATAAACTGCCCCTCTTTCAAGGCCGATCCGGCCCGCCACGGCTGTCGCAGCGAAACCGTCATCACCCTGAACTTTGACAAAAAGCTGATCCTGATCGCCAACACGGCCTATGCGGGCGAGAACAAGAAATCGGTCTTCACCCTTCTGAACTATCTTCTGCCGGAAAACGGCGTCATGCCGATGCACTGTTCGGCCAACCACGCGCCGGGCGATCCTTTGCAGACCGCCGTGTTCTTTGGCCTGTCGGGCACCGGAAAAACCACCCTGTCCGCCGCGCCCGACCGGGTGCTGATCGGCGATGATGAACATGGCTGGTCTGATACCGGCACCTTCAATTTCGAAGGCGGCTGCTATGCCAAGACCATCAATCTGTCGCCCACGGCCGAGCCGGAAATTTACGCGACCACGCACCGCTTTGCGACGGTTGTGGAAAACATGGTCTACGACCGCGACACGCTCGATCTGGATTTCGCCGACACCTCGCTGACCGAAAACACCCGCTGCGCCTATCCGCTGGACTATATCTCGAACGCGTCGCCCACGGGGTTGGGCGGGCAGCCGCAGCATATCATCATGCTGACCTGCGATGCCTATGGCGTTCTGCCGCCCATCGCGCGGCTGACCCCGGCGCAGGCGATGTACCATTTCCTGTCCGGTTTCACCGCCAAAACCGCCGGAACCGAGCGCGGCGTGACCGAACCGACGCCGACCTTTTCCACCTGTTTCGGCGCCCCCTTCATGCCTCGCCGCCCCGAGGTTTATGGCAAGCTTCTGCAGCAAAAGATCGCGCAGACCGGGGCCACCTGCTGGCTGGTCAACACCGGCTGGACCGGCGGCGCTTATGGCACGGGCCAACGGATGCCGATCAGGGCCACCCGCGCCTTGCTGTCGGCGGCGTTGGACGGATCTTTGGCAAAGACCCCGTTTCAGAAGGATCCCAACTTTGGCTTCGAGGTGCCTCTGTCGGTGCCCGGCGTTGACAGCGCCCTGTTGAACCCGCGCGGCACATGGGCCGATCCAAAAGCCTATGATCGTCAGGCGGCAAAACTGGTGCGGATGTTCTGCGACAATTTCGAACAATACCTGCCCTTCATCAATGCCGATGTAAGGGCGGCCGCGATCGGTTGACCCGCTATAGCGCCCGGATCACCAGATTCAGCCCGGTCAGAACCAGCAAAATCTGGGTCCAGCGGGCAAATTTTTCCTGATCCAGCCGGTCTTGTACCCAAAGGCCGGCCAACTGTCCCAGCAGCGCCGGCACCACCAGCGCCGCCGAAAAGATCAGGTTCTGTTGGTCCATCACTCCGGTTTGCAGATGCGCCGCCAAAAGCACCACCGCGCCAAGCAGAAACACCACCCCTTGGGCGCGCACAATCTCGGCCTTGTCCGCGCCGATGGACAACAGATAGACCAGCAAGGGCGGCCCCCAAACCCCCGAAATTCCGCCATAAAGCCCGCCGATCACCCCCAGCGCCCATTCCGCCCGCCCCCGATGGTCCAGCCGCAGCGCCAATGCGCGCCCACTGAGGCGCATCAGCGCGAACAGCGTGATCGGCACCCCCAAAAGCAGCAGGAAAGCCGCCTGCGGGATCGCCTCGACAAACTGCGCCGAGATCACCAGCATCACCAGCGTCGCCCCCAAGAACCGCCGATACTCCATCGCGGTGCGGATCGCGGCGGGCACGCCCCCGCGAAAGGCCTGCAGGATATTTGTGACCACGGTGGGCAGGATCAGCCCTGCAAGCGCCTGATGCGGCGTCAAAAAACTGGAAAACGCCGAGATCATGATCATCGGCATGGCAAAGCCGATGGCGCCCTTCACAAAGCCCGCGAACCCGGCGATGGCCATGGCCGCCCAAAACGCCGTTTGCGGAATATCTGCCAAAATCCAATCCATCCCGGCCTTTTACCGCGCCCCGCGCCGCGCTGCATCCCCAATCCGGCGCAAAATCCCGGCCCCAACGCAAAACCTGCGCCTTTTCGGTTTGCCGGACCCCGCAACACCACCATTCCCGACATCTTTGCCCCTTTGGCCCTTTCACCCCATGAAATTGCGACTATCCTGCCGGTTGAAAACGCGTTGAGGAGCGGCATCCCATGTCCCAGACCATCGTTCTGACCGGAATCTCGGGCTTTATCGCCAAACATGTGGCCCTTGCCCTGCTGCGCGAGGGGTACATCCTGCGCGGCACGGTTCGCCGATTGGACCGGGGCGACGAGGTGCGCCGCGCGCTTGCGCCGCATCTGGACGCGGCGGCGATGGCGCGGCTTAGCTTTGCGCAGGCCGATCTGGATGCGGATGCGGGCTGGACGGAGGCGATGCAGGGCGCGGATATTCTGGTGCACACCGCCTCGCCTTTTCCGCTGGCCCAGCCAAAGGACGAAAACTTGCTGATCGGCCCCGCCGTGGGTGGCACCCTGCGCGCGCTTCGTGCCGCCCATGCCGCCCGGATCACCCGCGTCGTGCTGACCTCCTCTTCCGCCGCGATCATCGCTTCCGAACGCTCCGGCACCTTTGACGAGGCATCCTGGGCCGATGCAACCCTGCCGACCACCAGTGCCTATTCCAAGTCAAAGATTCTGGCCGAACGTGCCGCTTGGGACTTTGCCAAGGAAAACGGGCTGGACCTGACGACGATCAACCCCGGTCTGGTTCTGGGTGCGCCACTGGACGCGACCTTTGGCTCTTCGGTCGCGTTGGTGCAGCGGGTGATGAAGGGGCGCGATCCGATGCTGCCGATGATCGATTTTTCGGTGGTCGATGTGGCCGATGTGGCCACGATGCACCTGCGCGCCGTGCAGAACGCAGGCACGGCGGGCAAGCGTTTTGCGGCGGTTGCAGGGTCGATGTCGATGGTGCAGATGGGTCAGCTGCTGAAGGCCGCCTATCCGGTCCGCCGCATTCCGACGCGGGCCGCCCCGGCGTTTCTGCTGCACGCCTTCGCGCTGTTTGATAGCGGGCTGCGCTCTGTGTTGCCATCCTTGAACAAGACCCACACCGTCCTGAACACCCGCGCCGTGACCGGGATGGGTATGGCCTTTACACCTCCTGAAGAGGCGCTGAAAATCACCGCGGCCTGGCTGGTCAAGGGCGGCTACGTCTGGGCCTGATCACCGCCGCGCGACGGGCGCTGCGCCCCGAGCCGGTGGTGCAGCGCGCCTGCCATCACAAAAGCCCCGGCAAAGGCCGCACCGGATGCGGCAAAGATCGCACCAACGGGCGCCACCCAAAGCACCAGCCACGCCGCCCCCGGCGTGGCAATGCCCGAGACATCGCGAAAGCTGGAATAAACCGCCGCCATCTCGGCCCGCTCGGACGGTTTGACCGACATCATGAACGGCAGACCGCCCACGACGTCAAGCATCACCAGGCCGAAAGATCCGATGTAAAGCAGCACAACCGCCGCGATGGGCCAGTGCGAAACCAGCGTCGCGCCGATGAAGAACACTGCGCAATAGGCCACCGAACTGCGGACCGCGACCCGCACCGACACCTTACGCACCCATGCCGCCATGAACGGCGACAACAGCAAGGTGGCGTTGGTGGTGGACAGCATCACCCCACCAAGCGTGTGGCCAAGTCCGTTTTCGATACAGAAAATCGGCACATACACCACGTAAACCCACCAGCCGCAGCTGCGGATCACCGCGTAAAGCCAACCCGCAATCAGCCTCGGCTGCCGGAAAAACCGGCCCAAATAGGCAAGCGGGTTAACCGCCGGCCCCTTGGCCTTGGTGATCTGGCGGCCATTGCCAAGCCGAAGATACAGAAAAACCGAGACCTGCAAAATCGCAAAGGCCCCCGCCACCAAAAACGGCAGCGGTGCCCAATGCCCGCGCAGCCATACCCCCGACAACGGCCCGATAGCCCAAGGTGCGGCGGCGTAAACCATCGTCAGGCTTTGCGAGCGGCCCAGATCAACGCGCGGCACATAATCCAGCACATAGGCGTTGAAACACACAAAACAGGTGACCGTCGCCATCCCCATCACCAGAATACCGATCTGCACGCTCAGCGGCGTTCCGACGATAAACAGGGACATCGACACCAGGTAAAGCCCGCAGCCCGCCGAATAGACCCAGCGCCGCGGCCAAATCTGCGTCAGCCGGGGCACCATCAGCCCCCAGAACAGCGTCACCACTCCTGCGATGAAATACACCGTCGACAGGTTTTTCGCCGACCCGAACGCATCATAAACCGCGATGGGAATGGTCGAGATCAGCGTGCCGCGCACCGCCGCCTCCAGCCCCGCTAGCAAAGCAAAATGCTGCAGTTTCGGCGAGCCGGAATGCCGCAAATGCGTGGGGATGTACCGAAGGGCCATGGGCCAGCTTTGACTTATGGCCGCAGCGACCGCAGGCTTATAGGCGACAAAACGATTCCGTTGGCGACAAGATCTGCGCCGCAGGCTCGCTCAGATTTTATCCGGGGCTCTGCCCTTTGCCGCCAAACGGCGACGCGCCTCGGCGCGCACGCCAAGGACAAGAATAGACAGACTGCCGCACAGCAGAAACGCCCCGGCGAACAAGGGCGGCAGGTCGGTGCCAAAACATAGTGCCGCCGTCACCGCCACCAAGGCCAGAATGAAGCCCGTCACGCGCGCGTCGCTGACAAACATCTTGGTCAACTCGCCCCAGATATCCTTTGAAATGCTCATGTAAACGCCTCCACGTCTGGCCGCACCATGCGTGCGGCCACCAGACCCGCACCCAGGAACAGCGCGGCAAAGACCAGCAGCGCCAGATCCTGCCCCGGCCACGCCACGCCAAGCCCCTCGCCGGTCCAGAACACGCCAAACGACGACAGCATGACGCCAACCGCGAATTTCAAGCGGTTCTCGGGCACCCGCGACAAGGGCCGGTGCGCCGCTGCCCCGATCCCCAGCACCAGCGCGCAGGCGGCAAGCGCCCCAAGGCTGGCCGGCACCAGCATGCCCCGGCCCGCGCCCACCGCGATGACGATAAAGACCACCTCCAGCCCCTCCAGCAGCACCGCCTTGAAGGCTGCTATCCCGGCGATCCAATCCTGCGCGGCCTTCGCCCGCTGAACCTCGGCGCCCAACAGCGCGCTTTGTCTGGCAAAAGCCGCGTCTTCGTCATGCAGCGGCAAAACACCCCCCGCCCGCAGCGCCGCCTTGCGCAGCCAGCCGATGCCGAATAAAAGCGAAAGCACCCCGATAAAAAGTTGCAAAACCGGCACTGGCACCCGGTTCATCAGCGGCCCAAGGACGACGACCACCGCAGTAAGCGTTGCCAGCGCGGCCCCGGTTCCCACGATCGCCGGACGCCAGCCGCGCAGGGTGGCAACGACGAGCACGATGGTAAACGCCTCCACCACTTCGACCACGGATGCCAGAAATGCAGCACCAATAGCGGGGGCTGCGGTGGACCAGTCTAACATCTGCCCGCTCTCTTCAAACTTCATCCCTGCCGCAAAATACCCGCACGCACGGCGCAGCGCAATCGGGCAGAGGCCGCGCACTTCAGGCTTTGGGTGCAACGGCGATGAAGGATTGCCGCACCCGTCGGCACTCGGGGGTGGGGGTTGGGGGGGCTCGGCGCGTTGGGCTTGCGAACGCGGCAGGGAGGGGCCATGTTACAAGAGGGATTTTGACGGAGGGTTTGCGATGACGATTGGACAGATCATGGGCGGGAACGCAGTCTTTTTGGCCATCGCGGCCTTTATCATTTTGTGCATTTTCCTGGGGGTGCGGATCGTGCCGCAGTCCGAGAAGTTTGTGGTCGAACGGTTTGGGCGGCTGCGGTCGGTTCTTGGGCCGGGGATCAACTTTATCGTGCCGTTTCTGGACCGGGTCCGGCACAAGATTTCCGTGCTAGAACGCCAGTTGCCGAACGCGCATCAAGACGCGATTACGGCCGATAACGTGCTGGTGAAGGTCGAGACGAGCGTGTTTTACCGCATCATCGAGCCGGAAAAGACGGTGTACCGGATCCGCGAAGTCGACGGCGCGATCGCGACGACGGTGGCAGGGATCGTGCGGTCTGAGATTGGCAAGCTGGAGCTGGATCAGGTGCAGTCGAACCGGACCGAGCTGATCTTCAAGGTGCGCGAGCAGGTTGCGGTGATGGTCGAGGACTGGGGGATCGAGGTGACGCGGGCGGAACTGCTGGATGTATCGCTGGACGAGCAGACCCGGATGGCGATGCTGCAGCAGCTGAATGCCGAGCGGGCGCGTCGGGCGCAGGTGACGGAGGCGGAGGGCAATCGGCGATCGGTGGAGCTGTCGGCGGACGCTGATCTGTACGCGGCCGAGCAGCAGGCCAAGGCCAAGCGGATCACGGCGGACGCCGAGGCCTACGCCACCACGGCGATTGCGGCGGCCATTCAGGCGAGCGGGATTGAAGCGGTGCAATACCAGTTGGCGCTGAAGCAGGTTGAGGCGCTGACCAAGGTGGGGTCGGGCGACGGCAAGCAGATGATCCTGGTGCCGACGCAAGCGCTTGAAGCGTTTGGCGACGCGTTCAAGATGCTCAAAGGGCGGGGATGATGGCCATGTTTGATCTTTGGTGGGTCTGGATCGTCGCGGGCTTTGCGCTTGGCGTTTTGGAAGTGTTGGTGCCGGGATTCATCTTTTTGGGCTTCGCTATCGGCGCGGTTTGCATCGGGATTCTGATCGGCGTTGGCGTGCTGATCGGCGGACCGCCGGCGATGCTGATGGTCTTCGCAGTGATCTCGGTTCTGGCCTGGCTGTGCCTGCGGCGGTTCATGGGGGTGCGCGAGGGGCAGGTGAAGATCTGGCACAAGGACATCAACGACTGAAGAGGGCGAGAGGCGCGCCATGATGCGGATCCAAAACACACGGACAAAAAACGCCCCAAAGTGATCGGGCGCACTCCCACCAGTCGTGGGATGGCCTGCGGGTTGTAGCGAGCGCGCGTCTTGTGCGGCGCATGTCGGGAGGGGGCAAGATGGCTTCTGCGAAAAATACGATTTGCATCTGGTATGACACCGAGGCCGAGGCGGCAGCGCGGTTTTATGCGCAAGTGTTCCCGCAAAGCGCGGTCGGCGCGGTGATGCGGGCGCCGCTCGACAATCCATCCAGCAAGGAAGGCGCGGTTTTGACCGTGGAATTTACGGTTTGCGGCGTGGCCTGTCTTGGGCTGAACGGCGGGTCGGCTTTTAAGCAAAGTGAGGCGTTTTCTTTTCAGATCATGACGGAGGATCAAGCGGAAACAGACCGGTACTGGAATGCGATCGTTGGCAATGGCGGGATGGAAAGCTTCTGCGGCTGGTGCAAGGACAAGTGGGGCGTATCCTGGCAGATCACGCCGCGCACTTTGTCGGAGGCCATGGCGGCAGGCGGCGATCAGGCGGCCCGCGCCTTTGCGGCGATGATGCAGATGGGCAAGATCGACGTGGCCACCATCGAAGCCGCGCGGAGGGGCTGAGGCGCGGTGATGCTCGGCAGTGCCAAGGCTTTCCGCTTGAAGTCAGGCCCCAGTGCCGCCCTGCCCCCCACCCGCCACCGTTTCCGCCGCCGCATTGATCACCGCTGATCGAAAAGGTTGCCGGGCCTGATAGCTATGGTCCAGCCGCAGATCTGTAAACGGGCCCGCGACGCCGCTGGAAATGCCGCTGAGGTGTCCAGCACGGCCAGCCCGCAATTGGGCATGTATTGCGCCGGAAAGGCGCCCTCGTGGGTCATCATGATCCGCCCTGCAGACTGAACCACGCGGCGGATCGCCTTCAGAAAAGCGGCGTCGCCGCTGCCGGGGGGGGGAAGGGGGATGTGCAGGTTGCAGCGGTCCCTGCGCCCGTGCCGCGCTCGGCCAATCTGCCGAAGTTGGCGGGAAGCAGCGTGTCGCCGTACCGCGAAATGGTCAGGGTTTGGGGATTGTCATGGAACGCGGCTTGCGTTTCGTTGCCGCGGTGATCATCCCGATTGACGCCGGCGAAACGGCCAAGGCCGTGGACCGCGCGGCCGTCATGGACGGCGATCACTGCGTTGGCAAAGAGGCAAAACCCCATGCCCAGATCGACAAGCGCGTGATGGCCGGGCGGGCGGATCAGCGCGAAGGCGTTGGTGACAGCGCCGCGCCGCCCCTGTCGCCACAATCGCGCCAAAGGGGGGGCAACGCGCTGGCATCGCCGCCATTATCGCTCATCGCCTTGATCTGGGCGATCTGGGCGCGGGCGCGAAAGCGGGCGAGTTCTTCGGTGGCGGGGCGGAGTTTGAGGGCGATCAGACGGTGCGACAGGCCCGAAACGCCGAGCAGATTTTTCATCCGGCGCTTGGTTTCCGGGTTTTCGGCTTGCTCGCCCGGTTGGACCGACAGGCGGGACGGATAGACATCGCGGCGTTGCCGGTGTTGTGCCGCAGGTAAAGTGGATGGAAAACAAGGCCGTTTGTCATGGGTTAAGTGCCGGGCCTTGCAACAGAGTCCAAACGGCCGAGATCGGGCAAGGAAAAGGGGGGGTATGCGAAAAGGCCCCGCCATGCGAACATGGCGGGGCAGTGGTGCCGCAGGCGGACCATGGCACGGCGTAAACTTTGAAGGGGGGGGCTAGTGCGGTTTGGCGCCGTCCGCTTCCATTTCGGCGCGGATCTGTTGGCGCAAAAGGTCGATCGGCACCATTTTTCCGTCCCGTTTGAAATGCCAATAGGTCCAGCCGTTGCAGGACGGCGCACCTTCCAGCGCGGCACCGACCTGATGGATCGAGCCTTTCACGTCATTGCCGATCAAGGTGCCATCGGCACGGACCTTGACCTTGAACCGGTTGCCAATGGAAAACAGCTCTTCGCCGGGCCGCAGCATGCCGCGTTCCACGACTTGCCCGAACGGCACGCGCGGCTCGCTGCGTTTTGATCCGGTGACTTCCAGCGCGGAGGCATCAAAGCGGCGCACGCGGGCAAGGCGCTGCGCGGCAGCGCTGCGGTAGGCTTCTTCCCGCTCGATCCCGATGAAATCGCGGCCCAGCATCTTGGCCACGGCGCCGGTGGTGCCGGTGCCAAAGAACGGGTCCAAAATCACATCGCCCACATTGGTGGTGGCCATGATGATGCGGTGCAGCAGGCTTTCGGGCTTTTGTGTCGGATGGGCTTTGTCGCCGTGTTCATCCTTCAGCCGTTCATGCCCGGTGCAAAGTGGCAGCACCCAATCAGAGCGCATTTGCACACCGTCGTTCAACTCCTTCAACGCTTCATAATTGAAGGTGTATTTCGCATTTTCATCCCGGCTGGCCCAGATCAGCGTTTCATGGGCGTTGGTCAGCCGTTTGCCGCGAAAATTCGGCATCGGGTTCGATTTGCGCCAGATGACATCGTTCAGCACCCAAAAGCCGTGATCCTGCAGCGCGGCGCCAACGCGAAAGATGTTGTGATAGCTGCCGATCACCCAAAGCGCGCCGTTGGGTTTCAAGAGGCGCTTGGCAGCGGCCAGCCATTCGGTGGTGAATTTGTCATAGGCGGCGAAGCTGGAAAACTGGTCCCAATGATCATCGACCGCATCCACCTTGGAATTGTCGGGGCGGTGAAGATCGCCCTTCAATTGCAGATTATAGGGCGGGTCGGCAAAGATAAGATCCACAGACCCCGCCGGAAGCGCGTTCATCACCGCGATGCAATCGCCTGCAAGGATCTGGTTCAGCGGAAGCGTCACCGCCTCTGCCATCGTCGTTTTGGTCGCCATATTCTGCCTCGTCCTGCGGCATCTTGGTGTGCCGTCCATGGGATGCAGAATGAGTCATTGCTGATTCGCCGTCAAATTCTTTATTGAATCAACCACTTACAGATTTGTCTTGATACAAGATGTTGTGGACGGGGCGAAACGAACGTCTATGAACGGCGGTTACGCCCAAATCTAGAAGCGCTTGGCGGTGGGCCGGGGTTGGATAGCCTGCGTTCACCTGCCAGCCGTAACCGGGGTATTGTTGCGCCAAATCCACCATGAGCCGGTCGCGCGTGACTTTGGCGATGATCGAGGCGGCGGCGATGGACAGGGATTTGGCGTCGCCCTTCACGATCGCTTCGGCGCGGCCGCGCAAGGCTTGCGGGATCAGGTTCCCGTCGATCAGCAAATGATCCGGCGCGCGGGGCAGGCCCGCAACGGCGCGCTCCATCGCCAGATGGCTGGCGCGCAGGATGTTCAGCTGGTCAATTTCCTCGACCGAAGCAGAGCCGAGCGAGATCTGCGCGGTGGCCGAGATTTCGATGAACAGGCTTTCGCGGCGGGCCGCTGTCAGGGTTTTGGAATCGGCGAGGCCGAGAGGGATGCACGAGGGGTTCAGAATGACGGCGGCGGCCATGACCGGCCCGGCAAGCGGTCCGCGGCCAACCTCGTCCACCCCGGCGACAACCAGATACCCCCGCGCGAAAGCGGCGGTTTCAAAGCTGAAATCGGCGGTGAGTTTCGGGACTGCCATCGTGCGGCGGTTTTGCACCGAGCGGACCTGCCGGACAAGTGCCAAGTGCGGATCTTATCTCAGGATCATCACGCAAATCGGCGCCACGCCTTGGACGACCGCCGCGCCGATATTGCAGGCGTCAGTGCGCAGATTGTCGGCCTGCGCGCCGACGGTTCCGGTGGCCTCCACCCAGCCAAAGCCGGGATAGACCGAGGCTTTGGCGGGCAGGACCGAAAGCAGACCCACCAACCCCATGATCGTGAGGGCGGTCAATCCGGGCAGCAGGCCCACTTTCGGTTTTCCGCCCGTGGGGAAAGTCGGACGAAATTGCTCGTGGTAGGTCAGGTCAAGTTTCATGTCTGCCTCCTTCTATTTTTGTGTCAGCTGGAATGTGCTGATCTTGGGCCAAGGATGGTGCCGGGGGGCCAAGTCGCGCAATAACGCGGGGATGTTATGCGATAGCAAATCCGGGTTTATGCGGCGGTTATTGTATATCGCCAGATAGACGGGCAGATTGCAGACAACGAAAGGAGGCCCCGATGGTGCGCCTGTTCACATCTTTGCTGGTCCTGCTTGCTCTGGCCTTGCCAGCGCGGGCAGACTGCTATCTTGATTACAAGGCAAAGCAGGATGATCCTTTGCGCTTCTCTTATGGTGTGGCGCAGATAACGGATGATCTTTGCAATGACAAAAAGGCGGCCCGCGCCGATCTGGAGCCACGACTTGGCACCGACGGCTGGACGCTGATCAAGATTATCGGGTTCTTCGGGCCCGAGGGTTTGGACGAAAGGAAAGAGAGTGCCGGAGCCTACTTCCTCCGTTACTGACAGTCTCAAGGCGGGCAACCGCGTTGTAAATTATGGCATCGCTGCAATCGTCCTGATCCTTTTGGCGGCAGCGGTGTTTTTGTTTCTGAACCTGCCGGATGCCAATGCGTTCAACGCGCGGGTCGAACAGATTTTCGCCGAGAATGATGATCTGACCACGGCGGCTGAACTCAAGTTGCTCGAAATTTTGGCGCAGACCGGCACCTCGTTTTCCGAGGTGCTGCAAAGTTACCGTGTCGTGATCTTCGTCCTCTTGGTGTTCGCGACCGCGCTGTTGCTGGCGGCAATGGTGTTTTTGATCACCATCATCGCGCTGAACCGGCGGATTTCGGCGATTCAGCGGTCGGGGATCACGGTGTCGTCGATGGTGATCAGCCGCGAGGCGCGGGTGGTTTACATCAACGATCTGGAATTTGCGTTGACCGAGGCGGCGCTTGAAACGCTGGCGGTTCTGGCCGAAGCACGGATGGACGACGAGGTGCTGACCGGGGCGCAGCTGGAAGCGGTGATTTCGGGGCGCAACGCGGTAGACTGCGATGAGGCGGCGGGCGCAACACGGGTGAAGCGCTTGCGCGATTCGCTGGGCAATCAGCTGGTCAGCGAGCTGCTCGTTAAAACCATCGCGCGGAAGGGCTATATGCTGGCGGTCGGCAAGGACCTGATCCGGATGATTTGAGGCGGGCGTGATCCGCAGAGGCGCGATGGGGGGGGCGATGTCACCGGAAGAATTGGCGATCCGAATAGGGCTGGACCTCCCCGACTTTGACGAGACGGGCTATTACGGTGCGGATTATGGCACAATGAAACCCTATCACCTTGTCGGCAACCTGCTGTTTTTGTCCGGCCATGTCGCGCAGATTGGCACCCAGATTACCCATAGGGGCCGTCTCGGCGCAGATTTGACCACCGAGCAGGGCTATGCCGCCGCCCGGCAAACCGGGCTGAATGTGCTGGGCGGGATCAAGCAGGCGGTGGGGTCATTGGACCGGGTGAAATCCATCATCCGCACGCTGAATTTCGTGGTCTGCACGCCGGAATACGAGGATGTGTACAAAGTCTCCTCCGGGCTGTCCGACCTGTTGGTCCAAGTGTTCGGCCCCGAGCGCGGCCTTGGCGGGCGCGCCACGATTGGCGTCATGGCGCTGGCGGGCGGGGTGTGCTTTGAAACCTGGGCGACGGTGGAATTGACGCCTTAAGCCTTGTCGCGCACCTGAACGTCATTGCCCTGCCCCTTCGCCACCTCGAACCTTGGGATTTTGCGCAGTAGGTCCGAGAGTTTGGCGCTGCCGTAACTGCGGCTGTCGAAATCGGGGTAAAGCTGGGTCATGAACTGGCCAAGCTGACCCAGCGAATACCAATCCTGATCGGCGTCGATCTTTTTCATCGCATCAAGGATCAGCGGAATGGCTTCGATTGCCGGGCGTTTTGATGCGGGCGCTTCGGCCTTTTCGGCGCGCGCGGGTTCTGCGGCTTTGCGCGGGCGGGGGTCTGGATCAAGGGCGCTGACGATGTTTTCGATCAGCACGAACCGGTTGCACACCTTGCGCAGGCTTTCGGGCGTCTTGGCTTCGCCGATGCCGATCACCTGCAAGCCGTCCTCGCGGATGCGGCTGGCAAGCCTTGTGAAATCGCTGTCGGACGAGACAAGCACAAACCCGTCCACCTTGCCCGCGTGCAGAATGTCCATCGCGTCGATCACAAGGCCGATGTCGCTGGCGTTCTTGCCTTTGGTGTTGGCCGATTGCTGATGCATCACCAGACCCAGATTGCGCGCCTGTTCTTTCCACTGGGTCAGCGCAGCGCTGGACCAGTCGCCATAAACCCGGCGCAGGCTGGGATCGCCGTAGCTGGCGATCTCGTTCAGGATCGCCTCGGCAGCCGAAGCGCGCACGTTATCGGCGTCAATCAGCACCGCCAGCCGCACCGCCCGTCCAGCAAGGGTGATCTGGTCAATAGGCATGGGCGGTCCTTTCAAGGGTCAATAGCGGGCATCTTCCAGCCCGCAAAACGCATCGACCGGGCTGGTCTTGTTCCACGGTGCCCGGCCAAGCATACAATCAAGCACCGCCGATTGCATGCTGTCCATGGTGCAAAAAGCGTTGACGCTGGTGGGCATCCGGGGGGCGTCGTACAGATAATAGGGATAGCCAAAGCTGATCATCGCCGTTGGCACCTCGCCCCAGTGCCGGGCCATGCCGGCGTGGAAATTGCCGCTGATCCTGGCCCAGTCAAAGAAGATGCGGCCCCGCGTCAGCAGGGTTTCTTCGGCCAGAACGTAGAGCATCAGATCAAAGCTTTTTGGGTCCGGCATCGCGCCGTTGCCGACAAAAACCGTCACCTCAAACCCTTCGTCCCGCATCATCTGCGGCAGGGACAGCTCTGATGTGCCGTGAATCGGCGAAATCACCCCGGTGCTGGCGATCAGCACGCGGCGGTGACGTTGGGGCGAAATGGGGAACAGCTTTGCGACATCCTTTTCCAGAACCGGGGCGCGGGCCGTGATGGCGCGAGCGGCGGCGCGGCTTTGCGGCGTTGCCACGACCTGCGCGGGTTGGGTGCCTTTGTGCAGGCCAAGCGCCGCCTTCAGGCCCAAAACGCGGATCAACGCCTCGGTCAGGCGGGCCGGGCTGATGCGGCCATCCGCCACCGCCGCCGTGACATAGCCGACGGCCTTTTCCGGCTCGGGCGCGAACAGGATCAGATCGCAGCCGTTTGCGATCACCTCGGGCAGGGTCTTTGCATAGGGCCCCCAAGACCCAAGGCCCGCCATCGGCGTGGCATCCGAAACGATCAGCCCGTTGAACCCAAGCTCGCCGCGCAGGAGGCCCAGGTTCAAGGCGCGGTTGACGCTGGCCGGGCGATAGCATTCCAGCCCGGTCACGCCTTGCGCCTTCATATAGGCGGGAAAGGCGATATGGGCCGACATCACCGACAGCACCCCGGCGGCAATCGCCGCGCGGTACAGGCGCCCGTGGCTGGCGTTCCAATCGTCCATGCTCAGCGGATTGATGGTGGTCAGCAGATGCTGATCGCGGTCGTCATGCCCTTCGCCGGGCCAGTGTTTCACCGTGGCCGCCAGCCCCGCCTTTTGAAATTCGTCGATCTGCGCCAGCGCTTGGCCTTCGATCCGGTCAACGTCCGAGCCGAACCCGCGCGTGGCGACAATGGCGCTGCGAAAGGCGGCGTTGATATCGAGAACCGGGGTAAAGGACCAGTTGATGCCCATCGCCACCGCTTCATCGGCCATGATCCGGGCGATCTGGCGGCTGGCCCGCACATCATCGACTGCGGCGAGCGCCAGCGGATTGGGAACCTCGGTGCCAAAGGCAAGGCTCATCCGGCTGCCTTCCAGATCGGCGCTGATCAGCAGGGGGATGCGCGCATCGGCGCGGATGCGGTCCATCTGGGCAATCTCGCGGTCCGCCAGCGGCGTGAAAAACCGGGTGACGCCCGCAGGTTTCAGCGCCGCCAAGCGCTCCGCCTCGCCATCGTCAAATCCCATCGAGGCAAAGACGAACAGCTGCCCGATTTTCTCGGCATCGCTCAGAGAGGCAAGGGTGCTGCGGACCCAAGCCATCGCGGCTTCGTCCAGATGAAAGGGGGCCTTGGTTAGGAAATCGTCGTGCATTTGTGTCCTCCGGCTGGCGCCAGTTTGCGCGAAGTGGCGGGCGGGCGAAAGGGGGTCAGGCGATCAAGGGCAAAGCGCGTGCGCCAAGACTGGCGAGCGCATCCGCGGGCGCGATGCCAAGCAAAAGCCCGCGCTGCCCGGCGTTGATCCAGACCCTTGGGACCGCAGTTGCTGTCGCCTCGACCGCAGTGGGCACCGCGCGCTTTTGCCCGAAAGGCGAGATGCCGCCAACCTTGTATCCGGTCAGCTTTTCCGCCGTGGCGACCGCCATCATCGCCGCCGCTTTGCCGCCAAACGCCGCCGCGACCCGCTTCATCGACAGCTGACGGTCCGATGGAATCACGCAGCAGGCGGGCTTGCCATCCACCTCGACCATCAAGGTTTTCAGCATCAGCCCGGGGTCGATGCCAATCGCCGCCGCCGCTTGCAGGCCAACGGAGTCGGCCAAGGGGTCGTAGTCATAGGGATGCAGGGTGACGGCGATGCCCTGCGACGCCAGACCTTTCAGAGCTTGGGTTGATGCCATGTGTTCGCCTTGAAAACCGGAACCGCACAAATGCAAGAGGGGGGGGCCAAGAGCCACGATGCCGCTGATTTTACAGGAAATCGATGCCATAGTCTTTGTGCAATGCCGCCAGCTTGGCCAAATCCGGCGGACCTTCGGGAAAAGTTGAAAGATGGCGCAGCAGCGCTTGGGTTGGCGCTCCGGGCGTTACGAACCAGATCGTGCGGCCATCCGCCGGGCCAATATTTCGAAACCCGTGACGGCTGCCGCGCGGGAAATGCAGGATTGCCCCGGCCTGCACGGTGGACACCGCGCCGTCCAGAAACACCTCGAATGTGCCTTCAAGGATGTGGACGACTTCATCTTCATGCTGATGGCGATGGGGCGGAACTCCGGTGCCCGGAGGCGATATTTCTTCCATCACATAGGACGCGCCCGCCGAATCCTCGGCCGTGATCTTTTCGGTCACGGTTTGGCCAAAGACGCGAAAGACCTGCCCTCGGGCGTTGCCGCTGTTCACGATGAATCCCGCCATTCCGTTTTCCCTTCGTCGTCAAAAGGCCAAAGCGGTTCGGGTTTAATACACCACCACCGCCCGAATGCTCTTGCCCTCGTGCATCAGATCAAACCCCTTGTTGATGTCTTCCAGCCGCAGGGTGTGGGTAATCATACTGTCGATCTCGATCTTGCCGTCCATATACCAATCGACAATCTTGGGCACATCGGTGCGGCCCCGCGCGCCACCAAAAGCGGTGCCTTTCCAGACGCGGCCAGTGACCAGCTGGAACGGCCGGGTTTCGATCACCGCTCCGGCAGGGGCCACGCCGATGATGATCGACTGGCCCCATCCCCGGTGCGTGCATTCCAGCGCGTCTCGCATCACCTTGACGTTTCCGGTGCAGTCGAACGAATAATCCGCGCCGCCGATCTTGTCGAACGGGGTCTTGGTCAGATCGACGATGGCCTGCACGACCGAACCTTCAACCTCTTTGGGGTTGACGAAGTGGGTCATGCCGAACTTCGTCCCCCAGTCCTTTTTGTCATTGTTCAGATCGACGCCGATGATCATGTCGGCGCCCGCCATGCGCAGGCCCTGAATGACGTTCAGGCCAATGCCGCCCAGACCAAAGACCACCGCCTTCGCGCCAATCTCCACATTCGCGGTGTTTAGAACCGCGCCGATGCCCGTGGTGACGCCGCAACCGATATAACAGATCTTGTCAAACGGGGCGTCGTCGCGGACCTTGGCCAACGCGATTTCGGGCATGACGGTGTGGTTGGCAAAGGTTGAACAGCCCATGTAGTGAAAGATCGGCGTTCCATCGAGCATTGAAAACCGCGTTGTACCGTCGGGCATCAGGCCCTGGCCTTGGGTGGCGCGGATCGCGGTGCACAGGTTGGTTTTGCGCGACAGGCACGACGGACATTCGCGGCATTCGGGCGTGTAGAGAGGGATGACATGATCGCCGGGCTTCAGGCTGGTCACGCCCGGCCCGCATTTGATCACCACGCCCGCGCCTTCGTGGCCAAGGATGGCGGGAAACAGGCCCTCGGGATCGGCACCCGACAGGGTGAATTCATCGGTGTGACAAATCCCCGTCGCCTTGATCTCGATCAGAACCTCGCCCTCGCGCGGATCGTCAAGGTTCACCTCCATGATCACAAGGGGTTTTCCGGCTGCAACAGCCACGGCGGCGCGTGTACGCATGGGTTAATCCTCCGATGCCCGAATTCAGCTGAAAATGCGGGAGGCCGCATAAATTTGCAACGCTGGAATCGTCATCGGTCGCTGCAGGGGCGTCGGGTTTTGCCTTTGGCGGCGGTAAATGCCACATCTGCGCCAACTTTAACTCTATTCTTTGGGGCTGGATGTGCGGGGTTGGTTTTTACTTGTTGGTTTGTCGCTTTTGGGGTGCCGAACTGCCGCGCCCGCTCCGGTGGTATTGTTGGCAAGCCCCAGCGTGATCCTGCCCGCGCTTTCAGACACCTGCGGGACGGCGGATGTGCAGAGCTTTGTCGGGTTGCCTTTTGCCGATTTGGCAACACTTCGCGTTCCGGGGGATTTGCGGATCGTTCGTCC
Source organism: Paracoccaceae bacterium (assembly GCA_031385445.1). Lineage (GTDB taxonomy): Bacteria > Pseudomonadota > Alphaproteobacteria > Rhodobacterales > Rhodobacteraceae > CAIYZT01. The sequence goes on along the minus strand of JANNBM010000024.1, from coordinate 45,694 downwards.
GGGGGACAAGGTGAAAGGCGATATAAGCCCTAGCAGATTGAATGTCAGGGTCGATTCGAACGGGATTGTCCGCCTGTTTTTCTGTGGCTAGACCGCCCAAGGGATGGAACGGTCCCGATCCGGGGCGCCGCCCAGCGGATAACGGCGGCCCTTGTGCTTTCAAAGGGCCGCCCTGACCGCTCACGCGCTCATTTTGTTCAGTCTCCCATCCCGCGATGCGCAATGGGCCATGGCGCGATGGCGCGATGGCGGTCTTACATGCGGTAAGCGGTGTGGCAGGCCTTGCAGGCGCCGCCAAGCGCGCCCATTCCGGCGCCGATGGATTCAGCGCTCGTCACATCAAGCGCGGTGGCCGCATTGGTCAGCGCGGTGGACTTGACCACGAAATCGTCCCAGTTCGTCCAGATCTCTGGTTTGGCCTTGGACGCCGGATCAGCTTCGCCTTGGGTCATGAAGGCAGCGGTTGCGCCGGTGGCGGCGGCAACCAGCGCGTCTTTCGCGGCCTGTGCGGCGGCGGCGTCAAACGCCACTTCGCCGCCTGCCATGCCGCCAAGCGTTTTCATCGCACCGCCAACGGCACCCATGGTTTGCCCGCGCGCAATAGAGTTGGGATCGATGCGCTCGGCTGCATAAACAGCGGTTGCGGCAAATGCGGCGGTGACAAAGGCGATTTTCAAGCTGATTTTCATGGCACGCTTTCCCATTTTGATGCTGGTATCACTATTGCGCGTCTGCGCCAGATCGCGAACATTCTTTGGTCTGATCTTTTGTTTCTCACGCGATTGTCATCATCCTGCCCCCGGATTTGCGCTCTCGACTCCTCTTTTTCACATAGGTAATGTGAACAAAAAGAGAACATTTACCGATGGCCCGCCGAATCCTTTCGCTTTGGTTTCCCCGCCTTGCGGCGGAACGCGCGCTGCGTATGCGGCGGGATGCGCTGGACCTGCCGTTTGCGGTGGTCGAAGACCGGGCGCGGGCGCTGTTCTTGTCGTCGCTGAACCACGAGGCCGAGGCGGCGGGCCTAAGCCGGGGGCAGGCCCTGCACGACGCGATGGCGATGTGTCCGGGTCTTGTGACCCAATCCGCCGATCCGCAGGGCGAGGCGGCGTTTTTGACGCATCTGCGGCGCTGGGCGGGAAAGTTCAGCCCTTGGGTGGCCGAAGAGACGCCGGAAAGCCTGATCATTGATCTGACCGGATGCAGCCATCTGTTCGGCGGCGAAGAGGCGCTGTTGGTGCAGGTCGAAGGCGACTGCGCCGCGCTTGGGTTGTCGGTCCGGGCGGGCTTGGGCGATACGCCGGGCGTGGCCTGGGCGCTGGCGCGGTTTGCCGGGCAGGGCGGCGGATCTGGCGCGCGCAGCGGCGATGACATTGCCCAAGAGGCGCGGGCAACCCGCGCGCGCGCGTCCAAGCGGCGCAATTGGGAACGGGGCGGGCCTTTGCCGACCGGGGGGCGGGGCGCGCCGATGCCTCCGCAAGGCGTGATCGCCCCGGCAGGCCAGATGCGGCAGGCGCTGGCGCCTTTGCCGCTGGCCGCGCTGCGGTTGCCCGCCGATGTGATCGAAAGCTTTACCCGGCTGGGCCTGCGCCGGATCGACGATATCCTTGGCCTGCCCCGGGCTGCGATTGCGCGGCGTTTTGGGGCGGATACGGTGAAGCGGCTGGATCAGGCGCTGGGGATTGAACCCGAACCCGTCTCGCCCGCCACCGCGCCGCTGCATTTCGCGGCGCGGCTGACCTTTCCCGATCCGATCGGCACGCTTGAAGATATCACCGCCGGGGTGGAGCGGCTGTTGCCGCCGCTGTGCGCGCGGCTGATGGCGCGCGGGCATGGCGCGCGGCGGCTGCGTTTGCAGGCGTTTCGCAGCGACGGGCAGGTACAGATGATCGAAGTGACGCTGGCCCGCCCCGCCGCGCAGGCCGAACGGATGCGGCCGCTTCTGGCGCTGAAATATGATAGCATTGATCCCGGCTTTGGCATCGATTGCCTGCGGCTGGAGGCGGTTCTGACCGAAACCCTGTCCGCGGTGCAGCATCGCGGCCCGGTTGAGGCGCGGCAAAGCGCGCCGTCTTTGTTGGCCGAGGACAGAACGCTGGCCGAGGATGGGGCGCTGGTCGATCTGATCGGCAAGCTGGGGGCGAGGCTGGGCAGCGATGCGGTCACCCGGTCCCACCCGACCAACAGCTATGTGCCGGAAAAAGCGTCGATGCCGCTGGCCGCCGCCTGGGCTGCGCCATGGCCCAGCCGCTGGCCGGCGCCGGCGGGGCCAAGGCCGCTGCAGCTTTTTGCGCCCGAACCGGTGAGCGCGCCCGAAGATGCCATGCCCCCGGCCCAGTTCCGCTGGCGCCGCCGCGATCTGCAAACCCGCGTCGCGCTTGGCCCGGAGCGGATCTTGCCGGAATGGTGGTTTGACATGCCCGACTGGCGCAACGGACCGCGCGATTACTGGCGCATCGAGGTGCAGACCGGCGAGCGGCTTTGGATGTATTTCGCGCATGGGGCCGATATCAATGGCGGCTGGTTCTGCCATGGGCAATTCTGACCGCGCATCGGCGAGGCGGATCGGTCAGCCCCTGAGTGCAGACGGGAGGATGCGTGAAATCACGCAGCCTATGCGGGCGGTGCGTGAAATCACGCACCCTACCCCGAAACTTAACGTTGATTTAACCATGGCCGGGCCACCGTGGTGCATGCCCAATTACACCCGCCCGCAGTGCACCGGAGCAGCCATTTTCTTCACCGTGGCCCTGCAAGACCGGGGTACACGGTTGTTGCTTGATCACGTTGATCACTTGCGGGCGGCCGTTGCCGTGACAAAGGCCGAGCGGCCATTTCAGATAAACGCCTGGGTGGTCCTGCCCGATCACCTGCATTGCGTCTGGACCTTGCCCGGCGGCGACGGCGATTTCTCGACCCGTTGGCGATTGATCAAAGCCCGCTTTTCGCGTGCAATGCCCAAAGGCGCTTTGCGGCCCAGTCACATCGCCCGGCATGAGCGCGGCATCTGGCAGCGCAGGTTTTGGGAGCATCACCTTCGGGACGAGGCGGATCTATCGGCCCATGTGAATTATTGCTGGATCAACCCGGTGAAGCATGGGTTGGTGAAGCGCCCGGAGGATTGGCCCTATTCCTCGGTCCATCGCGATTTGCGGATGGGCGACATCGGTGGACCTCGGTAGGGTGCGTGATCCACGCACCGCTGCCGGTAACAAGGCGGTACGTGACCGGATGTGCTTGCCCCCCGAAGTTTCGGTAGGGTGCGTGATTTCACGCACCGATGGTGGCGGTGGAGCGGTGCGTGAAATCACGCACCCTACCGGAACTTGCGGGTCGGGGCATGAATCCGCCCCCCCTCACCGCTCCTCGATCAAAATCTCCCGCTTGCCCACATGGTTCGCCGCCGTGATCACCGAATGCTCTTCCATCTGCTCCACCAACTTGGCGGCCTTGTTATACCCGATGCCAAGTTTGCGCTGGATATAGGAGGTCGAGCATTTGCGGTCCTTGGCCACAATCGCCACCGCCTGATCGTAAAGGCTGTCGTCCAAGCCGTCTGCGCCCAGCCCCAGAACCGCGTCAATCTCGGCGGCGTTCTCATCCTCGGGTCCATCGACCACGCCCGACATATAGACCGGCGGACCGTAGGATTTCAGGTGGTTGACGATTTCCTCGACCTCTTCGTCCGACACAAACGGCCCGTGGATCCGCGAAACGCGCCCGCCGCCCGCCATATACAGCATGTCGCCCATGCCCAGCAGTTGCTCAGCCCCCTGCTCGCCCAGAATGGTGCGGCTGTCGATCTTGGACGTGACCTGAAACGAGATCCTTGTCGGGAAGTTGGCCTTGATCGTGCCGGTGATCACATCGACCGAGGGGCGCTGCGTGGCCATGATCAGGTGGATGCCGCTTGCCCGCGCCATCTGCGCCAGGCGCTGAATACAGGCTTCGATTTCCTTGCCGGCGACCATCATCAGATCGGCCATCTCGTCCACCACCACCACGATATAGGGCAGCACGACCGGCTGGAACTCGTCCGTTTCAAACACCGGCTCGCCGGTATCTTCATCAAATCCGGTCTGAATGGTGCGCTTGAACATCTCGTTCTTGGCCAAAGCCTCGCGCACGCGGCCGTTATAGCCCTCGATGTTGCGCACGCCCATCTTGGACATCTTGCGATAGCGTTCCTCCATCTCGCCCACCACCCATTTCAGCGCGACAACCGCCTTTTTGGGGTCGGTCACGACCGGGGACAGAAGATGCGGAATGCCGTCATAGACCGACAGTTCCAGCATCTTCGGGTCGATCATGATCAGGCGGCATTCCTCGGGCGAGAGTTTGTAGAGCAGCGACAGGATCATGGTGTTGATCGCCACCGACTTGCCCGAACCCGTGGTGCCCGCGATCAAAAGGTGGGGCATTTTGGCGAGGTTGGCGATAATGGGCTCGCCGCCGATATCTTTACCCAAGGCCAGCGGCAACCGCATGGCGCTGTCGCCAAAGTCGCGCGCGGCGATGATTTCGCGCAGGACCACCTTTTCGCGCACGGCGTTGGGCAGTTCGATCCCGATCACGGTGCGGCCCGGAACGGTGGACACGCGGGCGCTGAGGGCGGACATAGACCGCGCGATATCGTCGGACAGGCCGATGACGCGGCTGGCTTTCAGGCCGGGGGCGGGTTCCAGCTCGTACATGGTGACCACCGGTCCGGGGCGGACCGAGGTGATCTCGCCGCGCACGCCGTAATCGTCGAGCACGGATTCCAGCATGCGCGCGTTTTCTTCGAGCGCATCGTTGGACAGGGTGTTGCGCTGAATATTGGCGGGGTTGGACAGCAAAGACAGGGGTGGCAGATCATAAGTCGGGGTCGGATCATCGAAACGCAGGCGCGGCTGGGCTTCGGCCATGGCCTGCCGCGAGGGCGCGGCGGCTTTGCGGGCGGCCGCTTGCACCACGGGGCGGCGCAGATCGGGGCCGGGAATTTGCGCGCGCAGGTCGGGGCCAGGGGTAAAGGTTTCAGCCTCGTCCAGATCGGCGTCCATGTCGGCGTGATAATCCGCATCCCAGTCGGCCGCGATGGCGCGGTCTGTGGTTAACGTTTGCGCGCCTTCGCTGCGGCGCGAGGTGAAACCGGGCGTCTGACCGCCGGGGGCAAGCGACTGGGCGGCGCCGAGCGACGCGGAAACCGGCGGCTCGGCGCGGCGCGCGCCCATGATCAGCGGCGCAGGGCTGCTGAGGCGGGTCATGCCCGGTTCGCGGCGCGCAATGGCGGCGGAAATCGGGTTCAAGGGGGGGGCGTTTGGCGCGGGCATGCCGCTGCGCTGGCGCACTGCATCGGAAATCCGCGATTTGATGCGGTCGGCATCGGGCAGGTCGATCAACAGCTCGGCCTCATCGGACAGGCGCCGGTCGATCAATTCGGGTTCGGGGTGAACGACGCGGCGCAGCGCCGAGGGCATCAGCGCCATGAAGCCGGACCGCTCCCGCGGGGCGGCATAGGCGGCGGCTTCGGACAGGGGTTCGGGATAGCGGGTATCGGCACGCAAAGGCGCGGCGCGGCCCCAGTCGGGTTTGGTATGCGGGCCGGTTTCGACCACAGGTTCAGAGCGGCGCACGAGGCCAGCGCGCTGTGCGGCGGCAAAGGATGCAGCGCCGGGCTGCGCCGCGTTCGCCGTGGCGGCGCTGCGGCGTTCCTGCAAAGCCATGCCCGCGCGCAGCGACCCCGCCGCACCCTTCTGTGCCGCGCCCAGCAGGGAATCATAGGTCAGGATCACGCCATTGGTCAGAAAACGCGCCATCGTGGCCATTTCGGGCTTGGTAAATCCCGCAATCAACAGGGCCGCGCCAATCATCACCACGCCGAAGATCAGACTCATCACCTTGATCCCGAATTCGGGCGACAGCGGCATAACGTTGACCAGAACACCCAGAAACGTATCACCAAACAGCCCGCCAAGGCCAAAATAATGCGGCCAATCCGTACCAGCGGTCAGCGTCGCGCCATAAACAGAGGCCGCAGCGGCGGCGAGCGGCAAAAAGATCGAGCGGGTCAGCACCCGCTCCGCCCCGCGGTGCAGCACAAACCGCATCCCCCAAACCGTGACAATCAGCGGCAGCACCCAAGACCCCTTGCCCGCCAGCAGGATCATCGTGGAGGCGAGCGAGGCCCCGAAATGGCCGAAGATATTGGCGATGGGCTTGTCCGAGGCCACCATCCAGGACGGGTCTTCGGGCGAGTAACTCCACAGCATCAGCGCCGTACAAAAGCTGAGAAACACCAGCCCCGCGCCAAACAATTCGCGCCCGCGCCGTTCCAGCATCGCTGCTGTGCCTTGATCCAAAAGCGGATCGCGCTGACGTGCCTGATAGGATGCCATTGACCTGAACCTCACCGATAGAGGCAGTCGCGGAGCATGGTCAGCCCGCGCTGCGTTTCTTCTATTGGGGCCACCAAAGCGACCCTTATGTAATTTTTGCCCGGATTATCGCCCGCGACATCGCGCGAAAGATAGGCCCCCGGCAAAACCTTGACGCCCGTTTCGCGCCACAGGCGCAGCGTGGCGGCCTCGCCATTATCGACCGGCAGCCACAAGAAAAAGCCGCCTTGGGGAAGCTGAAAACCTTGAATACCCCGAAACACCGCTTTCGCGCAGGCGAATTTTTCGTGGTACAGCGCGCGGGAAGCGTTCACATGCGCCTCGTCCCGCCACGCCGCTGCGCTGACGCGCTGCAGCGGCAGGGGCACCGGCGATCCGGCAAAGCTGCGCAGTTTGCGCATCTGCGCGATGCCTTGCGCGCCGCCCGCCACAAATCCTGACCGAAGCCCCGGCAGGTTGGACCGTTTGGACAGCGAGTGAAACGCAAACACCCGCTCGGGGTTCGCGCCCATCTTGTCCGCGACCTGCAAAATGCCGGTGGGGGCGGTGTCGGCCCAAATTTCGGAATAACATTCATCGGCCAGAATGATGAAATCGTGCTTTTCGGCCAGATCCAGCAACGTTTTCAGGTAATCCGGGCTTGCCACCGCGCCTTGCGGATTGGCGGGCGAGCACAGATAGGCGATGGCAACCCGGTCAAGCCTGGCCCCGGGCAGGCCCGCGTAATCGGGCAAAAACCCGGTGGCGGCGGTCGCAGGCACATACATCGGCTCTGCCCCGACGGTCAGCGCGGCCACGGCATAGACCTGATAAAACGGGTTCGGCATCAGCACAATCGGCGTCTGGCCGTTCTTTTTCTCTGGGCACATCGCGATGCAGGCGTTGAACAACCCTTCGCGCGTGCCGTTCAGGTTCATCGTGCGATCCGCAGCAATATCAACGCCATAGCGCAGTTTAAGCCAGCCGCAGATGGCATCCAGCAGCTCTGGCGCGCCGTCATTTGGCGGATAAAGGCTGAAACCTGCCAGGTTTTGATTCACCACCTCGGCCACGAAGTCCGGCATCGGGTGGCGAGGCTCGCCGATGGTCATGACGATGGGGTCGCCGCCAGAGGCGTGCGGGTCCAAAAGCTTCCGCAAACGCGGAAACGCATAGTCCGGCAGGTTCGAAAACCGCTCTGGAAACGCCATTGCTGCCTCAACATCAGGGTCATTCCGCCCCGTTACACCGAAACCTTAGCGGCCTGCGCGGGGCAGGTCCATAAAAACGTAACGATTGCGCGGGGATGCAGGGGCAAGCTGTGGCTTTTTCGCAATGATTTTGGCGTGTTGCGGTGAAACAGTCGGCCCTGCTGCCTGTTTCACCGCCTCAGATCAGCGCGCGCTCGGCGGCCAGACCAATATGGATCAGGCGCTCTTCGTTGCCCGCCGTGCCCATGATGGAAATGCCGCAAGAGGGCTGGCCCGTCGGCAGGGTCAGCACCGGCAGGTCCATCATGTTGCCGACCTTTGTGTTGCGCAGGGCGAGCAGGTTTTCGGTGACGTAATAGGCGTCGTCGGTCATCAGTCGGGCGGCGTCGGGCGGCAGGATTGGCGAGGTGGGCAGCAAAATCGCGTCAAAGCCTGCCATCTGCTGCGCCCACTCGGCGCGGATCTGCATCAGCCGCCGCCAGCCGGCCACATAATCACACGCCAGGACCGTCCCGCCGCTGCGAAAGCGGTCAAGGGTCCGCCGGAACATCTTTTCGGGCGCGGATTCGATCACGCTGGACCAGATGCCATAAGCTTCGGCAGTGAACAAAATCCCGGCAAGCGAGATTGCCTCGGCCATCGCCGGAAAACGGGTGCGGCTGATGATTGCGCCGCTGCGGCCCAGCCGGGATATCGCGCCCTCGAACCCCTTCGCAGGCCCCTGCCGCACATCGTCCATCGCCACGGTTTCCAGCACCGCAAGCCGCAGGCCGCGAAAGCTGGGCACCGACAGGTCCATCGGTTTGCGCCCCTCGCAGGCGGCCAGCAATAGCGCGCTGTCTTCAACGCTGCGGGTTAAAAACCCCACGGTATCGAACTTTTCACACAGGGGCACCGTACCCGCCAGCGGCAATCGGCCCCATGTGGTTTTCAAGCCCACCAGATCATTCCACGCCGAAGGAACGCGCACCGATCCGCCGGTATCAGACCCGATCGCCGCCGGGGCCAGTCCGAAGGCCACCGACGCCGCCGCCCCCGACGAAGACCCCCCCGCCACCGCGTGCGGATCGTTGATGCAGGGCGGCGTGGCCGTGACAGGGTTCAGGCCAAGCCCCGAAAACGCCAGTTCTGCCATATGAGTTTTGCCCAGACAGACCAACCCTTCCAGCGTCGCCGCGCTTAGAACCGCCGCATCCACCGCGGGCGTGCGGCCGCGCAGCAGCGCCGATCCGGCCTCGGTCAGGGTGCCTGCGGTGTCGAACAAATCCTTCCACGACACCGGCACCCCGTCCAGCGGGCCGTGCCTCAGGCCGCGTTTGGCCCGGCTCGCCGCGCCCATCGCCTCGCCCCGCGCGCGGGTTTGGGTGCTGCGGGCATAGACGCGCGGCGCGATCTCGTGGCTTTCGATCCGGTCCAAAAAGTACTCGGCCAGCTCGACCGCGTTAATCGTGCCTTTGCCGATGGCACGGCCAAGCTCAGCGGCTGTCATGTTGGACCAGGTTTTCATCGCACCTCCCCTTATATCGCCACGCTATCGTCACGGCAGCGCATGGACAATCCCGCCCGTTGGACCATATTCAACGGCATGACATATGACAGCGATATCGTGATCGTGGGCGGCGGGCTGAACGGCCCGGCTCTGGCATTGGCGCTTGCAAGCGGCGGCTTGTCGGTGACGGTGGTGGATGCGCGGCCTGCGCCGACACGGGCGAACGCGGGATTTGACGGGCGGGCCTATGCGCTGTCGATCGCGTCAAAACGGCTGTTGACGGCGATCGGGGTTTGGGCCCGCGTCGGGGCAAAGGCGCAGCCGATGCTGAAGATCGTGGCGAGTGACGGGCGGGTCGGGCAAGGCGCCTCGCCCTTTTGGTTACAGTTCGATCATGCAGAAATTGAAGAAGGCCCGATGGGGTTCATGCTGGAAGACCGGCATCTTTATGCCGGGTTTCTGGCGGCGATGGGCGAAGAGCCAAAGATCACGCTGATCTCGGGGCAAAGCGTGATGGCGCAAGACATCACGGCGCAGGGCGCTTCGGTGACGCTGGCAAGCGGCGCGCAGGTGCGCGCGCGAATGGTGGTGGGCTGTGATGGGCGGGCCTCGGGCGTGGCGGTGCGGGCGGGGATTGCGCGGCAGGGCCATGACTATGGCCAGACGGCGCTGGTTTGCGCCGTGCATCACGCCCGCGATCACGGCGGCACCGCGCATCAAAGGTTCACCCCCGGCGGGCCGTTTGCAATCCTGCCGCTGGCCGGGGGGCACCATTGTTCAGTGGTATGGAGCGAGCCTGCCCGCTCAGCCGCTGATATCGCCGCGCTGGGGGACGGTGATTTTCTGGCGGCTCTGCGCAGCCGGTTTGGCGATTTTCTGGGCGAGATTGCGCTGGCGGGGGACCGTTTCACCTATCCTTTGTCGCTGACTTTGGCAGAGCGGTTTGCCGGGCACCGGATGGCGCTGGTCGGTGATGCCGCGCACGGCGTGCATCCCATCGCGGGACAGGGATTGAACCTTGGCCTGCGCGATGTGGGGGCGCTTGCGCAGGTTTTGGTCGAGGCGGCGCGGCGCGGCGAGGACATTGGTGCGCAAGATGTGCTTGCCCGGTATCAAACCTGGCGGCGGCCCGAAGCGATGACGATGGCGCTGGGCATGGACCGGGTCAACGCGCTGTTTTCCAACGACAACCCTATCCTGCGCGCCGGGCGTGACCTTGGCCTTGGCATCGTTGGCGCGCTGCCCGTTTTGCGGCGCGGCTTCATCCGCCAAGCCGCCGGACTGTCCGGCGAGCTGCCGCGCCTGTTGACCGGGCGCGCGCTGTAATTGCCATGTGCGGCGGACGAACCGGAAAACTCCTCTCGGCATCTCTTCGCCATGTGATCAGCGGGGGGATGCACTGCGCCAAACGGACCGCTATATAGGCGGCATGAGACATCTGACCGCCCTTTTGGCCCCGCTTGCCCTTGTTCTTCTTGCTTTTCCGGCCCTCGCCGAAAAGCTGCCGCTGAACGTGCTTAGCTCCTATCTCAATCAGATGGTGACCGCCGAAACGGACTTCACCCAAGTGAACGCCGATGGTTCGGTTTCGACTGGAAAGATCTATATCCAGCGGCCCGGCCGGGTGCGGTTTGAATATGCGCCGCCGGATGAAAGCCTTGTGCTCGCCTCGGCCGGTCAGGTGGCGATTTTCGATGCGAAATCAAACCAGCCGCCCGAACAATACCCGCTGACACGTACGCCTTTGAACCTGATCCTTGGGGCCAACATCGACCTTGGCCGCGCCAGCATGGTGGTGGGTCACGACGCCGACGGATCATCGACCAAGGTGCGCGCGCAGGATCCTGAGCATCCCGAATATGGCACGATTGACCTGATTTTCACCGACAATCCGGTCGCCTTGCGCCAATGGGTCATCACCGACGATCTGGGCCAGCAAACCACCGTGATTTTGGGCGAGATGAAGCTGGGCAGGACCTATAAAACCTCGCTGTTTTCGCTCGATATCGAAAAGAAAAAGCGCGGATTTTAGGCGCGGCGGGCGGTCAGGGCGGTAAAAGCCCCGGCCGCGATCACCAGTGCCATGCCAAAGATGGTCACCGCGTCTGGCCAATGGGCAAACACCAGCGCGCCAAGGATGGCGGCCCAGACCAGATGCAGATAGTTGACGGGCGCAAGCAGCCCCGCCGGAGCCTCGGCATAGGCGGCGGTGAACAGCAGATGCCCGGCCATCGGGAACGCCCCGAGCAGCACAATCAGCCCCAAATCCGCCAATGTAGGTGCGGCGCCTGCGGCTTCGGCAAAGGCCATAATGCCGAAAATCACCGTGCCAACCAGCGCCGTGTGAAACAGCATCGCAGTCATGGTTTCGCTGCGGGTCAGAACGCGGGTCAACAGGTGATAGGCGGTGGCAAGCGCGCCATTGATCAGGGCATAAACGACGCCGACAGGATCAAGCCCGGTGTTCGGCCGCAGGATCAGCAGCACCCCCGCAAAGCCGACGGCGGCGCCAACAAAGCCCAAGACCCCGATCCGCTCGCCCAAAAGCGGGCCCGACAGCAGCATCACCGCGAACGGCGCGAGATAGATGATCGCCACGGTTTCGGCGACGGGCAGCCTTTTCAACGCAAGCACCATGGTCAAGGTCGCCGCGCTAAGGCACAGGCCGCGCGCGATCACGAGCCCCGTGCGCTGTGTGCGCCAAAGCCCGGCACCTTGGCGCGGGCCCATCAAAACCGCCAGCAGACCAAGATTGACCAGATAGCGCAGGCCCAGCACCAGACCCATAGCATAGGTCGCGGTCAGGTGTTTGGTCAGCACGTCCGAGGCCGCAAAAATCAGTGTTGCAAGCCCGACCAGCGCGACGCCTTTGCCCGGATTACCCTTGATCACGGCTTCCAAATCAGCGTCCTATTTTGGCGAAGGTGGCAGATACGCCTAACGGCACCCGGCAAGCTGTGCGGCATAAAGCTCTGATCTTTGGCCCACCTCATCGGCGACTTCGATCAACCAAGGCTTGGAGTTATAGCTTTGATTGGCAAAGCCAGTGCGGCCTTCGTGATAGGCCAAATAGTGGTTTTCCGCGTCCCAAAGCGGAATGCCCAAGGTTTCCTGGCTTTGAGCCATATACCAGCCCATGAAATCGGAGGCATCACCGATCCGGTCGCGCCGGGCGCCGCGTCCGCCCTCTTCGTCCCGATATTCATCCCAGGTGCCATCCAGCGCCTGCGAATACCCGTATGCCGACGATTGCCGCCCCATCGGAATGATCCCAAGCGCATATTTGTGCGGCGTGCGGGCATTGCCGATGAATTTGGATTCCTGATAAATCGTGGCCATCTGCACGTTGACCGGAACACCCCATTTGCGTTCGGTCGCCTTGAAGGCCCGCAGATATTCCGGGCGTTGGTTGACGATCGCACAGGCGTCGTCCAAGTTGCGAGGCGCCGAAAACTTGCCGCCGCCACATGAGGCGAGAAACAGCAAGAGGATCGACGCACGTAAGGTTCTGCTCATGGGCCCCTCGTGCGGTCTTGTTTTTTGGCAGCATAGGGCATTTTTTGCCCTGTGCAAATGGGGGCAAAGCGCCAGGGCATCATTTCTGCGCGAGCGGACTCGCGCGGGCAGCCTGAACAATCGCCGCCGATTGTTTCGCCCCCGCAGCGCCGCAGATGATGGACACCGCACCCCAACTGAGGTTAAAATACACCGTCGGGGGACATATCATGATGCTTAAGACAGACGCGAAATATGCCATCGGTCAGGTCTTGCGTCATCGCAAGCAAACCTTTCGGGGCGTTGTGTTTGACGTGGACGCCATGTTTTCAAACACCGAAGAATGGTATCAGAACATCCCCGAGGAAAGCCGCCCGTCCAAGGACCAGCCGTTTTATCATCTGCTCGCCGAAAATGACCAAAGCTATTATGTGGCCTACGTGTCCGAGCAGAATCTGATCCCCGACGAGACAGGGGAGCCGGTCAGCCACCCCGATCTGCCCGATCTGTTCGGCGATTTCGAAGATGGCATGTACCCCCTGCAATACCAGCTGAACTGATTTCAGCCCGCGGTTACCTTTCCGTAATTTCTTTGCCTTACTTTCGTCGGTAGACCCTTCTGAAAGTGAGATGACAATGTATTCCAAGGACATGGTAGACTATCTTTTGATCTGCGTCCCCAGTGACCGGATTGATGCCGCAGGCGCCGTTCATTTCAAAGACACCATGCGCGAGCTGACCCAGACCGCCCATGCGCGGGTGGTGCTTGATTTGTCGACCGTCGCCTTTCTGGACAGTTCTGGCCTTGGCGCCGTTGTGGTCGCGATGAAGGCGCTTGGACCGGGCCGAAAGTTGGAACTTTCCGGGCTGACCCCCACGGTGGAAAAGGTGTTTCGCCTGACGCGCATGGATTCGATCTTCACGATTCATGCCAGCCTTCCCGAAGGATTGCGGAATGCAGGGTGAGCGGATCTTACACAGCTTTCCCGAACAGCCAGTCCTTCCACGCGAAGGCGCGATCAATCTGGTCCTGAACGGCGACAACGCTTCGGTCCATGACGGGCTGCGGGTGTTGATGGCCAAGCCCTCGGTGGCGGGGCTGACCGAAGATACCCGCGGCTCGTTGGAAATCATCCTGGCCGAGGTTTTGAACAATGTGGTCGAACACGCCTACCGCGATGGGCCGGGTCCGATCCGCATTTACATCTCCCGCCGGCCGGATCAGCTTGTCGTATCGGTCTATGATCAGGGGGCGCCGATGCCCGATCTTCAGATGCCCAAGGGCGAGCTTGCGCCACTGGACCCCGATGATTTGCCAGAGGGGGGATTTGGCTGGTTCCTGATTCGCACCCTGACGCAGGATCTCAGCTATGAACGCCTGGACAATCGCAACCATTTGCGTTTCTCGGTTCCGGTGCAATCGTTGAACGTCGTCGATATTGATGCGGATTAAGAATAACTGACACCAAATTGCCTTAATTCACTCCCATTGCCGCCTTGGAACAAGGGCATCTTGATCCCTGTAGCTGCATAAAGCTTCCCTCGACGTCGTTGATCTTTGCCCCCACCCAGTTGACGACGTCGAGGCACTAACACCAACTGTCGAAGATGCCCGGTTTTCAACGGCGCGTCTGAAAAGGTGTTCGCGCTGTTCAAACGTCATCGCCGGTCGGTCCGCCCCCCCCCAGCCATCTTGGAATCCCTGCGCAACCTGCCTAGGCTGCGGCCAAAGGGAGTACAGCATGCGCGATTTTCATATGCCGGGGCGTTCAGCGGTTTACGCGGTGAACGGAATGGCAGCGACATCTCATCCACTGGCCGCTAAAGTGGCGGTCGAGGTTCTGGAAGCAGGCGGCAACGCGGCGGATGCGGCGATTGCGGGCGCGGTCTTGCTGGGTATTTGCGAGCCGCAGATGACCGGGATCGGCGGCGATTGCTTTGCACTGATCAAACCGGCGGGCCAAGAGCGGATCATCGCGCTGAACGGATCAGGCCGCGCGCCTGCGGGCCTGTCGGCGGCCGCGATGCGCGCGCAGGGCCATGAAAAGGTGCCATTGCGCGGCATTCAGGCCGTCACGATGCCCGGCGCGGTCGATGCCTTTTGCCGTCTGAACGGCGATTGGGGCAAGATGGGGCTGGACCGCGTGCTTGCCCCCGCGATCCGCTATGCCGACGAGGGCGTGCCCGTCGCCCCGCGCGTCGCCTTTGACTGGGCCGAAGATGCGCCCGCCCTGACCGGCGATGCGCGGCGATTTTATCTGGGCAATGATGGCCCGCCAAAACCCGGCGACCTCTTTCGCGCCCCCGGTCAGGCCGAGGTTCTGCGCCGCGTCGCCCGTGAAGGCCGCGCCGGTTTTTACGAAGGCGAGGTGGCCGACGACATGATCACCTCCCTGCGTGCCCTTGGCGGCAGCCACTCCCACGATGATCTGGCCGCCACGCAGTGCAGCTTTGGCGAGCCGGTCAGCGGCCCTTACAAGGGTATGGAATTGTTCGAACATCCGCCAAACGGCCAAGGCGCGACGGCGATTTTGATGCTGAACATTCTGTCGCATTTCGATCTGGCCGCGATGGACCCCTTCGGCACACAGCGCGCGCATATCGAGGCGGAGGCGGCAAAGCTGGCTTATGACGCGCGCGACCGGTTCATCGCGAACCAAACCGCGCGGCTGGACCACATGCTGGCGCCGCAGACCGCCGAAAAGCTGGCCGCGCTGATCGACCCCAAACGCGCAATGGCCAAGGCGCGGCCCCTGACCGAGGCGGTGCACAAGGACACGGTCTATATCACCGTGGTGGACCGTGACCGGATGGCGGTCAGCCTGATTTATTCGGTCTTCTGGGGCTTTGGCGCGGGGATTGCCTCCGCCAGGTTCGGGATCAATTTTCAAAACCGGGGTGCGGGGTTTACGCTGGAAGAAGGTCATCCGAACGAGGCGGGCGGCGGCAAGCGGCCGATGCACACGATCATCCCGGGGATGATCAAACGGGCGGGCCGGGTGGTGATGCCCTTTGGCGTGATGGGCGGCGCGTATCAGCCTTGCGGCCATGCGCGGCTGGTGACGAACCTCGAAGATTTCGGCATGGACCTGCAAGATGCCATCGACGCGCCGCGCTGTTTTTCGGGGGCGGAGGGGATGATGGTAGAACGTGGCTATTCGGGCCAGGTTCAAGCGGAGCTGGCCGAAATGGGGCACGAGGTTCGTGTCTCGCCGGAGCCGATTGGCGGGGCGCAGGCGATTGTGATTGGGGATAATGGCGGGCTGATGGGCGGATCGGATCCGCGCAAAGACGGTTGCGCTTTGGGGTATTAGGATGAACGATCAAGAGGTTACAAATGCCATCCGCGCGCTGTGCGAAGGCGAGACGGATGCCGTCGCGCTGATGGCAACCTTCGCCTGCGAGGTGCATCACGCCCATCCCTTTGCCGATTGGACCGGGTTTTACCGGGTCACTGGGCCTGAAATTCTCAAAATCGGGCCCTATCAGGGCGGTCATGGCTGCCTTGTGATCCCGTTTTCGCGCGGGGTTTGCGGGGCCTGCGCGCGCACGGGCCAGGTGCAAAATGTGCCCGATGTCGACGCCTTCCCCGGCCATATCGCCTGCGCCTCTTCGACCCGGTCCGAGTTGGTTCTTCCCGTCTGGAATGGCGCCGGGCGGCTTTTGGGGGTGCTGGATATCGACAGCGACACGCCCGCCGCCTTTACCAAAGCCGACGAGGATTGGCTGGTGCCGCTGCTCGCCGAGGTGTTCGCGGGCGCGCAATGAGGGGCTCTTGTCATTGCGGCGGCGTTGAATTTGAGGTGAGCGGCCCGCTGCGCCAAGCGATCCCCTGTCATTGCACACAATGCCGCAAATGGTCGGGGCATTACTGGGCGGCATCTTCGGTGCCTTTGGCCGGATTTCAGCTGACAAAAACTGAAACGCTGCGCTGGTATCGTGCGTCCGATGTGGCCGAGCGCGGGTTTTGCGAACGGTGCAGCGCGTCGCTGTTCTGGAAACCTCTGGCCGAGGACCGGATCAGCTTTGCGGCGGGCGCATTGGACGGGCCGAGCGGGCTTTGCAGCGCCGAGGATTGGTTTTCAGCGGACGCCGGCGACTATTACACCGCCGCGCCGGTTCACGCCGAGGTGCTGCACGGATCATGTCTTTGCGGGGCCAATCGGTTTACGTTGCCGGGGCCAATGGGTGAGGTTTGGGGCTGTCATTGCACCCAGTGCCGCAAGGCGTCCGGCCATTTTTCGGCCAGTTTTGAAGCGCACCCGGCGGCGATTGTCTGGGAAACCAGGCACCTTCGCGACTACGCTTATCCAAACGGCGGGCTGCGCCATTTTTGCCCGACCTGCGGGTCCGGGGTGACTTACGTGAAGGGCGCGGTTTTTTCGGTGGAGGCCGGGGTGATCGACAATCCGACCGGGGGGCATCTGGTGCGGCACTATTTCGCAGCGGACAAGGGCGATTATTACGACTTGGACGACGGGCTGCCGCAGGTCTGAGGCGGGATGGATTTCACCGAAACCGGAAATCACTGCCGCACAGCACGCTCGAACGCGGTTCCCGGTATTCTTTTTTTGTGAAAACCAATCCCGGCTAAATCCGCCGCGAGGGCACAAAGGCATAGCCTGAGGGCGACAGGATCACCGCCTCGCGCAAGCCATGGGCGGGCTTGTCGATCGGCGGCTGAAGCACCACCGCGCCGGCAAACACCGCCGCCCGCGCCGCCGCCTCGTCCGGGTCCGCCTCGTGCAGGCGCACCTCGATCCCGCCGCCGCGCGGGCCGGATTCGGGCAGCAGCGAGGGCAAGGGATGATTGCGATAGGCGGCGTCGGAATGCAGTTGAAGCGGCTGGCCGCCATGCAAAACAAGCGCGAAATCGGCAGAGGTTTGGTGGGCGGTCATCCCGAAGACTTGCACCACAAACGCCACCTCGCGCCCGACGTCTCGGCACAAAAGGTTCACCGTGATCGCGGTCAGGGAATGGCCAAATTCGGCGGCGGGGATGGTTTCGTAATCCATGAGGCACCTCTGGAACGAACGTGACGCGCCCCGCCTGCCCCGTCAAATGACAAGTCTTGATTTGTGCCGCCCGCGCCCCGATTGTGTCCCCATGCTGCAGCTTTTGTTCCCCCTGCCCTGGCCCGATCTGATTGCCTTCACCCTCGCCGGGCTGGCGCTGAACTTTGCGCCCGGCTCGGACGTGCTTTTCGCCGCCGCGAGCGGCCTGCAAGGTGGCCCGCGCGCCGGGGTGGCGGCGGGGATTGGCACCGGGATCGGCTCGCTGGTGAACGTCTCGCTCGCCGCCCTTGGCCTTGCCGCGCTGGTGCGGGCCCATCCGGCCAGCCTGAGCGTTCTGCGCCTGGGCGGGGCGGCCTATCTGCTTTATGTCGCTTGGAAAAGCTGGACCGCACCGCCCGCCTCAACCCTGAAAACCGGCGCCGGGGCGGCGGCCAAGGCCCTGCGCGGCGCCTTCTGGGTCAACCTTGCCAACCCAAAGACCGTGCTTTTCATCTTCGTTTTTCTGACCCCCTTTGCCAACCCCGCCCTTGGCCCTGTCGGCTGGCAAATCTTTGGCCTCGGCCTGATCTTCACCCTGACCGGCACGTTTGTTACCGCAGGCTACGGCCTTCTTGCCGGGCTGTCTGGTCAATTTCTGTCGCAACGCTTAAGCATCCTGAACCGGATTGCGGCGCTGGTCTTTGTGGCGCTTGCCGGGAAATTGATCTGGATGGAGTAGACAATGGCGATGATCACCCTTTTGGACGGCGGCATGGGGCAGGAATTGGTGGCCCGTTCGGGGGATGAACCGACGCCGCTTTGGGCCACCCGCGTGATGATCGACCATCCCGGCATGGTACGCGATATTCACGCTGATTATTTCGCAGCCGGGGCGAGCGCGGCCACCACAAACACCTATGCCATCCACCATGACCGGCTGGAACGGTTCGAGCTGGACCATATGTTCCACGCCCTGCACCTGCGCGCATTGGCCGAGGCGCATGAGGCGCGCGGCGCGCATGGCCGGGGGCTGATTGCGGGCTCGATGGGGCCGCTGGTGGGGTCTTATCGGCCTGAAGTGACCCAACCCGTGGCCGAAGCCGCCCCGAAATATGCCGAAATTGCCGCGATCCTTGGGCCACATGTTGATGTGATCCTGATCGAAACCATGGCCTCGATCGAGATGTGCGAAGGCGCGGTCAAGGGCGCGCAGGCGGCGGGCAAGCCGGTCTGGTTGTCCATATCGGTCGATGATCACGACGGATCGAGCCTGCGCTCGGGCGAAAAGATTGCCGATCTGGCGCGGGTTCTGGCGGCCTATCCGGTGGCGGCGGTTCTGGCGAACTGCTCGGTTCCCGAGGCGATGGCGGCGGCGATGGCCGGGCTGAAACCGTTTGGCTTGCCCTTCGGCGCCTATGCCAACGGCTTTACCCATATTTCGGGGAATTTTCTGAAGGACGCGCCGACGGTCAAGGAGTTGACCCATCGCCACGATCTGACCCCCGAAAAATACGCCGCGTTTGCGATGGAATGGGTGGCAATGGGGGCCACAATTGTCGGTGGTTGCTGCGAAGTGGGACCGACGCATATCAGCTATCTGTCTGAAAAGCTTGTGGAAGCTGGGCATAAAATCCTGTGATCCGCCCTTTGCTGCCCGATTTCATTTACAATCCCCCCGATGTGCCATTGGCGGTGCTGTACGAAGACAAGCATCTGGTCGTCGTCGACAAACCCGCTGGTCTGCTCTCGGTTCCGGGCAAGTTGGAAGGCCGCAGCGACTGTATGATCGGGCGGCTGCAGGCGGCGCGCTGGGATGCGCTTTTGGTGCACCGGCTGGACTGTGACACCTCGGGCGTGATGATCTTTGCGCGCACCAAACAGGCGCAGGGATTTTTGGGGCAGGAATTTGAAAAGCGCCGGGCGCAGAAAACGTATCTCGCGCGGGTGAAGGGCGAGGTCGCTGGCGAGGCCGGGCATATTGACCTGCCGATGGGGTCTGATTGGCCCAACCGCCCGCGCCAGATGATTGACCATGAAAACGGCCGCCCCGCGCAGACCGACTGGCAGGTGATCGCGCGCGGCGAGGGCGAGACGCGCCTTCGCCTGTCGCCGCTGACCGGGCGCAGCCATCAGCTGCGGGTGCATATGCAGGCGCTTGGCCATGTGATTCTGGGCGATCCGATTTATGATGTGGCGGGGGCCGCCGCCTGGCCGCGTCTGATGCTGCACGCCGAAACGCTGGCGCTCCATCACCCCGATACCAATGCGTTGGTCCGATTTGAGGCGTCCTGCCCGTTCTAAGGGCTGGCTTTTGTGCCCCAAAGCGGCGTTAACCTTGTCTCAATGCCTTTGGCGTCTGATGCACCGGGAAAGGTGGCCCCATGTTCTTCTGGCGATCCCTGTTTGAACCCCGCTTTGCGGCGTTGACCCTGTCTTTGCTCGGGGCGCTGCTGTTTTTCGCGCTGTCAGCCTTGGACGGCGGGCATGTCGTTTTTTACATGCCTGTGGCTTTGGCTCTGTCGGCGCTTGCCGCTTTGGGCCTGCACGACCTGCGCCAAACCCGCCACGCCATCCTGCGAAATTATCCCATCCTCGCCCATATCCGGTTCTTTTTGGAAGAAATCCGCCCCGAGATGCGGCAATATTTCTTTGAAGGCGACAAGGACGGCGCGCCGTTTCCACGGGACAAGCGGGCGATCGTTTATCAGCGCGCCAAAAAGGATCTGGACAAGCGGCCCTTCGGCACGATGTTCGACGTCTATCAGGAACAATACGAATGGCTGCACCATTCGCTGGCCCCCGCGCCCGGACAGCCTGTCGATCAGATGCGGGTGACGATTGGTCAGGGCACGCGGGCCTATTCGGCGTCCCTGCTGAACATTTCTGCGATGAGTTATGGGGCGCTGTCCGCCAATGCGATCCGGTCCCTGAACAAGGGCGCGCAGGCGGGCAAGTTCTTTCACGACACGGGCGAGGGCGGCGTGTCACCCTATCACCGCGAGTTTGGCGGCGATCTGGTGTGGGAGGTGGGGTCAGGCTATTTCGGCTGCCGCGCCGATGCGGGCGGCTTCGATCCGGCGCGGTTTGCCGCCACGGCGCAGGATGAACAGATCAAGATGGTGGAGTTGAAGCTGTCGCAAGGGGCCAAACCGGGCCATGGCGGCGTGCTGCCAGCGGCCAAGGTTTCGGCTGAAATTGCGGCGATCCGCGGTGTGCCGATGGGGCAGGATTGCGTTTCGCCGGCCGCGCATTCGGCGTTTTCAACCCCGGTGGGCCTGTTGGAAATGGTGGCCCGGATGCGCGAGCTTTCGGGCGGCAAACCGGCGGGGTTCAAGCTTTGTATTGGCCACAACTGGGAATTCATGGCGATCTGCAAGGCGATGCTGGAAACCGGCATCACCCCCGATTTCATTGTGATCGATGGCAAAGAGGGCGGCACGGGGGCCGCGCCACTGGAGTTCATGGACTACGTTGGCATGCCTTTGCGCGACGGTCTGACCTTTGCGCATAACGCGCTGGTCGGGGTCGGTCTGCGGGACCGGATCAAGATCGGGGCCAGCGGCAAGATCACCTCGGCCTTTGATATGGCGCGGATTTTGGCCCTGGGGGCGGATTGGTGCAATGCCGCGCGCGGGTTCATGTTCGCGGTCGGCTGCATTCAGGCGCAGTCCTGCCATACCGGCATGTGCCCAACCGGCGTGACCACCCAAGACCCAGTGCGCCAGCGCGCGTTGGTCGTGCCCGACAAGGCGCTGCGGGTGACGAATTTTCACCACAACACCCTGCACGCGCTGTCCGAACTGGTGGCGGCGGCGGGGCTGACGCAGCCTGCCGACCTGCGCCCGCATCATTTTCTGCGCCGTGCCTCGTCTGACCGGGTGATTTCCTTTGCCGAGCAATACGAGATGCTGGAACCGGGACAGCTTTTGGCTGACCCCGCCTCCAGCCCGCGTTTTCACGAGGCCTGGGCGCTGGCGAGTGCCAGCAGTTTCGCACGGGTGGGGTAAAGGCGCGGCTCCCCCCCAATCAACGCTAAATCTCGCGCCCCAGCTTTCGGCCCTCGTAAAACGCAAAGGCCGCCAGCCTCGGCGCGGTGCAATCACCGATACGGTGGGTCTGCTTGCCCGCAAACGTCTCGGGCCATGGATCAAACGCGCGGTTCGTGGTGGCCATCACCAGCGCCGACGTCGGCAGCACCTGCTCGTCCCCGGTCAGCATATTGCGCACGCCAACGCCGTTGCCATACCAGCCGGTCAGGCAATGTTCGGTCATGAATACCGCGCCCAGCTGCGCCAGGCGCCGCCGCGCCGCGCCGTCCGCCGCCGTGCGCGCAATCTCGCGCCCGACAAAGGGTTCGGGCGTCACGATCACCACCTTTTTGCCCTGCTCGGCCAGCGCCCAAGCCGTCCCCACCCCGCGCCAGTTCGACCCTTCGTCATAGACCACCACCGCATCGCCCATCCGCGCCTCGCGCCGCAGCACCGCCTCGGGCGACCACACGCCGCCCAGATCAATCCCCGGCAGACGTTTGTGCTGCGGCTGCCAGCGCTGAAAGCCGTCCTCGTCGGGCAAGGACCCGGTGGCAAGGATCACCACCTGTGCCGGGTGCGCCGCTATTTCGTCCGCGTCCAGAAAGGTGTTCAGCCGCAGGGTCACGCCCAGACGCGCAAACTGCCGCTCGTACCACGCCATCAGATCCAGGATCTGCGCCCGGCGCGGCTGCATCCCCGCCAACCGGAACTGCCCGCCAACCACTTGCAAAGCTTCGACAATTTCAACTCTATGCCCACGCTCGCCCGCCACGCGGGCGGCTTCCAGCCCCGCCGGCCCCGCACCCACGACCAGCACATCGCGCGGCACCATGGCCGGTTCAAACCGGTCGCCCCCCCATTCAAACTCCCGGCCGACCGAGGGGTTGATCAGACAGGAAATCCAGTAATCGCGGCTGCGACGGCCCCAGCACATCTGATTGCACGAAATGCAGCCGCGAATATCCTCGGCGCGGCCTTCCATGGTTTTGCGCGCCAGATGCGGATCGGCAATCTGCCCGCGCACGATCGACACCAGATCGGCCTGCCCGCTGGCGATAATCGCCTCGGCATTGTCTGGCGTGCGCACCCCCGCCTCGGAGGTGATCACAGCATGCCGCGAAAGCGCTTTGAGCTGCGCAGTCAACGGCGTGGTCAGCTTTTCGCCCTGGGTAAAAGCGGGGATGATCCCGTCAAATTCCAAATAGCTGCCATAGCCGACTGTTACATAATCCACATGCCCCGTCTCGTCATGCAAGCTAATGATTTCGCACAAGGATTCCGCCGAAAGCGTCACATCGAAGCCGGGGGAATAGCTGACCGCAAGCCCGACGATGAACTCTTCGCCGCAGGCGCGCCGGATGCGTTCGATCACCTCGCGCGAGAACCGGGTGCGGTTTTGCAGCGATCCACCCCAACGGTCATCGCGGGTGTTGCTCCACGGGGTCCAGAACTGATCAAGCAACGAGTGGTAGGCCGCCCAAACCTCGACGCCCTGAAAACCGCCCGCCTTGGCGCGGCGGGCGGCGCTGGTGTGGGCCTCCAGCAGGTCCTCGATTTCGGCCTCGGTCATCTGATGGCTGCCGTCGCTGTCGTGGTACGACGGGGCGCCCGAGGGTGACCAGTTGGGCGCAAAGGACAGATCGCCGTCACCATGCGCGCCGATGTGGTAAAGCTGCTGGATCACCACGGCGCCCGCCTCTTTCACCGCATCCGTGGCCGCGCGAAAGCCGGGGATCACCGCATCGTCGCCAACAAGGTAATTGCCCCGCGTCAAAACCCCGGTGCGGTGAACCGGCACAGGTTCAGACACCACCATCGCCGCCCCGCCGAGCGCGCGCTCGGCCAGATAGGCCTTGACCCGCGGCCCCGGCAGCCCGGCATCCGACATGTTGGCAGTATGCGCGCCAAAAACGATGCGGTTGCGCAGAGTGTGGCCGCGCAGATTTAAGGGTTGCATCAGGCGGGGATGGGCGGACACCGGCGGCCTTTCGTTTGGTTAGGTGACCCAGCCCGAGCCAAGCGCCGCCACCCAATCGGGAAATGTGGCGGCGCGGGCCATGTTGGGGGCTGTGTCATAGGGCACCTGCCGGTGGCTGACGGTCCAGCCCATCGGCCCACGGTCCAGAATCGCATAAAGGGCATGGGAAACGCCGACGCTCATCCGGTAAGGCGGGGCGGTGTCGGGATCGTAAAACCCCGGACAGCCGACCGATCCGGGATTGACCACCAGCCGCCCGTCGGCCAGCTGGACTGTGCGGGCAACATGGGTGTGACCGCACAGCAGAACCTCGGCCTGAATATCGCCCGCGTGGGCCGTAATCCGGGCGAGTGGCGCGCGCTGCGGCTGCCCCGCCACCATGGCTTCGGTCCAGAAGGTGGCGTCGTCATGGGGGGCGGCGTGGCAGGCAAAGATCGGCCCGGACTGCAAGGTCATGGGCAGGCCCGTGATCCAATCCAGCGCCGTTTGCGGCATCAAGGGCGCCGCCGCCCTGTCCCAAAGGTCGTGAACCCCGCCGCCGATCAGGGCGCGGTCATGGTTGCCGCACACCGTCGACGCACCCAAGTCCGCCAGAAGGTCCGCCGTCCGCACCACATCCAATGGCCCCGAAAAGCAATCGCCGAGGTTAAATATCTGGTCAGGCGACTGGCCCCGAAGATCGCTCAGAACCGCCGCCAGTGCGTCCGCATTGCCATGAATGTCGGACAGGGCGGCAATTCTCATTCGGCGGCGCTCGCCTCGGCTGCCGGGTCCCAGCCAGAGATCGCCTTGACCTCCAGAAACTCTTCGAGCCCCAAAATCCCGCCTTCCCGCGCCCGCCCAGACGATTTCATGCCGCCAAAGGGCGAGCCTGCCGCACGGCTTTTGCCGTTGGTCTGCACCATCCCCGCCTTCAGCCGCAGCGCCATGCGGTTGCGCTTGGCACCGTCCTGGGTTTGAACATAATTGGCCAGCCCGTAGGGCGTGTCATTGGCGATGCGCACCGCGTCCTCTTCGGTATCAAAGGGGATCATGCACAGCACCGGGCCAAAGATTTCCTCGGCCTCAATCGTCATACCGGGGACCACATCGGCGAAAACCGTCGGCTTGATGTAAAAGCCCCGGTTGAACCCCTCGGGCAGGCCGGGGCCGCCCGCGATCAGCCGCGCACCCTCATCGATGCCCTTTTGGATATAGCCCTGGATCTGCTCCCACTGGCGTTTGTTCACCACCGGGCCAATGTGATTGCCATCCTCATGCGCCGAGCCAACCTTGATGCCGTCCGCCACCTGCGCCGCGATCTCGACCGCACGGTCATAGACCCCGCGCTGCACCAACATGCGGCTGGGCGCGTTGCACGATTGGCCGGTGTTGTCCATCATATGACGCACGCCGCGCTCCACAGCTTTATCGTCGGCATCGGCGAAAATCACGTTCGCGCCCTTGCCGCCAAGTTCCAGCGTCACCCGCTTCAGCGTTTGCGCGGCGGCGACCGAGATCGCCTTTCCGGCGCGCGTCGATCCGGTGAAAGAGATCATTTCGACGTCGGGATGGGTGGACAGTTGGCTGCCCACACCCGGACCATCGCCGTTCACAAGGTTGAAAACCCCCGGCGGAAGGCCCGCATCATGGCAGAACTCGGCAAAGATCATCGCGTTCAGAGGTGATTCTTCGGACGGTTTCAGAACGCAGGTGCAGCCCGCCAAAATCGCCGGAATGGCCTTCAGCGCGATCTGGTTCATCGGCCAGTTCCACGGCGTGATCAGCCCGACCACCCCAATGGGTTCCAACGCCAAACGGTCATTCGGCGCGTCAGGGCCCAGCGGGCGAACCCATTCGATATGGTCAAACGCGGTCAGAAAGTTATGGGTGTGCCACGGCAGGCAGGGCGCCTGGCTGCCGCGCGCATGATCCAGCGGCGAGCCCATTTCCATGGCAATCGCCTGCGCAAGCTCTTCTTTTCGGGCCTCGTACTGCTCCAGTATTTTCACCACAACCGCGCGGCGGGCGGCGGGGGGCGTGGCGGCCCATCCGGCAAAGGCGGCCTTTGCGGCGGCGACGGCGGCGTCGGTATCGGCCTGCGATCCCAGCGAGATCACGGCGCAAACCTCTTCATTCGAGGGGTCGATCACATTGCAATCGCGCGGTACAGCCGGGGCGACCCATTTGCCGTTGATATAAAACTCGCGACGGATGATCATGGATTGCCCCCTTGTTTGACAGCGCCAATCTGACAGTCAGACGCCTTCGGCGCAAGCGGTTGGGCGACGGAATTTGATCAAATTTCGACATGGGTATGCGCTGGACCATGGGATGGCTTTGGAGCAAGAAGACATATCGCCTATCCATAGGGGGCCGCGCGTGAGCCGAGTTGTTCTGACGATGAAATGGGGCCGCGCCTATGCCCCCGATTACGTCAACGTGCTTTACGGCGGGGTGCGGGCGCATCTGGCGGGCGATTTCCGCTTTGTATGCCTGACCGATGATCCAACCGGCATCAGGCCAGAGGTCGAATGTCAGGTGATCCCTGACCTTGGCCTGCCGCCTGCGGGCTGGGCGGCCGGGGCCTGGCCCAAAATCGCGGCGTTTCAGCCCGATCTTTTTGGCCTGTCCGGGCGCGCCTTGTTCATCGATCTTGATTCGATGATTTGCGACGACTTGGCGCCGATGTTCGACCATCCGGGCCGTCTGGTGATGATCCGCGAGTGGAAGCGCCCGATCGACCATCTGAACCCGCGCGCCAAGGTGCGCGGCGCGTCGGGGGTCTTTGGCTTTACCCTTGGGGATATGGCCGCCGCGCATCACCTTTTGACCGACGATCCAGCCGGTTGGGTGGCCCGCATCAGCAACGATCAGCGCTTTATGGAACATGTTGTGCCCTCGCGCAGCTTTTGGCCCCATCCGTGGGTCACCTCGTTCAAGCGTCATGTGCTGGCGGGGCCGATTGTGAACCGCTTCATCCCTCCCGGCTCCCCGCCCCCCGGCACGCGCATTCTGGCCTTTCACGGCCGCCCGCGCCCGGCCGAGCTGGTGCCCGATGAAGGCCAGATCTGGGGCGACTTCTGGCGCTATGGCAAAGGGGCTGTGCCGTGGTTTCGCGATTATTGGCTGCGGCATGGGGGCCGCGACGGCGTTTTCGAGCATATCCGTACCGACAAGAATTGACCAAGAAGACCACCGTTCCCGCCTTTGGGACGGCAACGGAATAATATCCGTTTTTTGTGCCAGACCTGCCAGCGATGTAGAATTTCCGTCTGGTTACCCGTATATTTAACGCAATCACCCAAAAATGAGGCTTCCCATGTCGATCCGCATCAATGACATCGCCCCCGACTTCACCGCCCAGTCGACCGCAGGCGAGATCCGCTTTCACGACTGGTTGGCGGGGTCTTATGCCATCATCTTTTCGCACCCACGCGATTTCACGCCGGTCTGCACCACCGAATTTGGCGCCGTGGCGCAGCTGGCGCCGGAATGGGCCAAGCGGAATACCAAAGTGATCGGTGTGTCGGTGGACAACATCGAAGACCACGCCAAATGGAAGCGCGACATCGAAGCTTTCGCGGGCAAGCCGGCCGATTTCCCGATCATCGACGATACCTCGCTGATCGTGGCCAAGGCCTATGACATGCTTCCTGCCGAATATTACCTGCCGCAAGAGGGCCGCACCCCCGCCAACACCGCCACGGTGCGCACGGTTTATATCATCGGGCCGGACAAAAAGGTGCGCCTGACCATGACGTATCCCATGTCAGTGGGCCGCAACTTTGCCGAGATTCTGCGCGCGCTGGACGCGGTGCAGGCCACCGACGGTGTGCCCTTTGCCACGCCCGCCAACTGGGTTCCGGGGCAGGATGTGATCGTGGCGCTGTCGGTTTCCACCGAAGATGCCACGGCGCGTTTTGGCGCGCTGGACATCAAACTGCCCTATCTGCGCTTTGCCAAGCGGCCGGTGTAGGGCAGGTTCATGCTGAAAGTTGAGCTGATCCTTTCGACGTTCAACAATGTCCGATCGTTGGAACTGTGCTTGGTTTCTGTTGGCACACAAGACGCCGCGCTTAGCAGCATTTGCATCGCCGATGATGGGTCGGGCCCCGAAACCCGCGCCGTCATCGAAGCTTTTTCCCGCCGCTCAAAGGTGCCCGTGCGCCATGTGTGGCACCCTGACAACGGCTTTGAAAAGGGTGCGATTCTGAACCAGTCGATCGCCTCGTCCAAAGCTGAGTTGCTTGTGTTTATTGACGGTGATGTTCTGATCAACCCCGGCTTTGTGCGCCGGCACATCAGGCTTGCAAAGCGCGGTCAGTTTTTGACGGGAAGTCTGATCCGGCTGGATGCAGCAGCTTCGGCGCAGGTGACGCCCGATCTGATCCGTTCGAAGGCGATCTTTGCGGCCAACTGGCTGCGCGCCAATCGGGCGTTTCAATCCACGACGGACTGGCTTAAATCGGCCCCTCTGCCAACTTGGATCCTGAATATTATTGAACGGATCTATCCGATCAAACGATCCTTTTGCGGCGCCAACTCCTCGGCTTTCAGGGACGATATCTTGGCCGTAAATGGCTATGATGAAAGGATAAAATACGGCGGGCAGGACAAGGATATCGG
Source organism: Paracoccaceae bacterium (assembly GCA_031385445.1). Taxonomy (GTDB): domain Bacteria; phylum Pseudomonadota; class Alphaproteobacteria; order Rhodobacterales; family Rhodobacteraceae; genus CAIYZT01. The sequence continues at coordinate 17,531 of JANNBM010000024.1, read as the reverse complement.
CGTTCGGATGAAGATGGCAGGGACCAAAGGCCGCCATGTGCGGTTTACCACGCCGTTGCTGCATCTGGACCATCCGCGCGGCTATGACCGGCCCGAAATTCGCGCGCGCAACCGGGCAATCCGGGCAGAGACAAAGGCCAGAGGAATGGCGGCCACGGCGCACGGCATCGTAAGGCCGACGCTCGATTAACGCCGCTGCCAGATCGCATTCAGGTTCGTTTGGCCGATCAGTTCATATGCATCTTGCGGCACCAGAACCGCCAGTTCTGCGGCCGGAAGATGCAAAATCTCCCCGATCAAAAGGCGGGGCCAGCTTTCCCGCGGGGCGTTGGCAAAGAAGTGCCGCAAGATGGGCGGCTCGTGGCCCTCGACGTCGATCTTAAGCACATCGATGCCCGTGATGCCCTGTTCGATCAGCACCTTCGACAAGGTGCGAATCGGCACCTCTATCGTGCGGCGCTTTGCCGCTGCTGGGCCGATTGGGGCCTCCAACGAGTTGGTGCCACGCTGGCCATCGTTCACCCAGAAGGTCGCGGACCCTTCTGTGTCAGACAACGCGCAGGGCAGGATCGTGACTGTGTTCATGGCGTTAGTCTTCAGATTGAACGCAAGCCGCCGGCACATTTCGGGATCGGGTTCAAACCCCAACACGCGCACCTTGCCCTTGGAACAGGCATGGGCCCAAAAACTGTAAACGCCGGCATTTGCACCGATATCCACAAAAGTGCCGCCGTTTTCCAGCACCCGCTGCATGGCTTGCAGTTCGGGCCGATCAAAGTTTCCCGGCGCCGTATAAAGCTTTTGTTCGGAAATGTTTCCGCGCGGGGACAGGCGCAATTTCAGCCCCCAGATCACCAGATCGAGCGGCTTTGAAACCCAATACTTAACCGGATGCCGCAAGACTTTGGTGAGCGGCGCCAAAATTCGCGGAAGGCTTTGGCCGAAACGAAGCGCCGCGCCCATGGCCGGGTTCAGCCGATATGTCCCCCAAGGGGCCACATCGTCAAATTCGGGAACCGCCCTTTTTGCCTTACCCATTCCACGCCTCTTTCACCCACTCCAGATTGCCAATCCGCCGATACCACTTTTGCCCGCCTCCGGCCAGAACCTCGCTCATTTTCGGAGAACCGGCGAAGACGATGATCCTGGCTTCGGCTGGCAACTTCGGATCGCGCAGATAGCTTTTCAACCCGCGCGGCACACAGCCATTCTTGAAGCTCACGCACCATTCCTTTGGCCAGAAGACAAGTTCATCGGCCTTCGACAAGGCGTCGCTTTGAAACTGCTGCGAAATGCGGAAATCCGCCATGGCCTTCTTGGGGTCTTCCACAAAACGCGTCAGCACATGTTCGTGCGCGCCGGCCGTAAAGCGAAAGACAGAGCTGTTGCCAACGTTTTCCAGAAAAGCCTGTCGTGCGGGGCGGAATATGCGCCTTAGGTGATTGGGACGAAACAGGTCGATATCGCGGATGATCGGCACGGCACCCGGATAGGTGAAAAAGCAATCCAAGCTGCCGACAATCACCTGATCCAGGTCCAGAAAAAGGGTCGGACCTTCGATATCGGCCAAAGGTGCGGCGAACAATCCAAGTTTCCGCCAGCGCATATCCTGTTGTCCGCTGGACAGATGCACCACAGGAATCGGGCGCACCTCGACCCCGGCATCAAGCCCCGAGGTGTCATCAGTAAAACAGACGAATCGATGCGGAAATGTGAGGTGACGCGCGACGCCCCGGCAAAGTCGGTTCACATATTCAGGGCCATACATCGTGCCCCATTTCATACAAACCACCGTCACCGTGCCACTTGGATGAGACAAAGCAGAACTGACAGGCATCTTTGAGCTTTCAGCAAAAGAATTGGGCCCCGAAATCCGGGGCCCAATTGGTCTTGAAGTTACGCCTCGGCGTCGGCTTTGCTTTCAACGATCTCGGCGCCGGTTTCCTGATCGACCATCTTCATGCCAAGCCGCACCTTGCCGCGCTCGTCAAAGCCCAGAAGTTTGACCTTCACGTCCTGGCCTTCCTTCAGATACTCGTTCGGGTGGTTCAGACGCTTGCCCGCGATCTGGGACACATGCACCAGACCATCGCGCTTGCCAAAGAAGTTCACGAAAGCCCCGAAATCGACCAGTTTCACCACTTTACCGGTGTAGATCTGGCCAATTTCCGGCTCTGCCACGATCGACCAGATCATGTCATAGGCCTTCTTGATGTTCTCTGCCGAGGACGAAGCGATCTTGATGATGCCTTCGTCGTTGATGTCGACCTTGGCGCCCGAAAGCTCCACGATCTCGCGGATCACCTTGCCGCCAGAGCCGATAACCTCGCGGATTTTGTCCGTCGGGATCTGCAGGGTTTCAATTTTCGGTGCGTATTCCGAGAAGCCCTGAGGCGCGGAAAGCGCCTTGTTCATTTCCGACAGGATGTGCATGCGGCCGTCCTTGGCCTGCGCCAAAGCCTGCGCCATGATTTCCGGCGTGATGCCTGCAACCTTGATGTCCATCTGCATCGTGGTGATGCCCGCTTGGGTGCCGGCCACCTTGAAATCCATGTCGCCGAGGTGATCCTCGTCGCCAAGAATATCGGTCAGAACCGCCCAGCGTCCGTCGTCCTCCAGGATCAGACCCATGGCAACGCCCGCCACCGGAGCCTTCAGCGGAACGCCCGCATCCATCATCGCCAGCGATCCGCCGCAAACCGACGCCATCGAGGACGAGCCGTTGCTTTCAGTGATTTCCGACACCACGCGCACGGTATACGGGAAATCGGTCGCCGCAGGCAGAACCGCCTGCAAAGCGCGCCATGCCAGTTTTCCATGACCAATTTCGCGGCGTCCCGGCCCGCTGACGCGGCCAACTTCGCCCACCGAATAGGGGGGGAAGTTATAGTGCAGCATGAAGTTTGACCGGTGATTGCCGTTCAGCGCGTCGATGATCTGCTCATCCTCGCCGGTGCCAAGGGTGGTCACCACAAGGCCCTGCGTTTCGCCGCGGGTGAACAAAGCCGAACCATGAGCGCGCGGCAGGATGCCGGTTTCGGCCAGGATCGGGCGGACGGTCTTGTTGTCGCGCCCGTCAATCCGCGCGCCACCGTTGATGATGTCGCCGCGCAAAATCGAGGATTCCAGCTTCTTGATCGCTGATCCAAGGTTTGCGTCGGCCTTTTCGTCGTCCGAAAGCGCCGCCACGATGGCTGCCGAAGCCGCCGAGATCGCAGTGGTCCGCTCTTGCTTGTCACGCAGGGCAAACGCCGCGCGCATCTGCACTTCGCCCGCGGTTTTCACCTTGGCATAAAGCGCCGAATAATCCGGCGGGGCATAGTCGAACGGCTCTTTTGCCGAGTGCTCGGCGAAATCGATGATCATGTCGATCACCGGCTGCATGGCCGCATGGCCAAACTTGACCGCGCCCAGCATTTCCTCTTCGGTCAGCTCATAAGCTTCGGATTCGACCATCATCACGGCGTCTTTGGTGCCCGCGATAACCAGATCAAGCCGCTGATCCGGCTTCAGACGCAGCTGCGTCATGTCGTCCATCTCAGGGTTCAGAACATAGTCGCCCGCCACAAAACCAACGCGCGCAGCGCCGATCGGGCCCATGAACGGCACGCCGGAAATCGTCAGCGCGGCGGAAACCGCGATCATCGCGACGATATCGGGATCGTTCACCAGATCGCAGGACAGCACGGTCGCCATGACCAGCACTTCATGCTTGAATCCGTCCACGAACAGCGGGCGGCACGGACGGTCGATCAAACGAGAGACCAGCGTTTCCTTCTCCGAAGGACGCGCCTCACGCTTAAAAAAGCCGCCGGGGATCTTGCCCGCGGCATAGTATTTTTCCTGATAATGCACGGTCAGCGGAAAGAAGTCCTGACCGGCTTTGGGCTTTTTGGCGAAGGTCACGTTGGCCATTACCGAGGTTTCCCCCAAGGTCGCCACAACCGAACCATCGGCCTGACGGGCAATCTTGCCCGTTTCCAGTGTCAGCGTCTCGCGCCCCCACTGGATTGATTTTTTCGTCACGTTGAACATTGATCGTTCCCTATAAGAGAGCATCCACGGCCCCTGCCGCGTCTCCCGTTTGCAAAAGCGGCCGAATTGCCGCCGCCCCCCATCCTTTGCATGGGCCGGGGGCTGGCCTCACGTCGCAGATTGCGGGCGCATACAGCAAAAGGCGGGGTTTGGGAAGGGGCGCGTGCGCTGATCTACTCAGCGACGGGCAACATGCGAATTCCCTCGACGTCTGCATAGTAGGACCGGGGCAACCATTGCGTCATGGAGCGTTTCAAGAGCGGGTCGCCTGTGACGAACAAGCGCCCCACCTCGATTTCGCGCGGCACGGTCGAGCGGCCCGAGCAGACGGCATGAAGGGAAATCTTGGTCAGTTCAAGATAAAGGTCGATGTCGACATCGGGCAAGCTGACGCAGACATCGCAAGGCGCGCCAGGCTGCACCAGAAAAAACCAAGTTTTGTGGGGTCCAGGTTCGTCGGAGAAATTGAAGCGCATCACGACTTGGCGTTGGGGAAGTGCCTCGGTCACGAGGTGTTTGCCAATGTACCCCATCAGCAAAGCCAGGTTGGCGTCCGCCAGTGCCACTTCGGCCTCGATGTTGCGTTGTGCCCAGATCGAAAGCGCATCCATCGCCGGTTCCAATTCAATCGCCATCTGGGTGCGAACGTAATCCACCGTCCCTTTGGCGCGGTCTTCAACCCGTTCGATCAGGCCGAGCCGCTCCATTTCGGTCAGGCGTTTGGACAAGACGCCGGGCGAGATGTTTCCGACGGCGCGGCGCAGGTCGCTGAAACGGGAATAGCCCGCCCACATCTGGTTCAAGATCAAAAGAGTCCAGCGCGGCTCCAGCGCGTCGCAGGCTTTCGACAGGGCGCAAATCGAACCATAGGGCTTGGTGGGCATGGCGGGTCCTCCATCCGGGGCAGATTAGGGCGACAGTGCGGCGGGAGGCTAGTACGAAAAGCGTAGCGATTTGATCCCTTTCCAGAACTGGCCGAAATCGGGAGAGGGCCCCAGGGTGGATGACAGGAAACCATACAACTAAAGGTGACGTCATGTTGAACCATCCTGCCGCAAAATCTGCCTTTTCCATCCTGATCCCGCTCCTTAAACCCTTTGCCCCGGCGCTCTTGCTGCTTGACGAGGCGATCAGCCGCCGGCGTATCCGCCGCAGCTATGGCCGCATGTCCGATGCGAACTTGCGTGATATCGGCTTGATTCCCCATGACGTGGAAGGCGCGCTTTATCTTCCGATGAATCTGTGCGCCAGCGATTATCTGGCAAGGGCGGCCGAAAAAGAGGCGGCGAAATGGTAGGTCCGGCGCGCCTTGGGCCGACAAGAGCTTGCCGCCTTGCCAAGCAACGACGACGCGCGGGGAAGGGATTTACGAATTTTGCGATGGATCACCGGTGGATTGCTTGGCCACGATAAACATCGCTCTTTTCACCATCTCGCCAATCCACAGCGGCGCAAAGGGCGAGGTGCAGCCCTTTGGCGTGGGAAAATCGCGGTAAATTCCCATCGTCTCACCCATCCGCAGCGCCCTTTCCCGGTGGGCTGCATGGGTGATGCCGATGGCGGCAAGCGTGTTGTTCATTGTCCATTGCACCACCTCGGGCGCGCCGGGCATCTGTTCTTCCAGCCGGTCCAGAAGGCCGCCCAGATCCAGCCCCTCGGGCGATTTGGTGACCCGCTCCGCCGTCAGGCTCCAATAGGCGCGGGCGAGGAACGGATGCGCCGCAGCCGTCCAGTTCTGCCGCAGCGCCTCTTTGGCGGGATGCTGTTTCAGGATATAGGAATTCAGCCAGTCCGACACCCAAAGCCGGTCGTTGGTGCGCACCATCGCCTCGATCTGTGCCGCATTCAGCGCCTTGGGCGTCATCACCAACAGCGCCACCAGACGGGCATCGACATTGCCCGTGGCCCACAATTGCAACCCAAGCGCATGGTCAGCCTTCGTTGCCTTGGCCAGGGCCCGAATGTCGCCCATCGGCACCGACCCCGCGCCGTTTTTCACATTCCGCGCCAAAAGCGCCGGGTCTGACAGGCCGTTCAGTCGTGCCATCACCTCGTCAACGGTCATCGCAAATCCTCCGGTTTTAAGGAAGAGTACTGCGCTTGGCGGCAAAAGCAAAACGCCCGCAGCTTTCGCTACGGGCGTTCGGGTTCGTTGCACCTTGGCCGGATTAGCGGCGCAGGCCCAGACGTGTGATCAGCGTGGTATAGCGCGCTTCGTCCTTGGACTTCACATAGTCCAACAGCTTGCGGCGCTGCGCGACCATCATCAAAAGACCACGACGCGAGTGGTTGTCTTTCTTGTGGCCCTTGAAATGCTCGGTCAGGGTCGCGATACGGCTGGACAGGATCGCAACCTGAACTTCCGGCGAGCCGGTGTCGCCTTCCTTGATCGCGTATTCCTTGATCAGGCGGGCTTTGTTTTCAACAGTGATCGACATCGGTGTCTCCTTGCGGGTTTAGGGTGACGGCGCAGGCCGGGATGTCGTCCAGCAGGGCCCTTGACCGCAGCCAAAGGCGGCGGATCGGGGGCGTATAGGGGCAAAACAGCAGAAAAGAAAGCGCTTTGTGGCGCGCTGCTGCTGTCGGTTCTGCCCTGAGCGCGAAATACATCCTTTGGTTGTTTTGTCCTTAACCAAAGTCCAAATCTGATTCAATTTTCTCCGCGAATATCATGGATGAGCAAGGGAAATTCTGCTATGGTTCTAGGTGATTATGGAATGTTAACATAGGTTTGCGCGAAATCATGGTTAACAATCGTTAACAAAATGGGCGGCGCAGCCGTGGGAAGCAGACAAGGGGGCGGGTCGTGTTAGGGTTGTTGGGTTTTTTGGGTGCGCTGTTGGCCGGTGTTCTGGCCGATTCCCTGATGAGTGTGAATGATGATGCGGACACGCCGCAGGACGAACCCGATTCCCCCGATGAAACCGATCCTGTCGGTGATCCCTCGACCTCGATCCTCGATCCAGGCGGCACACCCGGATCGGACGAAGCCGCGATCAGCGCGCAAAAGGGCGACGAGGGTGTCGATTTTCTGTCCGGAAGCAGCGCCGATGACCAGTTGGAAGGCATGGGCGGCGACGACGAGTTAAAGGGCTATGGCGGCGAGGACAGCCTGTTTGGCGGCGCGGGAACGGATGTTTTGCTCGGCGACGAGGGGGCGGATCAGCTTTCGGGCGGCGACGACAATGACACGATGTCGGGCGGCGATGATGACGACAGCCTTTTGGGCGATAACGGCGATGATCAGCTTGCCGGGCAAATGGGCAATGATCTGTTGCAAGGCGGCGCGGGCGACGACATGGCCATCGGCGGCGCGGGCGACGATACTCTGTTTGGACAGGACGGCAACGATGTGCTGACCGGCGATGACGGCAATGACGTGCTGGACGGTGGCGGCGGGGCAGACGATATTGCGGGCGGTTCGGGCGATGATCAGCTTTCGGGCAATGCTGGCAACGGCGGCGATGACAACGCCTCTGACACGCTGAACGGACAGGATGGCGACGATATCCTTGACCTTGGGGCCGGCGATTATGGCGCCGGGCAGGCCGGCGCAGACATCTTTGTTCTGCACGATTACACCGCCGACATGCCGCCTGCCGTCATTTCCGATTTCACCCAAGGCGAAGACGGGTTGGTTCTGATTTATGATGCAAATGTTCACCCGAACCCGGATGTGACTTTCGAAGAAGATGCGGAAACCGGCGATGCCACCTTGGTGCTGGATGGGGTGCCTTTGGCGATTATCACCGGCGGCGCGGGAATGGATCTGTCAGCGATCGAAATTCGCGCCGCGTGATGTGATCCAGCGGGATCGGGCCGCCGTACAAATTTTATAGCTTTTTCGTTTGGATCATCATGCGCCGCATCGTTTTTCTGGCAGTCGCCGCTTTGTTCAGCTCGCCCGCGCTCGCGGCGGAATTTGCGCCCGTCTCGGACAAGCAGGACTTTTTGTCCATGATCGAAGGGCGCGAACTGCTGCTCAGACTTTGGGACGTGTCGCTGAACGTCAAACCCGACGGTCAGATCACCGGAAACATGTTGGGCTGGGACGTGACCGGCAGTTGGAATTGGACGGATGGCTTTTTCTGCCGCGAGATGGACTGGAGCGGTTACGCAATCGAATACAATTGCCAGTTGGTCGAAGCGGATGGCACCGGGTCCATGCGGTTTACCGTCGATCAGGGCGCTGGAAAGTCGGCGGTTTTTGCGCTGAAATAGGTCCGAAACCTCTTAGAAATCGACGGCCAAACCCTTTTTCTCCCAATCACCAAAGCGCACCGGCTCTGGCCCGTCGCGCCCACCCAATTCGGCAGGCATATCCGCAGGTTTCGCCGCCTTCCGCCGCGCCTCTGCCTCGGCAAGGGCGCGGACAGCGGCGGGCAGCAGATCGGGTTTCGGATGTGACATGGTTTCCCCTTTGCGCTGCTGCTGATATAGGGCGCGCAGGCAGATGTGCATAGGGGCAACGAATGGCAAAAGCAGCGGGGCCAAAAGGTTTGGGCGCAAAAGGTCTGGGCGCGCGCGGCGCGGCGGTTGCGCTGCTCGACTGTGTTCTGGAGGCCGGTCAACCGCTGAGCCAAGCGTTAACCGCGCCCGGCCTTCTGGACGGTCTGACGCCGCAGGACCGCGCCCGCGCCCAGCGTCTGGCCACCGAGGTTCTGCGCCAGCTGGAGCCTTTGGACATCACCCTTGGCCAATACCTGCGCAAAGCGCCCCCCTTGCCGGTGCTGAACATTTTGCGTCTGGCCTTGCATGAAATCGCCGGTGGCGCTGCGGCGCATGGGGTGGTCAACGACGCGGTGGCCCTGGCCAAAACCGGTCGCAAAACCCAGCATCAGGCCGGAATGATCAACGCCGTTCTGCGGCAAATCCCCGCCGACCCGGTGACAGGCCCGGTGCAAAAACTGCCGCGCTGGCTGCGTCAACCTTTGGTGCATGCCTACGGACGTGAAGCGGTTGCGGCGATTGAAGCCGTGCAAGCAGGGGTTCCGCCGCTCGATCTCAGCTTCAAAGCCGGGGCGGAACTTCCCGAAGGGGACCTGTTGCCAACCGGCAGCCTGCGCATCGCCGCGCCGGGGCAGATCAGCAGTTTGGCGGGTTTTGCCGCAGGGGGCTGGTGGGTGCAGGATGCCGCCGCCGCCCTGCCGGTGCGTCTGCTCGCGCCGGCTTCCGGTATGCGGGTGCTCGATCTTTGCGCGGCGCCCGGCGGCAAGACCGCGCAGCTGGCCGCGTTGGGCGCTGATGTCACAGCCTTGGATATCTCCGGCCCGCGTATGGCCCGCGTCAGTGAAAACCTGCAACGCCTTGGCTTGACGGCACAAATGGTCATCGCCGATGCGCTGCATTGGGTACCGCACGCGCCCTTTGATGCGATCCTGCTGGACGCGCCCTGTTCGGCGACCGGCACCATCCGCCGCCACCCCGATCTGCCCTTTGCCAAAGATGGCAGCGATCTGCCGGACCTGACCCATCTGCAAGCGCAGCTCTTGGACCGTGCGCTTGGCTGGTTGAAACCGGGCGGCAGGCTGGTCTACGCGACCTGCTCGCTGTTCCCCGAAGAAGGCGAGGCCCAGTTGGACGCCGCCCTCGCCCGCCACCCTGGCCTGCGCGTTTTGCCCGCCGATCTGCCCGGCATCCCTGCCGATTGGCACACTCCCCAAGGCGCTTTGCGCACCCGCCCCGATTATTGGGCGGATAAGGGCGGGATGGACGGGTTTTTCATGGTCTGTCTGGCGTTTTAGGGCGCGGCGCGAACAGACGGTAATAGGCCCAGTCCGGCAAGAATTGCGACAGCCGGAACAGCCAGGAAAACACCACCGGAAAGCTCGACTTGAACGCGCGGCTCTGCATCAGCCGCAGCATGTGCTGCGCGGCCTCTTCCGGTTCCATCAGGAAGGGCATTGAAAATTCATTCTTTTCGGTCAGCCGCGTGCGGATAAAGCCGGGGTTGGCCAGCTGCACCTTCACCCCCGTGCCGCGCAGATCGCAATACATCGATTCCGCCAGCGCCATCGTGCCGGCTTTTGAGGCGGCATAACCGATGGCCCCCGGCAGCCCGCGGAAGCCCGACAAAGAGCCGGTGATCACCACATGCCCGCGCCCGCGCGCCACCATTTGGGGCACCACCGCGCCCAAAACCCGCGCGCAGCCGGTGAAGTTCACGTTGCACATCGCCGTCACCTTGGCCGCGTCCCATTGCTGCGCGGCGGTCGGCCAATAGACACCGGCCAGAAAAACCACCCCGTCCAGCGGCCCCAATTCGCCTGCCGCCGCCGCGACCGAGGCGTCATCGCCCACATCCACCGCCAAAACCCGCGCGGGCCGCACCAGGCTCGCCGCCGCCGCCGATAGCCGCCCCGCATCCCGCCCCGACAGGATCAGATCCGCGCCCTCTGCCGCCATCGCCTGCGCCAGCGCCAGTCCCAAACCCTCGGACGCGCCCACCAGCCACCACGTCTGACCTTGATACCTCATACTGGCAACGGGCGCATCGTGGCCACCAACTCGGCCACCTTGATGCCGAATTTGGTGAACTGGCTGCGGTTCATGATCGTGCCGTTCTCGCACAAATACATCCAGTCGGTAACGTCCAGAACATGCCCCCCCGCCGCCGCCGGAAGCCGCAGCTTGTACAGCATCTGCAGACTCGCCCCCGCGAGCGTGCCCGTGCCCGCGCCGACCAGATCGTCGGCCTCGGCCTTTAGTGCGCCATCATTGCCAAGGCTTAGCCGCCATTCGCGGTTCTGCACGGTGCCGGTGTCATAGCGGAAACGCTCTTTCAGCACGCCCATGTTGCCGGTCCAGACGCCCTCCATCTCGGCCACGAAGCGTGAGGTGACACGGCCCGTCGGCCCGTAAATCACCCCCTCGCACAGGATCGGGCCAGACAGATGCCTGCGCGGGTCCATCGTGGGGGAAGTTCTGCGGTAGTCCTGCGGTTTCTGCCCGCGAAAGCCCGCGAAAAAGGGCAGGATGACTGCAAAGGCAATTACGATTGCGGCGACCACCAGGGCAGAGGTTAACGGCGACATGGCATCAGGCCTTTTCTAGCGGAAGGGCCCAAATCAGCCCAAGAGAGATGAGTTTGAGCGCGCAAGGCAGCGCCGCATACAGCAGCGCCAGCAGCGACAGCGAGGCGGGGCTGCTGACCCCGGTGGTAGCAAACCCCGCCCCTTGCAGCAGCGGCAGCAAGATGGCGGCGGCAAAGGCGAGGCACAGCTTGGACACGAACGACCAAAGCCCAAAGGCAAAGCTTTCGGACGCATCGCCAATTTCGGCCAGACGGCGGGCGAAAAGCGCGGGCAACAAAACCATATCCGCGCCCAGCGCCGCGCCCGACAGCGCCGAGATCACTGCAAAGGAGATCGCCTGTCCCGGGGCCAGAAACACCGCCCAGAAAAAGGTAAGCACCGACAGGACCATACCCAGCATCAGCACCTTTTTCTCGCCGATGCGGCGGCCAAGGCGGCTCCACAACGGGGAGGACAGCGCGGCGGACAGGAAAAAGAGCAAAAGGAACGGGCCGGACAAAGCGGGCAATTGCAGAACGCTTTCGACGTAAAACAGGAACAGCGTCGAGGTGATGGCAACCGGGGCCGAATTGACCAGCGACAGGATCAAAAGCCGCCGCGCGGTCCGGTCGCCCCAGATCGGCCGGATCAACTGCGAGGGTGGCAGGGTGGCGGGGCGGGGCGCCCCGGCCTGCCAGTTGCCCGCCATCGACAGCACGGCGATCAGCGCCAGCGCGGCAAATCCAATCGCAAACCCGGTCAGCGGTTTTGCCGTGATCTGCGTCAGAAGTGTCGGCGCGATTGCCGCCACGCAGACCCCCAACAGCGATCCCGTCTCGCGCCACCCGGCCAGCCGCAGATGCCCGCCCGTGCCAAGGCTGGCGGAATGTTCGACCCCTTGGGCGTAAAACACGATGGTCAGGAAGGAGAACGCCGAAAACAGCCCCACCATCATCACCGCGAACCACAAAAGCGGCGCAAAGGGCGGCGCGACGGCGAACAGCCCGAACATCGACAGCGCCATCAGTGCCGCCGCGCCCCAGACCCATACCGCGCGCGTCTGCCTTTGCGCCTCGGCCAGCCAGCCCAGCAAAGGATCCTGCACCACGTCGATCAGCCGCAACGCGGCCAGTGTCAGGCCCAAACTCGCCAACGACACCCCGTAGGTTTCGGCATAAAACTTGGGCGCGTTGATATAGATCGGCAGACCCGCCGACGCGATAAGCGCCGCGAACAGCGACCAGGGCCAAAGCGGGCGCTGCGCAGTCGTCACCGCGTCACCTCTTCGGTTGGCGGCTTTGGCGGCGACGAAAAACCAACCCCTTTCCACCACAGCTTTAGCGCCTGCCAATGGATCAGCGCCAAAACCCGACGCGAGCCGAACGGCCGGCGCAGGCAGGCCATCACAATCGCCGCATTGGTCAGGGGCACGCGTTTGCCGGTCAAGGTGGCGATCAGCCCGCCCTGTCCGGCGGTATAGTCAATCCAGATGCCGATATGATCTGCCGTGATGTCGAACCGAAATTCATACCCGCCTTCAACCGGCTGAAAGGGGGAGACATACAGGATTTTCGTAGCCGTCAGGCGGTCTTCGCGGGTGATCGGCCCGTGATCGGGGCGGTGGCACAGATAGGAATGGCGGTGGTGAAAGGTGTTTGTCACCTCGGCAATCACCGCGCGAAGATCGCCCGCTGCGTCATGGCAAAGCCAAAAGCTGACCGGATTGAACACATGGCCCAGAACCCGCGGTTGCGCCAAAAGGTCGATCCGGGCAGCATCCGCCAGCCCATGCGCCGCCAGAACCTGCCGCACCCAAGCGGTGCCCGTACCCTGCCCCGGCGCGCCGCCGTGATCGGCATCCCAAAGCGAGGTCACATTGCCCCGGTTGCGCCCAAAAAGTGACGGTCCCCGCGCGGTCTCGGGGCTAAGCAGCACATAATCGACGCCATAACGAAAGCTGTTCGTGACGCTGCCCTTGCGCCCGTGAAAGGTATGCCCGCGAAGATGCTCGACCCCGCTCATGCCGCCAACTGCGCGGCGGCGCGGGCACGGATGCCCTCGGCCACCTCCAAGGCGGACACAAGGCCATCCTCATGAAACCCATTGCGCATCCAAGCCCCCGCGAACCATGTGTTCGCCGTTCCGTTAAACCCCCGGACTTTCGCCTGCGCGTCGATCGCGGCCAGATCGTAAACGGGGTGATGAAAGGTGTTCGTCTCGTAAATCAGCTCGTCGCGGATCGGTTTGTTGGGGTTCAGCGTGATGAACATCGGATCGTCCTTTGGGATCGATTGCAGCGAGTTCATCCAATACGTCAGATCAATCTTGTCCGGCCGCGCGCCCACCGGCTCGCTGTAGACCCAAGACGACCAGACCTTTTTGCGCTTTGGCATCACCGAAGGATCGCAGTGCAGAACGCCAACGTTTGGCTGATAGCGCACCGAGCCCAAGGCGGCGCGTTCCTGCGCGCTTGGGTCCGACAGCAGCGACAACGACACATCGGAATGCGTCGCCATCACCACATCGTCAAATAGCTCCCACTCGCCGCCACGCGCCCGGATGAACACGCCGTCCTGTTGCCGCCGGATGCCCGCCACCGCCGCCCTAAGCCGAATTTCAACCCCCCGGCGCACCAGATCGGCCCCCAAAAGCCGCACATATTCAATCGAACCGCCCTTGACGGTGTACCATTGATGCTGGCCCGAAATGCCCAAGAGGTTGTGATTGGCAAAAAAGCGGATCATCGCCTCGGCCGGAAAATCCAATATCCCCTGCGTCGGGGTTGACCAGATCGCGCCCGACAGCGGCGTGATGTAATAATCGCGAAACCATTTGCCAGTGCCCAGCTTTTCCAACAGCCCACCAATCGTCAGCCCCTGCTGCTGGCTCGCCATCAGAGCGTTCTTGTTGAAATGAAGCATGTCGCGGAACATGCCCCAAAATTGCGGGCGAATGAGATTCAGCTTTTGGTCGAAAAACGCCATGTTGGTGGCCGTGCCATATTCAAACCAGCCGCCCTTGATCGACGCGCCAAAGCTCATGTCGCTTTGGATCGTGGGCACGTTCAGGCTGTCGAACAGCGCCACCATGTTGGGATAGTTCACCTTGTTATACACGATGAACCCGGTATCCACCGGCTGATCGCCGCGCTTTCCGGCCAGAACGGTCCGCGCGTGGCCGCCAAGCCTGCCCTCACTTTCGAACAGAACGACCGAGTGATCCTTGCTTAACTGATGGGCGGCGGCCATCCCGGAAATACCTGCACCAATAACCGCAATGCGGCGGGTCTGCGGTCCAAAAGTCTCAAAAGGCATTTTGCGTCCGGTCTTTAAGGTCTTGCCGTCTTAATACGCTCCGCATCAAAAATCGGATCAAAATTGCGCCATGTGATCCATTCCTTGAACGCGGCCGTATCAAGGCCATGATCGCAGAACTGCACGCCTTTAAAATCACCCCTTTCCCGCAGCCCAGCGGTCGCTATGTTGCACCTGCAAAGGTATGGCGGGCAAAAGGCATGATTCCAGTGATGCAGCCAAGCGATTGGGCCGAAATGCTTTTGGCCGTGCGCGACAAACAGGACAAAGTCGCCTTTGCCGCGCTCTTTCGCCATTTCGCCCCCCGCGTGAAGGGCTTTTTGATGAAGGCCGGGTCTGACGCGGCCACTGCAGAAGAATGCGCGCAGGATGTCATGGCGACGCTTTGGCAAAAAGCCCATCTGTTCGATCCCGCGCGGGCCTCTGTTTCGACCTGGATATTCACCATCGCGCGGAACCGGCGGATCGACATGGCCCGCAAGGACCGCCGCCCCGAACCCGAAGACCTTATGTGGCTTGGGCAGGATGAACCTGATCAAGCCGACGTTTATGCCGCCGCCGAAGACACCAGACTTTTGCAAGAGGCGCTGGCCGATCTGCCGGAAAAACAACGCCTTCTGATCCAGCGCGCCTATTTCGGCGATCTGTCCCACTCCGAACTCGCTGCTGAAACCGGGCTTCCGCTCGGCACGATAAAATCCCGCATCCGGCTGGCACTTGACCGGCTCCGCAACAAGATGACCTGAACCATGACCGCAATGACCATCAAACATCACATATCCGACGCCCTTTTGATGGGCTATGCCGCTGGCACCCTGCCCGAGGCGTTCAGCCTGCTGATCGCCACGCATGTCTCGCTCTGCGATGACTGCCGCGCGCAGCTTGCCGCCTTCGAGGCCGTCGGCGGCGCCATCGTCGAAGATCAAGGCGCTGCGATGTCCGACGGCGCGCTCGACGAAGCCATGACGCGGATCATGGGCCCTGCCCCCGCCCCGCAAAAGCGCGCGATGCGCAGTGGCATCCTTCCCGGCCCGCTCGCCGATTACGTGGGCGGCGATCTGGCATCGGTGAAATGGAAAAACATCGCAGGCGGCGTGCGGCAGGCGATCCTGCCAACCGCCCCCGGCGCGACCGTGCGGCTGCTTTATATCCCTGCGGGCAAAGCAATGCCTGATCATGGCCACCGCGGTTTGGAATTGACGATGGTTTTGCAAGGCGCGTTCAGCGACGCAGGCGGACGATATGGCCGGGGCGATGTCGAAACTGCCACCGAGGATCTGGACCATACCCCCATCGCGGAAGTGGGCGAGGATTGCATATGCCTTGCCGCCACTGACGCGTCCTTGAAATTCCACGGCATTTTTGCGCGACTATTGCAGCCTCTGTTCCGCATCTGATCAGGCACGCAACACTTGCCTTAAGCGCATGAATTTTCGCAGAAAATTCGTCCTAAGACGGCAATTTAACCAAGATTGCCGGCCCATCGCCGTCGTAATCAAAGCCCTCATCCGTGATCAAAAGCCGCGCCGCCTGCGGCCAATAGACGGCCGCCAACCCGCCCGCGCTCACCGCCTCGGCCCCCGCCAACACCCGCACCTGCGCCCGCCCCAAATCCCGTGCGGTCATCACGTTGAAATCGTCCGACGGCGCCAGAACCCCCACCGCCCGCACCGCCGCATCTCCGGCAAAAGCCACCGGCACATAGGGCCGCGCCTGCACCTCAATCCCATCACCCTTCAGCCCAAACCCCGGCCCGCTCAGCACCGTCAGGTTCCGCTCCACCCCCGGGAAGATCGAAAACGGCCCGTCCTCCACCACCCGTGCCCGCGACAAACGCCACTGCATCACGCCGCCCGCATCCGCCCGCGCCAATTCCACCGTCACACCTTTGCCATTGGCCCAAGCCATCGTTTTGAAATCCGCCGGGCCAAGCCAGCGCTTCATTCCGCTGCCGGGGCGATGGGCAAAGGCACGGGATCGGCCTGCGACAATTCTTCAAAGTCGAAATTGTCCAGCCGCCGCGCCCTGCGGCTCGCCTTGTCGGATGACACCTTGATTTCCTCGATATCCTTGGCCGCCTGCCCGAAATGCCGGTCCAGATTGCCCACCCGCTCGCTCAGCCGCTCCACGTCCTTGTACAGCTCCCCCAGCTCGCGCCGGATCGCCCCGGCCTGCTCGCGCATCCGCGCGTCTTTCAGCACCGCGCGCATCGTGTTCAGCGTCGCCATGCAGGTGGTGGGCGAGACAATCCACACCCGCGCCGCAAAACCTTCGCGCACGATCTCGGGGAAATTCGCATGCAATTCCGCATAAACCGCTTCGGAGGGCAAAAACATCAGCGCCCCGTCCGCCGTTTCGCCCTCGATGATATACTTCTCTGAAATTGCCCTTATGTGCGCGCGCACCGACACCCGCATCGCCTGCGCCGCCTCCACCGCCGCGCGCGGATTGTCGGCACGCCGGATCGCCTCATAGGCTTCCAGCGGGAATTTCGCGTCAATCACAATCGGCCCCGGCGGCTGCGGTAAATGCACCAGGCAGTCCGCCCGCTTGCCGTTCGAAAGCGTCGCTTGCATCTGATAGGCATCGCTCGGCAGCGCCTTTTGCACGATGTCATGCAGCTGAATCTCGCCAAAGGCCCCACGCGTCTGCTTGTTCGACAGGATATCCTGCAGGCTCAGAACATTGCCCGACAACTTTTCGATATTGGCCTGCGCCTTGTCGATTGTCTCCAGCCGCGTGTTCAACTCGCCCAGACTGCGCGCCGTCCGCGTCGCTGTGCCGTGCAGGCTTTCGCCCATTTGCCGGCTCACCTCGGCCAGCCGCTGCTCCATCACTTGCAGCATCGCCGTTTGGCTGACCGCCTGATTTTCGCCGACATGATGCAAGCCGCCAGCCAGCCGTTCCTGACCGTCCGACAGGCCTTGCACGCGCTGCGCAAGCCACCCCATCTCGCGCAGCAAAGGCTCGGTCGCACTTGCCGAGCGCCCCGCCACCCGCAAGATCAACCCCAAAAACCCCAGCAGCACCAAAACCGCCCCGCCCACCAGCAAAGCCTCGGGCGAGTTCCACGCGAAGTCCTGACCGAAAAGTGAGATCATTTGCGCCCGAACAGCCTCTCAATATCGCTCAGTTTCAACTCCACATAGGTCGGCCGCCCGTGGTTGCA
>JANNBM010000007.1:0-98732 GCA_031385445.1 Paracoccaceae bacterium | reverse complement strand
GCCAAGCGGTTCGAAGATCAGTTTTGAGGCCAAAGATCAAAGCCCCGGCGCAGGCCGGGGCCATACGACAATGCCCGCCCGTGCGGGGAAAACATGGGTTGAAGAAACCTCAAGGTGAGCCGCCCATTCGAGGGTGCGCCGGACAAAGCAAAATCAAGACTTAGGAGACTATCATGCGTCACTCTAACGGTTACCGGAAACTGAACCGCACCCATGAACACCGCAAAGCGATGTTCGCCAACATGGCCGGATCACTGATTGAACACGAACAGATCAAAACCACGCTGCCCAAGGCCAAAGAACTGCGCCCGATCATCGAGAAGCTGATCACGCTGGCCAAGCGCGGCGATCTGCATGCCCGCCGTCAGGCGCATTCGCAGCTGAAGCAGGACATCCACACCGAGCGTTTGTTCGCCATCCTCGGTCCGCGCTATCAGGAACGTCAAGGCGGTTACGTCCGCGTGCTGAAGGCTGGTTTCCGTTATGGTGACATGGCCCCGATGGCGATCATCGAATTTGTGGACCGTGACGTCAGCGCCAAAGGCGCCGCCGACCACGCCCGCACCGCAGCTTTCGAAGTGGCCGACGAATAAACCGCCCCTTCCCGGAAGGGCAGACCAAGGCCCGCCCTTATCGGCGGGCCATTTGCTTTTCTTCGCTCTCGAATCTACCCTGCCAGCCGGACTACCTTCTCGGCAAGGAACGCCCCCATGGCCCGCCACGCGCCGCTGATCCTCGCCATCTTCTTCGCGCTTGCAACCCTGATCTGCCTGATCTCAGCGCTGACCTTCTTTGATCCCCACGGACCCTTCGCCATCATCTGGCGCGTCAAGCCCGCCGAATATTCCCAGATGCTCGACCTTGGCCCGATGCTCGCCTGGGGCTTCCTGGCGCTGGCGGCTGTCATGGCGACCGCCGCAATCGGCTGCTGGCGCCACAGGCTCTGGGGCTGGTGGACCGCCATGGCGATCTTCGGTGTCAATGCGCTGGCAGACGCTGCGCGCCTGGCCAGCCCAACCTGGGTCGAGGGTCTTACGGGCCTTGTCGTGGTCGCGATCATCCTGGGCCTGATGACCCGCCCCGGCGTCCGCGCCCGGTTTGCCACAGCCTGACCCTTTGCATTTCGCGCCCCGGCGCGTAACCTTTGCCCATGTCCGACCTTTTCGACACCTCACCGCAAAAGCCCGCCGCCCAAGGCCCCCGGCCCTTGGCCGACCGCCTGCGTCCGCGCGCTTTGGATCAAGTGATCGGTCAGGAAAAGGTGCTGTCGCCCGAGGGGCCCTTGGGCGCGATGCTGGCCGCGCACAGCTTGTCATCGCTCATCCTTTGGGGCCCGCCCGGCGTGGGCAAAACCACCATTGCGCGCCTGCTGGCCGACGAAACCCATCTGACCTTCGTGCAGATATCGGCGATTTTTACCGGCGTGCCCGATCTGAAAAAGATCTTTGAAGCCGCCCGCATCCGCCGCGAAAACGGTCAGGGCACGCTGTTGTTCGTGGACGAAATTCACCGTTTCAACAAAGCGCAGCAGGACGGTTTTCTGCCCTTCATGGAGGATGGCACGATCCTTCTGGTCGGGGCCACCACCGAAAACCCCAGTTTCGAGCTGAACGCCGCCTTGATGTCGCGCGCGCAGGTGATCGTGCTGGACCGGCTGACGTTGGCGCATCTGGAGCTGATGACGCAGCGGGCGGAGCGGGACCTTGGCCGCGCGCTGCCCCTGACAGGTGAGGCGCGCGAGGCGTTGATGGCGATGGCCGACGGCGATGGCCGCGCGTTGCTCAATCTGATTGAACAGGTCGCGGCATGGCGGGCGGACACGCCGCTGAGCCGCGATCAGCTGGCCGCCCGCCTGATGCGCCGCGCCGCGAAATATGATAAATCGGGCGAAGAGCATTACAATCTGATCTCGGCCCTGCACAAATCGGTGCGCGGATCGGACCCGGATGCAGCGCTTTACTGGTTCGCGCGCATGCTCGAAGGCGGCGAAGACCCGCGTTTCCTCGCCCGCCGCATCACCCGAATGGCCGTCGAAGATATCGGTCTGGCCGACCCGCACGCGCAACAGATCTGCCTTGAAAGCTGGCAGACCTATGAGCGGCTCGGCAGCCCTGAGGGCGAGTTGGCGCTGGCCCAAGCGCTGGTCTACCTCGCCCTCGCGCCTAAATCGAACGCGGTCTATGTCGCCTACAAGGCTGCGCGGAATGCCGCCCGCGAAACCGGCAGCCATCCGCCCCCCCTGCATATCCGCAATGCGCCGACCAAATTGATGAAAGAAATCGGCTATGGTGCGGGCTATGCCTATGATCACGACGCCGAATACGGCTTTTCGGGGCAGAATTACTTTCCCGATGGCATGAAGCGTCCGGTTTATTATTTGCCCCCCGAGCGCGGCTTTGAACGAGAGTTGAAAAAGCGCATCGATTATTTCGTCAAACTGCGCAGCAAACGGCAGCCGGACTAGCAAGACGGGTTTATAGAGAATCGGCAATCTGTGCCTCTCGCCTACGCCCGAACATGTTTTCCGGTCGTCTTGTCCTTGTGAAAACCCATCCCGCGTTACCTGATTTTTCGCAGAAAAATCGTTCTTGGCGGCCAAAGGTTGACAATTCCGCCCGCCCGCCCCAAGGAAACCTGATGTTTTTGACCCTGACCCAAGTTGCCCTTGGCGGCGCCATCGGCTCTGTGCTGCGTTACCTGACCACCACCATGGTCAGCGCGCCCCTTGGTACGGTCGTCGTCAACGTCCTTGGCAGCTTCGTCATGGGCCTTGTCTTCGTCCTTCTGTCCGCCCGCACCAGCCTTTCCCCCCTCTTGATGACCGGTATCCTCGGCGGCTTTACCACCTTTTCCGCCTTTTCGCTGGACGCGCTGCGCCTCTGGCAATCAGGCCAAACCACCGGGGCTGCCTTTTACATCGCAGGAACGGTTGCCCTCTCTCTTCTCGCCGTTGCATTTGGCGCGGCCCTCGCCAAAGGAGCCCTCGGATGAGCGGCGTTAAACTTGTGACCGTGACCGAGGATGAGGGCGAGCAGCGTCTGGACAAATGGTTCAAGCGCAAATTCCCCCATGTCACCCAAGGCGCGATCGAAAAGATGTGCCGCACCGGGCAGGTCCGGGTGGATTCGGGGCGGGTGAAAGCGTCTGACCGGGTCGCGCCCGGCATGATCGTGCGTGTGCCGCCTTTGCCCGACACCGCCGCGCCTGCCGTGCTGGAAAACGGCAAGGTGAACATCGAAGACGCGCGGATGATCCAGAACGCGGTTCTGTGGAAGGACGAGCATATCATCATCCTGAACAAACCCGCCGGCCTGCCGTCGCAAGGCGGTTCGGGCCTTGGCGACCGGCATGTCGACGCGCTGTGTGATGCGCTGAAATTCGGCTACAAGGACAAGCCAAAGCTGGTGCACCGGCTGGACAAGGACACCTCTGGCCTTTTGATGCTGGCGCGCACCGACCGCGTGGCGCGCGCGCTGTCCGAATCCCTGCGCCACCGCGAGGCGCGCAAGATTTATTGGGCGGTGGTGGCGGGTGTGCCCAACCCTCGCAAGGGGTCGATCAAATACGGGCTGGAAAAGGCGCCGGGCCACGGGCGGGGCGAGGGCGAAAAGATGGTCTGCATCCATCCGGCCAAAATGTCCGAACATCCCGATGCCAAGCGCGCCCAGACCGACTTTTTCACGCTGTGGTTTCTTGGCACCCGCCTGTCCTGGATGGCGTTGGAGCCGATCACCGGCCGCACCCACCAGTTGCGCGCGCATATGGCCGAGCTTGGCCATCCGATCATCGGTGACAGCAAATACGGGCCGACCGGCGTTGAAAACCCCGGGGATGGCTGGGGCACGACGATTGGCGGCGACATCTCGCGCAAGCTGCATCTGCATGCCCGCAGCCTGACCATTCAGCATCCGATCACCAAGGAAATCCTGACCTTCACCGCGCCCTTGCCCGATCATATGGCGCGGACGTGGAAGTCGCTCGACTGGAAGGAAAAGGACGTGCCGGCCGACCCGTTTGAGGCGCTTCGGTGAGCGGCTGGAAGGCCAAGCGATTCTGGACCAAGGCCGAAGCCGCGCCATGTGAGGGCGGCTTTACCGTGCTTTTGGACGCCAAGCCGGTCAAAACCCCGGCCAAGTCGGCCTTTGTGGTGCCAAGTCTGGCCATGGCAACCGCCTGCGCCGCCGAATGGGACGCGCAAAGCGGCCCGGTCAAGCCCGATAGCATGCCGATGACCCGCTATGCCAATTCGGCCATCGACAAGGTCGCGCACCAACATGCGCTGGTCGTTGATCTGCTTGCGGCCTACGGCGAGACGGATCTTTTGTGCTACCGCGCGCCCGCCCCGCAAGAGCTGATTACGCGGCAGGCAGCGGGGTGGGATCCTGTTCTGGACTGGATTGCCAAAGAGGTTTCAGCGCCAATGCGGGTGACCATCGGAATTTCTCCAATCGATCAGGACCCGCAAAGCCTGTCCCGTCTGCGCGCGGCGGTGGCGGCTTTTGGTCCGTTCCATCTGGCAGCGTTCCACGATTTTGTGGCGATCACCGGTTCGCTTGTCCTTGGCCTTGCCATAGCAAAATCGCGGCTTTCGGCGGATGAAGCCTTCGATCTGAGCCGAATCGATGAGCATTGGCAGGCAGAACTTTGGGGACAGGACGAGGATGCCGCCAGATTCGAATCTGGCAAACGTGCTGACCTATCCGAAGCAGATCGCTTTTTCCGTTATCACGGATAATATTCTTGCTTTAAAGACGCCCGTTTCAGCAGCATTGTTTGCCTAATTTTGCGGCGTTTCTGGTTGTTAGCGCAATCGTTGGCTGCGGGTTCGGTTTTGCTTGACCTTTCAAAGCGCTTTGTTTGATGATGGCTGACGCTGGTGACACAAAGGGTTGCCATTCAGGCACCTGCGGGCCACGCAGGGCAAACAATCATCGCCTCCAAAAGCGGTGAACAGGGAGAAGTTTCTATGAAAAAATCTGTACTCGTCAGCACGCTTGTCGCCACGAGCGTTGTGGCTGGCGCAGCGTTCGCTGGCACGGTTGATGACATCAAGGCGCGCGGCGAGTTGATCTGCGGTGCCAACAATGGCCTGACCGGCTTTGGCGCACCCGATGCAAGCGGCGCCTATGCCGGCTTTGACGTTGATCTGTGCAAAGCCATCGCGGCGGCGGTTCTGGGCGATGCGTCCAAAGTCAAATTCGTCCCTACCACCGGCGAGACGCGTTTCACCGCGCTGGCATCGGGCGAAGTCGATCTTTTGGTCCGCAACTCGACCTGGACTTTCTCGCGCGACAACGATCTGAAGCTCGATTTCGTGGCCGTGAACTATTATGACGGTCAGGGCTTCATGGTCAAAAAAGACCTGGGCGTTTCGTCGGCCAAAGAGCTTGATGGCGCGACCATCTGTATCCAGACCGGCACCACGACCGAGTTGAACCTTGCTGACTTCTTCAAGCAAAACAACATCAGCTATACCCCTGTGACCGTGGCTGACGACGCCGAAGCACAGCGTCAGTACGAAGCTGGTGCCTGCGATGCCTTCACCACCGACGCTTCGGGCCTCGCTTCGACCCGCGCTGCGATGGCGGATCCGTCAGCTCACGTCATCATGCCGGAAATCATCTCGAAAGAGCCGCTCGGCCCGGTCGTTCGCCATGGCGACAACAACTGGGGCGACGTCGTTCGTTGGACCTACTTCGCGCTGCTGATCGCAGAAGAAAAAGGCATCACCAAAGCCAACATCGACGAAATGATGGCATCGACCACCGACCCGGAAGTCAAGCGTTTGCTCGGCTCCGAGGGCGAGATGGGCGCGATGATGGGCGTGGACAATGCTTGGGCCTACAACGCGATCAAAGCCGTCGGCAACTATGGCGAAGTGTTTGAAAACAACATCGGCGTCAACACCCCGATCGGTCTGGCCCGTGGCCTGAACGCTTTGTGGTCGCAGGGCGGTCTGCAATACGCTCCGCCAGTGCGCTAAAGGAATCGAAAAGGGCGCGGCATCTGCTGCGCCCTTTTTGTCAGATATTGACGCCCGACACCGGGGCCAAAACCCGGGTCGATACAGCCGCCAAAGAGCGGTGACGCGACAATTCCAGGGGGAATCCATGACGCTAGCAGTCGATGCGCCGAAAGGCAGCTTTCGGATCAGTCAGCTTATCTATGACACGCGCTACCGCAGTTACACGATCCAGTTCATCGTGCTTTTGCTGTTTTTCGCCCTGTTGATCTGGTTGGCCAACAACACGATCGAGAATTTGGCGGACCGCGACAAGGACATCAACTTCAGGTTCCTGTTCAACCGCGCCGGCTATGACATTGGCCAACAGCTGATCCCCTATACCAACGACGACACGCATTTGCGGGCGCTGTTCGTCGGCCTGCTCAACACCCTCGTCGTCGCCTTTTTTGCCTGTATCTTTGCGACCCTGCTTGGCGTGACGGTCGGCATCCTGCGCCTGTCCAAAAACTGGCTCGTGGCGCGGATGATGACGGTCTACGTCGAGGTTTTCCGCAATGTTCCGCTGCTTTTGTGGATCATTCTGGCCTTTGTCATCCTTGGCGAAACCAGGCCGGGACCAAAGGAATTCAAAGTTACCGACGAGATGATTGCCGCCGGAACCGAGCCCGCCGGAACCATGTGGTTCTGGAATTCGGTGGCCGTGACCAACCGGGGCACCGATCTGCCTGCGCCGCTTTTGGACCGCCCGCTGGGGGTGTTCGAGGTGGCAACGGTGCCGATCAACCTTTCGGTTCTGGTCACGATTGCGGTGATCATCGGCTCCATCCTGTTCAACCGGGCACTTCTGGCCCGTGCGAAGGCGGTTCAAGAAACCACAGGGGACCGCCCAACCACATGGTGGAAATCGCTGCTGATCCTGTTTGGCCCGGTCATTGCCCTGCTTTTGGCCTTGGGCTTTCATCTGGAATATCCGGAGTTGAAGGGTTTCAACTTTCAAGGCGGCATCGCGATCGCCCATTCCTTCACGGCTCTGGTTCTGGCGCTGACGATCTATTCGGCCACCTATATCGCGGAATCGGTGCGCGCGGGCATTCTGGCCATCGGTCGCGGCCAATCCGAGGCGGCGTTTGCCCTTGGCCTTCGGCCGAACCGGACGATGAATCTGGTGATCTTGCCGCAGGCTTTGCGGGTGATCATTCCGCCGATGATCAGCCAATATCTGAACATCACCAAGAACACGACGCTTGGCATGGCCATCAGCTATCTTGATCTGAAGGGCACGCTTGGCGGCATTACCCTGAACCAAACGGGGCGAGAGTTGGAATGTATGTTGCTGATGATGATGATTTATCTGACGCTTAGCCTGATGATTTCGGCGGTGATGAATGTCTACAACCGCTCCGTCAAATTGAAGGAGCGTTGAGATGAGTGAAACATCCTTTGTCCGCAGCGAGATGCTGGCGCAAAAACTGCCGCCAGTGACGGAACGCGGCATCATCAAATGGCTGCGCGAGAACCTGTTTTCGGGCTGGTTCAATTCGGTGCTGACCATCCTTGCCATCCTTGCGCTTTATTCCTTGATCCGGGGCTTTTTGCCTTGGCTGCAAAATTCGGTCTGGAATGCCGGAAGCCTGCGTGAGTGCCGCGATATCGTGATCGCACAATCGGGCGAGGGGGCGACCGGCGCCTGCTGGGCCATGGTGCGCGTGCGCTGGAACCAGTTCATCTTTGGCCTGTACCCGGTGCCGGAATACTGGCGCCCGACGACCGCGATGGCGCTTTTGCTCGTGTCGCTCGCCCCGGTGCTTTACTATGGCCTGCGGCGCCCCACGACGAAGATGGTCGGCGCCGTCACGATTGGTCTGCTGGTCGCGCTGATCGGGCTTGGCACCGACGCACTCCATATCGCGGCCTCGGTTGCGGTGATGCTGGCGCTCGTCGCGGTGGCATGGCTGGCCCCCAAAAAGCTGGTCTGGTTGACGCTGGTGTTTCCGCTCATCAGCTTTTTCCTGCTCTGGGGCGGCTCGATTTGGGGGCCGGTTGGCACCTTGATCGGTTTCGCGATCTGGGCCGGGGTTTTCACCGCTGCGCAGCGCTCGTTCGGGGTGGTGGTGGGCGCGGCAATTGGCCTGCTCGTCGCCAGCCTTTGGTGGGGCTTTGTTCAATCCGTGGTGACGGGCGCGCTGCAGTCGGCGATGCCGTTCGAATTGCTCTATGTCCGCTCTGACGACTTTGGCGGTTTCCTTCTGGCCTTTGTCATCGGCATCGCGGCCATCGCCGCCTCGCTGCCGATCGGCATTCTGCTGGCCCTTGGCCGGCAGTCTGACATGCTGCTGATCAGAACTTTGTGCGTCGGTTTCATCGAGTTTTTCCGCGGCGTTCCCCTGATCACCGTCCTGTTCAGCGCCAACTTTCTGCTGCTGTACTTCTTGCCGCGCGGCACCAATTTCGACCTGATCCTGCGCGTGATCATCGTCGTGATCATCTTCGCCTCGGCCTATATCGCCGAAGTGGTGCGGGGCGGGCTGGCCGCCTTGCCGCGCGGCCAATATGAGGCCGCTGATGCGCTGGGCTTGGATTATTGGCAGGCGCAGCGGCTGATCATCATGCCGCAGGCGCTGAAAATCTCGATCCCTGGCATCGTGTCCAGCTTTATCGGCCTGTTCAAGGACACCACGCTGGTGGCCCTGGTCGGCCTGATGGACCCGCTGCAAGGCGTGACCAAAATCGTGCGATCCGACACGGCGTGGAAAGGCATCTATTGGGAGCCTTACATCTTCGTCGGCGCGATCTTTTTCGTCGTTTGTTTCAGCATGTCCCGGTACTCGATGTACCTTGAAGGCAAGCTGAAAACTGATCACCGCTAACCTCAGGGGCCCCAAATCATGGCAGATGCACAAACGAAAATGGCGGTTTCTTCGGACGAGGTCGCAATCCAGGTCAGCGCGATGAACAAATGGTACGGCACGTTCCATGTGCTGCGCGACATCAACATGACCGTCATGCGGGGCGAGCGTATTGTGATCTGCGGCCCCTCGGGGTCGGGAAAATCCACGTTGATCCGCTGCGTGAACCGGCTGGAAGAGCATCAGCAGGGCCAGATCATCGTGGACGGCACAGAATTGACGTCGGATCTGAAAAACATCGACAAGGTGCGCTCGGAAGTTGGGATGGTGTTTCAACACTTCAACCTGTTCCCGCATCTGACGATCTTGGAAAACCTGACGCTGGCCCCGATCTGGGTGCGCAAAGTGCCCAAGAAAGAGGCCGAGGAGACCGCGATGTATTTCCTGCACAAGGTGAAAATCCCCGAGCAGGCGCTTAAATACCCCGGTCAGCTGTCGGGCGGTCAGCAGCAGCGCGTGGCCATTGCACGGTCACTTTGCATGAAGCCGCGCATCATGCTGTTTGACGAGCCGACCAGCGCGCTCGACCCCGAGATGATCAAAGAGGTGCTGGACACCATGATCCAGCTTGCCGAAGACGGCATGACGATGATCTGCGTGACGCATGAGATGGGCTTTGCCCAAGCCGTCGCGAACCGGGTGATTTTTATGGATCAGGGCCAGATCGTTGAACAAAACGCGCCGAAAGAGTTTTTCAGCAACCCGCAGTCAGAGCGGACCAAGCTGTTCCTGAGCCAGATTTTGGGGCACTGAACCCTGCGGAGCGAAAGGGCCGGGGGCATCGCCTCCGGCCTTGTCCGTCTTGCAGCTCAGATCGCCATCTCGCGCGGGACAATGAAATCGTCCACCGCGCCGGTGCCCCACGCCAGATCGGCCCAGCTGTCGATCATGAAATCGCAGACCAGCGTGGCCCCGGTCGGATAGCGCGCAAATTCGGGATTTATGGGCGCGGCCGCAACCAGACGTTCGGCAAACTCGGCGATGCCGGGATTGTGGCCGATCATCATCACACAGTCGGCCTTGGCGTTTTGCAGCACTGCCATCATCACGTCCGGCCCTGCATGGTACAGCGCTGGTTTCATCTCCAGCACAGTCGTGCCGGGCAAAGCGGGCGCGATGCCCGAATAGGTCGCCCGGGTGCGCACCGCGTCCGAACACAGCACCTGATCGGGCACATAGCCGCGCGAGGCAAGCCATTGGCCCAGATCGGCCGCCGCCGCCTTGCCGCGTTCGTTCAGGGGTCGGTCGTGGTCCGGCGTCATGGGGTCGTCCCAGCTGGATTTCGCGTGCCGTGTCAGGATCAGACGTTTCATTTTTTTAACCTGCCCTATGGAACTGCCGCATGTGATAGGCGGAGTGTTCGGGCATCCTTGCATAGGTTGCCGACACCGGGCAAGCGCGCCGAACACGGCAACCGCCATTCATGCAATCCGCGCCCGTCGTCGGCTGATCCAGAAAGGCGTGGCAGGCGGGCAGATCATAGCCCGCCCCGGTCAGCGCGCTTGGCGGACAAGCGGTCAGGCAGGGCGCGGCGCAGGTGTCACAGGGCCGCGCGGCGGGCGGCGGCAGGTCAAGCACCTCTTTCAGCGCCAGCGCCCCGCGAAAGCTGACCATCAGCCCCTGTTGCGCATGGATCAGAAGTTTGACCGGGCTGTCCCAGACCTGCCCCGTGCGCAGCGCCCACTGGTAAAACGGATGATACGGCGCGCCGCCAAAGGGAAACAGCGCCTTTGCCTCCAGATTGCAGGCCACTTGCCCGATCACCCGCCGTGACCATTGGTCCACCGGATCGGGCCCGCCCCAGTCGGCCTGTGTCTGCAGATGCGCCCAATAGCCCGGCTCGTTCGGCCCGATCAGCAGCAGCGTGCGGGTGCCCTTGGGCAGGCTTGCGTCTCCCTCGGCGGTAAACCCGCCCAGAACCGCCAGAAAATGCGGATCAAGTCGCGTCTGAATATCTGTCAGCGAAACGGCAGCCATAGGCTCCACCCCAGTTTTGCCGGCTTTTCGTCCTGCCATTGCAGCCCCGTCACCAACCCATCCAAAGCTTTGCCGCGATAGGTGCCGAAAATCCGGTCCCAAACCGACAGGGCAAAGCCGTAATTGCTGTCATGCTCTTCGCGGCGGGTGGAATGGTGGATCTGGTGCATGTCCGGCGTGACCAGCACCAGCCGGATCACCCGGTCAAGCGCGCGCGGCATCGCCAGATTGGCGTGATTGAACAAGGCGGTTCCGTTCAGCAAAACCTCAAACAAAATCACCGCAAACGCTTGCGGGCCAAGCGCATAGACGAGCCCGACTTTCAAAACCATCGATGCCGCAATCTCGGCCGGGTGAAACCGCAGGGCCGTCGTCACATCCATATCTCGGTCGGCATGGTGCATGCGGTGAAACCGCCAGAACAGCGGCACCTTATGGGTGACAACATGCTGCACCCAGATCGCGAAATCGAGGACAAGAAGCGCCAGAAGAATTTCCACCCAAAGCGGCCATGCCACCAGATTAAGCAGGCCCCAGCCATTGCCCCAGGCATCCAAGGCGGCACCCACCGCCAGAAAGGGCATCGCCAAGGCCAATCCCCTAAGAGCAAGCGTGTTCAAAACCGCAAGGGACAGATTGGTGATCCACCGCCCCGTGCGCGGCTGCATCCGGGCGCGGCGCGGCGCAAGCGCCTCAAGCCCGGCAAACAGCAGGAAAAGCGTCACGAAAACCGCCAGTCTGATCGCAAGCTCGTTCGGCATCGTCCCTCCTTTCCCGACGTATATAGGCCAATACCGAAGACATTGAAGGGGTTAGCGTTTCACATGTGGTTTGATGCGCGGCGCGCTGGAGCGGATCTGGCTGCCCGCGCCGTGATCGGTAAAAAGCTCCAAAAGACAAGCGTTCGGGATGCGCCCGTCAAGGATCGTCACCGCGCGCGTGCCCGCCTCGATCGCCATCAGGGCGGTTTCGGTTTTCGGAATCATGCCGCCGGAAATCACGCCATCACTGATCATTTGCCGAATTTCTTCGGGGGTGATCTGGTTCATCACCTCGCCCGCGGCATTCTTGACCCCCGGCACATCGGTCAAAAGCAGCAAGCGGTCGGCCTGCAAGGCTCCGGCAATCGCGCCCGCCGCCGTGTCGCCGTTGACGTTGAACGTCTCGTTGTCGGCCATGCCCGTGGCGACCGGGGCGACCACCGGAATGATCCCGGCGTTATACAGGTCGCGCAAAACCTGCACGTTCATCTCGACCGGGCGGCCGACAAAACCCAGTTCCGGATCATCGGCCACGCAGACCATCAGATCGTCGTCCTTGCCCGAAATGCCCACGGCGCGCCCGCCTGCATCCATGATCGCCTGCACGATGCGTTTGTTCACCAGCCCTGACAGGATCATTTCCACCACCTCGACCGTGGCCTTGTCCGTCACCCGTTTGCCGCGGACGAATTCCGATTTGATGCCCAGTTTGGTCAACATCTGGTTGATCATCGGCCCGCCGCCGTGCACCACAACCGGATTCACCCCGACCTGCCGCATCAGTACGACATCGCGGGCAAATTCCGCCATGGCGGCATCATCGCCCATCGCGTTGCCGCCAAATTTCACCACCACAACCGCCCCTTCGAACCGTTGCAGATAGGGCAGGGCTTCGGACAGCATCTTGGCGGTTGAAATTGCGTCGGTCATCGTCAGGGTTTGCTGCTTCATGGGGTCTCCAAGGTGGGGCGGATGGGGAAACGGGCTTGGAATAGGACTTTTGCGGCGCTCTGCCAAGCGGCAATTGACTTCTAATAGATGACTAATATAGTAAGGATTAAGAGGTGCCCGATGTCCAACCCCAAAACCCTGTTGCTGACCGGCGCATCGCGCGGGATTGGCCATGCCACCGTCAAACGCTTTTCCGCCGAAGGCTGGCGCGTTCTGACCTGTTCGCGCCAACCTTTCGATCAGCGCTGTCCCTGGCCAAACGGTCAGGAAAACCACATCGAAATTGATCTGGCGAGCCCCGACAAGACCATTGCCGCGATTGAGCGGATCAAGGAAAAACTGGACGGCACGCTGCACGCTTTGGTCAACAACGCCGGCATATCGCCCAAGGGGCCGGGCGGCGCGCGGATGAACACCTTGACCACCGATCTGCGCAGCTGGGGGCAGGTTTTTCATGTCAATTTCTTTGCCCCGGTCGTGCTGGCCCGCGGTTTGATGGCCGAGCTGATCGCGGCCAAAGGCGCGGTCGTCAACGTCACCTCGATTGCCGGAACGCGCGTGCATCCTTTTGCCGGGGCCGCCTATTCCACGTCCAAGGCGGCGCTATCGGCGCTGACGCGCGAGATGGCGCATGATTTTGGCCCGCTCGGGGTGCGCGTGAACGCCATTTCGCCCGGAGAGATTGACACCGCGATCCTGTCCCCCGGCACCGATTTGATTGTCGAGAAAATTCCGATGCGCCGCCTTGGCCGCACTGCCGAGGTGGCCGATGCGATCTGGTTCTTATGCTCGGATCAATCGGCCTATATCTCGGGCTCGGAGATTTCGATCAACGGCGCGCAGCACGTCTAGCGCGCTAGACCAGCGTGGCGATCACGGCGCGCAGGGTTTCAATCCCGTCGCCCTTTTCGGACGAGGTCACAATGATCTCGGGATAGGCCGCCGCGTGCTTGGCCAAGGCGCCCTTGACCTGTTCAAAATTCTCGTGCCGCGTCGCCCAGTTCACCTTGTCCGCCTTGGTCATCACCACCTGAAAGGTCACAGCGGCGCGGTCCAACAGATCCATGATTTCTTCATCGACGGCTTTCACCCCGTGGCGCGTGTCGATCAGCACGAAGGCCCGGCGCAGGGTTTGGCGACCCTGCAGATACTGCTTCAGCAGCGCTTGCCACTTTGCCACCACCGCGACCGGCGCCTCGGCATAGCCATAGCCCGGAAGGTCGACCAGAAACCGCGTCTCGCCAAGGGCGAAATAGTTGATCTCTTGCGTGCGCCCTGGCGTGTTTGACGACCGGGCGAGGGTTTTGCGATTGGTCAAGGCGTTGATTAAACTGGATTTACCGACGTTTGATCGGCCCGCAAAGCAAACTTCAAGCCGATCCGCTTCGGGCAGGCCCGACATAGCGACCACGCCTTTGACGAAATCGACCGGCCCGGCAAACATCAGCCGCCCCGTTTCACGGTCGGCCAGTTCGGGTTCGGGGGCGTGGGTGAATTGCAGGCTCATGCCAGTCTCCAGTCGTCGCCAACGGCGATGGGGCCACCTTGCAGGACCGTGGCGTAAACGCCGAAATCCTGGTGGCCGAAAATGGTTTTAAGCGCGGCCAGCGTGTCGCCCGCCGCTTCCCCGGTTTTGGGGTCGATCGTGGTGGCCGAGCAGCGGGTGATCCGCTCGTCCACGCGCAGAACCGTGCCGCCAATCGCCATCGCGCGGCCGATCCAGTCAAACTCGGCCCAGGGCGCCGCGCCGTCCAGCCAAAGGTTGCCGCGCCAGCGGTCTTCGGACAGCTCCCGCCCCATCCGCGCCGACAGACCCGCCAGCGTGGCCCGGTTCAGGATGGACACCGACGGAAACGCGCTGTCCGTCATGCCGCGCCCGGCGCTGACAATCGCCACCGGCTGGGCGCGATTTGCCGGGTTCAGTGGCCCCGCCCATTGCAAAAAGCGTGGCAGATCGGCCGGATCATCGGGTTGAAACGTGATTTCACCGCGCACCGGATGGCGCAGGGTCACTGCCCGCGTCTCTTCGTTCAGCGCCGAGGTGATCGCCATCAACTGCGGCGCCTTGGCCCCCCGCGCGAAATTCACGCAGCGGTTCCACCCCGGCCCCAGCTTTGCCGCCTCATGCGCCACGGCCCAATGCCGGTCAAACGGCAGGCACTCGCCCGCCAAAAGACCAACGGACGCGAGATCCTCGCGTCCGTGTCCCTTGATCGGGTGCCGGCAAATGCGTGCCAGCCGCCCGGTCATTTCTTTCTGGCCTTCGCGGGCGGCTTGTTCGCGTTCGCGACCACGACCGGCGCAGGCGCGGCCTTGGTGAAGCTTTTTCGGATGTTGCCAAAGATATCCGGCTTGTGCCCGTGGCTGCGCATGATCAGGTACTGCTGCGTAAAGGTGATGGTGTTGTTGGTGATCCAGTACACCACGAGCCCGCTCGCGAAACTGCCGAGCATGAACATGAACACCCATGGCATCCACGCAAAGATCTGCTGCTGCACAGGATCGGCGGGGGCGGGATTCAGCTTTTGCTGCAGCCACATCGAAATGCCCAGAACGATCGGCAGCACGCCGATGAAAATCGTGTGCGTCAACGAGCCGCCCATCGGCGCATCCCACGGGGCCAGACCGAAGAGGTTGTAAAGCGACGAGGAATCTGGCGCGCTCAGATCGTTCAGCCAGCCAAAGAACGGTGCATGGCGCAGCTCGATGGTGACAAAGATCACTTTGTACAGGCTGAAAAAGATCGGAATCTGAATCAGAACAGGCAAGCAGCCCGCAGCAGGGTTCACTTTCTTGTCCTTGTAAAGCTGCATCGTTTCCTTCTGCATCTTCTGCTTGTCATCGCCGCAACGCTCTTTCAGCGCTTCCATCTCTGGCTGCAGCTCTTTCATCCTCGCCATCGAGACATAGGATTTATAGGCCAAAGGCAGTACGAGAAGCTTCAGGAAAAAGGTCAGTCCGATGATCGCAAGGCCCATGTTGCCGATCAGGCCATGCATGAAATGCAGGACGTGAAAGATCGGTTTGGTCAGGAAAAAGAACCAACCCCAATCGATCGAATCGATGAACCCGGCGAGGCCCGCCGCTTCGTAGGCGCGGATGGTTGCCCATTCTTTCGCCCCGACAAAGACCCGGTTGGAAATCGCGACACTCGCGCCCGGGGCGATGGTCATCACCGGCTGGCGGAATTCAGCCTGATAGATGTCGGCGCCCGCGACATATTTGGTCACCGCGGTCCAGGGTTTGCCCTGCTCGGGCACCAAGGTTGTCATCCAGAAATGGTCGGTAAAGCCGATCCAGCCGTCGGTCGTCGCCTCGACCACCTCTGCCGGTCCGCCTTCGGCATCAACCACCGAAAGACCGGCCACGTTTTTATATTTCGTTTCCTCAAGTGTGCCGTCCGTCCGGCGGATCGCGCCTTCGTGGACGACGTAGATGTTCTGCAACTTCGGCAGCCCGTGCCGGGCGATGATCCCGTAAGGGTAAAGGCTCGCCGCCGCTGTCCCGGTGTTGGCCACGTTGTCGGCCACGGTAAACATGAAATCGGCATCAACCGAAATGGTGCGGGTAAAGGTCAGCCCGGTGCTGTTGACCCAGCTGAGAACCACCGGATGATCGGGGCTCAGCTCGGCGCCCGGCTCGGCTTGCCACAGCGTTTTTGCGCCCGGCACGTCCTGCGCGGTCAGCCCGGCCCCCGGCGCCCAGCCGAACAGCACATAATACGGCTTGTCCTGGCCGACCGGCGACAAGATCCGCACCTCAGGCGAGGCAGGATCCAGCGTTTCGCGGTAGCCGTTCAGCGACAGATCGTCGATCCGCGCGCCCAGCAGGGAAATGGTGCCCTCCAGCTTCGGCGTCTTGACGGCCAAACGCGGCGCGGCGGCAACGGCTTCGCCGCTTTGGGCGATGTCCGTGGTCGCCGCAGCTGCCGGATCTGCCGCAGGAGGGGCAGGTTCGGCGATTGTCTCGACCGCGGCAAGCGGCTCTTGGGTCGCAAAGACATCCGGGAACAGCCAAGCGCCGCCCACATACCACACAACGATGACAAAGAAGCTGAGCACGGTTGCCAGCAGCAGATTTTTGTTCTGATCGTCCATCCGGACCACCACCAATTCATGAATAAGGTCAGCGGTCCTTCAACGATAGGGGGCGGCAAAGGTCAAGCGGAATCCCGATGCCCGGGCCCCGAAGCAGCGGTGGGCCGCAGCCTTTGTAAGCGTTTTGGGGTCTGCCCGGCGCTACCGCGCCTTTTGCCCGATCCGCAAAACCCCGCCATTGCGTTTGCGAAAGGTTTCAATCCAAACGCTGGTTTCTGCAAACGGCATCGGGCGCGCGATGCCAAAGCCCTGCACAAACCCGCACCCCAGCTGCGCCAGCATCGCATGCTCGCCAGCCGTTTCAACGCCTTCGGCCAGTGTCTGCAGGCCCAGCTGTTCGGCCATCGACAGAATTGCCGCCACCATTTTCTGCTGCTCGCGGTCTTCGTTCACCCGCACGATAAAGCTGCGATCGATTTTCAGCCGCCGCAACTTGAAGCGCCGGATCGAGGTGATCGACGCGTGGCCGGTGCCAAAATCGTCCAGATCAATCCCGCAACCGATCTTGGAAAGCGCCGCAACATTTCGGGTGATCACGTCATCTTCGACATTTGCCACCACCGTTTCGAGGATTTCGATGGAAAGCCGGTCCGGGGTCAGCGCAAATCGGTCAATCTCCCACTTCAGACGCTCCGCCAGCTTTGGATCGCTCAGGTCTGCCTTCGAGAAGTTGACCGCAACCGAGCCGATGCGGTGACCCGCCCGATCCCAGGTGTTCAATGCGGTCAGCGCGTTTTTGACCATGACTTCGCTCAGCATGCCGGACAGGCCCAAATCTTCGATCTGCGGCAGAAATTCGGCGGGCGGGACAATCCCGCGCTCCGGGTGAATCCAGCGTGCCAGGGCTTCAAATCCGGTGATGGCGGCCGAATCGGCAGAGATTTGCGGTTGGAAATAGGCAACGATCTGGCCCCCTTCAAGGGCTTGCACCAGCGTGTCACGGCTGGCCTCCCGGTCGGCGCGGTGGCGCGCCATGTCCGTTTGAAAGCTGCGAATTGACCCGGCCCCCTGGCGCGCGGCCACATCACAGGCGATTTGCGCCGCGTCCAGAAGCGAGACGC
Source organism: Paracoccaceae bacterium (assembly GCA_031385445.1). Lineage (GTDB taxonomy): Bacteria > Pseudomonadota > Alphaproteobacteria > Rhodobacterales > Rhodobacteraceae > CAIYZT01. Next base: position 81,014 of record JANNBM010000007.1, on the reverse strand, counting down.
CGGTTTGTTCGGGCGCGCGCTGGCCGATGCAGAAACCGACCGAAGCCGAGGTGTAAATGCGGATTGCGTTCAACGAGACAGGTTCGGCAATGGCCGCCTGAAACCGGGTGGCAAGCTGTACCGCCACCTCAAGATCAATGCGCCGGCTTGGTGCAAGGGCGATCGCAAACCCGCCCCCGTCCAGCCGCGCCACAAGGTCCCCTTCGCGGATGACCGCGCTCAACCGCTCGGCGCAGCGTTCCAGAATTTCGGTTTGCGCGGTGCGTCCGTGAACGTCAACAAGATGCGCCTCATTATCAAACTGCAAAACAAAGCAGACCGTATGGCGCCCCGTCATCGGCAAATTGGTAAAAACCTGATCAATATGCTGCACGATGTGGGCGCGCCGCGGCAGGCCATTCATCCCGTCCAGAAGCGCCCCCTGCGAATCCGGAGCAAACCGGAACGCCCCGGCTGCGGCGAACAGCAAAGGCGCGCCAAGGGCGATCGTGATCAGCCAACCTTCGCCGCCAAGCCAAAAGGCCCCCAAGGTGATGGCTGGCAAAAAAACCAGCCATTGCGGACGTCGCAAAGTTCCCGAAATCCACCGGGTCAGGTGCAAGGCAAAGGGCAGGTTGGGCTGGCGCATGAAGACCCCCGAACGGTGTGCGCGACGGGGCGCAGTGCATTCAACCTAGGGGTCGTTTCTGACCCCGAGGTTAATCGCCGCCCGCAAGTTGTTTAGGATTTTCGGCAGTTTTTATGCACAGTCAGGTCCATGGACGCGCGGGCGCATCCAAACCTCCGGGCCGCCCGTATAACCCGAAATATGAAAGGTCCTGCGATGCGCCACCTGATGCTTGCCCCGCTGATTTTGGTTGCCGCCTGCAGCGGCACCCCCTCGTTCAACGACCCTGCCCTGACCGATCAAAAGCTTGACATGGAAGAGTTTTTCGATGGCCGGACAGAGGCTTATGGCCAGTTTCAGGACATATTCGGAACGGTCCGGCGTCAGTTTACCGTCAAGATCAATGGCGACTGGGATGGGAAAAGGCTGCGGCTGGTCGAGGATTTCGTGTACGAAGACGGATCGACGGAACAGCGGGTCTGGACCTTGGTAAAGACCGGCGATGACAGTTGGACCGGCACGGCGCCCGGTGTGATCGGCACCGCGGTGGGGGTGGAGCAGGCGGACCGCTTCAACTGGAAATACACGATTGATTTGCCGGTCCCCTCGGCGGGTGGGCCGACGGAAACCATGCGCGTCAGCTTTGACGACTGGATGTGGTTGCAGGACGACACCCATCTGTTCAACCGCGCCTATGTCAGCAAATATGGCGTGGTGATCGGCGAGGCGCTGATTTCGTTCCGGCGGTTGGATTAGGGCCGTTTGTCGCGCGCCCGGTCAAAATCCGGGTCCGCGCCGGGCACCGGGTCATAGCCATGCCCGCCCCAGGGGTGGCAGCGGCAAATCCGGCCAACCATCATAGCGCCGCCTTTGGCCGCGCCGTGGCGTTCAAGCGCGTCCAGGGCATAGACCGAACAGGTCGGCTGAAACCGGCAGCCATTGCCGACCCATGGTGACAAAAGCAGGCGGTAGCCGCGCACGGGCAGCGACAGGATATAGGCTCCGGGGGTCATTTCGGGACGCGCTGGTCTTTGTGGACCGCGCGCATCGCCGCTTCCAGATCGGCGATCAAGGCGGCAAAGTCGCGCACCACCGTCACCCCTGGCTTGGCGACCAGAACATAATCCCAACCGGGCAGGGCAAGGCCGGGCATCACCGCGCGCACCACTTCGCGCAAGCGGCGCTTGGCGCGGTTGCGAAAAACCGCGTTGCCGATCTTTTTGGACGCGGTAAACCCGACGCGAACCCCTGCCGTCCCGTCGCCGCGCGCGCGCGCTTGCAACAAAAAACCGCCTGCCGGTTGCCGGCGGGCCGAGGCGGCGCGCAGGAAATCGGGGCGGTTCTTTAATGTCGAAAAGACAGGCGCGGTACAAAGCGAAACCGCCGCAGGCGCTTCGGACATTTCGGCATCAATGCCTTGGTCCGTTTCCTGCGGCGGTGTCATATCGCTTCTCCGAGGCGGTCGGCCCGGATATCGGACCGATCACAAAAGATTAAGCAGACAGCTTCTTGCGGCCCTTGGCGCGGCGTGCGGACAGCACAAGGCGGCCGCCTTTGGTGGCCATACGGGCGCGAAAGCCGTGACGGCGGGCGCGAACCAGGTTCGAGGGTTGAAAAGTGCGCTTCATCGCGGTCTCCATCAGACATGTGCCACGAACCCGGTCAGGATTCGGCGGCGAAAACTTGAAGCCCGTCCTTTACGGAGCCTTTGGCGCTCTGTCAACGCAGGCAGGGCCGGAAATCTGCAACAATTTTACCGCGCCGCTGCCAAGGTGACCGCAATCTGTAACATCCGGGCCGGTTTCAGGACCGGAATCGCAACTTCGTTCAACCCGGCGTGAGGCCACTGGCCTTTGCGCGGGCGGCCTTGCATCCTGGCGCAGCCAAGGAGACACTTCCAACGACCATGACCAAATCCCGATTGCGCCATTTGCCCCTGATCATCCTCGTCCTTGCCTTTGTGGCGGGGTTTGTCTTTTTGCGTGACCGCCTGACCCTGGACACGCTGGCGCAAAACCGCGAGGCGCTGCTGGCCTACCGCGACGCGCATTTCGCGCTGACGGCGGTGATCTTTGTGGCGGTCTACATCGCGATCGTGGCGCTGTCGTTGCCGGGCTCTGCGGTGACCACGTTGACCGGCGGGTTCCTGTTCGGCCTTTTCCCCGGCGTTTTGTTCAATGTCTTTGCGGCCGGAACCGGCGCTGTCGCGGTGTTTCTGGCGGCAAAGGCGGGGCTTGGTGCCGATATTTCCGCGCGGATCGCGGCCAGCGGCGGCGCGGGCGCGCGGCTGCTGGCTGGTTTGCAGAAAAACGTCTGGTCCGCGCTTTTGACCATGCGGCTGATCCCGGCCATCCCGTTTTTCCTTGCCAATCTTCTGCCAGCCTTCGCGGGTGTGCGGCTGGTTCCCTTTGCCGTGACCACTTATCTTGGCATCATTCCTGGCGCGCTTGTCTTTACCTCCGTCGGGTCCGGCCTTGGCGGGGTTTTTGCGGCGGGGGGCACGCCGGACCTTGGCATAATCTTCTCCGCGCCCGTGCTTTTGCCGCTGCTTGGGCTTGCCGCCCTGTCGGCGCTGCCCGCAATCATCCGCGCCCTTCGGCGCAAGGAGGCCTGAATGGCGCATCTGACAACGGACCTGTGCATCATCGGGGCGGGCTCTGGCGGGCTGTCGCTGGCGGCGGGGGCGGCGCAGATGGGCGCGCGCGTTGTGCTGATTGAAGGCGGGCAGATGGGGGGCGATTGCCTGAACAGCGGCTGCGTGCCGTCAAAGGCGCTGCTGGCGGCGGGAAAGGCCGCGCAGTCTGCGCGCGGGGCGGGCAAGTTTGGCGTTCAGACCGGCGCGGTGACGGTGGATTTCGCGGCGGCCAAGGACCATGTTCTGGCCACCATCGCCGCCATCGCCCCGCATGACAGCCAGGAACGGTTTGAAAGCTTTGGCATCACCGTGATCCGCGCCTTTGCGCGCTTTACCGGCCCTGCCGAGGTGGAAGCGGGCGGAAGGCTGATCCGCGCCCGGCGGTTCATCATCGCCACCGGCAGCCATGCCGCCATCCCGCCGATCCCCGGCCTTGACGCTTTGCCCTATTTCACCAACGAGACGATTTTCGCCCTGCGCGAGGCGCCTGTCCATCTGATCATCCTGGGCGGCGGGCCGATCGGGATGGAAATGGCGATGGCGCATCGGCGGCTGGGCTGCGAGGTGACGGTGATCGAGGGCTTCAAGGCCATGGGCCGGGACGATCCGGACGCCGCTGCGCTGGTGATTGCCGCACTGCGGGGCGAAGGCGTGGTGATCCTTGAAGGCGCGCCTGTGGTGCGGCTGGCCAAAACGGAGGCCGGGATCGAAGCGGTCCTGGGCAACGGCGAGATCGCCTGCGGCAGCCATCTTCTGGTGGCGGCGGGGCGGGTTCCCGCGCTGGAAAAGCTGGATCTGGCCAAAGCCGGGGTTTCGTTTGGCGCCAAGGGGGTCAGCGTGGGGGCGAACCTGCGGTCAGTCTCGAACCGGCGGGTCTATGCGATTGGCGATGCAGCGGGCGGCGCGCAGTTTACCCATGTTGCGGGGGCCCATGCGGGGGTGATCGTCCGGCAGGTTCTGCTGGGCCTGCCGGCCAAGGCGGCGGTGGTTGTGCCGTGGGTGACCTATACCGAGCCCGAACTGGCGCAGGCCGGGTTGACCGAAGCGCAGGCAAGGCTGACCTTTGGCGGGCGGTTAAATGTGCTGCGCGTCGACCTTGGGCTGAACGACCGCGCGGTTGCCGAGGGCAAGGCGCAGGGCTTTGTCAAGGTGATGGCCGTGGCGGGCCGCCCGGTTGGCGCGACGATTGTGGGCGCGCAGGCGGGTGAGTTGATCGCGTTCTGGGCGCTCGCGATTGCGCAAAAGACCAAGCTTTCGGCGATTGCGGGGGTGATCCTGCCCTATCCGACGCTGTCGGAATCCGCCAAGCGCGTGGCGGGGGCCTATTTTTCGGACAAACTCTTTGCTAATCCAAGGTTGAAGCGGTTCGTGCGGTTTGTGCAGCGCTTCGTGCCGTAGTGTTCCGCTTGTGGCGGCCCCCGGGGGTTTTGCACCCCCGGACCCCCGCAGGATATTTTTGGACAGATGAATGGGAGGCAGAGTGCTGTCAGAGCCGGTAGATGTTGCGCGAGGCAGTTTTTTCAATTCGCTTTCGGGGCGGTTTTTGCTGTTGACCATTGCCTTTGTGATGCTGGCCGAAGTGTTGATCTTTGTGCCCTCTATCGCCCGGTTTCGCGAAGATTATCTGATGGTTCGGCTGGAAAAGGCGCAGATCGCGTCTTTGGCGCAGATTGCGGCCGAGGATATGCTGACCGATGAGCTTGAGGCCGAGCTGCTCGCCAATGCGCAGGTGTTCAACATCGTTCTGCGCCGCGATGCCTCGCGGCAGTTGGTGCTGTCTTCGCCCATTCCGGCGCCGGTGACGGCGGATTACGACCTGCGGATGGCGGGGCCTTTTACGCTGATCAAGGATGCGGCGGCGGTTTTGGTGACCCGTGACAATCAGGTGATCCGGGTGATTGGCAACCCGACGCTGGATGCCGGACTTTTGATCGAGATCACGCTGGAAACCGCGCCCTTGCGGACGGCGATGCTGGATTATGGGCTGCGGATATTGCTGCTGTCTGCGCTGATCTCGGTTGTCACCGCGTCTTTGCTGTTCATCGTGGTACGCCGATTGCTGGTGATGCCGATCCGCCGTGTGGTGGACCACATGCAGGCCTATGCCAAGGCGCCCGAGGATGCGCGCCGGGTGATCGAGCCGACCGCCGGGGTGACCGAGCTGCGACAGGCCGAAGAGGCGCTGCAAAGCCTGCAAACGCAGCTGACGGGCGCGCTGCGCCAGCGCGAGCGTCTGGCGCAGCTGGGCAGCGCTGTGGCGAAAATCTCGCATGATCTGCGCAACATCCTGACCTCGGCGCAGCTGTTCGCGGACCGGCTGGAAGGCAGCGCTGATCCGACGCTAGCGCGCTTTGTGCCCAAACTTGTCGGCTCCATCACAAGGGCGGTGAACCTGACCGAGGCGACGCTGGCCTTTGGCAAGGCCGAAGAGCCGCCGCCGCGGTTGACCCGTTTTCCGCTGCGCGATCTGGCCGAAGAGGTGGTCGAAGCGGAGGGGCTTGGCCCGGACGATCCGATCAAACCGCTGATCGACATCGCGCCGGATCTTTTGGCGCGCGCGGATCATGAACAGTTGTTCCGGGTTCTGGCCAATCTGGTGCGAAACGCGCGTCAGGCGCTGGAAGCGCAGGGCAGGGGCGGCACGATAGAGCTTTCGGGCGGACAAAATGACGCCGAATGGTGGCTGCGGGTGGGCGATTCGGGGCCGGGCCTGCCCGCCAAGGCGCGTGAGCATCTGTTCGCGGCCTTTCAAGGCGGTGCGCGGCGCGGCGGCATCGGGCTTGGCCTTGCCATCGCGGCCGAGCTGGTCCGCGGCCATGGCGGGCGGCTGGACCTTGTGCGCAGCGATGCGGAGGGCACCGAGTTCATGATCCATCTGCCCAAAGGCGATGTCTCCTTTGATCCGGCTTAAGGGGCACCGGCCGTTCGGGGAAAATCTCTTTTCAGTCTTGCAAAGGGTTCAGGGGGGCGCTACACGCCCCTTCAACATGGACCCGTAGCTCAGCTGGATAGAGCATCAGACTACGAATCTGAGGGTCGGGCGTTCGAATCGCTCCGGGTCCACCATTTCCCCCTCAATTGCCCCTTAGGCTTGGCCGGTCTGGCCCCGCTCTGCCGCGATATCGTGCAGCAGCCAATCGCGAAAGATCGTTGCGCCCGGATGTGCCCGGCCTTGGTCGGGGGCCGCAAGGTAAAAGCATTCGTCCACCGGCACGGACAGATCGAAGGGCCGCACCAGCCGCCCCGAGGCCAGATCCTTGGCGATCAGCGAGCCGCGGCCAAGCGCCACGCCGCCGCCATTCGCCGCCACTTCCAGCGCCATCGACGAGGTGTCCAGATGCAGGCCAGAGCCCGCATTCACGCCGCGCGCCCCCGCCGCCGCGAGCCAGGTGGCCCAGCCTTCCTGATACCCCAGCACATGCAAAAGCCGCTCCTCCGCCAGATCGTCCGGCCGCCGCAGCCGGGCTGCGATCTGCGGCAGGCAGACCGGTTCCAGAACCTCCCACGTCAGCCGGTCCGCGCGGTATCCCGGCCAGCGGCCAAACCCATAGCGGATGTCCAGATCATACTGCTGAAACGCACTGTCGCCGGTCCACACGGACGAGACGATCCGCACGCCGGTCCCCGGATGGGCCGCAAGGAAGCGTGGCAGCTTTTGGGCCAGAACATTGAGCGCATAACCGATCGCGGAACGGACCGTCAGAAGTTCCGCCCGCCGCCCGCCGAAAACCTCGATCGTGCCCGCCGAAAGCCGCTCGAACGCATCCTGCACTTTGGGCAAATAGGCCGCGCCAACCTTGGTCAGAAGCACACTGCGCGGCAGCCGTTCGAACAGGGGTTCGCGCAGGTGCTGTTCCAGCAGCTTGACCTGCTTGGAAATCGCGGCCTGCGTCAGGTTCAACTCGGCTGCGGCATTGGTAAAGCTCAGATGCCGCGCGGACGCCTCAAAGGCGCGCAGCCACGGCAGGGGCGGGGTTGAATAGGGCATTTTACCTCCTGTGACGGACCGAACCGGGGCCCGATTCTTGTGTTTGACTGTATGGGGCCAAGGGTAGCCCGCTTTTGTGTCATGGGTAAGTTGGTCAATAGGCGTTGGCAGGGGGCGATTTGCGGGCGCAAGCGGCAGAGGTGCCAGGGTCCGGGGTGATGATTGACGGTTGGACCCACGAACCACCCGGCGGTGTCGCAGATCGACTGGCGCGGGAGGCAGGCAGCATCCATACTGGGCCTCAAAAAGGGGAGACGCCGATGTTTCGCGCATTGCTGCTGGAAAAAGACGCCGAAGGGGTGCCGCGTGCCTCGGTCAAAGATATGGACGAAGCTGCGCTTCCGCCGGGCGAAGTGACGGTTGCGGTCGAATACTCGACCGTGAATTACAAGGACGGTCTGTGTCTGTCGGCAGGCGGCGCACGGATGGTGCACAGCTATCCCCATGTCGCGGGCATTGATTTTGCCGGAACGGTCGAAGCGTCGGTCGATCCCCGCTATGTGCCCGGCGACAAGGTGGTTCTGACCGGCTGGCGCGCGGGCGAGGCGACTTGGGGCGGCTATGCCACCAAGGCGCGGGTCAAGGCCGATATGCTGGTGCCATTGCCCAAGGGGCTGAGCACGCGGCAGGCTATGGCCGTGGGAACGGCGGGTCTGACGGCGATGCTGGCGGTGCAAGCGCTGGAAGATCATGGGCTGACCCCTGGGTGGGGCGAGGTTTTGGTGACGGGCGCGGCGGGCGGGGTCGGGTCTGTGACGCTCGCCATATTGGCGAAACTTGGGTACAGCGCGGTGGCGGTTACGGGGCGGCCCGAGACAACGGATTATCTGCACAGCCTTGGCGCGGCGCGCATTCTTGCCCGTGAGGCAATCAATGAAACCGTCAAAAATCCGCTGGAAGAGGAAGCTTGGGCGGGGTGCGTGGATGCGGTCGGCGGGGCGATGTTGGCGCGGGTGCTGGGGCAGATGAAATACGGCGCATCGGTGGCGGCGGTTGGGCTTGCGGGCGGGGCGGGGGTGCCGGTCAACGTCATTCCGTTCCTGCTGCGCGGGATCAATCTGCTGGGCATCGATTCGGTGATGAAACCTTATGAGGGCCGGCAGCGCGCCTGGGCGCGGATCGCATCGGATCTGCCGATGGACAAGCTGGAAGCGATGATCCACCCCGCAACCCTGTCTGAGGTGCCGAGCCTGGGCGCGGATATTCTGGCGGGCAAGGTGAAGGGCCGCGTTGTCGTTGATGTCAACGGCTAAGGTCCGCCTGGGCGCCTGGCACCTAAGGCGCGGTCAGACTTGCCGGGCCGCCGCGTTCCAGTCGATCAGATAGCGCTGGCTCAGCGGGATCGCCGCCGCACCAAGCGAGCGGGCATGTGCCCCGACCGTCCCTTCGCGCACCTGAACGGGGGCAACCCCGGCCATATCAAGTTGTGCCAAGGCGGCAGAGGTGCGGGCCGTGATCCGCGCCCGGACGTCTGGCGGCATCCAGCCGTCGATCAGCACCGCTTCCAACTCCAGCAAGGACGCCGCTGACAGCGTTGCAACCGCCAATCCCCGCGCCGCCGTTTCGATCCATTCCGACAAAAGCGCCTCGTCGACCATCCAATGGTCCGGCTGTTCCCAGATGTGATCGGCGCTGATCCCCGTTTCTTCCATCCGGTCGGCCAAAACCGTGATCGACGCCATATCCAGCAAGCGCCGCATACCGCCCGAGGGATCGGGCACCGGCATGGGGCCAACCCCCGCCGCATTGCCCGTCCGGCCAAGAAACAGCTGACCATTCAAAACCAGCCCGCCGCCGATGAAAGTGCCGAAATAGAAATACAAAAAATCCTTTGGCCGCTCGCCGGTGCCGAACACCAATTCGGCACCGCAGGCCGAGGTGGCATCGTTTTGCACATAGACCGGCAGGCCCGTCACAGCCGCAAGTTCCGCCTGCATATCGCAGTCCCGCCACGCGTCCATTTCCGATTGCGGCGCGCCAAGGGCCTGCACCCAGTTCCACAGCTGAAACGGCATCGCGACGCCAAGCCCGCCAACCCTTTGCCGGCTTTGCGGCGGCAGGGCGGACAGGATCGCCGGCAAGGCTTCGGCGACAAAACCAATGACCCCGGCGGGCGTGGGATAGCGGTAAACCCGCCGCAGGCTGCCAAGCACTTTGCCTTCGAAGTCAATGAGGGTCAGGTCGGCCGAACGCCGCCCGATCTTTAACCCCAAAAAGAATGCGCCATCGGCCGCCAAAGACATCGGCACCGAAGGTTGGCCGATCTTTCCGCGCACCGGCTCGCCGCGCTTCAACAGCCCGTCCTGTTCCAGCGCGCGCATGATCACGCTGGTAGTTTGCGCCGAAAGCCCGGTGATCCGGGCAATTTCCGCCTTTGCCAGGGGTCCATTCTGCCGCACCAAGGACAAAACCAGACGCTCATTGTGATCGCGCATGCCCGACTGATTGGACCCGCGCAGCGCGGTCAATTCGTTCAACGTGCGGTCGGACGAGACATCTTGCATCAGGCGCAGTCACTCCATTTGGATCAGATGGGGCAGATCACGCCCTTTCGAAGGATAAGGTTGGCAAACAATGCCATTTCGGATGTCGCCACAATCGTATGCGCTAACCTGATCCGCGGGTAAAGCGCGTTGCCTTTCAGCGGGGTCACCGCAACATCAGGCGCGAATCGGGCACACAGCGCGTCGATCTGAATGTGGATCGGCCCCGACTGGGCGGGATCATTGTTCAGCGCCGCGCGGAACATCGCCTGCGGCACCGCGCGGTCAATCGGCAATACGGTCAGGATCGCCTCTGCCACCGCCAAAAGCCCATGCCCATCGGCCCGCACCAGCCGCCGCGCGTGATCCTGTGCGGGGTAATTGCCATCCACAATGGCAATTTCATCGCCGTGGCCCATGGCGCGCAATGTCGCCAAAAGTTCGGGCCCAAGCAGGGACGGTATGCCGATCAACATTTCAGAATTCCCAAGAAAGTGTTTTCGTTCCGGTCGCGATCAAGGCCGCGCATCAGAACTTTCCTTGCCCAGACTGCGGTTGGAATCGGTGTCTGTCAATATTAAATCACACTGATTTATTTATCTTGACGTGAGGTCGGGATTCGGTTCAATGTCCGCTCGACGCCGGCAAGAATCGGCGCCGTTCTATGAAATTTGGGGCCTAGGGCCCTTCCTTGGGAGGATACCATGAAATTCAAAACCACTGCGCTTTTGGGCGCTGCGGCTCTGGCAGTTATGGCGGGTTCGGCTTCTGCTGCCGATCTGGCTTGCCTGATCACCAAGAACAACACCAACCCCTTCTTCGTGAAAATGAAGGAAGGCGCTGAGGCTGCTGCGACCGCGGCTGGCCTTGATTTCCAAGCTTATGCGGGCGAAAAAGATGGCGATGCTGCGCCGCAGATCACCGCCATTGAGAACTGCGTTGCAGCTGGCGCAAAGGGCATCCTGATCACCGCTTCGAACGACAGCGTTGGCCCGGCTCTTAAAGATGCCCGCGCTGCTGGCGTTCTGGTGATCGCGCTCGACACCCCGCTTGCGGATGCTGACGCGCAGGACATGACCTTTGCGACCGACAACTTCGAAGCTGGTTTGCTGATCGGCAAGTGGGCTGCTGCCAAGCTTGGCGCTGAAGCTGCCAATGCCAAGATCGGCATGCTCGACATCAACAAGGACAACATTTCGGTCGACGTCGCTCGCGACACTGGCTTCCTGGTTGGTTTCGGCATCGAAGTTCCTGATCTGGCCGTGATGGGTTCGGAAACCGACACCCGCGTTATCGGCCACGAATCCTCGGGCGCGAACCCTGAAGGCGGCGTGACCTCGGTTGAAAACCTGTTGGCCAAGAACCCCGATATGAACGTGGTTTACACGATCAACGAGCCTGCCGCGGAAGGCGCCTTCCAGGCGCTGAAAGCTGCTGGCAAGGAAGGCGTTCTGATCGTTTCGGTTGACGGCGGTTGCCCAGGCATCGCTTCGGTCAAATCCGGCGTCATCGGCGCAACCTCGCAGCAGTATCCGCTGCTGATGGCGTCCAAAGGCATCGAGGCCATCGTGGCTTATGCGGCTGACGGCACCAAGCCTGTGGCTTCCGAAGGTCTGTCGTTCTTCAACACCGGCGTGAACCTTGTCACAGATCAGCCCGCCGACGGTGTGCCGTCGATCGACAGCACCAAGGGCACCGAGCTCTGCTGGGGCTAAGAACGCTTCACTGACATCTTGATTTGGCAAGGGGCGGCGTTACTGTCGCCCCTTGTTCACAAAAAATAAGTGACACAATTTTTTCGGCGCAAAGGGGAGGTGGCATCTGACATGAGTGACCAAGGGGAACCGACCAAAACGATATCGGATTTCGAGGCCAAGCTGGCGGAAGCGGACAAGACCGTTGCCAGTTTTGACCGCGACGACAAAACGTTTGTACACCGCGCGCGCGGATATTTGCGCAGCAATCCAACCTCCATTCCCGCGCTGGTGCTGATCCTCAGCGTCATCGCTTTTGGCATCATCGCGCCGCGCTTTCTGGGCATCGGCGCACTGTCGACGGTTTTGCAGCAGGTCACCGTCACCGGCATCGTCGCCATCGCGCAGACTCTCGTGATCCTGACCGCTGGAATTGACCTGTCGGTCGGCGCCATACTGGTTGTCGGCGCGCTGATCATGGGCAACCTCGGGGTCAATCTTGAATGGCCGGTCTCCCTCGCCATCCTCGTCGCGCTCTTTTTCACTGGCCTCATGGGCTGGATCAACGGCATGCTCGTTGCCTATGTGAAACTGCCGCCGTTCATCGTGACCCTCGGCACGCTCAGCGTCTTTACCTCGCTCAAGCTTTGGTATTCCCATTCGGAATCCATCCGAAACGTTGATATCGATGCGAAGGCCCCGGCGCTGCTTTGGTTCGGCGAGGCGATCCGCCCATTCGGGGCCAAGCTGACCTATGGCTCGATCTCGCTGATCGTGCTGGCGGCGATCATCTGGTATGTTCTGAACCACACGCCATGGGGCCGCCATGTGCACGCCATCGGCGATGATCCGGATGCGGCCATGCTGTCGGGGATCCGCTCGAACCGCACGCTGGTGTCGGTTTACACGGTTGCGGGTCTGATCTGCGGCTTTGCGGCCTGGGTGTCGATTGGCCGGGTCGGCTCTGTCTCGCCGGTGTCGTTCGATACGATCAACCTAGGCTCCATCACCGCTGTTGTGATCGGCGGTACCTCGCTGTTCGGCGGGCGCGGCTCGATCATCGGGTCGGTCCTTGGGGCGGTTATAGTCGGCGTTTTCAACACCGGTCTGTCGCTGGCGGGCGTCGATGACTACTGGCAAATGTTTGCGGCGGGCAATCTGGTGATTATCGCCGTCGCTTTGGATCAATGGCTGCGGAGGGCGTCGCAATGAGTGCTGTTCAACCCATCCTTCAGGCGCGCGGCCTGCTGAAACGCTATGGCACCGTTGTCGCGATGAGCGGCGCCGATTTCGAACTGATGCCCGGTGAGATCCTCGGCGTTATCGGCGACAACGGAGCGGGCAAGTCGACGATGATCAAGGCGCTTTCGGGCGCCGTGATCCCCGACCATGGCACGATCGAGCTGGACGGCAAGCCGGTGCATTTTCGCGGCCCCGAAGATGCCCGCAATCTGGGGATTGAAACGGTTTACCAGAACCTCGCCATGTCGCCGGCGCTTTCGATTGCCGACAACATGTTTCTGGGCCGCGAATGGCGCAAACCCGGGATCATGGGCTCGGTCTTTCGCCAGATGGACCGCCCCCGGATGGAAAAGTTCGCCCGCGAAAAGCTGTCGGAATTGGGTCTGATGACGATCCAGAACATCCACCAAGCGGTTGAAACCCTGTCGGGCGGTCAACGTCAGGGCGTGGCCGTGGCCCGCGCCGCCGCCTTTGGCTCGCGGGTTGTGATCCTAGACGAGCCGACGGCAGCGCTGGGCGTCAAGGAAAGCCGCCGGGTGCTGGAACTGATCCGCGACGTGCGCGCGCGCGGCATTCCGATCATCCTGATCAGCCACAACATGCCGCATGTGTTCGAGGTGTGCGACCGGATTCACATTCACCGCCTGGGCCGCAGGCTGTGCGTGATTGATCCAAAAGAGCACACCATGTCAGACGCGGTTGCCTTCATGACCGGGGCGAAACTGCCCGAAGGCGTGACCGAGCAGGCGTGATTTTCTGCGCGGGATTGACAGATACATAACTGGCGGGCTATGGGTTATTCATATCCTGCCAGTTATGTGATTCCATGAACCCCAGCACCGAAACCTTGTTCCGTACCCTCGCCGACCCGACCCGGCGGGCGATCTTTGAACATCTGTGCCAAGAGGGCGAGCAATCCGTCTCCGCGCTGACCCAGCGCGCTGGCATCTCGCAACCGGCGGTTTCCAAACACCTTGGGCTGTTGAAGATGGCGGGGCTGGTTCAGGACCGCCAGGACGGCCGCAACACGCGCTATTCCCCGCGCTGCGAGGCACTTGCGCCGCTGGCGGACTGGACCCATCAGATGTCCGCCTTCTGGGACACCCGGCTTGTGCGGTTGGAATCCTTGTTGAAAAGGATGGACCAATGACCGCCTCCACCATCAAATCCATCACGTTGGAGCGGGATCTGCCCTTCGCGCAAGACCGGATCTGGCGCGCCCTGACCCAGCCCGAACTGCTGGCGGAATGGCTTATGGCCACCGATTTCGCGCCGCTGATGGGCCATGATTTCCGCTTCACCTCGGATTGGGTGACTGTCCATTGCCGCCTGCTCGACATCGCGCCGCAAACGCGGTTGTCCTATTCCTGGGCCGCGCATGATGTGGATACCGTCCTGACATGGACGCTTGAACCCTCGGCAACGGGGACGCTTTTGCGCCTGCATCAATCGGGTTTTCGCCCGGATCAACCGCGCGCTTTTGGCGGCGCGCGCAGCGGTTGGGCGCGGTTTTTGGATGCCCTTGAAACCCTTCTCACCGCCGCTGACACCGCGAATGCCCCATGATCCTCGCCCGGCTTGCCGGGATGGTGATCACGAGGACACCCCCCTTTACCCTGCCCAACTTGCCCAGACGCACCGCCCGACCCAGCGCAAAAAGGATCCACCGATGATCACCGAAATTGAAGATTACTTTGCCAAAGGCTGCGGACGCTGCGCGAGGTTTGAAACCGCCCAGTGTTCGACCCAGATTTGGGCGCAGGGGCTGTCGGTGCTGCGGCAGATCCTGCTTTCGGCCGGACTGGACGAGGTCGTGAAATGGGGCCACCCCTGTTACATGCACGCCGGCCGCAACATCGCGGTTTTTGGGGCGTTCCGGGGGGATTACTGCCTGACCTTCTTCAACGGCTCTTTGATGAAAGACCCCGAGGGGATTTTGAAATTCGCAGGCCCCAACACCCAGCATGCCAGCGTCATCCGCCTGACCGGCAACGCCGAAGCTGCCGCGCTTGCCCCCACCATCCGCGCTTATCTTGCCGAGGCGATGGGCTATGCCGAACAGGGCCTCTTGCCCCAAAAAGTTGCCCGCACGATTGATCTGCCCGACGAATTGATCGAGGCGATGGATTCGGACCCGGAGCTTGCCGAAGCCTTCCACGCCCTGACGCCCGGTCGGCAGAAAAGCTATGCCTTCAATCTGAACGGCGCCAAAAAGCCGGAAACCCGCGTGGCCCGCATTGCCAAATTCCGGGACAAGATCATCGCCGGGCTTGGCGCGCTGGATTGAGGGGCGGCTTACTCTTTCAGCAGCAGCCCAAGTGCCAGTACCGTAAGCCCCACCCCGCCAAGAACAGCCAAAGGCGGCCCACCCTTGCCCAGCGACAGCTCCCACAGGATCACCCAGCTCGGCACGAGGTAAGTATAGGCCATGACCTTGGCCGACGGCAGACGCAGGCTGGCGAATTGCAGCAGCACAAAGGTCGCCCCTGTGGCCGCCACCGCCACATAGATCAGGCAGATCCAGACGATCCCCGGCAGCGCGGTCCAATCCGTTTCGATCACCGCGCGCCAGCCCCAAAGCCCGACCACGACCGCCCCGCCCACCATTGTGCCCGAGGCAAAAACCACGGCTGCCTCGCCCCGGTTCAGCCGCCGCACAAGCGGCATGTACAGGGCATGCGCGACGCATCCGGCAAAGAAAAGTTTTTCTCCGTGCCCCACATTCCACGCCAAAAACGCAGCAAAATCGGCGCGAAAGATCACCCAAAGCGCGCCTGCCGCGCCAAGCGCCAGCGCCAGCGCCATCCGGGTGGTGAGCCGCTGGCGCAGCAGAACCCAGCCGAACCCCGCCGCCATCACCGGCGTCAGAGTGAACACCGCAGCCATCGACACCGCCCCGGCCGTCTTCAACCCCTCGAACATCAAAACGAAATAGGCCCCCATCAGCCCGCCGAGCAGTGCATAGCGCCAACTGGCCGCGAGCGCCGCGCGCTCAATGCCCCGCGTCAGCGACGCCGCCGTTCCGACCAGCGCCGCCGACAGAACGAACCGCCCCACCGTCATCGCCTCTGGCGCCACAAACGGCGCGGCCAGATGCCCAAGCGAGAAGGCCCCCGCCACCAGCGCCGAAAACACCAGCATCGCCAGATGCCCGCGCTGCGCCTCGGAAAGGGTCAACAATCCCCCCACCCCGCCGACGCCGCTTTCAGCGCCGCCAGAAAGGTTTGCACTTTCAATGTGCGGTGCAGATCGACATGGGTGACGATCCACAGCTGGCTGTCCCATTCGGGCAGGGGCGGCATCACCTCGATCAGGTCTTCGTGCCGCGCCGCGGGCCGCCGCATCAAAAACCCGATCCCAAGGCCCGCCTTGACCGCAGCCTCGGTCGCGACCGGTTCCGAAACCCGAAATGTAACGGTTTCAGCCGGAATATTTGCGCGCAGCCATTTTTCAAAGGGCGCGCGCGCCGCGGCATCGTCCATCCCGATAAAGCGGTGGTCTTTGTACGCTTCGGGCCCCTTTGGCAGGCCGAACTTTTCGGCGTAACCGCGGCTGGCATAAAGACCGGCCTGAACACGCACCAAAGGCTGCACCACGTTGTCCGGCTCTTGCGGCGCTGCCCCGGCGCGGATTGCCACATGAGCCTCGCCGTAATCCAGCCGGAACAGCCGCATGTCGGTTAGAAAACGGATGATCACCTGCGGATGATCGGCCTGATAGCTGGCAAAGACTGGCGACAAAAGCGCGCCAATTCCGGTGATCGCAGTCACCACAAGCTCGCCCGCCACCACTTCGCCTTGGCCCTTGATCCGGCTGGACAATTGGCCGAACCGCTCGTCCGTGGTCTGCGCCACCGACATCAGATCGCGCCCGGCCTCGGTCGGGGTATACCCGCGCGCATGGCGCTGAAAAAGCTTGGCGCCAAGGCGCTTTTCCAAGGCATCGATATGCCGGATCACTGTGGCATGATGCACGCCCAGAACATCCGCCGCGCCTGATACCGTACCCACCCGCGCCACCTGAAACGCGGTGCGAATTTCGTCCCAGTTTTCCATGGCCAGCTCCCTTGGTGCAGCAGTGCACTTAAAAGGCGCCCAATGGCGGCGGATGTGAAGGGGGCAAAACTGGCTTGGCCGGGAAAAACTGCAAAAACCTTGAAAATCCGGCCATTTGGGGTGAACAACGGGGCGCGATGAAACCGATCCTCACCACACCTGAACGGCTTGTCCTGCGATCCCGGCCGTGGTTTTTGGGGATCGGTCTGATCTGCGCCATGCTGATCCTTGCGGCCATCGCGCTGAACAAATTCATGACCGGTGATCCTGATGAGGGCAGCAAGGTTCTGCTGCTTTTCGGGGCCTTTGCGGCCGCTTTCGCGGTTTTCGTGCGCCAGAAAGGTGTGATCTTTGACCGCGCAGCGAACACCGTAGTGATCCGCAGTGCCACCGTTTTCGGCGCGCGTCAGCAAAGCCGCCCTCTGTCCGAAATAACAAGGGCGACGACCGAGCTTGATACGGATACCAGCGGCGATGGTCGCGGCAAGCTGCGGCGTCCGGTTTTGGGTGTGATGGGCGGCGGAAAGCTGCCCCTGTCGCAGATCTTCGCGACCGGCGGCGACGCCGAGGGCGCAGTGAGGGCCATCAACATCTGGCTGAACGCCCGCAAGACTTGACTTAAGCCCCCATCAGGCGTAACTGGCCCCTCAATTCCCCCGGAAGCCCCGCTTCCGGTCCTTTGGCCATAGCCTGGGATCGCCACCTGTCAGCGCGTTGCGCCCACAGGTGTCGTTGCCCATTGGCTCTTGGGGTTCTATCCGCCGGTGCCCATATCGGCATCAGATGTAACGACAGGAGCGCGCCGATGTTCGAGAGCCTTTCAGACCGCCTTGGCGGGGTTTTTGACCGCCTGACCAAGGCCGGCGCGCTGTCCGAGGCCGATGTTGACGCTGCCCTGCGCGAGGTGCGCACCGCGCTGCTGGAGGCGGACGTGTCGTTGCCCGTCGCGCGGGATTTCATCAAGGCGGTCAAGACCCGCGCCATCGGGCAGGCGGTTACCAAATCGGTCACCCCCGGTCAGCAAGTGGTCAAGATCGTCCATGACGAGTTGATCAAGGTTCTGGCGGGCGAGGGCGAGCCTGAGGCGCTGAAGATCGATAACCCGCCCTCGGCGATTTTGATGGTCGGTCTGCAAGGCTCGGGCAAGACGACGACGACCGCCAAGCTGGCCAAACGGCTGAAGGAAAAGAACGGCAAACGGGTGCTTTTGGCCTCGCTGGACACCAACCGTCCGGCCGCGATGGAGCAGCTCGCGATCCTTGCGGGCCAGATCGGTGTGGACAGCCTGCCGATCGTGAAGGGCGAAAGCGCCGTGCAGATCGCCCGCCGCGCGAAAACCCAGGCCGCGATGGGCGGCTACGACGTGGTGTTCTTTGACACCGCAGGCCGCCTGCACATCGACGAAGTGCTGATGGCGGAAATACAGGCGGTGCGCGACATCGCCCAGCCGCGCGAGACGCTGCTGGTTGTGGATGGCCTGACCGGTCAGGACGCGGTGAATGTGGCCGCCGAATTTGACGGCAAAGTCGGCATTTCCGGTGTGGTGCTGACGCGGATGGACGGCGACGGGCGGGGCGGGGCGGCCCTGTCGATGCGCGCGGTCACCGGCAAGCCGATCCGCTTTGTCGGCCTTGGCGAAAAGCTGGACGCGCTGGAAACGTTCGAAGCTGACCGCGTTGCAGGCCGCATTCTTGGCATGGGCGATATCGTGGCGCTGGTCGAGCGGGCGCGCGAGACGTTTGAGGTTGAACAGGCCGAACGCATGGCGCGCCGGTTTGCCAAGGGCATGTTCAACATGAACGACATGCGCATGCAGATGGAGCAGATGCAAAAGATGGGCGGCATGCAGGGCCTGATGGGGATGCTGCCCGGCATGGGCGGCATGGCCAAACAGGTTGAAGCGGCCGGATTCAATGACAAGATGATCGCGCATCAGATCGCGCTGATCAGCTCGATGACCAAAAAGGAACGCGCCAACCCCGACCTTCTGGCTGCCAGCCGCAAAAAGCGGATCGCGGCGGGGGCGGGGATGGATGTGGCGGCGCTGAACCGTTTGCTGAAACAGCACAAGCAGATGGCCGATGTGATGAAGAAGATGGGCAAGGGCGGCATGATGAAGCAGGCCATCCGGCAGATGATGGGCAAAGGCGGCATGCCGGACCCGTCAAAGATGAACCCGGCTGAGATGGCAGAAATGGCCAAAGGCATGCAGCAAGGTCTGGGGCAGGGCGGCGGATTTCCCGGCATGCCAAAAGGGCTAAGCCTGCCAGCGGGCCTGTCGGGGATGATGAAAAAGAAATGATCACTCTGCGGGGGACCGAATTTTCTGCGAAAATTCCAGCGAGCCATGCTCGCTGCCCCCGCATGTCCGTGCCGCAGGTTGATTTTTCGCAGAAAAATCGTGGGGGGCAGACATGATCGCCCTGATCGGTTTGCCCACCCTTCACACCCCCCGCCTGATCCTGCGCGCGCCCTTGGCCGCCGACTGGCCCGCGTTCCGCGATTACCGCGCCTCGGACCGCACGGCCTTCACCGGCGGGCCAAAGCCCGAACACGAATCCGCCGAGCAGTTCGCCTCGTTCTTCGGCCATTGGGTGCTGCGCGGTTTCGGCCGCCTGATCGCCGAAGACCGCAGCACTGGCGCGCCGCTGGGCCATTTCGGCCCGATGCAATGGCAGGACGGCGCCGAGCCTGAACTGACTTGGTCACTTTGGACCGCTGCTGCCGAGGGCCGCGGTATCGCCACCGAAGCTGCCCTTGCCCTGCGCGCTTGGGTCTTTGGCCCGCTTGGCCTGACCTCTGCCCGCGCCGAGGTTCACCCCGCGAATGCCGCCTCCCATGCCATCGCGCGCCGGATCGGCGGGCAGGTGATCGCGGGTGAGCGGACGGTCTGGATGGCGGACGGCTTCGTCTATCGCTTTACCGCCGGGGGGGCAGCATGATCCCCACCCTTCACACCCCCCGCCTGACCCTGCGCGCGCCCGTGATGGCCGATTACCCGGCCTATGCCGCCTTCGTCACCTCGGGGCGCACCGCCTTCATGGGCGGCCCGCATGACGGCGCGGCGGCGTGGTCCTGGTTTTGCAATGACACCGCGCAATGGGCGCTGTTGGGGATGGGGGGGCTGACGATTCGGCACGGGGGCTGCCAAATCGGTCAGGTCGCGGTTTGCCACGGTCCGCTCTTTCCCGAGCCAGAACTTGGCTGGTTCCTTTTGGACGGCTTCGAGGGTCAGGGCTTTGCCACCGAAGCCGCCCTTGCACTGCGCGACTGGGCGCTTGGCCCGCGCGGCCTGCCAACTCTTGTGTCCTATATCGACGCGCGCAACCCCGCCTCGGCCGCCGTTGCGCAGCGCCTTGGCGGCCTGTTGGATGCCGCCGCCGCCACGCCCGATGGCCTGAAAACCCAAGTTTACCGCTTCACCAAGGGGGCCGCATGACCCTCTGCCTGACCACGGCGCGGCTTAACCTTGTGCCCCCCGCTGCCGCGCATGTCCTGGCCTATCAGGCCTTCATCGCGTCGGACCGCGCGGCACAGCGCGGCTGGTCCGCCCTGCCGCACGAGGCGTGGCGCAACTTTGCCGCCATCCTTGGCCACACGGTCCTGCGCGGTTTTGGCCCCTTTGTCGGCCAAGACCGTGAAACGGGCCGTCCGATCGGCATTTTCGGTCCTTGGTGGCCCGAAGGTCAGGCCGAGCGCGAGATCAAATGGACGATCTTCGACAGCGCGGATGAAGGCAAAGGCTTGGCTGCCGAAGCCGCGCGGGCCTGCCTGACCCACGCCTTCACCACCCTTGGCTGGTCCACCGCCGTCAGCTACATCGCCGACGACAACGCCCGCTCCGCCGCCTTGGCCCTGCGCCTTGGCGCGCTCCAAGACGGCACATGGACCACCCCGCGCGGCACCACCCTGCGCGTGTTCCGCCACCTGCCGCCTAAGGGGACGCCATGATCGCCCCCACCCTTTACACCGCGCGCCTGACGCTGCGCATGCCTGTCCTTGCTGATTTCGCCCCGCGCGCCGCGTTTTACGCCTCTGATCGCTCGATCTGGGAGGATGGGCCGCTTGACCGCCGTTCCGCCTGGCGCATCTTCGCCTCAGAAGTCGGTCAATGGTCGCTGCTTGGCTTTGGCCCCTTTTCCCTCGATGATCGGAGCAGCGGCGACTACCTTGGCGAGGTTGGTATCTATCAGCCCGAGGGCTATCCCGAACCTGAACTTGGCTGGTTCACCACGCCCGAGGCCGAAGGCAAGGGCATCGCCCAAGAGGCGGCGCGCGCGGTGATGATCTGGGCGCACAAAACCTTTGGCTGGAACCATTTGGACAATTACATCGACCCGCGCAATGCCCGCTCCATCGCGCTTGCCCTGCGGCTTGGCGGGCAACGCAGCGCCGCGCCCGGTGCTGACCCCACCGATGTTGTGATCCGCCACGACCTGCGGGGGCTGGCATGACCGCGCCCATCCTGACCACAAAGCGCCTGATCCTGCGCCAACCGTTGCCTGCCGACCTTGGCCCGGCTTCGGCATTCTGGGCCTCCGAACGCTCTCACATGATGGGCGGGCCCTGGACGGCCGAGCAAACCGCGATCGAAACCGATGATCTGCATGCGCAATGGGCCAAACATGGCTTCAGCCTGTTCACCGCCATCCTGAAATCCACCGGTCAGCCGATCGGCGGCATCGGCCCGTTTTATCCCGACACCCACCCCGAACCCGAACTAGGGTGGAGCCTTTGGGACGCCGCCCATGAAGGTCAGGGTCTGGCCTTCGAGGCTGCCGTTGCTGCCCGTGACTGGTTTTTTGCTCATACGGCGTACAAAACCGCTGTCAGTTATACTGATGCGAACAATACCCGCTCGCACCGCCTGTGTGAACGGATGGGCGCGGTGATCGACGATCTTGCGCCAAGTCCTTATACCGGGCCAGACCGCATTTATCGCCATCATGCGGGGGGGCAGCCATGATTGCGCTAACCGGCATCCCCACTCTTGAAACCGCCCGCTTGCGCCTGCGCGGCCCAAAGCCTGCTGATTTTGAAGGCTTCGCCGCTTTTGCCGCCTCGCCCCGCGCGGCCTTTGTTGGCGGCGCGGTGGGCCGCAATATGGCGTGGCGCAGCTTTTGCCATCTGACTGGACATTGGCTGCACCGCGGCTATTCGATGTTCATTCTGGCCGACAAGTCCACCGACGAAGCCATCGGTGCCGCAGGTCCGTGGTTTCCCGAAGGCTGGCCCGAACGGGAAATCGGCTGGTCGATCTGGGACGTGCGCGCCGAAGGACAGGGCCTTGCCCATGAGGCGGCGCTTGCCACGCGGGCTTACGCTTATGCCACCCTTGGCTGGACCACGGCGATTTCGCTGATCCTTGAGGGAAACACCCGCTCGCAGGCGCTGGCCGAGCGCATGGGCTGCGTGTTTGAAAGCGATTTCACCCACGAACAATTTGGCCCATGCAATATCTTCCGCCATCCGGCCCAGGTGCCAGCATGACCCCGCACGAACGCCCCATCCCCGGCCCTGCTGCAGATTTCGCCGCCAGCCTTTGCGCTTTGATCCCGGTTCTGACCACCGCGCGCACCCGCCTGCGCGCCCCGGCCTTGACCGATTTCGACCTCTGGGCCGAGGTGCTTTGCGGGGCGAACACCGAAGAGCTTGGTGGCCCCTTCACCCGCGACGAGGCCTTTGCCGCGTTTTGCACCGCCGCCGCGATGTGGATGCTGCGCGGCCACGGCCTTTGGACAGTGCAAGCACGTGATGGGCAGGACATCCTCGGTTTTGTCCTTTGGGGCTTTGAGCCGGGCGACGCGGAACCCGAACTTGGCTATTTGTTTCGCGCGTGCGCCCAACGCCAAGGGCTGGCCGAAGAAGCCGCCTCAGCGGCGCGCGACCACGCGTTGGGCGTCCTGCGTCTGCCCGCGCTTGTCAGCTATATCGCCCCGGATAATCTGCGATCCGCCGCACTGGCCCACCGTTTGGGTGCGCATGCCGACGGAATGCTGGATGGATCAAAAGTCTGGCGCCACGCGCCCAAAGAGAGGCTGGAATGACCGACACCTCAACCCGCGCCGCGGCTTTGCTGAAAGATCACCGCGCCAGCATCGACAGGCTGGACGCCATTCTGGTCTATACGCTCGCCGAGCGGTTCAAGCAGACCCAAGCCGTTGGGCGCTTGAAAGCCGAACATGCCTTGCCGCCGTCGGACCCGGACCGCGAGGCCGGGCAAATGGCGCGGCTTGAAGACCTGGCGCTCGAGGCCGATCTGGACCCCGAACTTGCCAAGAAATTCCTGAACTTCATCATTCTGGAAGTGATCAGGCATCACGAGAAACTACAGAAATAACTGGGGTTTTCCCGGTTTTACGCCATCAAAAAGGAGATCTTACATGGCTACGAAAATCCGTCTTGCGCGCGGTGGTTCTAAAAAGCGCCCACACTATGCGATCGTGCTGTCCGACAGCCGTATGCGCCGCGATGGCCGTTTTCTTGAAAAGCTGGGGGTTTACGACCCGATGCTGGCCAAGGACGACGAAAAGCGCGTTGTCATGAACCTTGACCGGATCAAGGAACTGCTCGCGACCGGCGCTCAGCCGACCGACCGCGTGGCCCGTTTCCTTGAATCGGCCGGCGTTCTGGCCAAAAAGGTCCGCTCAAATCCCAAGGCTGCCGTCCCCGGCAAAGCCATGGCAGAGCGCGCCAAGAAGAAGGCCGACAAGGCCGCAGAACCCGCCGCTGAATAAGTCCGGGCTGCTGTCTTGCACGGCACATTTGACGCCGCTTTTCGCGGCTTGTTGAACGATTTGATGCGGTGGCGGCGCGATGTGCGCCGCTTTCGCACCGATCCGGTCGAGGCGGCGGTGCTGAACCGCTGCCTCGCCGCCATTTCGCTTGCCCCATCAGTCGGCCTGTCAGAACCCTGGCGCCTGATCGACGTTGCAAGCCCGCAGGCGCGCACCGCCGCCCTGCAGAATTTTGAATCCGCCAACGCGCAGGCCCTTGGCGGCTATGACGGCGAAAAGGCCGCGCTTTATGCGGGTCTGAAATTGTCAGGCATGCGGCAGGCGCCGGTGCAACTGGCGATCTATTGTGACCGGGAAACTGGCAAAGGCGCGGGCCTTGGCCGGACGACGATGCCGCAAATGCTGGATTATTCCGTGGTCAGCGCGGTCACGCTGTTCTGGCTTGCCCTGCGCGCCGAGGGGCTCGGTCTGGGCTGGGTCTCGATCCTTGATCCCGCCCGTCTGGCGCGTGATCTTGATGTGCCGGGCAGCTGGTCCCTGATCGGCTATTTTTGCATCGGCTGGCCGGAAATGGACACCGAGCAGCCCGAATTGGAACGTGTCGGCTGGGAAACCCGCGCGCCGGCCTTGGTAATGGAGCGCAGATGATGACAGAACGCGTGTGTGTTGGCGCCATCGCGGGCGCCTTTGGGGTGCAGGGCGAGGTGCGGCTGAAATCGTTTTGCGCCGAACCAACAGCCATCGCCGGCTATGGCCCCTTGTTCACCGAAGACGGCAAGACATCGTATAAAATCACCCTGACGCGCCCGGTTGCGGGCGGTCTTGGCGCGCGGCTGGTCGGGGTGAAAACCAAGGAAGAGGCCGATGCCCTGCGCGGGGTGCAGCTTTATGTCGACCGCGCCCGCCTGCCGCACCTGCCGGATGACGAATATTACCATGCCGATCTGATCGGTCTGGACGTGCGCGACACCGGCGGCGTGCTTTTGGGCCGCGTTCTGTCGGTCAATAACCACGGTGCGGGCGATATTCTGGAAATCTCGGGGCCGGGCACCAAGGGCCCGCTGATGCTGCCTTTCACCCGTGCCGCTGTCCCGACGGTTGATCTTGCATCCGGCCGGATCGTCGTCGATCTGCCTGAAGGGCTGCTTGAATAAGGTAAAGTTTATTTGTGCAACAGTTGCTATCAAATTATGAATGATCGGACCCGCTCACTGGACAGACCGGCTGCGGCAAGATCACTCTTGAGGAAAACGAGCCGTGAGATCGAAGCGAATGCAATTTACCCTATTCCGAGGCGCCACCGCGCTTTTGTATCTTGGCCCGCTGCTGGCAGGCTTGGCGGGGTTCGGCTGGGCGCTGGTTCCGGGTTTTCTTGCGATCTTTTTGACCTATCTTTTCGTCATTCGCCGCTCGCTTTTTCCGCGAAAAATGGCGGATTGGGGCAGTTTTGACGCGCTTTTGCCGCTGATCAGCCAATCGTTTGTGCAGCTTTTGCTGATCGTGGTGTGCTTTGGCATCGGGCGCGGACTTGGCGGCGTTGTCGGCGCCTTGCCGCCGTTTTCGGCGCTGTGGACGCTGGCGGTGTCCTTCCTCGCGGTCCCGCTTTGCCGCTTTTTAGCCATTCAGCAGCTGCCGGGTGAGGGGCCGCCGAATGACCCCGCAAAGCCCTGAGCGGCGGATCATTCTGCACGCCGGGTTCCACAAAACCGGCACCACCAGCCTGCAAGACAGCCTGCGCGTCAACGCGGCCCGCCTTGCGCCCTTGTGGCGCGTGAACACCCGCGCGGACGATCACGCCCTTTGCGCCGTGCTGGACAGCGCGCGCGATTATTCGGTCAGCGGCGATGACGAAGATCTGGCCATGGTCAGCGCGGGCACTGTGCTTTGGCTAAGCCATCTTGATCTGAAACCGGGCGAGGGGCTTTTGGCCTCGTCGGAGGATTTCGCGGGGCATATGCCGGGCAAAATGGGCGTCAAACACTATGGTGCAGCGGCAAAGGTGTTGCGGCATGTGGTTGAAACAATGCGGCTTTTCTATCAGGGCAGGGTTCAGGTCGACGTTGTGTTCACCACCCGCGCGCCCGATCCGTGGCTGCGGTCGCTTTATTTTCAACAGGCAAAGCACCTTGATATGAAGCTGGATTTCGCTGATTTTTGCCGCGCGATCCCCAAAGCGGCCGATCACGAGGCCGCCGTGTTGAAGGTCGGGCGCAAATTGGGCCGCACGCCCGTCCACCTGTTTGCACTCGAAGATTACGCGGACCGGAAACTTGGCCCGGCTGAGGCGATGTTCGCCCTTGCGCGCCTGCCTTCCGACCTGTTGGCCAGCCTTGTGCCGATTTCGCCGCGAAACTCCAATCCCAGCGGCGGCATCGCTTTGGCCGAGGCCTTGGCCCGGCTGAACCGGCAAGGTCTGCCGAGCCACGTCTTGCGCAGGGCCAAGGAGGATCTGATCAACGCGGCGGTTTTACAAGGCGCGGGAACTGCGGTAAAGCCGCCCGATGTCCAGCGATAACCCGCCTTCCAAATCCCATGGCCGCCTGTCGATCCGCGCCAGCACGGTGCCGCGCGATCTGATGGAGGAGCCGCGCGAGATCAAAGGCGCATGGGTGGTCAAGATCATCACACTTTTCCCCGACGCCTTTCCCGGCACGCTTGGCCTGTCGCTGACCGGCAAGGCAATGGATTTGGGGCTGTGGCGGCTGGAAACGATCGACCTGCGCCCCTTCGGCATCGGCAAGCACCGTACCGTCGATGACACGCCTGCGGGCGGCGGCGCGGGCATGGTGCTGCGCGCCGATGTGGTGGACGCCGCGCTGCAAGCTGCAAGCACAGGCACCCCCCGGGACCGCTGGCCGGTGATTTACCTGTCGCCGCGCGGCAAGCCCTTTGATCAGGCCGCCGCCCGCCGCCTTGCCGCCTGCGACGGCGTGACGCTGCTGTGCGGCCGCTTCGAAGGCGTCGATCAGCGCCTTTTGGACCATCACCAGATCGAGGAAATCAGCCTTGGCGATTTTGTGATGACCGGCGGCGAGATCGCAGCGCAGGCCATGATCGACGCCGCCGTGCGCCTGCTGCCCGGCGTTCTGGGCAATGCCGCCTCGGCGGTGGAGGAAAGCTTTTCGGACGGACTTCTGGAACATCCTCAATTTACCCGCCCGCAGGTCTGGAGCGGCCGCGAAATCCCCGCCGTGCTGACCTCGGGCAATCACGGCGAAATCGCCAAATGGCGGCAGGCGCAGGCCGAAGCGATCACCGCCGAACGCCGCCCCGACCTTTGGGCGGCCCACAGCGCCAAACCGGGCCGAAAAGGCTAAGCCGCGCCCCTTGACCCATCGGCCCCCAGCCCCTATACGCGCCCCTGTCCGGGGCAATTTTCCCCATCGGACCCGATTCCTTTTTGCCCTGTGCCCCTGCCTTCTTCGTCATGGGTGGCCCGAAAGTTTCGGTTCAAGGAAAAGCAGGCCCCATCTCTGGCGGGCTTTGGCATCTGCCAAGGGACCCGATTGAAGACCAAGAGCTCTGGTGCGGCATCACTTCGCGGGGATAAACCCGGCGAGCATATGGAGACAGCGATGAACCTGATCGCACAGATCGAGGCCGAGCAGATTGCCGCCCTCGGAAAGACCATCCCGGATTTCAAAGCCGGTGACACGGTTCGTGTCGGCTACAAAGTGACCGAAGGCACCCGCTCGCGCGTGCAGAACTACGAAGGCGTTTGCATCGCCCGCAAAGGCGGCTCCACCATCGCCGCCTCGTTCACGGTCCGCAAGATTTCCTTTGGCGAAGGCGTCGAACGCGTGTTCCCGCTGTACTCGACCAATATCGACAGCATCGACGTCGTGCGCCGCGGCAAAGTGCGCCGCGCCAAGCTGTACTATTTGCGCGATCGTCGCGGCAAATCGGCCCGTATCGCCGAAGTCACCAATTACAAAGAAAAATCTGAGTAAGGAGCGGGACCATGAAAAGCGGAATCCACCCCGAATACCACGGCATCAACGTCAAGATGACCGACGGCAGCGTCTATTCCACCCGCTCCACCTGGGGCAAGGAAGGCGACACGCTGGCGCTGGACATTGATCCATTGGCGCACCCCGCCTGGACCGGCCAGTCGGCCCGTCTGATGGACACCGGCGGCCGCGTGTCCAAGTTCAAGAACAAATACGCCGGTCTGGGGTTCTGATCCCAAGCCCCGTGGTTTCAAAGAGGCGCATCTTCGGATGCGCCTTTTCTTTTGCGCGCCGCAGACCAGCAGCCATCGCTTCAAAACCAGAGCGCCCCCTGCGCGCGACGTTCACAGCACGTTTCGCCATCGCCCTATCAGCCGCGCCGACCGCCGCCGCGCCCGATTTTTTCATCGCACTTTCGGGCACGTATGGCAGTCCCCTTGACCCGGAATGGAAGTGCTAGGTCAATCCGTACAGGGTGTCCTTTACCGACAATACCACGCGCGCGCCTTTCGAAGGGCCGGCGCGATCACCGACGATGAAAATCGCTCGCGCGGGTCTGGCGGTTGCACGGTTGCGGGCGGGAGCGGCCTTGGCATCTTTGAAACTTGATGGCGAAAGCCGTCTGACGGGCGGCGGTGCGCCCGTCGTGTGGGTCATGCGGCCGGTCAAGGGCTTTGACGGCTCTTGCAGGGGCCGGACAGACTGGCCTGATGCCCGCTGCGACGTGGCCGCCGTGCGCTGTGCAACCCCCGCGCCATATTCCTTAACGGGGCCACATCTGCATTTGATTTTCGCCGCGCCCCTTGCACTGACGGCTTTCCTTGAGTAGCCCATTCTCCCTATAGTCGTGCACATCCTGCGTGCAGCGGCGGACGGCAAAGGAAGCAGACGTGGCGCATATCATCGTTGTGGGCAATGAAAAGGGCGGCTCGGGCAAATCGACCACGTCGATGCATGTGGCCACAGCCCTTGCGCGGCTGGGGTTTCGCGTTGGTGCGCTTGATCTGGACCTGCGGCAGAAAAGCTTTGGCCGCTACATTGAAAACCGCCGCGCCTATCTGGAACGGTCGGGCCTGACGCTTGCATGCCCGGACTACCGCGAGCTGCCCGACGTGGCGCAGGATCAGCTGATGGCCGGTGAGAATATCTATGACCGCCGCTTGTCCGATGCTGTCACCGCGCTGGAAAGCGCTTCCGATTTCATCGTGATTGATTGCCCCGGCAGCCACACGCGCCTGTCGCAGGTCGCCCATTCGCTGGCCGATACGCTGATCACGCCGCTGAATGACAGCTTTGTCGATTTCGATCTTTTGGCACGGGTTGATGCGGAAACCGGCCGCGTCATCGGCCCGTCGATCTATGCTGAAATGGTCTGGAATGCGCGGCAGTTGCGGGCGCAGGCGGGGCTGAAGCCGATCGACTGGATTATTTTGCGCAACCGTCTGGGCGCGCAAGCGATGCACAACAAGAAAAAGGTCGGTGCGGCGCTGGAGGATTTGTCACGGCGCATCGGCTTTCGCGTGGCGCCCGGATTTGCTGAACGCGTGATCTTCCGCGAACTCTTTCCGCGTGGTCTGACCGTGCTTGATTTGCGCGATACGGGTGTGGATCAGTTGAACCTGTCCAATGTGGCCGCGCGCCAGGAAGTGCGCGACCTGATGGCTGAACTTAAGCTGCCTAAAGTGACAGTCGATTTTTGAACAGGATCGGGATGCCGCGATGACGGCTCTCGCGCCGACCAATGCGCGCCAGACGCAGATCAAAACTGTCAACTTTTTCCATCGAGACAAGGCCCAGACGTTCCAAGAGTGCTTTTGCGATTGCCATGACGATCTCCTTTCGTCGTTACCCCTGCAATTTGGCCGCCCGGAATGGCAAGATCGTGGCGCGAAAAAGGTTCTTCCGCGATGGTGCGCGAAAAGTTTAGGCAAGCAACAATTGGGCCCCAAGGGCTCGTCGGGGTTGAGCCTGAGCGCATTACCGGGCAAATCTGGCGCGCCGCCCCGGCGCAAAGGCCCGCCCGATGACAAACCCGCTTTTTGATACGCTGTTCGCGCCGCTGCAAAACCGCGCTGGCCCTTTGCTGCATCTGGCCGACGGCTCGGCCCTCAGCGGGGCGGCGTTTTTTCAGATGATCCAGCAGGCAATGGTGGCCCTTGCGAGCCAAGGTGTGGAGGCAGGGGACCGCGTGGCGGTGCAGGTGGAAAAATCGCCGCAGGCCCTGTCGCTTTATGCGGCAACGGTGGGGATGGGGGCAGTATTCTTGCCGCTGAACACCGCTTATACCGCTGAAGAAGTTCAGTATTTTCTGCAAAATTCCACCCCGCGCCTGCTGATCTGCGATCCTGGTGCCCAAGCGCGGCTGCGGGCAGTGACCGCGCCTTTGGGAACCGCGCTGCAGACGCTTGACGGGGCAGGGCAGGGCAGTTTTCCTGGTCTTTTTGCCGTCGGTCCCGCCCCGCAGATTGCCCCGCGCGGCCCGGATGATCTGGCGGCGATCCTTTACACCTCGGGCACCACGGGCCGCGCCAAAGGGGCGATGCTCAGCCACGAAAACCTGCTGTCGAACGCAAGGGTGCTGGCCGCGCTTTGGCGCTTTACGCCGGATGATACCCTGCTGCATGCCCTGCCGATTTTCCACACCCACGGCCTTTTCGTGGCCACAAATGTCGCCCTGATCAGCGGCGCGAAGCTGATTTTCCTGCCCGGCTTCACCGCAGATTCGGTCATCGCGCACCTGCGCCACGCGACGGCCTTTATGGGCGTGCCGACCTTTTATACCCGCCTTTTGTCCGATCCCCGCTTTGATTCCGCGCTGAGTGCCCACATGCGCCTGTTCATTTCCGGCTCTGCCCCGCTCCTCGCCGAGACGCACGACAGCTTTCACGCCCGCACCGGCCACCGGATTTTGGAGCGCTACGGGATGACAGAAACCAACATGAACACCTCCAACCCCTATGATGGCGAACGGCGGGCCGGCACCGTGGGCATGCCCCTGCCTGGAACGCAGGTGCGCATCGTGGCGGGCGGCGCAGAGGTGCCGCAAGGCGAGGTTGGCGGGATCGAGGTGCGCGGGCCGAACGTGTTCAAAGGCTATTGGCAGATGCCGGAAAAGACCGCCGAAGAGCTGCACGCGGATGGGTGGTTCATCACCGGCGATCTGGGGCGGGTGGATGCGGACGGCTATTTGCAAATCGTCGGGCGCGTCAAGGATATGGTGATCTCGGGCGGTTTCAACATCTATCCGATCGAGATCGAGGCGTTGCTCGACGAGGCTTTGGGTGTGCTGGAAAGCGCGGTGATCGGCCTGCCGCATCCCGATTTCGGCGAAGCGGTTTTTGCGGTGCTGGTGGCGAAAAAGGATGCCATTTTGGACGCTGTTGCGGTTTTGGCGACGTTGCAGAACCGTTTGGCCCGGTTCAAACAGCCAAAAGCCGCAGTTGTGATCGGCGTTTTGCCGCGAAATGCCATGGGAAAAGTGCAAAAGGCAGAATTGCGGGCAAGGTACAGTGATTGGTTTGCCAAATAGCCTGAATTTTCGCAGAAAATTCGTCCCTATTCGGGGCCACGATTTTTCTGCGAAAAATCATCCCCTTCCCCCAACTCCGTCTCCAAAAACCGCTCGAATGCGTCCAGATCGACCGGCTCGAACGCCCCGAACCCCTGCATCCACACGCTCGCGCCGCGCATCGCGTCCGGCTCCAGCTTGCACCAGATCACCCGGCCCCGCTTTTCCCGCGCAATCAGCCCCGCCTCGGCCAAAATCGCCAAATGCTTCGAAATCGCGGCCAGCGATATGGCAAATGGTTCTGCCACATCCGTCACCGCCATATCATCTTCCAGCAGCATGGCCAGAATCGCCCTGCGCGTCGGGTCGGACAGAGCGGAGAAAACGATGTCGAGCGTGTTGACCATTGGCGCACTATCCAGCCTTGCCGTGCAATCGTCAACCAAACGGTTGAATGTCATCCTGCCGCCAAAACCACAAATTCCCTTCCCAAGCCCCCGGGGTATCCCATTAAAATATAACAAATACAGTATCTTAACGGAAATCCTTCTTGCTTGACACAGCGCGTGCGCGCAAGTATCCCTCCGCTCAATCCTTCCGGGGGCTTTTTGCCATGGTAACTGACGCGGACCGCGCACGACTTGAGGCGCTGGAACAGCGGATTGCCAAGGCCAAGGCGGCAGACGCGCCGCAGCAAAGCCATCAGAAGAAAGACTATGCGCAAGCCAATCTTGCATGGCGCATGGTGATCGAACTTGTGGCCGGTCTGGGGATCGGCTTCGGCATCGGATACGGGCTGGACCGCCTCTTTGGCACCCTGCCCCTGTTTTTGGTGTTGTTCATCTTTGCGGGGCTTGCGGCGGGTGTGAAAACCATGATGCGCTCGGCAAAGGAAGTGCAGGACAAGATGGTGGCGCGGGCCGCCGAAAAAGGGGATGACTGACGTGGCAGGCGAAGCAGAACACAGCGAAGGCGGCCTTGCCTTCCATCCGCTGCAGCAGTTCGAAATTCACCGTCTGTTCGGCGAAGGTCCGATCACCTGGTACACCCCCACCAACGCCACCCTCTGGATGGCGCTTGCCCTGATCGCCATTGTCGTGGTTTTCGTCTTCGGATCGTCGGCCAAAGCCGTGATCCCGGGCCGCCTGCAATCGGTGGGCGAGATGATCTATGACTTCATTTACAAAATGGTCGAAGACGTGGCAGGCCATGACGGCGCCAAGTATTTTCCGATGATCATGACGTTGTTTCTGTTCATCCTTTTCGTGAACTTCCTTGGCCTGTTGCCTGGCGCGTTCACCCCCACATCGCACATCGCCGTCACCGCCGTCCTGGGCTTTGGCGTGTTCCTGTTCGTCACGCTTCTGGGCCTTTACAAACACGGGCTCGGCTTTCTGGGCCTGTTCTGGATGAAAGATGCACCGTTGATCCTGCGCCCGATCATCGCCGTGATCGAATTGATCTCCTACTTCGTGCGCCCGGTCAGCCATTCCATTCGTCTGGCGGGCAATATCATGGCCGGTCACGCCGTGATCAAGGTGTTTGCCGCCTTTGCCCCGATGATCCTGATCTCGGCCATCGGCATTGTGGTGACCCCGGTTTCGGTCCTCGCGATCACCGCCATCTATGCGCTTGAGGTGCTCGTTGCGGGCATTCAGGCCTATGTTTTTACCATCCTGACCTGCGTTTATCTCAAAGACGCGCTCCATCCGGGCCACTAAGCGCCGGTCACACCTTATCACCTTATTCCAATCCAAGGAGACGACACATGGAACTTGAAGCAGCAGCAGCAATGGGTAAATTCATCGGCGCCGGTCTGGCCGCCATCGGTTCGGGCGCAGCCGCCATCGGCGTTGGCGCTGTTGCCGGTAACTTCCTCGCAGGCGCCCTGCGCAACCCGTCGGCAGCCGCTTCGCAGACCGCGACGCTGTTCATCGGCCTCGCTTTCGCCGAAGCTCTGGGCATCTTCGCGTTTCTCGTCGCCTTGCTTCTGATGTTCGCGGTCTAAAAGACCGAACTCCTGACGGACGTGAGGGGCAACTTCGGTTGCCCTTCGCGATAACCCCAAGGAACCCGTAGCCCCTTTCGGCGCGGGGGAATGTCGAGGACAGACATGGCGAGCACCACCACAGAGCACGCGGCAGAAGGCGCTTCGGCAGGCATGCCGCAGCTGGACTTTTCAACCTTTCCGAACCAGATTTTCTGGCTGCTGGTCACGTTGATCATCCTTTATGTCGTGCTGTCGCGCGTGGCCCTGCCGCGCATCGGCGGAACCTTAAGCCTGCGCAGGGCCACCATTACGGCTGATCTGCGCGCGGCTGAAGAGTTCAAGCAAAAGGCCGTTGATGCCGAGCGCGCCTATAATGACGCTTTGGCCCGCGCCCGCGTTGAGGCGGCCAAGATTGTGGCCGAGGCAAAAGCGGACATCCAGAAGGATCTGGCGAAGGCCACCGCCAAGGCCGACGCCGAGATTGCGGTGAAGGCAGGCGAAGCGGCCAAGGCGCTGGACGATATCCGCGCCGGTGCCGCCGATGCGATTGCCGCCGTCGCCAAGGATACGGCCAAGGAATTGGTCGCGGCCTTTGGGGGCAGCGCGGATGCGCGCGCCATCACTGCTGCCGTCACCGCGCGTCTGAAAGGATAAATGATGAAAAAGATCCTCTTCGCCGCCGCACTTGGCATGGCCGCCAGCCCGGCCTTTGCCGCCGGCGGTCCGTTCTTCTCGCTGCACAACACCAACTTCGTGGTGTTGCTGGCGTTCATCATTTTTGTCGGCATCGTGCTTTGGGCGAAGGCGCCTGCCAAGGTCGGCTCTTTGCTGGATGCCCGCGCGGCGCAGATCAAATCTGATCTGGACGAGGCGCGTGCGCTGCGCGATGAGGCCAGTGCGGTTCTGGCCAGCTTTGACGCCAAGCAAAAAGAGGTCGAGGTGCAGTCGGTGCGTATCGTGGCCGCCGCCAAGGAAGAGGCGCAGGCCGCAGCAACCGAGGCCAAGGCACAGCTGAAAGCGTCGATCGCCCGCCGTTTGACCGATGCGCAAGCAAAGATTGCGAACGCCGAAACCGCTGCGATCCGTCAGGTGCGCGAACAGGCCGTGATAATTGCCGTTGCTGCCGCATCCGACGTTCTGGCCAAGCAGTCCACGGCCGAAGGCGTCGCCGCCTCGATTGATGCCGCCATCGTGCTGGTCGAAGCAAAACTGCACTGAATTTGATTGATCGCCACAGGAAAAGGCCCGAAGGGAAACCTTCGGGCCTTTTGTCCTTCTGACTTTCGCTCGGACGCCTTAGTTCGGGCGAATAATAATCTCGACCCGGCGGTTCAGTGCCATGCCTTCAGGCGTCAGGTTGGACGCAATCGGCTGATCTTCGCCCCGGCCGTAAGCGCGCACGCGCGACGAGGGCACGCCGTAGCCGATCAGGCTGGACGCCACCGACGAGCCGCGACGCTGCGACAGGTCTTGGTTATAGGCGGCGGTGCCGGTGTTGTCGGTATGGCCGATCACCTCGACCGTGCTGTCGGGATATTTGTTCAGGCTGGCGGCCACGGCTTGCAGGTCCGACAAAAGGTCGGGGCGCAGGCTTGCGCTGTCGGTCGCGAACAGCAGGTCTTGCGGCAGGTTCACCACCAGATAATCACCCATGTTGGTGACCGTGACATTGCCGCCGAGCGAGCCGCGCAGGTCCGCTTCTTGCTGGTCGATCAAGGTGCCCCCAACGCCGCCCACAACCGCGCCAATAACCGCGCCGCCAATGGCCCGGCCAAGTCGGTCTTTGCCGTTGCCTTTGCCGGTGATCGCACCCGCGACGCCGCCGATCACGGCGCCCGCAATCGCGCCTTCGCGGGCATTGGCCTCAGGATCGCCATAAGACGAGCCGGTCCCAGACACGCAGCCGGTCAACAAAAGCCCGGCCATCAGGCCAACCACAAGTGGAGATTTCAAATTCATATTGTGCCTCATTCGTTCGGAAAGTTTCGCCCTCGGCCCCGATTATACCAATCCTATGGCCCCAGCGACAGGCCCAAGCCGCTTTCAGCGGCTTTCCGCTGCATCCGCCCTAGCGCCTTCCCAGGCCAACATCGCGCG
The DNA here is from genome assembly GCA_031385445.1 of Paracoccaceae bacterium. Classification (GTDB taxonomy): domain Bacteria; phylum Pseudomonadota; class Alphaproteobacteria; order Rhodobacterales; family Rhodobacteraceae; genus CAIYZT01. The sequence continues at coordinate 46,028 of JANNBM010000007.1, read as the reverse complement.
TTTGACGGGCAATCCCCAGTGATAGCCGCCCAAAGCCCCCGATTTGCGCAGGGCCCTGTGGCAGGGGATCAGAAACGAGATCGGATTGCGCCCCACCGCCGTGCCCACGGCGCGCACCGCCTTGTCATGGCCAATCGCGCCCGCGATCTGGCTGTAACTTGTCACATGGCCGGATGGCACGCGCAACAGCGCCTCCCAAACCTTGATCTGGAACGGCGCGCCGATCAGGTGCAGCTTGCCCCCCGTCCCGCCAAGCGCCGCCTCGGCCAAGGGGGCCACCGCCGCCTCGTCGCGCACAAAGCTGGCTTTGGGCCAGCGGCGCGTCAGATCGGCCACCGCCGCCTCTTGGCCCATCTCGGCGCTGAACCCCAGCCCGCAGATTCCGCGCGCGCTTGCCATCACCACCGCCTCGCCAAAGGGCGACGGCACAATCCCCCAATGCAACGTCAACCCCGCACCGCCCGCCGCATATTCGCCCGGCGTCATCGCCTCCCATGTCAGGAAAAGATCATGCAGACGCCCACCGCCCGACAGCCCCGATTGCAGCGCGGTATCCAGCACCGTGAACCGGTCCTCCAACAGGTGCTTGGCATGATCCAGCGTCAGGTATTGCTGATACCGCTTCGGGCTGACCCCGACCCAAGCCGAAAAAACCCGCTGAAAATGCGCCGCCGACATGCCCATCCGCGCCGCCAGATCGTCAAGCGACAGCCCCGGCCCCGCCGCATCAATCTCGCGCAGCGCCCGGCCAATCACGCCGTAATGGTAACTTGGGCTTTGATCATTCATCGGCAGTCTCCTTTCATGCCACGATAGGGCAGCCTTGCCTCCCATGCGACCCGATTCCTGCGCCTTTCCCTTGATCCGCCCGCGTGCCCCCGCCATACCGTTGCCATGGCACGCCAGCTTTCATACCCCGCCCTGCACCGCATCTTTGCCCGCTTTGCGCAGGCGGACGCAGAGCCAAAAGGCGAATTGAATCACACGAACGCCTTCACCCTTGTCGTGGCCGTGGCTTTGTCGGCGCAGTCCACCGATATCGGCGTGAACAAAGCCACCGGCCCCCTGTTCCAGATCGCCGATACCCCCGAAAAGATGCTCGCTTTGGGAGAAGAGGCGCTGATCCAGCATATCAGAACCATCGGCCTTTACCGCACCAAAGCCCGCAACGTGATCAAGCTGTCCCGGATGCTGATCGACGATTTCGGCGGGCAGGTGCCCTCGTCCCGCGCGGCGCTGCAACTGCTGCCGGGGGTCGGGCGCAAAACCGCCAATGTGGTGTTGAACATGTGGTTTCACCAGCCCGCGCAGGCGGTTGACACCCATATCTTCCGCGTCGGCAACCGCACCGGCATCGCGCCCGGCCGCGACGAGACGGCCGTTGAACGCGCCGTCGAAGATAACGTGCCCGCCGCGTACCAACAGCACGCGCACCACTGGCTTATTCTGCACGGACGCTATATCTGCCAGGCGCGCAAACCCAAATGCGGCATCTGTCCGATCGCCGCTGACTGTCAGTTCGAGGATAAGACCGCATGAAAAAGTACCAGATCGTCGGCATCGGCAACGCCATCGTCGATGTATTCTCCAAGTCCGATGACAGCTTTCTGGAACTGATGGGCATCGAAAAAGGCATCATGCAACTGGTGGAGCGCGAACGCGGCGAGCTGCTTTATGCCGCGATGCACGACCGCGTGCAGGGCGCGGGCGGCTCGGTCGCGAACACGCTGGCCGGTCTGGGCACGCTTGGGATGAAAACGGCCTTTATCGGCCGCGTCCATGACGACGCCTTGGGACGGTTTTACGCGCAGGCAATGGCGACGGGCGGCACCGATTTCGTCAATCCGCCGGTGACGGGGGGCGAATTGCCCACCTCGCGCTCGATGATCTTTGTGTCCAAAGATGGCGAGCGGTCGATGAACACCTATCTCGGCATTTCCTCGGAGCTTGGGCCGTTGGACGTGTCCGATGCGGTGGCGGGCGATACCGACTATCTTTTCCTCGAAGGTTATCTTTATGACAAGCCCAAGGGCAAAGCCGCCTTTGAACGCGCCGCCAAACTGTGCCAGCACGCGGGCGGCCGCGCCGGTATCGCCCTGTCAGACCCTTTCTGCGTGGACCGTCACCGCGACAGTTTCCGCCATCTGGTCAAAGACCTCGATTATGTGATCGGCAACGAACATGAATGGTCTTCGCTTTATCAGACCGATCTGGAATCCGCGCTGAAACAGGCCTCGGCGGAGGCGGGGATCGTCGTGTGCACCCGCTCGGGTGATGAGGTGATCCTGATGCGGGGGGATGAGCGTGTCGTTGTCCCCGTTACCCGCGTTGTGCCCGTCGACGCCACCGGCGCGGGCGATCTGTTTGCGGCGGGGTTCCTTTACGGCCTTGCGACGGGCCAGGGCCTTGCCACCTCGGGCCGCATGGGCTGCGTCGCCGCTGCCGAGGTGATCAGCCACTACGGCGCCCGCCCCGAGGCGGACCTCAAGGCGCTGTTCGCGGCGCACAAGCTGATTTAGGGAGGTTCGGGTTTTAACAAAAACAAGGACCATCAGAATTCATACACTCTTGGTTTGAAGTCTGATTCCGAAGGAACCTGAACGGATCTAAGGCCTCAGTCGCCCAGCTTGGCGTGGACTTCGGCCAGATCGACCGCACCCAGCGGCATCTTGTTGTCTGGGTTGTCGAAGTCGTACTTGAACAGTTGGAAATCGCGCTTGTAGATTTCCCAGACCAGATGCCGCGACAGATCGTCGAAATAGGCGCTTACCTTGTGCGCGCGCTTGGGCCCATGGCCTTCGCTTTCGTTGAACCGGGGGATTTTCGTCAGGTCAATCGGGTGCTTGGCATTCATCTTTTGCACGACGACTTCCATGCCCTCGTTGAACTTTTCGGTGAAAAATATGTGATTATACCGCCCGCCGTTCACGATAAAGGTCGAGATATGGCCCGACATCGCCGACCAGTGAATATCCGGTTCCATCGGTTTGCGGAAACGAATGGTGTCGCGGGCGAACAGAAGGAACCGCCGAAAACTCGCGATCTGATCAAACTCGCCCTTGCCGTCGTCGCCGCCCACCTCGATCCCATATTTTTGCACCAAAAGTGGCACCAGATTGCCGCGATACCGTTTTCCATTGCGCTGAATGCCGCAGATCTTGTCGAAAAAGGACGACAGGATGCGCTCATACGGGTTTCGCACGCAGGTAAAGGAAAAAATCTTGTGACCTTTGGCGGCGATTTCAAGCTTGGGCTGGCTCGCCTCGATCGCCCATTTGTGCATGCCTTCGGTCGCGTCGTGAATATCGCCGTCAAAAAACGTGCCGTGATCACCGTAATACATGATCTGCCCGATGGTCGAGCAGGCGCATTTCGGCACCACCCGGTACACAACTGATTCCGATTCCGTCATCCAAGTGCCCGGAAAACCCATACCATCCGCCTCATTTTTTTAGCCCGTTGCCGTGTCTGGGCAGTTAAGCCCACAAAAGCAAAGAAACTCTGTCTTTTCAATCGCCCATAAATGACTTTATGTCATCATCGCGGTCTAAAGGGGCTTATTGTTTCCAAAATGGCAAAAATCGCCTACATCCTTCTGTGTCACAAAGATCCCGATGGGATCATCGCCCAGGCAGAGCGCCTGTCGGCGGCGGGGGACTTTCTGTCGATTCACTTCGATGCCCGCTCGCCGCGCGAAAACTATGACCGCATCGTTGCGGCTCTTGGCAAAAACCCGTCCGTCACCATTGCGCACAAGCGCTTGAAATGTGGTTGGGGCGAATGGAGCCTTGTGGCCGCCACGCTTCTGGCCGTGCGCGCGGCGGTCGCTGCGTTTCCGCGTGCGACGCATTTTTACATGCTGTCGGGCGACTGCATGCCGATCAAGACCGCTGAATTCGCCCATAGTTTTCTGGACAACGAAGAGGCTGATTACATTGAAAGCGTGGATTTCTTTGCCTCGGACTGGATCAAGACCGGGATCAAGGATGACCGTCTGATCTATCGGCATTTTTTCAACGAGCGGACCCAGAAAAAACTGTTCTACGCCTCGATGAACCTGCAGCGCCGGTTTGGCCTGAAGCGCAAGGTTCCGGCGGATATTCAGATGCAGATCGGCAGCCAATGGTGGTGCCTGCGGCGGCGAACAGTTGAATCGGTGTTGGAATTTGTCGATAGCCGCCCCGAGGTCCTGCGCTTTTTCAAAACCACCTGGATCCCGGACGAGACATTTTTTCAAACCCTCGTGCGCCATCTTGTCCCCGAGGACGAGATCACGCCGCGCACCCTGACCTTCCTGATGTTCTCTGACTATGGCATGCCGGTGTCGTTTTACAACGATCACTACGATCTTCTGTTGTCGCAGGATTACCTGTTCGCGCGGAAAATCAGCCCCGAAGCCAAACTGCTGAAGGAGCGTCTGGGCAATCTTTATGTGACCAAGAACATCACCTTCTCCATCTCGAACGAGGGGCGCAGCCTTTTTGCCTTTCTCACCGACCGGGGCCGCATTGGCCGCCGTTTTGCCCCGCGCTTTTGGGAATCGGAAAGCTCGCTCGGCCATCAGCGCACCTTGATGATGGTCACCTGCAAGAAGTGGCACGTCGCCAAGCGGTTGGTGGACCGGGTGCGAAAAACCACGAACCTGCCCTCGCTTGATTACCTGTTCAACGAGGCGACTTGCGAGTTGCCCGATCTGGGCGGCATCCAGTCAACCATTGAAAAGCGCACCCGTCACCGCCGCGCGCTGGTGCGGATGTTGTTCGATTATTGGAAAACCGATCAGATGGTGTTCTGCATTGACCCGGCAAATGTTGATTTGATGCAAGACTTCTTCAACGACAAGGCCAAGGTCAAGCTGCTGGAAATCGAATGTGATTTCACCGATGACTATCTGATTGGTCACGCCAAACGGGTCGGCCTTGCGTCTGACCGCACGCCAAAGGAAACCATCGACCGCCTGTTGCCGACCATCCGCTACGACGTCAGCTTTGAATCCGACCGCATCCGCGATGCCGGTTTCGGGCAGTTCTACCGGATACGCCAATCGGCCCCCGTCGATGAAAACGCGGCGCAGCTGGCCGAGTTTCTGAACATCCCGCTCGACAAGGCCCGCGCCATTTCGGGCACCGAATATCTTTATGTGGATTGATCATGCCCCCTGTCTATGACCCGCAGAACATTTTTGCCCGCATCCTGCGCGGCGAAATCCCGAACAAGACCGCGCTGGAAACCCCGCATACGCTGGCGTTTCACGACATCACGCCGCAGGCCCCCGTCCATATTCTGCTGATCCCCAAAGGCCCCTATGTCGATCTCGCGCATTTTTCTGCCTTAGCGAGCGCCGAGGAAATCACCGATTTTCACCGCGCCGTCGCGCAGATTTGTGTGGATATGCCAGAGGGTTATCGCGCCATCACCAATGCTGGTGCGCATGGCATGCAAGAGGTGCCCCATTACCACCTGCACATCCTCGCAGGCCGCGTGATGGGGCCGCTGGTTCAACGGTAACGGCGGATGGCTGGCCTTGCACTTCGCATCGCCAAATCGCTGCCCGTGGCCAGCTTGCCCGGCCCGCTGCCGCTGCGCCACCATGCCGCCGCCCCGCACAGCCGCCTTTCGTCCTTGTCTGACGGCCCGCCCTATTGGGCCTATCTGTGGCCCGGCGGCGCCGCGCTGATTGCGCATCTGGCCGCCAACCCTGCGATTGTGCTGGGCAAACGCGTGCTCGATCTTGGCGCAGGCTCGGGCCTCGTTGGCATCGCCGCCGCGCATCTGGGCGCGCGCCACGTCACCGCCTCCGAGGTGGACCCCGCCGCCCGCGCCGTCATCCTTTTGAATGCAGCGCTGAACGGTGTCCACCTTCACCTCGCGGGCGATCTTCTGTCCGCCTCGGCCCCTGATGTCGACCTGATCCTGATCGGTGATCTGTTCTACGCGCCCGAACTCGCCGCCCGCGTCCTCGCCTTCCTCGCTCGCGCCGCCGCAATCCCGGCTCTTGTCGGCGATATCGGCCGCGCCGATTTGCCGCACCACCGCTTTTGCAAGCGCGCTGAATATCCCGTCCGTGACGTGGGCGAACCTGCTTCCGCTTTGCCCCATGTCGGCCAGGTCCTGCAGTATCTGCCGTGAACCCGCAGGGTCCGGGTCGCACCTGCACGCCATTCCTGCGATCAAAACGCCAGGCACAGGAGCAAAAGATGATCCGTTTCACCCCGATCCCCACCCAAACCGCCCGCGCCTGCCAAAGCGGCGCCCCTGATGCCAACCGCCAGAAGCCCGAGCGTCACATCTCTGACGGCGACGGCAACCCCTGCCGCCATTGCCTGAAATTGATCCCCAAGGACGGCGCGATGCTGGTCCTCGCCCATCGCCCATTCCCCGCGCCGCAGCCCTATGCCGAGCTTGGCCCGATCTTCCTGTGCGCCCGTCCCTGCGCGCCCGGAGGCGGCCAAACCCTGCCGGCGATGCTGGACAGCGCCGATTACATCACCTGCGGCTACGGCCCGGACGACCGCACCCGTCTATGGCACCGGCGGCGTTACCCCGACCGCCGACATCCCCGCCCGCGCGCAAACCCTTCTGGCCGATCCGCGCTTGGCCGATGTCCATGTCCGCTCGGCCCGGAACACCTGCTTTCAGGTGCGCATCGACCGCGCCTGACCCTTCAATAAATCCTCTCGCCGCGCGCCAGCATCGCCACATATTCCCCGGCCTTGCGCACCCGTGTCTGCGCGCGCTTTGCCAGCGTAACCCGGTGATAAATCGCAAAGCGGTTGCGCGCGTCCAGTCCGGCCCATGCCGTCCGCGCCGCCTCTGGCCCCGCGGCCAGCGCCTCGGCCAATTCCGCCGGTAACTCTGCCTTCGCCATCCCGCCGCTATAACTTGCGTCCCACCGACCATTCGCCTTGGCCGCCGCAACCGCCGCAAGCCCCGGCGCGCGCATCCGCCCCTCAGCGGTCAGCCGCTCCACATGCGCCTTGTTGATCTGCGACCAGGTTGATCCCGCGCGGCGCGGCGTGAAACGCTGCTTGAACCGCGCGCCGTCCACCCCTTTGCGCACCCCGTCGATCCAGCCCCAGCACAGCGCCTCCACCACCGCCTCTTGCCAGTCGATCGACGCCGTGCCCGAGCCTTTCTTCCAATACATCACCCAAACTTCACTGGCGTCCTGATGCGCCGCCAGCCAGTCATTCCACGCCTGCGCCGAGGCAAACTCAACCGCCTCACGGTCCATTATTCCCATCCCAGTCCTTCAAAAACCGCTTCGGCGCCGCCGCGCGCCACTGCGCCACCAGCCGCGCCCGTGCCCAGCCGCGGTCAATTCGCCCCGCCCGCACCAAAACCAGCGCATGGGCCTGATAATGCGGATGCAGGAAAAACGTCTCCGGATCCGCCGCCATCAGCATCTCGCGCTCCTCGCGCCCCGCCTTGAACACGGCGGCATCTTCGTAAAACGACCAGTAACACCACAGCTTGCCATGCGCCTTCAGCGCCTCATGGCCCCAAGGCGTGGCCAGCGTCACCTCCGGCAATCCAAGGTCCAACGCAAACTGCCGCAACTCCGGCCAATCCTTGATACACTCTAATGCCATGATCTGTCCCTTCATAATCTTCGGGGGTCGGGGGGTGAAAAACCCTCGGGTGCAAGCCGAAAAAGCGGAGCATGTCATTGCAGACTCTGAATTCAAACCAGCGCGGCCGAATTCAGATCCCCTTCGTTTCAGTCAAAACATGAACCATTCTAATGCGCCGCCGCCCAGCTTGCCCCCTGTCCCGCCTCCACCACCAGCGGCACCTTGAAATCCACCGCAGGCGCGCTTGCCCCTTCCATCACGTCCTTGGCCACCGTGATCAAAGCCGCCACATCCGCCTCGGCCACCTCGAACAACAACTCGTCATGCACCTGCAGCAGCATCTTTGCGTCAAGATCCGCAATCGCCCCCGGCATCCGGATCATCGCGCGCCGGATCACATCCGCCGCCGTGCCCTGAATTGGCGCGTTGATCGCCGCGCGCTTGGCAAAGCTTTGGCCCGGCCCTTTGGTGTTGATGTCCGTCGTATGAATTTTCCGGCCAAAAAGGGTTTGGACAAAGCCGTTTTCCTGCGCAAATTTGACAGTATCGGACATGTATTCCTTGATCCCCGGAAACCGCTCGAAATAGCGGTCGATGAATCCTTGCGCCTCTGACCGCGCAATCCGCAGGTTCCGCGCCAGACCAAAGCCCGAAATGCCGTAAATGACGCCAAAATTGATCGCCTTTGCCTTGCGCCGCACATCGCTCGTCATCTGGTCCAGCGGCACATTGAACATCTCGGACGCCGTCATCGCGTGAATGTCCAACCCGTCCTTGAATGCCTGCTGCAGGCTTTCGATATCCGCGATATGCGCCAGAATGCGCAGCTCGATCTGGCTGTAATCCAGCGACACCAGAACCCGTCCCGCAGGGGCAACGAACGCCTCCCGTATCCGCCGCCCCTCCTCGGAGCGCACCGGAATGTTCTGCAAATTCGGATCGGTAGAGGCCAGCCGCCCCGTGACCGCGCCCGAGATCGAATAGCTGGTATGAACCCGTTTGGTGTCCGGGTTGATATGGTCTTGCAGCGCGTCGGTATAGGTCGATTTCAGTTTTGAAAGCTGCCGCCAATCCAGCAGCAAGGACGCCAGCCGCGCCCCTTGCGGATAGGTTTCGGTCAGCGTCGTGACATCTTCCAGCACATCGGCGCCGGTGGCATAGGCCCCGGTCTTGCCCTTGTCACCGCCCGGCACGCCCATCTTGTCGAACAGGATCTCGCCCACCTGCTTGGGGCTGCCCACATTGAACGGCTGCTCCGCCACCTCGTGAATTTCCGCCTCCAAGCCCGCCATCTTTTGGGCAAAGGCGTTCGACATCCGGCTTAAGGTATCGCGGTCCACCTGAATGCCGTGCATTTCCATCGCGGCGAGCACTGGCACCAGCGGGCGCTCCAGCGTCTCGTACACCGTGGTCACGCGGGCGCGGTGCAGCTGCGGTTTGAACGCCGCCCACAGCCGCAGGGTCACATCGGCATCCTCGGCGGCGTATTTCACCGCCTCGTCGATGCCCACCTTGTCAAAGGTGATCTGCGCCTTGCCGCTGCCCAGCAGGGTTTTGATCGGGATCGGCGTGTGGCCCAGATATTTTTGTGAAAGCGCGTCCATGCCGTGGGTGTGGATGCCGCCATGCATGGCATAGGACATCAGCATCGTGTCATCAAAGGGTGCGATCCGCACGCCGCGCTGCGCGAAAATCTTCCAGTCGTATTTCATGTTCTGGCCGATTTTCAGAATGCTGTCGTCCTGCAGCACCGGTTTCAGCAGGTCCAGACAGACCTGCATTCCCATCTGCCCTTCGGCCAGCTCGTTGCCGCCAAAAAGATCGCCCGCCCCCTTTTTATGCCCCAACGGGATATAGGCCGCCCGCCCGGCATCGACGCTCAAGGATATCCCCACCAACTCTGCCTGCATCTCGTCAAGGCTGGTGGTTTCGGTGTCCACCGCCACATGGCCCACCTCGTAAATACGGGCAATCCACCGCTCCAGCGCCGCGCGGTCCCGGACGCATTCGTACAAGCCATGATCAAACGGCACCTGCACCGCAGCCGCCGCCTCGTCATGCGCCCCTGCCACCTCAAACCCCTTGCCCGCCTCAATCTCGGGCGCGGCCACCTTCAGCTTGGTGGCCACCCGCCCCGCCAGGGTGCGAAACTCCATCAGCCCCAAAAACGCCATCAGCGCGCCTGCATCCGGCGCGCGCACCTCGAATTCCTCCAGCGTGCAGGTGATGGGCGTATCCTTTTTCAGCGTCACCAGATCGCGGCTCAGCCGGATCTTGTCGGCATGATCCACCAGCGCCTCGCGCCGTTTGGGCTGCTTGATCTCGCCCGCCCGCGCCAAAAGCGTATCCAGATCGCCGTATTCGTTGATCAGCAAAGCCGCCGTTTTCAGCCCGATCCCCGGCGCCCCCGGCACATTGTCCACCGAATCCCCCGCCAGCGATTGCACGTCAATCACCCTGTCAGGCGCCACGCCGAACTTTTCCATCACCTCGGCCTCGCCCAACGGCTTTTGCTTCATCGGATCGTACATGTCGATCCCGGGCCCGATCAGCTGCATCAGGTCTTTGTCGGACGAAATGATCGTGCAACTGCCCCCCGCCGCCGCCGCCTGCACCGCCAGCGTCGCCATGATGTCGTCCGCCTCATAGCCCTTCATCTCGATGCAAGAGATGTTGAATGCGCGGGTGGCATCGCGGGTCAGCGGGAATTGGGGCCGCAGATCCTCGGGCAATTCCGGGCGGTTGGCCTTGTATTGGGCGTACATATCGTTGCGGAATGTATGCGCGCCGGCATCGAAGATTACCGCGATATGGGTCGGCTTGGCCTTGCCCGCCGCCCCGACCGTGATCTCGCTCCAGATCAGGTTGCAAAACCCCGCCACCGCGCCCATCGGCATCCCGTCCGACTTGCGCGTCAGCGGCGGCAGCGCGTGATAGGCGCGAAAGATAAACGCCGATCCGTCGATCAGATGCAGGTGGTTGCCTTTGCCAAAAGCCATGCGCGCGTCTCCTCGGTTCTTTGTCCTCGACCATCGCACGATTGCCGCCCGCTTTCCACCCTAGCCGCCCGCGCCAATCCGCCACAGCGACAGATCCACCGCCTGCGGGGTTGGCGTCCAGATGCCCATCGGCACCCCGGCGCGGCGCAACTGCGTTCCGATCCAGGCATTGCAGGTGTAAAAGATGTTGAACTGCCCCTCGGCCTGAAAAAACGCATCGGTCAGGCCAAATCCGGGCGCCCCTGATGCCATTGGCATTCCGTCCGCCCCGTGCCGGAAACTCGCCTCGATCCCGCTCACGAGCGCCGCATATTGCGCCGGCGTCACGATGATGAACCGCACGCCTGGCACCCCGTCCACCGGCCCCACCGCATCCACCCGCAGCACCGCAGAATCGCCGGTGATCGCATGGGCGACCGGGCCAAACGCGATATCACCGTATGCGCCGGTCGCCGTGTAAAACTCTGCCGCGCCCCAGCCAATCATCAGCCAGCGCGCGCGCGGATCATTCAACGGCACGCCTGCCGCCTGAACAAAGGCAAAGCGGCCACGCAGATCGGCGTCAATGGGCAAAAGGAAATCGTAATGGATCGGCCCGCGCGCAAGCCCGATCCGCACCTGCCCCTGTGCCGCGTCGATCTGCGCCACGGGGCCGGGGATCAGGCCACCCATCAGCCCGAACACCAGATAGAAAAACGGCAGGGCAAGGGCAATTGTCAGCGCGCGCAGGATCAGGCGCGGCCAGCGCACCTAGTGATCGTCATGCGCATGCGCGCGGTCAATCTCGAAGCGTTTGTCGCAATAGCCGCATTCGGCAAACCCGGTGTCCTGCGGGATTGAAAGCCAGACGCGCGGATGGCCCAAGGCCCCCTCGCCGCCATCGCAGGCGATTTTCCAACGGGTGACGATTTCGGTTTCCGGGGCGGCAGTGGTCATGGGGCAGGGTCCTGAACGTTTGGAGTTGGCGCAGTGTAGCGGGGCAGGGCAGGGCGGGGCAAGTCCTGCCGCGCTGGAAAAGCTGTGGGTTTGGTCCTAGGCTGGTCAAATGCCCCGTTTGGAACGCCCGCGATGACCCTTTGCTCGACCCGTGCCGAAGACTTGATCCTGACCGCTGGGGCCAGCGGCGCGCTGCCGGATCAGATGGCGCAGATTGCCGCCGCAATCGCGCACCACGGCGGCGCGAACAGCGATCTTTGTCTGCTTCGGGTGTTTTATCGCCATGGTCAAGACGAGGCCGCCTTGCGGGCCGCCCTTGCCGAGGCTTTGCCGCCCGGCGCAGCGCCTGCCCTCACCATGGTGCCCGTCGCCCATGCCGGGGCGGCGGACGGCGCAGTGTCGATTGAGGCGGCGGCGGTCATGTCCCCGCTGAGCGCCCTGCGCCCCGGCGCGGGTGACCGCTTCGTCCTGGGTCTGCGAAAGGGTCGGTTTATGTTTCTGGGCGGGCAAACGGCCCCTGCCAATCTGGGCCTGCCCGCCGAAAGCACCGCCTTGATGCAGGAGCTTGGCCGCACCCTTGCCGCGCTTGGCGCCGATTTTGGCGATGTGGTGCGGATGAACCGTTGGTATCACGCCCCCGGAACCAAGGCGGAATGGGAGCCTTCGGCCCGCGCCACCGCCGCCTTTTACACCGAACCCGGCCCCATTGCGACCGCGCTTTGCCTGCCCGTTCCCCTGCCGCTGGGCCGCCTGATCCAGATCGAGCTGATGGCGATGCGCGGCGCGGACGGCCCTTTGCCCAAAACCCATTCATGGCCCGATGGCCTGTGGGATTGGCCGATCCATCTGCCCTATAAACATGGGCTGGCCTGCGACGGGCTTGGCTTTGTCGGCGGTCAGGTCAGCCTTGACGCCGATGCGCAGGTGATCGACCCGGATGATCTGGACGCCCAGATCCGGCGCAGTCTGGCCAATATCGACAAGGTGGCGTGGGGCCTTGGACAGCCTGCGCGGACCTTGCACCTTGGCTGCTATTACGAAACCCCGCCCGGCGGTCTGGCGGGTGCCGCCGCCGCCGCCGCCCGCTTGCGCGCCTTGGGAACGGGCGCCGTGCCCTGCGCGCTGGTGGGTTTCGGCGCTCTTTCCTATCCCGAAATGCGGGTGGAAATTGAGGCGATTGTGGCGCTTGAGGGGGGACGGTGGCCAGGGTTGAAAGTGGCCACTGAAAGGCTGTAACCACTTGACTTTACTGATCTGTGAAAAGTGTCCGGATTTGGACACTCAGCCAATCGGCTGAAACCGCCCCTTCAGCGCTGCCAGCCAGCGCAGCCCGTGGACCGTCGCCCGGCTCGGCCGATATTCCGCGCCGATCCAGCCGTCATATCCGATCTCATCCACCCGTGTGCACAGGCCGGTCAGATCGAACCCGCCGCCCCCCGGCTCGCTTCGCGCCGGAAAACCAGCGATCTGAACATGGCCGATCCGCGCTTCATGGCGGGCCCAAACCGCGCCCGCATCGCCATGAATCCGCGCCGCATGCCACAGATCGAACTGAATCCCCACCCGGTCCGATCCCAGATCATCCAGAATCCGCCCCGCCTGATCAAAGTCGTTCAGAAAATAGCCCGGCATATCTTCGACATTCAAAGGCTCGATCAGCAGCCGCAAATCTGGTGCCTGCGCCGCCGCCCAAGCCAGATTCTCGGCATATGTCTGCTCGGCCAGCGGCCCCTTGGCCACCCCCGCCATCACATGCACCCGCTGCGCGCCCACCCGCGTGGCGAAATCCGCCGCGCGCAGAAAACTGTCCTGAAACCGGCCGACAAAGTCCGGCATCGCCGCAAACCCGCGATCCCCCGCCACCCAGTCGCCCGGCGGCGTGTTGACCATCGCGACCGGCAGGCCCGCCAGCGCCGCCTCCCATTCCTTGACCGGCCAGTCATAGGGAAACAGCACTTCAACCCCATCAAACCCGGCTTGCGCGGCAAGACCGGGCCGGTCCAGCATCGGAACCTCGGTGAACAGCATGGTGATGTTGGCGGCGAACAAAGGCATCAGGGCGGGTCAGGTCAATTCTGCAGAAGGAATGATCGCAAAGAAGCAACCCGCCGACCATAGACCGAACCATGACGCCCCGTCACGCGGTTCATGCGTTCCAAGGTCCACCAAACGATAGAAAGTTTTGCGGTCGATGCGCGCTTCAAGCCCCGATCTGACATGCACATAGGGCGACGGCTCGCCCGATTGCGCGTCGCGGTCCACCCGCAGCGCGTGCTCGGCGTCCACCGTTACAACCTCGTCCGTCTTGCAGATCAGCCGCAAAACCTGCGCCTCGCCCGCGCCCTCGACTTCAAAATCCACGACGAACAGCGGGGCATCATCGACGGTGATTCCCACCTTTTCTGCGGGCGTCACCAGAAAATACCGCTCCCCCTCCCGCTTGAGGATGTTCGAAAACAGTTTGACCAGCGGCGCGCGGCCGATTGGCGTGCCCAAATAAGACCACTGGCCGTCCTTGGCGATGCGAATATCCAGATCGCCGCAAAAATCGGGATTCCACAGGTGAACCGGGGCCGGACCGCGGCCTTTGCTGGCGGCTGATGCCGCTTTTGCGAGCCCGTCCGCATTGGGCGTCACGAAGTTTTGAGCCGATTTATCGTTTGTCATTTGTACCCGAGCGCGTCATTCGATCTAATGATGTAGTACCCAAATGGAGAATTGTCATGTCCGAAGCCGCCCAACTTGTCACCCAAATCGAAACCTTGGGCGAAAACCTTGGGTCTGCGCGGAAAATGATTGCGGCCCGGTTCATCGGTCAGGAAAAAGTGGTGGAGCTGTCGTTGATCGCGATGCTGTGCGGCGGGCACGGTCTTTTGGTGGGGCTGCCGGGGCTTGGAAAGACGCTGCTCGTCGATACCCTGTCCACCGTCATGGGCCTGAATTCCAGCCGGATTCAGTTCACCCCCGATCTGATGCCCGCCGATATCCTCGGCTCTGAGGTGCTGGAAACCGCCGCGGATGGCACCCGCGCGTTTCGGTTTCTGCAAGGCCCGATCTTCTGTCAACTGCTGATGGCGGACGAGATCAACCGGGCCAGCCCCCGCACCCAGTCCGCGCTTTTGCAGGCCATGCAAGAGCGCGAGGTGACGATTGCGGGCATTCACCGCCCGCTTGGCCCCCCGTTCCATGTTCTGGCCACGCAAAACCCCATCGAACAAGAAGGCACCTATCCGCTGCCCGAGGCACAGCTTGACCGCTTTCTCGTGCAGATCGACGTGGAGTATCCCACCCGCGCCGTTGAACGGCAGATCCTTTTGGCGACGACGGGCGCGGACGAGGCGCAGGTTTCGCAGGTCTTTACCGCCGAACAGCTGATCGCGGCGCAAATGCTGATCCGGCGGATGCCGGTGGGCGAAAAGGTGGTCGAGGCGATCCTGAACCTCGTGCGCGCCTGCCGTCCGTCCGAGCCTGAGGGCAAGGCGGTTGAAGGATTGCTGTCCTGGGGCCCCGGCCCGCGCGCGGCGCAGGCGCTGATGCTGGCGGTGCGGGCGCGGGCGCTTCTGGATGGCCGTTTTGCCCCCGATATCGGCGATGTGGCGGCGCTTGCGCGGCCCGTCCTGTCGCACCGCATGTCGCTGAACTTTGCCGCACGGGCGCGCGGCGAAACGCTGGGCGGGCTGATTGACCGGATGAGCGGCATCACCTTGGGGCAAGAGGCCGCCGCGTGATCGACCTGCCGACCCTTCGCGCCGAGGCGGATGCGCTGGGCCAATCGTTGCCCGCGCTTTTGGCAAGCGCTGAGCGGTTGTCATCAGCGCTTGCCTTTGGCGAGCATGGCCGCAAAAGGGCGGGGCAGGGGGCCGATTTCTGGCAGTATCGCCCTGCGATGCCGGGCGATACCGCGCGCAACATCGACTGGCGCCGATCGGCCAAATCCGACGCGCCGTTTATCCGCGAGCGGGAATGGCAGGCATCGCAAGCGGTAACGCTTTGGGTCGATCCCTCGCGGTCCATGGCGTTTCAGGGGGCCAAATCGCGCCCCTCCAAGGCCGAACGCGCGGCGGTGCTGGCGCTGGCGCTGGCGATTGCGCTGCTGAAGGGCGGTGAAAGGGTTGGGGTGGAAGGGCAGGGACGACCGCGCACTGGCATGACCCAACTTGGTCCGATTGCGCAGGCGCTCGCCGCGCAGCACAGCGCCGAGTTTGGCGCGCCAAGCTTGAATGATGCCATTTCCTATGGCCGCGCGGTCGTGATTTCGGATTTTCTGGGCGATTTGGCGCCGCTGCAGGCCGCGATGGCGGTGGCCGCCGACAAGGGCGTGCGCGGGTTGATGGTGCAGATCCTTGACCCGGTCGAAGAGGATTTCCCCTTTGACGGGCGCACGGTTTTTCAGTCCATGGGCGGCGGAATTGCCTTTGAAACGCAGGAAGCGGGCGATTTGCGCGCCCGCTATCAAGACCGCCTTGCCGCGCGAAAGGCCGAGCTTGCCCAAATGGCCCGCGCGCTTGGCTGGCATGTCAGCTGCCATCACACCGGAACGCCGGCGCTGCCCACGCTGCTTTGGGCGCATCAGGCGTTGGGGGGCGCGCCCTGATGTTTTCAGCCCTGACCTTTGCCCAACCGCTGCTTTTGCTCGCGCTTGCCGGCCTGCCGATCCTGTGGCTGATCCTGCGCGCCATCCCGCCCGCCGCCAAACACCTGCGCTTTGCCGCTGTGATGCTGCTTTTGGGGCTGAAGGATGAAGAGCGGCAAGCGGACCGCACGCCCTGGTGGTTGCTCGCGCTGCGCATCGTGGCCATTGGCGCGGCCATTGTTGGTTTTGCGGGTCCGACATTCAACCCCGCACCCGCCACTTTGGGCAGCGGTCCGTTGCTTGTGGTGCTGGATGGTGGCTGGGCCGATGCGCCCGATTGGGCCGCGCGCCGGGGCAAGGCCGCCGAGATTTTGGCCGAAGCGGGCCGGGCGGCGCGGCCTGTTGCCCTGATCCAACTGAGCGACACCCCGCAAACGCCGGTGTTCCAGACGGCAGACGCCGCCATCGCCCGGCTGAACGCAGCGGATCCGGCACCCTGGCTGCCCGGTGAAATGCAGGCTTGGGCGCAGGCGCTGCCCGAGGGCGATTTTGCAAGCTTCTGGCTGTCGGACGGGCTTGACCATCCGGGCCGCGATGATTTGCGCGCGGCGCTGGCTGCCAAAGGCGATCTGCGCGTCTATCAATCGCCGCGCGTTGTGCTGGCGCTTGGTCCGGCCAAGATCAAAGACGGCGCGGTCACTGTGCGCGTTCAGCGCCCGCTTGGCGGGCCAGCGTCAGAGGTGCAGGTGATCGGCCGTGGCCCTGACCCCTCTGGAATAGACCGCGAGCTTGCCCGCTTTACCCTGACGCTTGAGCAGGGGGCCACGGGGGCCGAGGCCAGCCAGTCCTTGCCGCCCGAACTGCGCAACCGATTGAACCGGTTTGAAATTTCGGGCGTGCAGTCGGCTGGCTCGGTCAGCCTTGCCGATGACAGCCTGAAGCGGCGCAAGGTCGCGATCCTTGCGGGCGGCGCGGCCAAAGAGGGGCTGACGCTGCTCGACCAAACCCATTACCTGCGTCAGGCGCTGGCGCCTTCGGCCGAGTTGATCGACGGCGCGCTGACGGATGTTTTGAAGGCCAGCCCCGATGTGGTGATCCTCGCCGATATTGCGCGGCTGACCACGGGCGAGACTGACGCGCTGGCGGACTGGGTTGATGAAGGCGGGCTTTTGCTGCGCTTTGCCGGCCCGCGCCTTGCCGCCTCGGACATTTCGCGCGCCGAAGAAGACCCGCTGATGCCGGTGCGTCTGCGGGAGGGGGGCCGCGAGATTGGCGGCGCGATGAGCTGGGGCGCGCCGCGCCCGCTGGCGCCTTTTCCCGAAGGCTCGCCTTTTCACGGGCTGGCCGTTCCGGTGGACGTGGCCGTTACCGAACAGGTTCTCGCCCAACCCGATCCCGACCTGCCCCAGCGCACCATTGCTGCGCTGGCCGACGGAACGCCGCTGGTCACGCGGAAAATCATGGGCGATGGGCAGATCGTGCTGTTCCATGTGACCGCGAATGCCGAATGGTCCAGCCTGCCGCTTTCGGGCCTGTTCGTGCAGATGCTGGAACGCCTGGCGGTTTCGTCGGGGTCAGGGCTGCCCAAGCCAGAGACGCTGAAGGGTCAGACCTGGGGGCCGCTGCGGGTTCTGGATGGATATGGCGCGGCGCAGTCGGGCGAGGATCTGTCCGGTGTGGACGGCGAGGTTTTGGGGGCGGCGTTGACAAAGGGCCCCGCCCCGGGCCTGCCGCCGGGGGTTTATAGCGAAGGCGCGCGCAGTCTGGCGCTGAATGCGGTGGGGGATAAGACCGTGCTGGCCCCTGCTGTCTGGCCTGTGAGCCAACAGATTGAAGGCATGCAGACCACCGCCGCGCGCGCGCTGAAGGGCCCGCTTCTGGCGCTCGCCTTGGGTCTGACGCTTCTCGACATCTTCGCGGCGCTGTGGCTGTCGGGCCGCCTGCCCGCGTTCGCCCGCCGGGCGTCGGCGGTTCTGCTGCTCGCACTGATGCCGTTGCATGTGCCGCTGGCAAAGGCGCAAACCACACCCGCCGACGATCTCGCCATCGCCGCCACCGATGGGGTGGTTCTGGCCTATGTGATCACCGGCGATGCCGCCATGGATCAGCTGTCCGAGGCGGGGCTGTTGGGCCTGTCGGACCGGCTGACCGAACGCACCTCGATTGAGCCCTTTGCCCCGATGGGGGTGAATGTCGAAACCGACGAGCTGGCGTTTTTTCCGTTTCTTTACTGGCCTGTAACGCCCGGCCAAGCCCTGCCCAGCCCCGCCGCCTATGATCGGCTGAACGCCTATCTGCGCAGCGGCGGGATGATCTTGTTCGACACCCGCGACGGCGATCTGTCCGGCTCTGGTGCGGCCACGCCCGAAGGCGACACCCTGCGCGGCATTGCGCAAGGGCTTGATATTCCGCCGCTGGAGATTGTCCCGACCGACCATATCCTGACCCGCAGCTTTTATCTGATCCAGAATTTCCCCGGCCGTTTCGACAGCCCGGTCCTGTGGGTCGAAGCCGCCCCGCTGCAGCAAGAGGCCGCCGAAGGCATGCCGTTTCGCCCGCAAAATGATGGCGTGACGCCGGTGGTGATTGGCGGCAATGATTGGGCAAGCGCCTGGGCCACCGATGAATACGGCGCGGCGCTTTACCCCATTGGCCGCGGCGAAGGCGGCGAGCGGCAACGCGAAACCGCCTACCGCTTTGGCATCAACCTGATCATGCATGTGCTGACCGGCAATTATAAATCCGATCAAGTCCATGTGCCCGCGCTGCTTGAAAGGCTTGGCGAATGACCCAAAGCCTTCTTCTTGCGCCGTTGGTTCCGCTTGCAGTGCTTTGGGTCTTTGCAACCGTCGCCGCCCTGCTGCTGGCCCTCGCGCTGTGGCGCGGGCTGCCGGGTTGGCCCCTGCGGCTTGTGGCGGCGTTGACGCTGATCGCGGCGCTTGCCAATCCGTCATTGCAAAGCGAATTGCAAAAGCCGCTCAGCGATATCGTGATCGTGGTGGTGGATGAAAGTGCCTCCAACCGATTGGACGAGCGCAGCGCGCAGTCGCAGGCCGCGCTTGCCGCCGTGCAAAATGAACTGTCGGCGATGGACAATACCGAAATGCGCCTGATTCGCCTGCCCGATGGCATCGGCGATGCCGGAACCGAGGCGATGGCGGCCCTGTCCCGCGCTTTGGCCGAGGAACCACGCGGCCGCGTTGCAGGCGCGATCCTGATCTCGGACGGGCAGGTGCACGACATGGGCGCGGTGCCCGATCTGCCCGCCCCGCTGCACCTGTTGTTGACCGGAACGTCCGCCGACTGGGACCGGCGTATCATCGTCACCAACGCCCCGGCTTTTGCGATCATGGGCGAGGAAACCATCCTGAACCTGCGCATCGACGACACCGGCGCCAGCCCCTTTGGCATCGACGATCTGGTCGATATCACCATCGCGATGGACGAAGACGACCCTGTTATCTTTTCCGTGCCGCTCAACGTCGATCTTGATCTGCCGGTTCGTCTGCCGCACGGCGGGCAAAACGTGCTGCAATTGAGTGTCGCCCCACAGGACGGCGAGTTGACCGATCGCAACAACACCGCCACCCTGGCCATCAACGGCGTGCGCGACCGCCTGCGGGTGCTGCTCGTCTCGGGCGAGCCCCATACCGGCGAGAGGACGTGGCGCAACCTGCTGAAATCAGACCCTTCGGTCGATCTGGTGCATTTCACCATCCTGCGCCCGCCCGAAAAACAGGACGGCATTCCGGTCGAAGAACTGGCCCTGATCGCCTTTCCAACGCGCGAGCTGTTCGTGGAAAAGATCAAGGATTTCGACCTGATCATTTTTGACCGCTATTCGATGCAGGGCATCCTGCCGATGACTTACATCGACAATGTTGTGCAATACGTCAAAGATGGCGGCACGGTTCTGGTTGCCGCAGGGCCGGAATTTGGCACCATCGACAGCCTTTGGCGCACGCCCTTGGCCGAGATCCTGCCGGTGGAACCCACCGCGCAGATCATTTCCGAAGGCTTCAAACCCGCGCTGACCGACCTTGGCCGCCGCCATCCCGTGACCGAGGGGCTGGAGGCGCTGGCCCCCAAAGGCGGTTGGGGCCGCTGGTTTAGGCTGGTGGAAATGAAGGCGACGGCGGGGCAGGTGGTTATGTCCGGCCCCGGCGACCGTCCGCTTTTGGTGCTGAACCGGGTTGAGGCGGGGCGCGTGGCGGTGCTGGCCTCCGATCAGATGTGGCTTTGGGGGCGCGGATACGAAGGCGGCGGGCCGCAGTTGGAACTGTTGCGACGGCTGGCGCATTGGATGCTCAAAGAGCCGGAACTGGAAGAGGAAACTCTGTCAGCCTCGTTGAAGGCCAATGACGTAACCGTCACAAGGCGCAGCATAAAAGACGAGCCGCCGGGTGATCTGACCGTCACCAAACCGGACGGCACCGATCTGATTCTGCCGATGACGCAGCGCTCGCCCGGGCGCTTTGACACCCTGTTTGCCGCCCCCGATACCGGGCTTTACCGGCTGTCGCAGGGCGATTTGACCCGCGTGATCGCGGTCGGCCCCGCTGCCCCGCGCGAATTTGTCGATACCATCGCCACCGATACTGTGATGGCCCCGGCGCTGGCCGCCACATCAGGCGGTGTGATCCGTCTGGAAGGCGGCGCGCCTGATATCCGCAGCGTTGGCATCGGGCGCACCGCCGCCGGGCGCGGCTGGATCGGCATCACCCCGCGCGGCGCCTATCAGACCGAAGACATCCGCATCACCGCGCTGTTGCCCGAATGGCTGGCGCTGCTCGCCGCCGCGGGGCTGATGATCGCGGCCTGGCTGATCGAGGGGCGGCGAAGGGCGGCAAGGGCCTGAACCGGCGCAGCCTGTCCGGCCCTTTTCCCGCCGACGTTCTTGACCTTGGCCCCTTTTCAAGGCCCTAATCGCCCAAACAGTCCGGACGCCCCGATGCAGATGCCCCCCGTCTCCGCCCAGATCCTGAACAGCCGCCCCGCCCTGTTGGCCGCGCTTGCGGCGGTTTTGCCGGATGGCGGGCTGATTTCGGACCCGGTGGAGTTGAAAGCCTATGAATGCGACGGGCTGTCGGCGTACCGCTGCCCGCCGCTCGCCGTGACCCTGCCGCGCACGACGGCAGAGGTCGCCGCCATCCTGAAGACCTGTCACGCGCTGGGCGTGCCGGTGGTGCCGCGCGGCGCTGGCACCTCGCTTGCGGGCGGCGCGCTGCCGACGGCTGATTGCGTGATCCTTGGCGTGGCGCGTCTGACCCGCGTGATCGAGGTGAACTTGCCCGACCGGTTCATCCATGTTGAAACCGGCCGCACCAATCTGTCGGTGACGGGGGCCGTTGAAGGCGAAGGGTTTTTCTATGCGCCCGACCCGTCCAGCCAGATTGCCTGCGCCATCGCGGGCAATATCGCGATGAATTCGGGCGGCGCGCATTGTCTGAAATACGGGGTGACGACGAACAACCTTCTGGGGGTGCGCATGGTGCTGATGGACGGCACCGAGGTGACGCTGGGCGGCCCGGTCGCGGATGCGGGCGGGCTGGATCTGATGGGGGTGATCTGCGGCTCCGAAGGGCAGTTGGCGGTGGTGACCGAGGCCTGGCTGCGCATCCTGCCCAAACCCGAAGGCGCGCGTCCGGTGCTGATGGGGTTTGATGCCAGCGAGGTCGCAGGGGCTTGCGTTGCCGATATCATCAAGGCCGGGGTGCTGCCGGTGGCGATCGAATTCATGGACCGTTTGGCCATCACCGCCTGCGAGGCCTTTGCCCATGCCGGTTATCCCGACTGCGCGGCGCTGTTGATCATCGAGGTCGAGGGCAGCCCCACCGAGATTGACGATCAACTGGCCCGCATCCGCACCATCGCGGCCCGCCACGCGCCCGCAGCCTATCGCGAAAGCACGTCCGAGGCGGACGCCACCCGCATCTGGCTTGGCCGCAAATCCGCCTTTGGGGCCATGGGACAGATGGGCGATTACATGTGTCTTGACGGCACGATCCCGGTGTCGGCCTTGCCTTTGGTTCTGCGCAGGATCGGCGAGATGAGCGCCGAGTTCGGCCTGCGCGTCGCCAACGTCTTTCATGCGGGCGACGGCAACATGCACCCCTTGATCCTGTACGACGCCAACAAGCCCGGCGATCTGGCCCTGTGCGAGGCGTTTGGCGCCGCGATCCTGACCCTGTGCGTCGACGTTGGCGGCTGTTTGACGGGCGAGCACGGCGTGGGCGTGGAAAAACGCGATCTGATGGCGGTGCAATTTTCCCCCGCCGATCTGGAGGCGCAAATGCGGGTGAAAGATGTGTTCGATCCGGGCTGGCTTTTGAACCCGGCCAAGGTGTTTCCGCTGGCGGCGAGCGCCGGGCGCCGGTCTGGGTGACGCCGGGCAGGGGGCCAGCCGCCCCCAGCCCGGCCAAGGGTTGTGCCAAACTCCGGCCTTCCCCCCCCGCGGATGTCTGGATTTAACAGAAAGCGAAAGATGCGACCGACGAGTGAGGCGGACCTGAGTGAGGCGATCCGGCAGGCGGCCGGGCCTTTTGCCCTGCGCGGTGGCGGCACACGGGGGCGGGTGGCGGCGGGCGATCTGCTGGATCTTTCCGGGCTTTGCGGCATCTCGCTGTATGAACCCGGCGCTTTGACCTTGGTTGCGGGGGCAGGCACGCCCTTGGCCGAGGTTCAGGCAGCGCTTTTGGCCGAGGGACAGCGCCTGCCGTTCGAGCCGCCGGACCTGCGCGCGCTTTTGCGGCGGCAGGGGGTTTCGACGTTGGGCGGGGTTGCGGCTGCAAATGCCTCGGGCCCGCGCCGGGTGCAGGCGGGGGCGGCGCGCGATTTCATGATCGGGCTGCGGTTAGTCGATGGCACGGGGCAGGTGGTGAAATCGGGCGGGCGGGTGATGAAGAATGTCACCGGCCTTGATCTGGTCAAGCTGATGGCCGGGGCGCATGGCACTTTGGGCGTGCTCAGCGAGGTTGCGTTCAAGGTGCTGCCAAGCCCGGAAACCTGCGCAAGCCTTTGTTTGCACGGCCTTTCGCCTGCGCAGGCGGTCACAGCGATGTCTGCCGCCCTCGGATCTCCCTTCGAAATCTCGGGCGCGGCACATCTGACCCGCGCGGGCGAGACGCACGTGCGGATCGAAGGGTTTGCGGCCTCGGTCATTTATCGGGTGCAGCGGTTGCAGGCGCTTTTGGCGCCCCATGCCGCCGAGATCACCATCAGCGACGATCCCGGCGCTTTGTGGCAAGGTATCCGCGATGTCACCGCTCTTTGCGGGCACGATGGCGACATCTGGCGGCTGTCGGTGCAGCCTTCGAGCGCGCCCGGTATCGCCCGCCGCTTGCCCGATGGCAGCCATAGCCTGCTTGATTGGGGCGGCGGGCTGATCTGGGCGCTGGTGCCTGCGGGCGTCGACCTGCGCGCCCACCTTGGCCAGGTGCGGGGCCACGCGAGCCTGATGCGTTCGGCCTCAGCCCTGCCCCTCTTCCCCCCCGAACCGCCCGAAGTCGCAACCCTGTGCGCCGCCCTTCGGGCCAGGTTCGACCCAAAATCCCTGTTCAACCGCGGACTTATGGCCTGATGCAAACCTTTTTCACCGAGACTCAGCTGCAAGACCCCAAGCTGGCCGAGGCCAACGCCATCCTGCGCGCCTGCGTGCATTGCGGCATGTGCACCGCCACGTGCCCCAGTTATCAGGTCTTGGGTGACGAGCTCGACAGCCCGCGCGGGCGGATTTACCTGATCAAAGAGATGCTGGAACAGGGCCGTCCCGCCGATGCCAAAACCGCCCTGCATATCGACCGCTGCCTTTCCTGCCTTGCCTGCACCACGACCTGCCCCTCGGGGGTGGATTACATGCACCTGATCGAACAGGCCCGCGTCCATGTCGAGGCGACGTATAAACGCCCGCTGATGGACCGTATCCTGCGCGGTGCATTGGCGCAGATCATCCCCTTTCCCACCCGGTTTCGGTTGGCCCTGCTGGCCGCCCGTCTTGTGCGTCCCTTTGCCCGCCTGTTCCCCGATGCCCGCCTGCGCGCCATGATCGCGATGGCCCCGCGCCGCCTGCCCCCCGTCAGCCGCAACGACGATGCGCAAACCTTTGCCGCGCTTGGTCCGGTCCGCGCCCGCGTCGCGCTGATGACTGGCTGCGCGCAAAAGGCGTTGAACACCGATATCAACGACGCCACGATCCGGCTTTTGACCCGGGCCGGGGTCGAGGTGGTGGTGCCGCGCGCGATGGGCTGCTGCGGCGCGCTGAGCCATCATATGGGCCGCGAGGATCAGGCCCGTGCCTTTGCCGCCGCCAGTCTTCGCGCGCTGATGGCGGAAAAGGCGGCGGGGTTGGACGCGATCATCATCAACACCTCGGGTTGCGGCACCACGGTGAAGGATTACGAACATCTGTTTGCAAATGATCCGTTGCAGCACCAGGCGGGCGAGGTGGCCCGCCTTGCCCGCGACATCACCGAATATCTGGCCGAGATTGGCCTGCCACAGGCAAGCGCCCCCAACCTGCGCGTCGCCTATCACGCGGCCTGCTCATTGCAACACGGGCAGAAGGTGAAATCCGCGCCGAAAGACTTGCTGAAACAGGCGGGGTTTAGCGTGGTGGAACCGGTGGACGCGCATCTGTGCTGCGGCTCTGCCGGCACCTACAATCTGCTGCAACCGCAGATCGCGGCAGAGCTGGGGCGGCGCAAGGTGGCACATATCTTGGCCAAAGCGCCGCAGGTGATTGCGGCAGGCAATATCGGCTGCATGACGCAGATCGGCGCGGGCACCGATATTCCTGTGGTCCATACGGTGGAGCTTCTGGATTGGGCGACGGGCGGGCCGATGCCGCCCGCTTTGAAAGCCTGCCAAACTATCGCCGCAGTGTCGGGTTAGACAGCCCCCCGTACCGGAGACCCATAATGCCCCGCGCCCAAATCTGCCTTGCCCTTTGCCTTTGCCTGATGCCTGCCGCGCTTTTTGCGCAGGAAACCGGGCTGGTCAGCCTTGAAAGCAGCGATTCGGGAAAAGGATGGGAGGCGGTGGGGCGGCTTGATCTGGGAACAACCGGCTTTTGCACCGCCACGCTGATCACGCCGCAGCTGGTTCTGACGGCCGCGCATTGCCTGTTTGACAAAGTGACCGGCGCGCGCATCCCGGTTGAAGATTTTCAATTTCTGCCCGGTCTGCGCAATGGCCATGCGTCGGCTTATCGCCACGTCACCGTCGCGGTGGCGCACCCCGAATATGTGTATGGCGAGGTCGACAAGCTGGACCGGGTTGGGTTTGATGTCGCGCTTTTGCGGCTCGATCAGGCGGTTCGGCTGACCTCGGTTGTGCCTTTTGAGACCGCCCCGCGTCCGCATATCGACGATTCGGTGGGCGTTGTGTCCTATGCCCAAGACCGCGCCGAAGCGCCGTCTTTGCAGCAAACCTGCACCGTGCTGGACGAAGCGCCGTCAATTTCGGTTCTGTCCTGTTCCGTCGATTTCGGCTCATCAGGGGCGCCGGTGTTCGACATTTCCGGCTTGGTGCCAAAGATCGTCTCGATCATTTCCGCCAAGGCCGAGCAGGGCGAAGAGCCGGTGGCGCTGGCCGTGGCCGTCGATGAGGCGCTGCCAATCCTGATGGGCGAAATTGAGGCGCAGCTGGGCGGCGCGGCCAAGGTGACTGGGGTGACGGTGATTTCAGGCGGGCAGGGCGGTCGCGCGAAATTCGTCTCTGCGCCCTGACCATTGGGCTTGAAACGCCGCAAATTCTTTCCCATCTGAGACAGGCCGCAGGGTGCCACAGTCGGGCCCGCGCGGCAAAAACCGCCCTGCCCATCACGGGAGGGCCCATTTCATCGCTTTGAAAGGATGATCATGCGCACTTTGGATTTCGCCCCGCTTTACCGCGCTACTGTTGGCTATGACCGGATCGCCGACCTGATGGACCGCGCGTTGTCTGCCGACGTTCCGCAGCCCACCTATCCCCCCTATAACATTGAAAAGACGGCAGAAGATGCGTATCGCATTTCAATCGCCGTCGCCGGTTTCGCGCCTGATGATCTGTCGGTCGAGGTGCGGGAGGGCAATCTTTTTGTCACCGCGCGCCGCGCTGATGACGCCGCCGAAAAGGCCTATTTGCACCGTGGCATCGCGATGCGCGCGTTTGAACGCCGCTTTGCGCTGGCCGATCATGTGAAGGTTGCGGGCGCGGTTCATGAACACGGGATGCTTCATGTCGATCTGCACCGCGAAACGCCCGAGGCTTTGAAACCGCGCCGGATTGAAATTACCCGGAACGGACAAGCGGTTGAGGCGGCTCTGGAACACGCCGCGCCCACAACGGCGCTGGTCTGAATGAGAAGGCCCGGATCGCAGGATCCGGGCCTTTTTGCTGCCTCAAGGCTGCGCGGACAGGCTTTGCGCCATCCGCATCAGGTTCACCGCCTCGATCCGATAGCCGAAATCGTCGGTCCCGCGCGCCGCGAGCGCCATCTCGATCGCCTGATCCCAGCCCCAGTCGCCGGTGTATTTCGCCCCGCTCAGCAATTGGCCAAACCCGGCGATTGCCACTGCGAACTGCGCCTCCGGTGTTGCCGCCGCACCTTCGCCAATCGCCGTTTCCTGCAGCACGCTTTCGCTTTGCCCCGGCACCACCTGCCGGATCCGCAGGAACCCCAGCTCGCCGTTGCCCGCGGTTTGCGCAGCCCCGGATTGATAGCGCAACGGATCGTTCAGCAGCGCCGCGCTGCCCGGCGCCGTGATCTCATAGATCGCCGTCACCGCCGTGCCCGCGCCGATATCGCCCGCATCCACCTTGTCGTTATTGAAATCTTCCCGTGCCAGCGCCCGCGTCTCATAGCCGATAAGCCGGTATTCGGCCACCTCGGCAGGATTCCATTCCACCTGAATTTTCACATTGTTCGCAATGGGATAAAGCGCGCCGACCAGCTGATCGACCAGCACCTTGCGCGCCTCGTTCAGCGTGTCGATATAGGACGCGGTGCCATTGCCGTTCTGCGCCAGCGCCTGCATGGTTGCGTCATCCAGATTGCCGCGCCCGAACCCCAGCACCGACAGATAGGTACCGCTTTCGCGCCGATCCGCGATGAAAACTTTCAGCGCCTCAGGGTCCGCCATCCCCACATTGAAATCGCCGTCCGTCGCCAGAATGACCCGGCTGACCTCGCCCTGCGCCGTCATGCCCTCGGCCACATCATAGGCCAGCGCAATCCCCTCGGCCCCCGCCGTGCTGCCCCCTGCCGAAAGACGGTCCAGCGCGCTTAAGATCTCGGCGCGGTTGCCCGCGTTTGTCGGCGGCAAAACCGTGCCCGCCGATCCGGCATAGGTGACAATCGCCACCTGATCGGTTGCCCGCAGCCCCTCCAGCATCATCGCGAACGACTGCTTCAACAGCGGCAGTTTGTTCGGCTCGTCCATCGAACCTGAAGTGTCGATCAGGAACACAAGGTTCAGGCCTGGGCGGTCCGCGATGGCAGGCATCGCGCCTTGAATCCCGATATGCACCAGCCGCGTGCCCGCATTCCACGGCGTCGGCATCACCGAAATCGTGGGCCGAAACGCTTGGGTCCCGTCGGGCGCGGGATAGGCATAGGGGAAATAGTTCACCATTTCCTCGATGCGCACCGCCTCGGGCGGGGGCAGTTGGCCCGCGTTCAGGGACGAGCGGACGACGGCATAAGAGGCGGTATCGACGTCGATGGAAAAGGTCGATACCGGCTCTTCAGCGGTGATCTTGACCGGGTTCACCTCGGCATTCGCGAAGGCCTCGGTGGAGGGGGGCAAGGGCTGCGCGTGTTCCAGATCATCGCTCAAGTTCATCGTACCATCCAAAACAGCGGCGGCGGTCATCGGCGGCGCGGCGCGCGTGGTCAGACCGGCCATTGCAGTGTCGTCAAGCGTAATCCCCGCTTCGGCTTCTTGTGCCATCACGGCCTCGCCGGCGGGCTCCTGTTGCCCTGCGGCTTTATCCGTTGCGACGAGCCTGTCCTGCTCTGCCCGGCCACGGTCCGGCTTGGGGGCTTCGGCCGCCTCCGGCTCCGCAACCACCACCATTTTGGGCAAGGGCCCCTTGTCCGCATGTGGCGCAAACACCGCCACGCCCACGGCCAGCGCCGCCGCCGACGTGCTTGCTGCCAACCAGCGCCGCTTTGCTATTGATGACATCATCTCTTTAACTCCCCAAAGGAACCCCGCCTCCTTTGGGCGGTCTTCCATAGGACGCAGGGCCAGGGGCGATCCTTGGGCCGTGTCGAAATTTTTCATCGCAAGCGCCAGCGCGCGCGCTTTTGCCTCCGCCTCCGGTGCCGGGGCGGCCTTCAGGGCGGATTTTAGGGCGTCCAACTCATCGCTCATCTGCCTGCCTCCTCGGCCGCCATGGCCTTCAACCGCTTTTTCATTTCCGACATGCGCCACGCGATGGTGCCTTCGGACAGGCCCAGAACCAGCCCGGCCTCGGCCTGCGTCAATTCTTCGCCCAAAACCAGCGCCGCCGTGTCGCGCAGTTCCGGCGACAGCCGTGCCATCGCGGATTTCAGCCAATCCATCCGCTCCGCCTCGACCGAAATCTCGTCCTGCCGGGCGATTTCCCAATCGCCCCAACCGTCGCTGGCCTTGCTGCGCACCGCCGCGCGCCGCCGCTGATCGTGCGCGGCATTCATCACCACGCGGTACAGCCATGTCGAAAACCGCGCCTCGCCGCGCCACCCGGCCAGTTTTGCAGGCAAAGCCGCGCAAACATCCTGCGCCAGGTCTTCGGCATCAGCGCGCGCGCCGCTTAGCCGCCACGCCAGCCGGAACACCCGGTCATAATGCCGCCCGATCAAAATGCCAAAGGCCGCCCGATCCCCCG
This sequence comes from Paracoccaceae bacterium, assembly GCA_031385445.1. GTDB lineage: Bacteria > Pseudomonadota > Alphaproteobacteria > Rhodobacterales > Rhodobacteraceae > CAIYZT01. The sequence goes on along the minus strand of JANNBM010000007.1, from coordinate 17,094 downwards.
ATCGCGCCGCCAGTGCCAAAGTCTCGTCGGGCGTGTCCATCAACATGTCATACCTAAGACGCCGCCCAAGGTGCAATCCTTGGGCGGCGCCTGCAAAATAATTCTGCCAGACAGGTTTGCCGGTTTAGAAGAGCAGACCTTCGTATAGTGAGGTAACCCCGGCCTGTGTGGTCAACAGGTTCGATTTGCCGGTCGCCCGGGCATAGGCCACCGTCGCGTTATAGGTGCCGGGGCCGAAATCACCGTCAATCGCGCCTTGGTAATAACCATAGGCCGACAGGGTCGATTGAATGCGGCGCTGGTTGTTGTTGCTATAGGCGTTGAACCGGGCAGCGACGGGCGTGCTGTAGATCGAGGTCTGTGCGGGCACATAGACGGGCTGCGGCTGAGGCGCAGGTTGAACCGCAGGGGTCTTGTTCGCCTGATTGATCAAGGTGCCGATCAGGATCGCGCCCAGAACGCCGGTCAGAACATCCTGCTCGCGCCGACCCCAGGCATAAGAGGGCGCGGCGGAAGAGGCAACGAGCGCGAAGGCAGTTGCAGCGGCGATAGCGTGAGTTTTGAACATGGGCAGCATGTGGCGATCCTTTTTGGGTTAGCCCGTGGTTTTGGGCGATGGACCACATCTGGATCAAGGCGGGCTGCTAGGCAAAATCGGTGGATTGTTATCGGATATCAGCCGGTTTCGGGAGAGAGTTTAGCGCGAGATCCTATGGCCTGAAGGGGGCGGCCATAGGATAAGATGTTGATTTATATCACTTTGTGCGAAAATCGAAATGTTTGCGCACGTTTTCTTCGATTTTCCATGTGCCTTTGAAGGTCGGCTCCACCACGAAGGCATCACCGGCCTTGACCATCACCGGCGTGCCGCCATCAGGGGTGATAACGATCCGGCCCGCAATCAGCACCACATATTCGTAAGCGGTATAGGTGGCATGATAGCTGCCAACGGTACATTCCCAGATGCCCGACACCATATCGCCCGCCGCCGAGGTGTGCAGCACCCAGGTTTTCATGTGCGGGTTGCCTTCGGTCTTGATCCAGCCGTCCAGATCATCGGTCGAAGGATTCTGATCGGTCGGCGGCAGTTTGACGATGGTTTGCATGGCTTTCTCCGGGTTGAATGGCTGCTTTATCGTGGCATTTGCGCCCCGCTTGTCGCGGTCAAGGGCGACACGCGGCGGCCAAGCGCGACCTATGGCATCTGTCCAAGGCAGTTGGCCAACCGCGCAAGCCCCTCGTCCAGCCGCACCGACGCGCCGCCCCCGACACCAAGCCGGATATGGGCGGGCATGTCATAGGCAGAGCCGGGCAGCAGGAACGTCTTGTACGGCGCGGCGAGCAGTCGGCGGGCAAAGGATTCTGCGTCCTCGTCCGTCAGGCGGGCAAGACCGATCAACCCGGCCTGCGGGGGCACCCAAGACAGGCGCGGCTGGCCGGCGATGAAACGGTCCAGTTTGGCAAGGTTCGCCGCGCCTTCTGCCCGCGCCGCGCCAAGGGCGGGGGCCAGCCTTTCAGGGCGCAGGGCGATCTCGGCGATATGCTCGCCCAGAATATTCATGATCTCTGACGAATTTTCGCGCAGGATCACCGCGTCCCGGATCATCCCCGGATCGCGGCAGATCATCCACCCCGTGCGCAAACCTTGCAGGCCAAGCGCCTTGGACACCGATCCGGTCGTGATCCCGCGCGCATACATTCCGGCAATCGACGGCGCGCGCGCGCCCTGCCATTCCAGACCGGCATAAACCTCGTCCACCAGCAGCCAGGCCCCAACCCGATCCGCAATCGCGACGATTTTGGTCAGTTCCCCGGCGCTATAGGCCATGCCCGTCGGATTGTTCGGATTTGACAAAAAGATCAGCTTCGTCCGCCCGTTCACCGCCGCCGCAAGCGCGTCCAGATCCAGATGCCAACCGTCCCGGCTTTCCAGATTGACCGCAACCAGTTTCGCCCCCGCAGCCCGCGCCATCACGCCCGTCTGCGGCCAATCGGGCAGGGCGGTGACAACCTCGTCGCCCGGTTCCAGCAGCTGACGAAAGCACAAATAATTCGCCTCGGCCGCGCCTGCCGTGACCAACACATCCTCGGGCGTGCAACTGCCTTGCAGCCCGGCCTGCGCAATCACCCGCTCGCGCAGGCGCGGCAGCCCTTGAAAGCTGACCCCGTTCCAGTCAAGCGGCAGGTCCGGGTCCAGATCGTCCAGAAAGGCGGCAAGGGTTGGCGAGCGGGACAGGGAAAAGCCCAAAACACAGTCCGGCACCTCGGTCGTGGTGGACAAAAGATAATCAAACAGCTTGTGGATCTTAACCTTCACCGCACATCGCGCCCTTGGTTGAGGATGATGATATTGCCCGACGCGATATCACCCGCCGGCGAGACCAGAAAGCCAACCCACTGGGCGATCTCGTCGGGCTGCATTGCGTGGCCATGCGGCATGGCGCCAATCGCGCGGGTCAGCACCTCGGCGCTGAGAACGCCGAAAAGCGGGGTTTCGGTCATCGCCGGGGCCAATGAATTGCAGGCGATCTTGTCGCGCGCATAGCGCCGGGCGAGGTCTTTGGTCAGCGTGTCCATCGCCGCCTTTGAAGCGCGGTAGTGCGGAGGATCGAAAACATCGAAGTTATAGGCGCCGTTCGACGAGATATTGACGATCTTGCGCACGCCCGCCCGCCCCGCCATCGCCTTGACCGCCTGCTGACAGCAATGAAACGCCGAGGAGAAGTTGACCGCCATCTGCCGGTCCAACTCGTCGCCCGAAATGTCGGGGAAATCGGACATGAAACAGGTGCCCGCGTTGTTCACCAGCACATCCACCCCGCCAAAGCGGCGTGTAATGCGGTCAAACATCTCCCAAATCGCCTCTGGGTCGGTCAGATCGCAGGCTTCGGGGGTGAAGCCGGGCAGATCGGCGGCCATGATCAAAAGCGCCGGGCCGTTGATATCAACGCCGATCACCGAAAGGCCGTCGTCCAGCAGCCGGGTCACAATAGCCCGCCCCATGCCGCCCGCGGCCCCGGTGACAACGGCGATACGGTTTGATGTCATTGATGCCCCACCTGATTTGCGATGAGCCGCCGCCCACCCTTTGCAGATGAAAGCTTTGAGCGCGCAAGGTCAAGTGCCGGGGTAGAGCGAACATGGGGCAAAGGGTGCCCCACGCTTGCATTTGCGGCCGTCTTTGTTCTGGTCTGGTTCATGACCGCACTGGCCCGCCTCTGTGCGTTTGCGCAGATGGTCCCTGCGCACCGGGAGATTGGCTTCAGCGTGCTGCAGTCTTACCTTGTTTATCGAAGGCGGCGGCGTTTGTGCTGCGCCACATCAGAAAAGAGAACCCCATGTCCAGCGTCACAGAAGCCATCAAGACCCGCGTTTCGGCCAATAATTTCGACACGGGCCATATCATGACCGCCGCCGAAATTTCGGAGCTGGTTGCCCTTGCGGGCGAGACACCGACCTCTTTCAATCAGCAAAACTGGCGCGCAATCGCGGTAAGCTCGGCCGAAGGCAAGGCCAAACTGATGGGGCTGTCCTGGGGGCAGGCCAAGGTCGGCGCGGCGGCTGTAACCTTTATCATGGTGGGCAAGACCACCGGCTATAAGGACCTGCCAAAGATGTTCGCCTCGACCGTCGCCGCAGGCCATATGCCGCAGGAAACGCTGGATGGTATGGTTGGCATGGCGACGGGCATGTACGGCAACAATGCCGTGTTGCAGCGCGACGAAGCGGTGCGCTCGGCCTCGATGGCGGGGATGACGCTGATGCTGGCGGCGCATGAGCGCGGTCTGGCGAGCGGCCCGATGATCGGCTTTGACCCGGCAGGTGTTTCGGCGGCCTTCGGTTTGGCCGAAGACGAGGTTCCGGCCATGGTCATCACCTGCGGCAAGGCAGCACCCGGCAACTGGCCGCGCAAATCGCGCCGCCCGGTTGGCGAGGTCGTCAGCTTCGCCTGACCCAAGCGGCGATTGCCACAATTGAAATGGGCGGCAGAGGTTTCTGCCGCCCTATTCATTTTGCCACATTGGCCGCCCGTTTTGTCAAACAGACAGGCAGATGTATTTCATTTCCATGTAATCGTCGATTCCGTGGTGGCTGCCCTCGCGGCCAAGGCCGGATTGTTTGACGCCGCCAAACGGCGCAAGCTCGGTTGAGATCAGGCCAGTGTTGACGCCGACCATGCCGTATTCCAGCTGTTCCTGAACGCGCGTGATGCGGCCGATGTCGCGGGCGTAGAAGTAGGATGCAAGGCCGAAGATCGTGTCATTGGCACGCGCGATCACTTCTTGCTCGGTGTCGAATTTGAACAGGGGGGCGAGGGGGCCAAAGGTTTCTTCCGTGGCGACCTTCATCGCGGGGGTCACGCCAGTGACGACGGTTGGTTGAAAGAAGGTGCCGCCCAGCTCATGGCGCGCGCCCCCGGTCACGATCTTGCCGCCGCCCGCCAGAACGTCGGCGATATGTTCTTCGACCTTCGCAATCGCATCCATGTTGATCAGCGGGCCAGTGGTGGTGCCCGCCTTCAACCCGTCACCGAGGGACAGGCCGCGCACCGCGACTGCCAACTTTTCGGCAAAAGCATCATAAACCCCGGCCTGCACATAGATCCGGTTGGCGCAAACGCAGGTCTGGCCGTTGTTGCGGAACTTGGAAATCATCGCGCCTTCGACGGCGCGGTCAAGGTCGGCATCGTCGAACACGATGAAGGGAGCATTGCCGCCCAGTTCCATCGAACATTTCAGAACCTGCTCGGCGGCCTGGCGCAGAAGGATGCGGCCAACTTCGGTCGATCCGGTGAAAGTCAGCTTGCGGATGGCGGGATTCTCGCAGAACTCCTTGCCAATCTCGGAGGAGCGTTTCGAGGTGATCACTGAAAACAACCCAGGCGGAACCCCAGCGCGTTCGGCCAAAAGCGCAAGCGCGAGGGCGGAAAGCGGGGTTTCGGCAGCGGGGCGCGACACCATGCCGCAGCCTGCGGCAAGCGCCGGGGCAACCTTGCGCGCGATCATCGCGTTCGGAAAATTCCACGGTGTGATCGAGGCGGCAACGCCGATCGGCTGTTTGATCACGGTAAGGCGCTTGTCGCGCTGATGGCCGGGGATCGTCTCGCCGTAGATGCGTTTCGCCTCTTCGCCGAACCATTCGATATAGCTGGCGCCATACGCCACCTCGCCCTTGGCTTCGGCCAAAGGTTTGCCCTGCTCGGCGGTAAGGATCGCGCCCAGATCGTCCAGATTGGCCATGCACAGATCGTACCATTTGCGCAGGATGGCCGCGCGTTCTTTTCCGGTGCGGGCGGCCCATTCGTGGCGCACGGTGTTGGCGGCGGCAATGGCGCGTGCGGCGTCGGAGCGGGTCAGGTCGGGCACACGGGCAATGATATCGCCGCGCGCGGGGTTGGTCACCGCAAAGGTCGCACCATCTGCGGCCGTAATCCACTCGCCGGCAATATAGGCCTTTTCGCACAAAAGGCTTGGATCTTTCAGCATCGCGCGCAGGTCTGTGACGGAATCGAGCATCTGGGCCTCCCATTTATCAGGCAATCATGGCATGCAGCAGAGCGGCGCAAAAGTCCAGTTGGCAGGGGCCATCTGGACTGCATGCCTGATCAAAACTGGAGTCATGATGCAAACCGGAGCCAAGGATTTAAGCCCTGACTACGCCAATGGCGCCCATATCGCGGGCGCGGCCGACTTTCCGCCGACATGGGAGCGGCAAGCGGCGGCCTTTCGCAGCGCACTGGGCGTGCGGGCGCAGGTTGATCTGGCCTATGGCCCGCAGGAACGGCAGCGGTTTGATCTGTTTGCACCGCAGGGACAGGCGCGCGGGTTGATGGTGTTTGTGCATGGCGGCTATTGGCTCGCCTTTGGCCGCGAAAGCTGGTCGCATCTGGCTGCGGGGGCTTTGGCACGGGGATGGGCCTGTGCGATGCCGTCGTACACGCTGGCCCCGCAGGCGCGGATTGGGCAGATCACCGGGGAAATCGCGCAGGCGGTGACGGCGGCATCAGCGCTGGTGCCCGGGCCCGTGGTGGTGAGCGGCCATTCGGCGGGCGGGCATCTTGCGGCGCGGATGGGCTGCGCTGATCTGGGGCTGGCGGGGGTGCGCCGGGTGGTGCCAATCTCACCGTTGTCGGATCTTGGGCCGCTGAGGGAGACGGCGATGAACGCCGATTTGCGGATCGATGAGGAAGAGGCGGCGCGTGAAAGCCCGGCGCGGATGGACTTGCGCGATGGCTGCAGCGCGCATGTCTGGGTCGGCGGGCAAGAGCGCCCGGCGTTTTTGTGGCAGGCGCGGCTGTTGTCGGAACACTGGACTTGCGGGTGGTCCGTTGCGCCCGGTCGGCATCATTTCGATGTGATCGACGATCTGGCCGATCCGGGATCGGCGCTGATGCAGGCCTGTCTGGCACAGGATTGACCCAAGGTCGGGCGTCCGTCGCACGGGCGGCCTTTACCGGGTCTTAGGCGTCCGCCAGGGGACGGCGGATTCTCGCGGCAGCTTCCAGCACCAAGGGCCGCAACCCCGCGCCCCCGGCATCCAGCACCTCAAACAATTGGCGGCGCATTCGTGGCTCCCAAAAGTCATTGATATGCGAAGATAATTCCGCCAATCCCGTCTCGCGCGGTTTGGATTCCATGAATCTTGCAATCTGGTTGGCCATGTAAATCAGCTTGGCGTGCGGGGCCTCATGCGACATGGGCAGTCTCCTCGGGTGCAATGCGGCGGGGATGGGTGAAAACTTCAAAACCGTCAGGACGGGCCAGCGCGATCAGCGTCATGCCGGCCTCATCGGCCACCTGAACCGCCGTGGCGGTGGGGGCAGAGGCGGCGATGATCATCGGAAATCCGGCGACGGCGGCCTTTTGCACCATGTCGATCGAGGTGCGGCAGGTCAAAACCAGCGCGCCGCGTGCCTGCCCGCGCAGGGCCCCAATCACCTTGTCCAGCGCGTTATGACGTCCGACATCCTCGCGCACCGGACCCATGCCGTCCTGCGCCGTCCAGGCGCCAGCGGCATGCGCTGCGTGGGTGATATCGTGCAAAGGTTGATGCGCGGTCAGCGCCGACATCGCCGCCATCACCTGATGCGCGGTCAATGTGAACATTTGATCGGTAATTGCGACCGGCCTGCGCCGCGCCTCCTCCAGACTGTCGATACCGCACAAACCGCAGCCGACTGGCCCGGCCATCGTGCGCCGCCGCGCAGACTGCCGCGCCTCTGCCGCGCCCTTCAACCAGATCTGCAGATCGATGCCCAGTTCCGCCTCGACGATCTGAATATCGTCAATCTCCTCCGGCCGCGCTATCCCCTCCGTCAGGGAAAAACCATAAGCGAAATCAATCAGATCGGCTGGCGTCGCCATCATCACCGCATGGGTGGAGCCGTTGTAGGACAGCGCCACAGCCACCTCTTCCGGCAGATCGCGCGTCCCAGAAATAGCCCGTCCCGGACCAAAGCCCAGACGCGCCAGAGGCCGGTGCGTGATCACGCCCCGCTACTCCGCTGCGGCGATGCGCCGCGAGCGATCCGCCATCGCGTTATAGTCCTTTTGCCATTCCGACGGACCATTCGACGGCGCAACTTGCACCGCTGTCACCTTGTATTCCGGACAGTTCGTCGCCCAATCCGAATAATCGGTCGTAATGACATTTGCCTGAGTGTCCGGATGGTGGAACGTGGTGTAAACGACCCCCGGATTGACCCGGTCCGTCAGCGTCGCGCGCAGGCTGGTGTCACCCGAGCGGCTTGCAAGACGCACCCAAGAGCCGTCCTTGATGCCGCGCACCTCGGCGTCATGGGGGTGAATTTCCAGCACATCCTGATCATGCCAGATCACATTTTCGGTCCGCCGCGTCTGCGCGCCGACGTTGTACTGCGACAAGATCCGCCCCGTCGTCAACAGCAAGGGAAACCGCGGACCGGTCTTTTCGTCTGTGGCCACATACTCGGTGTTAATGAATCGCCCCTTTCCGCGCACAAAACCGTCGACATGCATCAGTGGCGTGCCAAGCGGCGCCTTTTCATTGCAAGGCCACTGGATCGAGCCCAGCTCTTCAAGCTTGTCATAAGTCACGCCGGCAAAAGACGGCGTGGTCATGGCAATTTCGTCCATGATTTGAACAGGATGGGTATAGGACCAGTTCGCACCCATCGCTTGGGCAAACATCTGCGTCACTTCCCAATCACCAAAGCCATTGCGCGGCGCCATCACCTTGCGCACCCGGTTGATCCGGCGTTCAGCGTTGGTAAAGGTGCCATCCTTTTCCAAAAAGGTCGAACCGGGAAAGAAAACATGGGCGTAATTCGCGGTCTCGTTCAAGAAAAGATCGTGGACGATTACGCAGTCCATCGCCGCCAGACCAGCCGAGACGTGCTTGGTATCGGGGTCCGATTGCAGAATATCCTCGCCCTGACAATAAAGCCCCTTGAACGTGCCTTCGACCGCGGCGTCCAGCATGTTGGGAATGCGCAGGCCCGGTTCGTTGTCGATCTTCACGCCCCAAAGGCTCTCGAAAATCGCGCGCACGTCGTCGTTTTTTACATGGCGGTAGCCCGGCAGTTCGTGCGGGAAAGACCCCATATCGCAAGAGCCCTGCACGTTGTTTTGCCCGCGCAGCGGGTTCACGCCCACGCCCGGCCGACCAATATTTCCGGTCATCATGGCCAGATTGGCAATGCCGATCACGGTGGTCGACCCTTGAGAATGTTCCGTAACACCAAGGCCATAGTAAATCGCGCCATTGCCGCCGGTGGCATAAAGCCGCGCGGCTGCACGGACCTCATCTGCCTTCACGCCGGTCAACAATTCCACTGCCTCGGGCGAGTTCTGCGCTTGGCTGACAAACTCGGCATAGTCCTGAAATTCATCCCAGTCGCAGCGTTCCTGAATGAATGTTTGGTTAAACAATCCTTCGGTCACAATCACATGCGCAAGCGCGGTCACAATGGCCACATTTGTGCCCGGTGTCAGTGCCAGATGGTGGGCGGCTTTGACATGCGGGCTTTCGACCATTTCGGTGCGGCGCGGATCAACCACAATCAGCTTTGCCCCCTTGCGCAGTCGCTTTTTCAAGCGGCTGGCAAAGACCGGATGGCCCGCAACGGGGTTTGCGCCAATGACAATAACCACATCACTATGTTCAACAGAATCAAAGTCTTGCGTCCCGGCGCTGGTGCCAAGTGTCTGGCCCAATCCATAACCGGTGGGCGAGTGGCACACCCGCGCGCAGGTATCCGTATTGTTGTTCATAAACACGGCGCGGGTCAGCTTTTGCACCAGATATGTTTCTTCATTCGTGCAGCGCGAAGAGGTGATTACCCCCACAGATTTGCGACCGTGCTTGGCAATGATGCCTTTCATTCGGTTGGCGGCAAATTCCATCGCTTCGGGCCATGAAACTTCGGTCCAGGGATCGTTGATACTGTCGCGGATCAGCGGGTTCAGGATGCGGTCCTTGTGGCTGGCATAGCCATAGGCGAAACGGCCCTTGACGCAGCTGTGCCCCCGGTTCGCCTTGCCGTGTTTGTAGGGCGTCATGCGCACCAATTCGTCGCCGCGCATCTCTGCCTTGAAGGTGCAACCAACCCCGCAATAGGCGCAGGTTGTGATCACGGAATGCGACGGCGTGCCGATTTCGATGATCGATTTTTCCTGCAACGTCGCGGTTGGGCAGGCGGCCACGCAGGCCCCGCAGGACACGCAATCGGACGAAAGGGCGGTGTCGGTTTTCGCCCCGAACGACACGCGGCTGTCAAAGCCGCGGCCTTCGATGGTCAAGGCAAAGGTGCCTTGCACCTCTTCGCAAGCCCGCACGCAGCGCGAGCAGACGATGCACTTTTGTGGGTCATAGCTGAAGTAAGGGTTTGAATCATCACGCGGAATATAGTTTGGGTTCGCCTCGCCGCTGGTGTTTTTCACCCGGAAATGGGTGTCCACTGCCTCATAGCGGACATCGCGCAGGCCGACGGCCCCGGCCATATCCTGCAACTCGCAGTCGCCATTTGCGCTGCAGGTCAGGCAATCGAGCGGGTGGTCGGAAATGTAAAGTTCCATCACCCCGCGCCGCAATTGTTTCAGCTTGGTGTTCTGGGTATGAACTTTCAGGCCAGGCGCGACCGGCGTTGTGCAGCTGGCAGGGGTGCCGTTGCGGCCTTCGATTTCCACCAGACACAGCCGGCACGAGCCGAAGGCATCGACCGAATCCGTGGCGCAAAGTTTGGGCACCGAAATGCCCGCTTCTGCCGCCGCGCGCATGATCGACGTACCTTCGGGCACCGTCACATCGAAGCCGTCGATGTTCAATGTGACCATTTGTTTGCTTTTCGCCGCAGGGGTGCCGAAATCGCGGTCTGGAATGATGAAATCTTTCATTCTGCGGCCTCCTGGGCGCGGGCAAAGTCGTCCGGGAAGTGAGTTACGGCGGACATCACGGGATAAGGCGTGAACCCGCCGAGCGCGCACAGGGAGCCGGCTTTCATGGTGTTGCAAAGGTCGGTCAGAAGCGGCATTGCGGCCGCGTCGCCCTTGGCAATCCGGTCGAGCGTTTCAACGCCGCGCACCGCGCCGATGCGGCAGGGGGTGCATTTGCCGCAGGATTCGATGGCACAGAATTCCATCGCGAAACGGGCCTGTGCCAGCATGTCCGCTGTGTCGTCAAACACGGTCAGGCCGGCGTGGCCAATCAGCCCGTCCTTTCCCGCGAACTCTTCATAGCCGAAGGGCGTATCGAACAGCGCGCGCGGGAAATAGGCGCCCAAGGGGCCGCCCACCTGCACAGCTTTTACCGGGCGTCCGTTGGCCGTGCCGCCGGCGATTTTGTCAACGATTTCACCGAGTGTGGTGCCAAAAGCGATCTCGTAAAGCCCGCCATTCCGCACGTTTCCGGCGATCTGCAGCGGGATCGTTCCGCGGGATCGGCCCAGACCGAAGGCCTTGTAATGCTCGGCGCCTTTTTCGAAAATCACCGGGATCGAGGCGAGCGAAATGACGTTGTTCACCACCGTCGGCTTACCCAGAAACCCTTCGAGGGCGGGCAGGGGCGGCTTGGCGCGCACCACGCCGCGCTTGCCTTCAAGACTGTTCAGCAGGCTGGTTTCTTCGCCGCAGACATAGGCCCCGGCACCAACGCGAATTTCGATGTCAAACGCTGGTCCTGTGCCCAAAACCGCCGCGCCCAGAAGGCTTTCGGCGCAGGCAATCTGCACGGCTTTTTGCATTACTTCAATCGCAATCGGGTATTCCGAACGAATGTACACAAATCCCTTGGTCGCCCCGGTGGCAAGGCCCGCAATCACCATGCCTTCGATCAGGGTAAAGGGGTCGCCTTCCATCAACATGCGGTCGGCGAAGGTGGCGCTGTCGCCTTCGTCGGCGTTGCACACGATGTATTTGCGGTCGGCTTTCGCCTCGGACACGGTTTTCCACTTGATGCCTGTGGGAAAGCCCGCGCCACCGCGGCCGCGCAGGCCAGAATGGGTCACTTCGGCCACAATCGCGGGCGCGTCCATCGACAGGGCACGCAACAGGCCGGTCAGCCCGCCCTGCGCGCGGTAATCGGCCAAAGACAGCGGGTCGATCACCCCGACGCGGGCAAAGGTCAGGCGGGTCTGCGCCTTTAACCAAGGCAGATCGTCGGTGCGGCCAAGCGCCTTTGGATGGTCGGCCAGATCACCGAACAGCGCGGGCACATCGGACAGGTCCATCGGGCCAAAGGCCATCCGGCCCGAAGGGGTTTCCACCTCGACCAGCGGCTCCAGCCAGACCATGCCGCGCGACCCGTTGCGCACAACCTGCGCCCGGTCACCAATGGCTGCCGCCACCTCATCCGCGCCCAGTGCGACGGCTGCCGAATCCAATGGAACGTAAATCTTCATGCCCGCACCCCTGCCAGAACGGCATCGACCCGCGCCTCATCCACCCGGCCAATCAGCTTGCCATCCACCATCGCGGCAGGCCCGCAGGCGCACAGACCCAGACAGAACACCGGCTCCAGCGTCACGCCATCGGCTGATGTGCCGTGCCAATCCACCCCCAAAGCCGCCTTGACATGGGCCGCAACCCGGTCGCCGCCCACGGCCTGACAGGCCTCGGCGCGGCACAGCTTGACCATATGGGCCCCGGCCTTGTGCTCGCGGAAATCGTGATAAAACGTCACCACACCATGCACCTCGGCCTTGGAGATGTTCAGCGCCTTGGCAATTTGCGGCAGCACCTCTTGCGGGACCATGCCAAACGCCGCCTGAACATCGTGCAAAATCGGCAAAAGCGCGCCTTCGCGGCCCTGATGGCGGGTCAGGATTTCGCCAACTTGGGCGGCGTGGTCTTGGGTCATGGGCAGATCTCCGGATACCAGACCGCTGATACGCCGTTTGATAGGGAAATCAATATGGATATCCCGTCAATTGATAGAAAGCGTCTATCAAGCGGTGGGACGCAACCGCCCCGCCTCCTCGATCAACGCGGCCAGCACGGGGGTTTGCGGGTCGTGGCGCGCGGTGATCAGACCCACCATATGCTCGGCCTCGGGGTCGGTGATCGGAATGGCCACCAACCCGGTGAACATTTGTGCCAGCTTCATCGGCACGACCGAGGCCCAGCGCCCGGTTTTCACATGCGCAATCAGCGCGATGGTCGAATTGCTCTCTACCGTGGGCATCACCTTGACCCCGGCCTCGGCCAGATGCTGGTTCACGATGCGGCGGTTTTGCATGTCACCCGTCAACAGGCACAGCGCCTCGCCCGCCACCTCGGCCCATGTCACACGGTCGCGCCCGGCCAGTGCCGACCCCGGCGCACACAAGAACCGATAAAATTCGGAATACAGCGGCACCTGCGCCACCCGGCCCAGCGGCTCGTTGTCCAGATAGGTCAGCCCGGCGTCCAGTTCCAGGTTCTCGATCCCCGCCAAAATCTCGGCCGATGTGCGCGACAGCACGGTCACCCGCATATTGGGATGCCGCGCAATGAACGGCCCGGTCAGGTCGGCCACCATGGGCAAGGCGGTGGGGATCACCCCCAACCGCACGTTGCCGGACAGCCCCCGGTGCACCGTGCGCATCTCGGCCTTCAGTGCCCGCATGTCGCCCGCGATCCGGCGCGCCCAGTCCAGCACGCGCTGCCCCTCGGGCGTCAAACCCTGAAACCGGCTGCCGCGAAACACCAACTGCACGCCCAGCTGATCCTCCAACTGCCGGATCGCGCTGGACAGGGTCGGCTGGGTCACGCCGCAAACCTCGGCAGCGCGGCCAAAATGGCGCTCGCCGGCCAGGGCTATGAACATTTCCAGCTTGTCAATCATCCCGGCATTAACCCCAATTCCGCCCTTGCCCGCAAGCGGTGGCAGACTTACCTAGTTGGCATGAAACTTCGCATCCCATTTCTGAACACCACGCCCCTGGTCAACGTGATCCGCCTGCAAGGCTCCATCGGCACCGGGTCGCGCAGCCTGTCCGACGCCAGCATGGCCCCGCTGATCGAACGCGCCTTTGCCAAGGGCAAACCGGCTGCCGTGGCGCTGGTGATCAACTCGCCCGGCGGGTCGCCCGTGCAATCCAGCCTGATCGCTGCCCGGATCCGTCGATTGGCCGATGAAAAGAACGTCCGCGTTCACGCCTTTGTCGAGGATATGGCGGCGTCAGGCGGCTATTGGCTGGCCTGTGCCGGGGATGACATCTGGGTGGACCCGTCGTCGCTGGTCGGTTCGATCGGCGTGATCTTTGCCAGCTTTGGCTTTCCCGAACTGATGGCGCGGCAGGGCATCGAACGCCGCGTCGTGACCGCAGGCCGCTCCAAAAGTTTTGCCGACCCCTTTTTGCCGCAAAAGCCCGAGGATATCGACCGCCTCAAGGCGATCCAGACCCCGATACATGAGGCTTTCATCGCCCATGTCAAATCGCGGCGCGGCGCGCGGCTGGCGGATACCGACCTGTTCAACGCCGATATCTGGGTGGGCCAACAGTCGGTCGATGTGGGTCTGGCTGACGGCACAGGCCATCTGGTGCCCAAGCTCAAGCAGTTGTACGGTGACAAGGTGCGCATGGCGGTCCACGGTCAAAGGCGCAGCCTGCTGTCGCGCTTTGGGCTCAATCTGGCCGAGGAAACCCTTGCCACGATCGAAGAGCGCGCAGCTTGGGCGCAGCACGGGCTCTAGGGGGCGGTTGAAATGGTGTTCAAGATCATCGTGGTGTTTCTGGCCCTGATCGTCGGTGTGGCGATGCTGGGCAGCACCGTGGTCAAGTTTCTGCGCGGCCCGACCCCAACCCCGGCGGTCACCAGCGCCAAATGCGCCCATTGCGGCCGACCCGTCAAAGGCACGGCCCCCTGTGTCTGTGGCCACGGTTAAGGATTGCGTCCATGAAGGCTCTTGTCACCGGTGCTGCCCGCCGCATCGGGCGTGAAATCGCCCTTTACCTCGCGCAGCGCGGCTATGACGTGGCGGTGCACTATTCCAGCTCTGATGCGGACGCGCTGCAAACCGTGGCCGACATCATCGCCCTTGGCCGCCATGCCGTGGCCCTGCAAGCCGACCTGTTGGACGAGGACGCTTTGCAGGGGCTGGTGTCCCGCGCCGTCGTCGGCTTGGGCGGGCCGTTGACCCTGTTGGTCAATAACGCCTCAATCTTCGAATATGACAATATCGCAACCGCCACGCGACTGTCATGGGACCGCGCCATCGGGTCCAACCTGCGCGCGCCGTTCGTGCTGACCCAGACCTTTGCCGCACAGGCCCCGCAGGCGCAGATGGTGGACGGCGAACCGGTGGCACAGGCGCTGATCGTGAACATGATCGACCAGCGTGTGCTCAAGCCTACCCCTGAATTCATGTCATATTCGCTGGCCAAAATGGGTCTGTGGGCGCTGACCCGTACCGCCGCGCAGGGTCTTGCGCCGCATATCCGCGTCAACGGCATCGGCCCCGGCCCCACCGTGCAAGGTGTGCGTCAAAGCGACAGCCACTTTGCCCGCCAACGCGCCGCCACCGTCTTGCAGCGTGGCGCCGGTCCTGCGGACATCTGCAAGGCAGTTGGATTTTTCATAGAATCGCCTGCCGTCACCGGTCAGATGATCGCCGTGGACGGTGGCCAACACCTGGCATGGGCCACGCCAGACGTGCTCGGGGTCGAGTAGTTTTTGTCAAGCCCCCGAAAGTTGTGCACTTTGTGGCAACCCGTTACAAAGCGTTCATAAATTTCCGTGATTTATCAGGCATTTGCCAAAGCGGAAGAAAAGTTTTCATGTATTTCAATGCGTTGAATATACGCCTAAAAATTAGGCAGATCAGCGAAACAGGCCAAAAACAAGGAAAATCTGCCGTTCCCGAAAAGTTTTCCGCAAGGTTATCCACAGAAAGCGTGGACAGCTTTCCTCTTGCCAGCAGCCCCCCTATCATTGCAGGCATCACCAGAATCGACCCCAGCTGAAACCCTCTGCCAAAGGCCCCGCCCGTGACCGCTGACCCGCCCACCCCCTTCGGCCACGAGGTCATCCAAGGCTATGTGAAAACGCTGGACGGTTCGCCCGGCGTCTACCGGATGCTGAACACCAAGGGCGAGGTGCTGTATGTCGGCAAGGCGCGCAACCTGCGGGCGCGCGTGACCAACTATGCCCGCCCCTCCGGTCATTCGGGCCGCATCGCCAAGATGATTTTTGAGACCACCTCGATGATGTTCCTGACGACCCGCACCGAAACCGAGGCGCTGCTGCTGGAACAGAACCTCATCAAACAACTGAAACCGCGCTACAACGTGCTGCTGCGCGACGACAAATCCTTTCCCAACATCCTGATCGCCAAGGATCACGCCTTTCCACAGATCAAGAAACACCGGGGCAAAAAATCGGAAAAGGGCAGCTATTTTGGCCCCTTCGCCTCTGCGGGGGCCGTCGCCCGCACCCTGAACCAGCTGCAAAAGGTGTTTTTGCTGCGCAATTGCAGCGATGCGATGTTCGATGGCCGCACCCGGCCCTGCCTGCAATACCAGATCAAACGCTGCTCTGCCCCCTGCGTCGCCAAAATCGCCCCCGAGGCTTACGGCAACCTTGTGGCCGACGCCGAACGCTTTCTGCAGGGCAAAACCACCGATGTGCAGGCCAACCTTGCCCGCGAAATGGCCCGCGCGTCCGATGATATGGAGTTTGAACGCGCCGCCGCCCTGCGCGACCGGATCAAGGCGCTGACCCATATCCAGTCGTCCCAAGGCATCAACCCCGCTGGCGTCCCCGAGGCGGACGTGGTCGCCCTGCATATGGACCAAGGTCAGGCCTGCGTGCAGGTCTTTTTCATCCGCGCCAACCAATCCTGGGGCAACCGCGACTTTCACCCCAAAACCGCCGGCGCCGAGGCGCCCGAGATCATGGAGGCCTTCCTCGCCCAGTTCTACGACGACAAGGAACCGCCCCGTCTGGTCCTGCTGTCCCATCCCGTCGAAAACGAAGACCTCGTCCAGCAACTTCTGTCCGACCGCGCGGGTCGCCGCGTCGAAATCGCCATTCCCCTGCGCGGCGAAAAGGCCGAGCTGATGGAAAACGCCGCCCGCAACGCCCGCGAAAGCCTGGCCCGCCGCATGTCGGAAAGCAGCACGCAAAACAAACTGCTAGAGGGGCTGGCCGAGGCGTTCGATCTGGACGCCCCGCCCAAACGGATCGAGGTGTACGACAACGCCCATATCTCCGGCTCCAACGCTGTCGGCGGCATGATCGTGGCCGGACCGGATGGTTTCCTGAAATCGCAATACCGCAAGTTCAACATCAAATCCGCCGCCGGGGCCAACAGCGACGATTTCGGCATGATGAAAGAGGTGCTGACCCGCCGTTTTGAACGCCTGCTCAAAGAGGACCCTGAACGTAAATCCGACGTCTGGCCCGACCTGTTGTTGATCGACGGTGGCATGGGCCAGGTTTCTGCTGTGCAATCCATCCTGTCCGAACTGGGGGTCGAGGATGTCGCCATGATCGGCGTCGCCAAAGGCGTGGACCGCGACGCCGGCAAGGAAGAGTTTCACCGCACTGGCCAGCGCCCCATGGCCCTGAAAATGAACGACCCTGTTCTGTATTTCGTGCAACGCCTGCGGGACGAGGCGCACCGCTGGGCCAACGG
>JANNBM010000001.1:0-35517 GCA_031385445.1 Paracoccaceae bacterium | reverse complement strand
GTCACTGACCGCCGCGACATCCTCGTCCAGATCAATGACATCCATGGATCCGATACCAGCCGATTTCACCGCATCGCTTTGCGCGGCTTCTGCGCTTTGTGCCGGACGGGGCCGCGAGCGCGAGCGCGCGTTGTCTTCTTCATCCTGCGCGCGGTTGAACGCGCGCTCTTCGTCCAACAGCGCTTTGCGGTCGGCCACCGGGATCTGGTAATAATCGGGGTGAATTTCGGCAAAGGCCAGGAACCCGTGCCGGTTGCCGCCGTAATCCACAAAGGCCGCCTGAAGCGACGGCTCAACGCGCGTTACCTTGGCAAGATAGATGTTTCCGGCAAGCTGGCGCTTGTTTATGGTTTCAAAGTCGAACTCTTCAACCTTGTTTCCGTCAACCACAACCACGCGCGTTTCTTCGGCATGGGTGGCGTCGATAAGCATTTTTCTAGACATATTGTTCCAATGCGCCGGCCCAAACGTCTTCGGTCGGACAAGGATCCGGTGGCGAAGATGGCTGGGCAAGGGCGGCTTGTTCGGGCGATGTCGCGGGCATGACCACGCCGGGCACTGCCCGGTGGGCAGGCCTCGGTTTGGCGGAATGCGGTCGCGCGGTTCATCGCGTATTTTCACCAAGGGCGGCATTGCGGCCACCCACTTTTCAAAGCCCATTCTGTCGCTGACAGAAAGCGGGCAATTTCACGAACCCGTTTTACCGGGCCGATTCGGACCACCCAAGACGGCAATCAGCGATGCCATGTCATGAGCACAGAAATTCTGCGGTGCCAAAAATCGCACCTTGCCCAACCCTAGCGGTAATTCCGGGAAAAACACAAGCGGGATGTTGCCGCAGGTTTTCAAACCGTTCCCGGCGGCGCTGGCCGGGGCCGGATTGACGGAAAAAGTTAGAAAATTGTTTTCTTTCGGTGGCTTAGAACTTCCGCTTAAACATAATCCTGTCGCTGCAGCGTGTATTTCGCCATCTTCTCGTTCAAGGTCCGGCGCGGCAGGCACAACTCTTCCATCACCGCCACGATAGACCCTTTGTGCCGCCGCATCGTGTTGTCGATCAGCATGCGTTCAAACGCCTCGACATAGTCTTTCAGTGGCTTGCCTTCGGTGGTCAATGCGGGGCCGGACGCCTCGTTATCGGCCATCAAAAGCGAGGCGATGGACCCCGATCCGCGCCGGTTCTGCAAGACCGCGCGTTCCGAGATATTGACCAGCTGGCGCACATTTCCGGGCCATGGCGCCTGCAACAGCTGCGCGGCCTCCTGCGCGGTGATGGGCGGCGCGTCGCAGCCGTATTCTTCGGAAAACTGCTCGGACATGCGGGTAAAAAGCGTCAGGATATCTTCGCCGCGCGCGCGGAGCGGCGGCAGAACAATCGTCAACGCGCCAAGCCGGTAAAACAGGTCGGGCCGCAGGATATCTTCCAGCGTCTTGTCCGGCGAATGTTCGTTGCAGATCGCGATGATGCGGGTTTCGGGCGGGGTGCCCTGTTCGTTGATCACGGTCAAAAGCCGCGATTGCAGCGGATGCGACAGGCTTTCGATGTCTTCAAGGCACAAAGTGCCGCCGCGCGCCTCTTCGATCAGGGGCACGGTGCCATCTTCGGCGGGGCCAAAAAGCTTGGCCGTCAGCTGGTCTTCGGACCAGGCGGCGCAGGAAATCGTCAGATATTTGCGACCGCCGCGCGGCCCGACGGCGTGCAAGGCATGCGCAACAAGCGTTTTTCCGGTCCCCGTCTCGCCATCGATCAGCACATGGCTGTCGGCTTGGCCAAGGTCCAGAATGTCCTCGCGCAGCCGCTCCATCACCGGGCTGCCGCCGATCAGCTTTTGCATGATCATCGTGCCGTCAGACAGCTCTTTGCGCAGCGCGCGGTTGTCCAGCGTCATGCGCCGCGCCTGCGTGGCGCGCTTGGCCAGTTCGGTCATCCGGTCCGGGTTGAACGGCTTTTCCAGAAAATCGAACGCCCCGATCCGCATCGCCTCGACCGCCATAGGCACATCGCCGTGCCCGGTGATCAAAATCACCGGAAGCCCCGAGTCCATGCCCATCAGCCGTTTCAAAAACGCCATGCCGTCCATGCCGGGCATTTTTATGTCACTGACGACGACGCCGGAAAACTCTGGCCCGATCACCTTCAGCGCGTCTTCGGCGCTGGCATAGGTTTCGGTATCAAAGCCGGACAGGGCAAGCCATTGGCTGACCGACTGCCGCATATCCGCTTCGTCGTCGACGATTGCCACCTTCATTGCGCGTGCCATTGTGTCCCTTTCATTCTTTATTCTGCTGCATCCTGCTCTGCCCCGATCACAGGCAAATGCATCTCAAAGGTCGCGCCGCCCGCTGGGTCATTATGCGCCGTAAGCCGTCCGCCAAGATCCGCCATGATCGACGACGAGATCGCAAGGCCAAGCCCGACGCCCTCCCCCGGCTTTTTCGTGGTGTAGAAAGGTTCGAATATGTTGTCGAAATCCTGAATGCCCGGCCCGTTGTCGTGCACAAGGATGACCCCCTGCTTGCCCGCCGTCAGGATCAACTCGACCAGTGGTTCGGCCACATCCTTGGTCGCATCCAGCGCGTTTCGCAAAAGGTTGATGATCACCTGTTCAAGACGCAGCCGATCGGCCAGAACCATGACAGGTTGGCGCGGGATGGTGCGGGTGATCTTCACCACCCGCGCTTTAAGCTGCGGTTCCATCATCGAAAGGGCGCTCGACAGGCATTGGCGCAGATCGACAGGTTCCAGCGCCTCGGTGCCTTTGCGGGCATAGGATTTCAACTGGCGCGTGATCGCGCCCATCCGTTCGATCAGATCGTCAATCCGCTGAAAAGACGCAAGCGCCTCTTCGGGGCGTTTGCGCACCAGCAAAAGCCGTGCGCCCGCCAGATAGGTTTTCATCGCGGCGAGGGGCTGGTTCAATTCGTGGCTGACGGCAGCCGACATTTCGCCCAGCGCGGCAAGTTTGGACGATTGTGCAAGCGTCAACTCGGCCACTTCAAGCGTCTTTTGCACCTTCTCCCGCTCTGCCACCTCGCGGCTCAGGCGGGCGTTCAAAAGGCGCAGCTCGGCAGATTCGCGCTGCGCGAGCATCGACTGCGACCAGGCGCGGCGCGACAGGACATAAAAGGTCATGGTCATCAGAATCGCGAAACCCATGATTTCCAGCGCCAGAACACCGTTGACCTTTTCGCGGACCGAATCGGTGGCGGCAAAGCTGACGATGCGCCAGCCTTGAAACGGCACGCGCGCATCCGTCCGCAGAACGCCCTCGCCGCGCAAATAGGCGTCTGGCGGGTTCTGCGCAAAGCCTTTGGTCACTGACAAGGCACGGTCGAAGACCGACGGAACATCGGTGGTCGTCGTCACCTCGTCCAGCGACATGCCATGCCAGCGCGGCTCGGTTGCAAGGATCACCCGGTTTTCGCTGTCCGTCACCAGAACGACATCCTGAAGGCCCGACCATGCCCGCTCATATTTGGACAATTCCGCCGCAACCACGATCACTCCGGCCAGCTTTCCATCCGCCACAATGACCCGGCTATAGGTGAAATCATAACCGCCACCGGGCGCTTCGGAGGTGGTGAAAACGGTATCGACCGAGCGGCTGGCCTGAACAAAATAGGGCCGGCTTCGATGATTGGTGCCCAAAAGATTGCGGTTGGTGGCGCCGCGCACGATCCCGTCGCGGTCCAAAAGCAGAATGGACGCGGCGTTAATTTCGGACTGAACGCCCATCAGGCGGCGCGACGTGCCGGAAAACTCGGATTTGGTCAGGGCTTCGGCAATCGCCGGATCACCGGACAACAGCAGCGGCACGATCGAGGTGCGCTGCAACTCGGTCAGGATATTGCCGGAGTAAAACGCAAGCCGAAGTTCGGCGCGGTTGCGGGTGGTTTCGGTAAAACGCTCGGACATCCAGCGGTTTGTGACCAGCACCACCCCGATGGCGAGCAGAACAACCAACCCAAGCGCCAGCCTGACCCACCAGGCCATGCTGTGCCCCTGCGCCGCCGCGCCCGGGCCGCGGTCCTGCCGCGCAAGTTTCGGATTTCCTTCACTCATGTTCCAGATTTATGCTGCTGCGCCCGGCGCCTCAACTCTTCTGGCCTCAGGCAAGCGCCATCCCGCCCATCAGCGAATGGAACAGCCCGGCGCCGTCCGTTCCGCCATGCAACGGCGCAACCGCGCGTTCAGGATGCGGCATCATGCCCAGAACACGGCGGTTTTGCGACAGAACGCCCGCGATATCGGCCGCCGAGCCATTGGGATTGTCGCGATAGGTGAATGCGATGCGGTCCTCGCCGGACAGCCGCGTCAAACCGTCGTCATCAATGGTAAAATTGCCGTCGTGATGCGCGATTGGCAGCACGATGTCCTGTGCAGGCTTATAGCCGTTGGTGAAGGCGCTGGCGGTGGTGGCAACGCGCAGGGTCTGGCGATTGCAGATGAATTTAAGCCCCGCGTTGCGCATCAGCGCGCCGGGCAAAAGCCGCATTTCGGTCAGCACCTGAAAGCCGTTGCACACGCCAAGAACATAGCCGCCGCGCGCCGCATGGGCCTGAACGGCGGCGGCAATGGGCGAGCGCGCCGCGATGGCACCGCAGCGCAGATAGTCGCCAAACGAAAACCCGCCGGGAATGCCGACCACATCGGTGCCTTCTGGCAGGCTGGTGTCCTTGTGCCAGACGCGCGACACTGCGAAACCGGCCAGCGTGAAAGCCTCGGCAAGATCGCGGTCACAGTTTGATCCGGGAAAGGTGACGACAGCAGCTTTCATCGCAGCGCTCCTTGGGTTTGGCATTTTGCAGACTGGACGGGCCGGACCCCCTCGCAAGGGATTCCCGAAATGAGGTTACAAAATCTCGGTGCGGTAGCTTTCGATAACCGTGTTGGCCAAAAGCTTTTCGCACATCGAGCGCAGGCTGGCCTCGGCGGCGGCTTTGTCCGTCTCAGCCAGTTCAAGTTCGATCACCTTGCCCTGCCGGACACCGCTGACCCCCGAAAACCCAAGCGTGCCCAAAGCGTGACGCACCGCTTCGCCTTGGACATCCAGAACGCCAGATTTCAACATGACGGTGACACGGGCCTTCATCGGCAATCCTCCGGGGGGGCAATGGGAATTTCGGCTTCCTTACGACAGGGCACCAAGGCCGACAAGTGGGGCAAAGGCCATTTGCACCCCACTAGCGCCTTAGTTGATCACCATCGGCTTGACTGCATGCGTTACATTCGTCGGCAGAACACCAAGACGGCGCGCCAGTTCCTGATAGACGTCGGCAATCGGCCCCGGCTCGGATCCCGGATGCAGTTCGGACCGCTCGGCCGCCGCCCGCAAATCCCAAAGCCGGCAGCTGTCCGGGCTGATCTCATCGGCCACGATCAGGCGCATGAAATCGCCCTCCCAGACCCGGCCCACTTCGATTCGAAAATCGGCCAGACGGATGCCGATGCCCAACATGACACCGGACAAAAAGTCATTCACCCGCAGCGCAAGCGCGATGATATCGTCCAGGTCCTGCTGATTGGCCCAGCCAAAGGCGACGATATGCTCTTCGGCAACCATCGGATTGTTCAGCCGATCGTCTTTGAAGTAATATTCGACAATCGGACGCGGCAAAGCGGTGCCTTCAGGAATGCCCAGCTTCTCGCTCAGCTCTCCTGCCGAAAAATTGCGCACCACGATCTGCAACGGCAGAATTTCCGCCATCCGCACCAATTGCTCGCGCATGTTCACGCGGCGAATGAAATGGGTTGGCACCCCGATGGAGTTCAGGCCCGCCATGAAAAATTCGGAAAGACGGTTGTTCAGAACACCTTTGCCTTCGACGGGCGCGGGTTTTGCTTCGGTGGGGGTCGGGGCGGTATCATCCTTGAAATACTGGATCAGTGTTCCCGGCTCCGGTCCTTCGTAAAGGATCTTTGCCGAGCCCTCGTAAACTTTCTTCCGTCGCGCCATTATTTCGGTCCTTGCCAACGGCAAAGGGGCGGCGAAAGGCCACCCGGGTGAGCGGGCTATAAAGAAGCCGGGGCAAAGCTGCAATGCCGCAATTGGGTGACAAGGGCGGGCAAAACTGCTAGCTTTGGGCCAGAATAAGGGCAGGTGGATGGGACGTCAATCAGAGGCCATGGTGCACTTTCAAGGTCGCTCCGGGCAGGCAAAACTGCTGCTGGAGGGTACGGAAGTGCTGTGCCGGGGCGAGATCCGGGCCAAAATGCCGCGCTGCGATATTCATGGTTGGGCGATTGATGGCGACGATTTGGTGCTGACGACGGCGCAGGGGCCGCTTCGGGCCACCATCGGGCTCAAGGACGCAGAAGGCTGGCTGCGCGCGCTGGCCAAACCCTTGCCGGACCTTGCCGAAAAACTGGGCCTGACGCAGGGCCGCAAAGCGTTTGTTTACGGTGACTTGCGTGACGCCGCGCTCAGCGCCGCAGTGGCGCCGTACCGCGCGCACCCCGCCAGCCTTGCCGCCGTTTGCATCGCCGAGCTTTACCGCGCGCAGGATCTGGACGGCGCTTTAGGGGCGCTCGGCGATCTGCCCCTTTGGGGCGTGACAATCAAAGGCAATGCCAGTCCGTTCAGCGATGGCGACCTGCGCAGAACGATGCGTTCCCTTGGCTACGTCGATACAAAATCCTGCGCAGTTTCACTGGAAATGACCGCAACGCGGTGGCAAAAGCGGGCAAAATGAACCGGCAGTGCAGGATCGTTGCCAAAAGATCCTTGCACCGGGGGCTTGAAGGGACGGCCGGGCGCGGGCATATGGGGTGGCAACGCAGCTGAAATCTCGCCTTTGGAGGCCCGACCATGTCCACATTCGATGACCGCGAAACCGCCTTTGAATCCAAATTTGCCCATGATTCAGAAATGCAGTTTCGCGCAGAAGCCCGCCGTAACAAGCTGGTCGGTCTTTGGGCCGCCGAATTGATGGGCAAATCCGGCGAGGATGCGGCCGAATACGCCCGCTCTGTTGTCGCTTCAGACTTTGACGAAGCCGGCATCGAAGATGTGGTGCGCAAGCTTTCGGGCGATCTGGGCGCCAAGGCGAGCGCGGATGCCATTCGCGCAAAGATGGCCGAAATGCTGCCCGTCGCAAAAGCCCAACTGATGGGCGAGTTCTGACCATTGCGCGCCCGTGCCTGCCCTGTTTTGGGCGGGAAATTTGGGTGCGATTTTAACCGTTAAGGCGGCCTTACCCATTCCCCCACTATCCTGACCGTCTGGATCAATTCCAAGGGGCCGGGTGTGATTGAAAATTCTGCTGCGCCGCAGGGCGTGCCTGCTTTGCTACGCCTTCATGGCGGCCGGATCGGTCTGTCGCTTGGAATTTGCGGCTTGATGGTATGGCTTTTGCTTGGCCGACTGTCGGCGATTGAACCGGCAGAGGTGGCACAGGCTTTTCGAACCTTGCCGCCGCACGCCTGGGGCCTTGCGCTGGTCGCCACAGCGATCAGCTTTTGGGCCGTTGGGCATTATGATGCTGTTATTCATCGACATTTCGCGACGGGCATCGCGCAAACGCGCAGCCGCAAGGCGGGGATTTGCGCGATTGCGGTCAGTCAGACGATCGGGCTTGGGGTGATTTCAGGGGCGGTTCTGCGCTGGCGGATGCTGCCCGAAATCGGCCCCTGGCGCGCGGTGCGGTTGACGGCGGCGGTGGCGCTGTCGTTTCTGGCCGCTTGGGCGATGGTCACGGCGCTGACCTTGGTGATCCTGCCCGGCGCGCCATTCAAAGCGCCAGCCGCGATTGCGCTTTGCGCCGGATCGCTACTGGCGCTTGTCGCCCTCGCGCAGCCGCAGATTGGCAAGGTGGCGTTTCGCTGGCCAAATCTTTTTACCCTGCGCAATGTGCTCGCGCTTTGTGTGGTCGATACTTTGGCGGCGGCGCTGGCGTTTTACGCTTTGTGCCCGCCGGGCGTTGACATCGGGTTCACCCTGCTGCTTCCGGCCTTCCTGCTCGCCCTCGGCGCGGGCCTTGTTTCGGGGTCTCCGGGCGGGATGGGCGCCTTCGAGATGACGCTTTTGGCGCTTTTGCCGGGGCAGCCGGAGGCCGGTCTGTTGGCCGCCGTTCTGGCGTGGCGTCTGATCTATTTTGCGGTGCCTGCCATTGTGGGCGCGGGACTTGCCATCCGCGGACCGCGCAGCCTGGCCATAGCCGGCGCGCAGGCGGCACAGGACGGCGCTGGTTTGGGCCAGGCCGATGCAGGATTGCTTGCCCGCGCCCCCATTGCAGAACTGCAAATCCTGCGGCAGGGGGAGCATCGGCTGTTTGGCACCCTCAAAGACGGGATCTGGGTTGGGTCAAGAACGCCGCATTTTGTGATTGGCCTGTTTGGCCCTCTGACGCCGTCCAAAACCGCCCTTGGCATGCTGTCAAACGCCGCGCGCGATGAGGCGCGCCGCCCCGTCATTTACAAAGCCGATCCGCGCCTTGCAGCTTCGGCACGGGCGCGCGGATTCCATGTTACCGCCATCGCCCGCGAAGCGCTGATTGCGCCGGTAACCTACCGGATCGATACGGCAAATCGCGCCGGACTGCGGCGAAAACTGCGCCGCGCCGAAGCGGCCGGGATCAGCGTTCACAGCCAACCGCCCGCCCCGGATTGGGCCGCCTTGACCAGCATCGCCAGCGATTGGGCCACAAGCCATGGCGGCGAGCGCGGGTTTTCCATGGGGCGGTTTTCAAAGCAATATGTGCAAGGGCAGCGGCTTTACGTGGCCCAGGCAAACGGGGTGCCGATCGCCTTTGCAAGCTTTCATCAGGGGCCGGCGCAGTGGACTTTGGATCTGATGCGGCATCGCAAGGATGTTCCGTGCGGCACTATGCACCTGCTTGTCCAAACCGCGATTGACGACGCGGTGCGCAGCGGTGTGCCAAACCTGTCGCTCGCCGCCGTGCCGGATTTCGCCCCGGCCAAGCACAATCGCCTGACCCTATGGCTGTTCGCTCGGATGGGCGTCGATATGTGCCGGGGGCTTGAGCAATTCAAATCCGCCTTCGCCCCCCGTTGGGAGCCGCGATACCTTTGTCTGCCCAAAGCGCGGCTGCTGCCGCTGGCTCTGTGGGAGCTGTCGCGCGCCATCCGCCACCCTGCACCCCTGCGCACGCAGCCGCTGCAAGACATCCCGACCTTTTGGCCCAATCCGCAAACCAGCGCCCCGCTGATGACCCAAATCGATCACGATGATGCGGAATATGCGTTTGCCTCCGTCCGGTGAGCGTGGCAAGACGGGCCTGTCGTTTTGCCCTCCCGAGGTTCCCATGGCCACCGATGCGCTTTCCCAAATGCTTGCAACCCGTGATTGGCTGATGGCCGACGGGGCCACCGGCACCAACCTGTTCAACATGGGCCTGTCTTCGGGCGAGCCGCCGGAGATGTGGAACATCGAGCTGCCGGACAATATCCGCAAGCTGTACAAGGGCGCGGTCGATGCGGGGTCTGATATCTTTTTGACCAACTCTTTCGGCGGCAATGCCAGCCGGATGAAACTGCACGGCCTGCAGCACCGCGTGCGCGAGATCAACCGTGTCGCCGCCAGCCTTGGCCGCGAGATCGCCGATGCCTCGGGGCGGCGGGTGATCGTGGCGGGTTCAGTCGGGCCAACGGGCGAGATTTTTGAACCCATGGGCACGCTGACCCATTCCCGCGCGGTCGAGATGTTTCACGAGCAGGCCGAAGGCCTGAAAGAGGGCGGCGCGGATGTGCTTTGGGTCGAAACCATTTCGGCGGCCGAAGAATATATCGCGGCGGCCGAGGCCGCACGCCTGGCGGGGATGCCGTGGTGCGGCACGATGAGCTTTGACACGGCGGGACGCACGATGATGGGGCTAACCTCATCGGCGCTGGCTGATCTGGTGGAAACCCTGCCGAACCCGCCGATCGCCTTTGGCGCCAATTGCGGGGTTGGCGCGTCGGATCTGATGCGCACGGTTCTGGGCTTTGGCGCGCATGGCAGCGCACGGCCCTTTATCGCCAAGGGCAACGCGGGCATCCCGAAATACCATGACGGGCATATACATTATGACGGAACGCCCGCATTGATGGCCGAATACGCGGTTCTGGCGCGCGACGCCGGGGTGCGGATCATCGGCGGCTGTTGCGGCACCATGCCCGAGCATTTAAGCGCGATGCGCGCGGCGCTGGAATCCCGGCCAATGGGCCCGCGCCCGACGCTGGAAGATATCAGCGCGCATCTGGGCGGGTTCTCGTCGATCTCGGACGGGACCGACGGGGCCGGTCCGCCGCCGCGCGAACGGCGGGGCCGCAGGGGCTAAGCCGCTGACGGTGCAGCGTTAAAACAGGCTTAACTGATTGCCGCGCGCCAGAGGCGGGCAGAACAGATCGGTGCGCAGCGGCGCCATGCGCAGGTTCAAGCCGAGCCGCGCCGCCGCCACGTCAAAGCGGCGCGCCATCAGGTCGGCCCAAATCCCCTCGCCCCGCATCCGTTTGCCAAATTCCGGATCGTAGTCTTTACCGCCATGCAGCGCACGCACCCGGCCCATCACCTTGGCCGCGCGGTCCGGGTAATGCTGCGCGAGCCAGTCCTGAAACAGCGGCGACACTTCCAGCGGCAGGCGCAGGGCGATGAAACTGGCCGCCTGCGCGCCGGCCGCGGCCACGGCCTCCATCAGGGGTTCGATTTCATGATCGGTCAGGCCGGGCACCACGGGCGCGAGCATGGCGCGCACCGGAATGCCCGCGTCCGCCAGCCTGCGGATCAGTTGCAGACGCCGGGCGGGGGTGGGCGCGCGCGGCTCCATTTTGCGCGACAGATCGCGGTCGAGCGTGGTCACTGAAATGCCAACGCGCAGAAGCCCCTTTGCGGCCATCGGTGCCAAAATGTCGATGTCGCGCTCGATCAGGGTGCCTTTGGTGGTGATGGCGAGCGGATGCTGATGGGCGCTGATCACCTCCAAAAGCTCTCGTGTCACGGCGAAATCAGCCTCGCAGGGCTGATAGGGGTCGGTGTTGGTGCCGATCGCAATGGGCGCGGGCACATAGCTGCGCGCGCGCAGCTCGCCATCAAGCACCGCGCCGATTCCCGGCCGCGCAATCAGCCGGGTTTCGAAATCCAGACCGGGCGAGAGGTTCAAAAACGCATGGCTTGGCCGCGCGAAACAGTAGATGCAGCCATGCTCGCACCCCCGGTAGGGGTTGATCGAGCGATCAAAAGGCAGATCGGGCGAGCGGTTGTAGGTGAGGGCGGAGCGCGGCACCTCGACCCGCACCTCGGTCTTGATCAGCCGCTCGGTTTCTTCCATCTCCCAGCCGTCATCATAGGCCGCGCGCGCGTGCCCCTCAAACCGTCCGGTCTGGTTTGACGCCGCCCCGCGCGCCCGCAAACGTTGTCCCGGCAACAGATTATTGTCTTTGATCGGCATGGCACCACACTAGAACATTTAAAGAACAAAGGAAGCGCCTTTTTCATTTGCGCCCCTTGCTGTCGGCTTTGGATTGGGGCATGTCGTAAACTGTAAAGTGCCAAGGGCCCTTTGGCCCCATCAAGCCTGAGACAGCATAAGGGGCGCCCCATGGCCGACGACGACATCATCCTTGCCGATCTTTCCGATGACGAGCTGGTCCTGCAAATGCATGACGACCTGTATGACGGCTTGAAAGAAGAGATCGAGGATGGCGTGAACATCCTGATCGGGCGCGGCTGGACCCCCTATGACACGCTGACAAAGGCGCTGGTCGCGGGCATGACCATTGTGGGCGCCGACTTTCGGGACGGTATCCTGTTTGTTCCAGAAGTGTTGCTGGCCGCCAATGCGATGAAGGCGGGGATGTTCATTCTAAAGCCGCTGCTCGCCGAAACAGGCGCTCCGCGCATGGGACGTATGGTGATCGGCACGGTCAAGGGCGATATCCATGACATCGGCAAGAACCTTGTCGGCATGATGATGGAAGGTGCCGGGTTTGAGGTGCGCGATCTGGGGATTAACAACTCGGTTGAAAAGTATCTGGCCGCATTGGAAGAGGATCAGCCCGATATCTTGGGCATGTCCGCGCTGTTGACCACGACCATGCCCTATATGAAAGTCGTGATCGACACGCTGAAAGAAAAGGGCATGCGCGAGGAGTATATCGTGCTGGTGGGCGGTGCGCCGTTGAACGAAGAGTTCAGCAAGGCCATCGGCGCCGATGCCTATTGCCGCGATGCGGCTGTTGCGGTGGAAACCGCCAAGGCCTTTATGGCCCGCAAACACAACGCCGTCAGCGCGTGATCCTGTCACGATAATGTTTGATCGGCCCCGGAGGTTCCGGGGCCTTTTTATGTTCCCCCCCTTGGAAGGCGCAAGCAAAAGGCGCATGTTATGGGGAATTGGAGGACAACATGCCGCTTCCTACTTTTCTGACCTTGATTGCCACGGTCATTATGGCCGCCGGGGCAAGTGTGTTTCTGGTGCAATGGGCCGGGGTGCCGCTGGGCATTGCCATGCTGGGCGCGCTGACAGTGGCGTTTTTGGTCCGGGTTCGTCTCTGGCACTAGGGACGCAGATGACCCTGCCGGACGATGACACACTGACCACCAAAGGGCTGCCGCCCGCCGCCACTGGCCGCGTTCTGCTGATCGCTTGCGGGGCTTTGGCGCATGAGGTTTTGGCGGTCAAGCGCAGCAAAGGCTGGGATCATCTTGATCTGCAATGCCTGCCCGCCAATTTGCACCTTTACCCCGACAAGATCACCGAAGCGGTCAGCGCGGCAGTGCAAAAGCACAAAGGTGAATACGAGGCGATCCATGTGCTTTATGCCGATTGCGGCACGGGCGGGCAATTGTTGGAAAAGTGCAGGGAACTGGGCGTTCAGATGATGCCTGGGCCGCATTGTTATTCGTTTTTTGAAGGCAACGATGTTTTTCTGGCGCGCATTGACCAAGAATTCACGGCTTTCTACCTGACCGATTTTCTGGTCAGGCAGTTCGACGCTTTTGTCTGGCGGCCCATGGGATTGGACCGGCATCCCGACTTGCGCGACATGTATTTTGGCAATTATACCAAGCTGGTCTATCAGGCCCAGACCAACGATCCGGCCTTGGATGCAAAGGCCGAGGATTGCGCAAGGCGGCTCGGCCTCGCGTATGAGCGCCGATCGACCGGCTACGGCGATCTGGTGACCGCCATGGCCATCGCCGCCGCAGATCAGTAAGCGGCGCGGATGGTGCGAAACCGGCCAGCGGCGATTTCGCGCTCGCGGCATTCAAGATCATAATGGTTGGCCGAACCGTTCAGATAGGCCATTTCTTCGTCTTCAACGCGCGGAACCGACAGAGCGCGGAACAGGGTCTTCAGGGTGGTCAACATGATCAATCTCCTTTGATGTCTCATGTCCCCAAGATAGGCGTCCTGAATTTCCAGAGTAGCCCCGTTCCAATTGACCCTGCCATGACGTGAGCGCATAGCTTTTCGGGACATCCTGGAAAAGGTTCGGATCAGGCCCGCATCAACTCGCGCGCGGCGTCGCGGGCGGCGTCGGTGATGCGGTCGCCTGCCAGCATCCGGGCGATTTCTTCGACCCGGGTGGCGGGGTCCAGCGGCGTGACCGTGGACAGGGTTTCGCGCGCGGTCTGCCTTTTCTCGACCCGCCAATGAGCCGCGCCAAAGGCCGCGACCTGCGGGGAATGGGTGACGACCAGCACCTGCGCGCGTTCCGCAAGCGCGCGCAGACGGCGGCCCACGGCATCGGCGGTGGCCCCGCCGACGCCGCGGTCTATCTCGTCAAAGATCATCGTCAGGCCGGGCGTATTGCCGGTCAGGCACACCTTCAGCGCCAGAAGAAACCGGCTCAACTCGCCGCCGGACGCGATTTTGTTCAGCGGACCGGCAGGGGCGCCGGGATTGGTGGCAACGGTGAAGGTCACGGCGTCCGCGCCCTCCGGACCGGCCTCGCCCACCGTGATTTCGGTCACGAAGGACGCGCGTTCCATCTTCAAGGGGGCCAATTCGGCCGCCATAGCCTTGTCCAGACGCTTTGCCGCCGAACTCCGCTCGGCGGTCATCTTGTGCGCTGCCGCGGTGAAACCGGCCTCAGCGGCGACAACCGCCATCTGCAACCGGTCGAGGCCCGCCGTGCCAAGGTCTATCGCGTCAAGCCGCTGGCGCAGAGTTTCGGCAAAACCGCCCAGATCATCGGCCAGAACGCCATATTTTCGCGCCATCGCGCGGATCGCAAACAGGCGTTCTTCGACCTGGTCCAACTCTGCGGGGGAAAACTCCAGCGCGCGCAGAACCCGCTCAACCCCCTCCTCCGCATCGGCAAGTTCCAACCGCGCGCGGCCCAAAGCCGCCAAAGGCGCATCCAGCGCCTGTTCAAATCGCTCGGCCGCCCCTTCCAGCCAGCGGCCCGCGTCGCGCAATTGCCCCCCCGCCCCTTCACCCAGCGCCGTCAACGCCTTTGCGACATCGGCCCGAACCTTTTCAGCCGCTTGCATAGTGCGGCGGCGGGCGTCAAGGCTGGCCTCCTCGCCCGGCTCCGGTTGCAATTTTGACAACTCGCCCACCGCGTGCCGCAGGAAATCTTCATCCGCGCCTGCCCGGGTCAGCGCCTCCTGCGCGCTTCGCAGCGCCTCGCGCGCCGCAGACTGGGCTCGCCACGTCGCCCGTAACGGCGCCATATCAAACCCTCCGAAGGTATCAAGCAAAACCCGGTGGCCGCGCGGGTTCAACAGGCCGCGGTCGTCGTGCTGGCCATGCAGTTCGACCAGAACCTCGCCCAGATCGCGCAAAACTTCACCCGAAACGCGGCGGTCGTTGACAAAGCCTTGCTTGCGGCCGTCAGGCGAAACGAGCCGTCGCAGGATCAGATCCTCGCCCGGCTCCGATAGGATGCCCGCCGCCTCCAGCACGCTATGCGCGGCATGGCCGGGGGCCAGATCAAAAACCGCAATCACCTCGCCCTGTGCCGCGCCAAGGCGCACCAGATCGGCCCGCCCGCGCCAACCCAGAACCATGCCCAAAGCGTCCAACAGGATCGATTTGCCCGCCCCGGTTTCCCCCGTCAGCACGTTCAACCCGGGCTGAAACGCCAAGGACAGCCGGTCGATGATTAAAACATCGCGCACTTCAAGACTGGTCAGCATGACCGATTTCCCAGCGCCCGGATCAGAGCCATTCGCCTTTGACCATCTGCCGATAGATCGCCGCAAGCCAGCTGTCCCCCTTGGCCTCAGGAGCAAGCCCTTGATTTTTCAGTAAATCAAAGCTGTCCTGATAGAAGGGTGAGGATTGATAGTTGAACCCAAGGATCGCGGCCGCGGTTTGCGCCTCGTCGGTCAGGCCCAGCCCAAGATAACATTCGACCAGCCGGTGCAGCGCTTCGGCGGTGTGGGTCGTGGTCTGAAACTGCTCCACCACAACGCGGAAGCGGTTGATCGCGGCGGTATAGTGGCGGCCCTTCAGGTAATAACGCCCGATCTCCATCTCTTTGGCAGCCAGATGATCAAACGCCAGATCGAATTTAAGGATCGCCGACTGCGCATATTCGCTGTCGGGATAGGTTTCGATCACCGTGCGCAGCGACTGAAGCGCCTGAAACGTCAGGCCCTGATCGCGGCCAACTTCGTCGATCTGATCATAATAGGACAGCGCCATAAGATAGCTGGCGTAAGCCGCATCTTCGTCACCGGGGTAAAAATCGAGGAACCGCTGCGCCGCGGCCCGGGCTTCTTCGTATTGACCGGTTTTGTGCAGCACAAACGCCTGCATGATCAACGCGCGACGGGCAAATTGCGTATAGGGGTAAAGCCGTTCAACCTCTTGAAAGTAGATCAGCGAATCCTTGGGGCGCTTGCCGGTTTCAAGCTCGATCTCGCCGCGCTGAAAAATCTGCTCGGCGGTATAGTTTTCCAGCGGCAATTGCTTGGCTTCCGGGGAACATCCAACCAGCACCAAAAGCAAAAGCGCACAACTCACCATTTGTGCCGCGCGCAAGCCAACCCCCGCCATATTCCGTAGATCCCCACCTGCCCGAAACGCCGCCATCGGGGCGTAACGCTGTTGATGGCCTGTCCTAGCACAGATCATTTCGAGGCGCAAAACGCCAATCGCTGTTTTGGAAGGACTTAGGCGTAGGCCGGGAAATCTTGCCGAACGACGCCGACGCCGGGCAGCTTGCCCATGGTGGTTCCAACGCAGTCCACCATCACCCAGGCGCCGGGCGTTGCGAAGAGTTTGCGCAGCAGACTGTTGGTCATCGAATGGCCCGAGCGGTTCCCGGTGAACCGGCCAAGAATGGGGCCACCCGCCAGCGCAAGATCGCCCATCGCGTCCAGCATCTTGTGCCGAACCGGCTCATCGGGACGGCGCAGACCGCCGGGGGACAAGATCCGATTGCCATCAAAGACAACAGCGTTTTCCAAAGTGCCGCCAAGCGCGAGCCCGCTCGCGCGCATCAAATCGACGTCCGATTGCAGGCAAAACGTGCGGCTGTCGCACAATTCGCGCACAAAAGCGCCATTTGACAGGTTCAACCGGCGCGACTGACGGCCAATGCCGCCTGCTTCAAAGTCGATCTGGAAATCAATTTCCAGCATATCTGCGGGCTCAAGGCGGGCAAAGGCAGCGCCGTCGCTGACCTCGACCGTTTTTAGAATTCGAATGGCGCGCACTGCCTCGCCCTGCGCGCGCAGGCCGCGATCAAGGATGCCCTGAACGAAGGGCGCCGCCGATCCGTCCAGAATGGGAACCTCGGGTCCGTCGATTTCGACAAGGCAATTGTTGACCCCAAGGCCCGCGAGTGCCGCCATCAGATGTTCAACGGTCGAAACGGTGACGCCCGAGGCATTGCCGATCTTTGTGCACAGTTTCGATGAAATAACCGCATCCCAATGCGCCGGGATCAGACAATCTGATTCGGTCAGATCGGTGCGGCTGAACCAGATGCCATAGTCACAAGACGCCGGGCGCAGCACCATACGCACGGGCAATCCCGTGTGCAGGCCACGGCCGCGAAATGTAACAGGGGCTTTCAACGTATTCTGCACGCACCAACCTCAAAGACGGCGGCCCTGTTTCGGGCCTGGCTGTTGAATTAAGGCCCGCAAGGTCTTTGTTCAACTCACAGTTTGTAACCGAATATGACAGTTGAGCGCCGCCGTCCAATACGCTGACACAAAAGGAAAAATCCCAACTTTCGCCGGGATCTTCCAAGGGTCTGTGGCCCAGGCCGCTGTTCAGAGTTTCAGCGGCATTCAGACAGATCATCCTTCCGTCCAAACGCCGCCTGAGTTTAGTTCGCCTGACGGCGCAGGAAAGCGGGAATTTCGATCCGTTCCTGATCAGCCGACAGCTCTTGCTCGTCGTCATAGGATGTGACGGGCGGTTGCTGACGTGCGGTTTGTCCGCGCTCCGCCGAAGCCTCGCCACTGCCGCCTGCCATCCGGTTGATCAGGCTGCCAATCCCGAAACGCGGACGATCTGCCGGTTTGTTGGTGACCGGCAAGGCGCCAGCGCGCTGCGCAACCGGCATTTGCGGTGCGCCAGCGCGGGGTTGCTGCGCAGAGGTCATCGGTGCACGGCTGACGGCGGCTTGCAGACGGGCCAAAGCCTCGGGCGAGGGCGTGCCAGCAGCGCGGGGGCGCGGCGCGATAAATCCGGCCGCATCCTCGTTATGCGCTGCGGCAGAACCCGGCGCTGGGCGCAGCTGCATCGCCGGTTGTTCGGCGGGCTGCTCGACCTGCGGGCGGTAAGCCGGTTCCGGCACCTCATCGTCAAAACCGCCGCGCGCTTCAATCTCGTTGTGGAAAAGATCGGCGGCTGGTTCCATCTCGGCACTCTGCGCAACAGGCTCTGCTTTTGGATGCGTCACACGGCGCGGTTCAACATGGGTTGTTGCGGGCGAAGCGAACCCAGCCTTCAACGGCTCTGCCATCGAGCGGCGCGCGACCGGCAGTTCGGCGCGGGCCTGGCTGACGTCGATACCGGTGGCAACGACGGAAACGCGGATCATGCCTTCCATCGTGACATCCAAGGTCGAGCCGACGATGATATTTGCGTCAGGATCGACCTTTTCGCGGATGATGTTCGCGGCCTCGTCCAACTCGAACAGGGTCAGATCATGGCCGCCGGTGATGTTGATCAGCACGCCTTTTGCACCGTGCAGGGAAATCTCGTCCAACAGCGGGTTGGCGATGGCCTTTTCAGCGGCCTGAACCGCACGGTCCTCGCCGCTCGCCTCGCCGGTGCCCATCATGGCCTTGCCCATTTCGTCCATCACGGCGCGGACATCGGCAAAATCAAGGTTGATCAAGCCGGGGCGCACCATAAGGTCGGTCACGCCCTTAACGCCTTGATAAAGCACGTCATCCGCCATGGCGAAAGCATCGGTAAAGGTGGTGCGTTCGTTGGCCAGCCGGAAGAGGTTCTGGTTTGGAATGACGATCAGCGTGTCAACGACCTTTTGCAGGGCAGAAATGCCCTCTTCGGCCTGACGCATCCGCTTGTTGCCTTCGAACTGGAAGGGCTTGGTCACAACGCCGACGGTCAGAACGCCCAACTCTCGTGCGGCCTGCGCGATGATCGGCGCGGCGCCGGTGCCCGTGCCGCCGCCCATGCCGGCGGTGATAAAGCACATGTGCGCGCCCGCCAGATGGTCCACGATCTCTTCGATGGTTTCCTCGGCCGCCGCAGCCCCGACAGAAGGACGCGCGCCCGCGCCCAGACCTTCGGTGACTTTCAGGCCCATCTGAATACGCGAGCTGGCCTTGGATTGGCTCAGCGCCTGCGCATCGGTGTTGGCCACGACAAACTCGACCCCTTGCAGGTCTTTGTCGATCATGTTGTTGACCGCGTTGCACCCAGCGCCGCCGACGCCAAAGACAGTGATGCGCGGCTTAAGCTCTTCGCGCTGCGGTGCCGTCGTAAAGTTCAATGTCATTTTTGGTTCCGCCTGTCATTTTTGCCGAGCAGTGGCCACTGCTGGGTCCGTTTCTTTGGCCGATTACCCTGTCCCCGGGGGAAGCCTTCTTAATTATCCACAATTCTATCCACAGATCGCGTTCAGGTCACGCAAAAAAGCACTTTCTCACCACAAAATATGGGAAATGTTGCCCATTTTGCAGCGGTATTTCGCCCATTTGTCTGGATATAGTGGTTCACCAATTGTCTTTGAACCATCGCATGGCCCGTTTGATGGAGCGCGCGGGGTAACGCTCTGCGGGAATATCGAAGTC
Organism: Paracoccaceae bacterium; assembly: GCA_031385445.1. Lineage (GTDB taxonomy): Bacteria > Pseudomonadota > Alphaproteobacteria > Rhodobacterales > Rhodobacteraceae > CAIYZT01. The sequence continues at coordinate 16,345 of JANNBM010000001.1, read as the reverse complement.
CCACCATTCATCTTGCGGGTGTGCGGCGAACAGGCACAGACCGACTGCGGCCGAAAAAGCCGGGCCGGTGGCCGCCTGCGGCAAGCCTTGAACCCGCAAGGGGCGGCCAAGGCGGACGCGCTGACCCAGGATACGGCTGGCAAGTCCGTCCAGTCCGGGGATCTGGCTGGCGCCGCCGGTCAGCACGATCTGCTGGCTGGGAAGGTCGCTGAACCCCGCGACGTCAAGCCGTGCGCGGGCCTCTTCCAGAATTTCCTCGACCCGCGGCCGCATGATGCCGATCAGTTCGGTCCGGCTGATCTGGCGGCGATCCTTTTCCCAATCGCCGCTGTCGCCGCCCATCTCGATCATCTCGCGGTCATCCATGCCCGTCGCATGCACGCCGCCATGCTTGGTCTTGATCCGCTCGGCCACCGCAATCGGCACTTGCAACCCCTTGGAGATGTCCGAGGTCACATGATCGCCGCCCATCCGCACTGCGTCCGCGAATATCATGTGCTTTTTCATAAAGATCGAAATGCCGGTCGAGCCGCCGCCCATATCGATACAGGCCGCGCCAAGTTCCTGCTCGTCTTCCACCAAGGACGACATGCCCGCCAGATAGGACGAGTTGGCGATACCGGCCAATTCCAGATCGCAGCGTTTGATGCAGTACAGCACGTTTTGCACAACGCTGGCATCGACGGTCAAAAGGTGCATGTCGCAGGACAAACGGTTGCCAATCTGCCCGCGCGGATCGCCAAGACCCGAGCGGTTATCAAGCGCGAAATTCACCGGCTGGGCATGCAGAACCTCGCGGTCATGGCCAAAATCGGGAACATCACACGCGGCAAGGACGCGGGCCACGTCGTCATCGGTCACCACGGAATCTTCAAGGAGAAGATCGCCCGCGAGGCCGTAACTGCGCGGCTCTGCGCCAGAGAAGGCGGCAATAACGTGATCGACGCGCACCGCCGCCATCTTTTGCGCGGCCTGTACTGCCGTTCGGATCGCACGCTCTGTCTCGTTCATCACCGAAACTTCGCCAAAGCGCACCCCGCGCGACCGCGTTGTCGCCGCCCCGATCACGCGAAAGTTCGACTGCCCCGCCATCGGGCCAATGCCATCATTGTCACCCCGGTCCTCAAATCCATCAAACCGAAGGATAAGGCAGGCAATCTTTGATGTCCCGATGTCCAGAACGGCCACCACGCCGCGCTGAACGGCAGCATGGCGCATGTTGCGCATGGCGCGCTGGGTTTGGTAAAAGTCAGTCATAAGCCACCCTCCGAAATCGTTTCTTCTTGTTGTTCAATGCCGTTCAAGCTGTCCCAGGCCCGCTGTGTCAGCCGCAATGACGGGCGCTGATCAAACCGCAGATCGACCGCCACGATATCGCGCGCCAAAATATCCTCTGCAGCGTCCAGCGCCAAAAGCCGCTCCAATGCCGCGAGAGGGGCAATTTCGGGCAGCATGATGGTCTGATTGCGGTCCAGGATCAGATCCCATCGGCGATCGCCAATACGCACCAACCCGCGCAAACGCGCATTGATCGGCCCAGCCGCTTCCAAAAGCGCAATCGCTTCGCCTGCCGCCAAATCCGCGCCCTCGCCCGCAATCAGCGGCAAATCGGCTCGGTCAATCCGCGCGCCCAAGCCTGCAACCCGGTGGCCCGTGTCATCCAGCAGCATCAACTCAGCGCCCGAACGCCACACAAGCGTCGGAACGCGTTCGGTGATCACCACCTCTAAAACGCCGCCGCTGCGCACCCGCACAACCGCGCTTGCCACCGCATTCAGATTTTCGATTTTCTCGCGCGCCGCGTCCAGATCCAGATCGAAAGACGACAGCGGCAACCGCAGGGCAAGCTTCGCGCGCACAGCGTCGGCAAGCTCGCGCGACGCACCTTCGACCCGGATCAGCGAGACGCGAAATTCCGGACGGTTTTCAAACTGCTCGCGCAGATCGGCAAAGGTGGCAGCAATCGCAGCGCGGCGATCCGCCGACCCGAGCACGCCTGCCCCAATCAGCGCCGCCGCCATCACCGGAAGGCCAAAGCGAAAGATGATCCGGAAAACCGGCGTCAACCAAAGCCGCTGCATCTTGTAATCCCAGCGCGAGGGCGCGGGATCACGGCGGGGTTGCGGGCTGCGACCTAGCGATTGCACGAGGCTTCCTCCACCATCCAGGCGCAAAATTCGGCAAAGGATATGCCAAATTGCGCCGCTTGTTCCGGTGCCAGCGAGGTCGGCGTCATGCCGGGCTGGGTGTTGGTTTCCAACAGCACAAGGCCCGCGAGCCCGCGCGTTTCGTCCCAACGAAAATCGGTGCGGCTGACGCCCCGGCACCCCAAGGCGCGGTGTGCGCGCAAAGCATAATCCAGACAGGCTTCGGTGATCTGCGCGGGCACATCTGCCGGAACCACATGGCGCGATCCGCCCACTTTGTATTTTGCGTCGAAATCATACCAGCCCTCGGTGATGATATCGGTCACGCACAGCGCCCGGTCCCCCATCACCGTCACCGTCATCTCGCGGCCCGGCGCATAGGTTTCCACCATCACAAGATCGGGCATCGTCGCGGCCAGACGCGGCGCGTTGCTGCCAGGTTGCACGATGTACACCCCGACCGAACTGCCTTCGTTATAGGGCTTGACCACATAAGGCGGCGGCAGGACATGGCCCGCGCTAACCGCCTCGCGGCTGGCCATGACCGAATGCACAATCGGCAAGCCAGCGGCGGCGTAAACCTCTTTGGCCTTGACCTTGTCCATCGCCAAAGCCGAGGCCAGAACCCCCGAATGCGTGTAAGGAATGCGCAACCATTCCAAAATTCCCTGCACGCAGCCATCTTCGCCCCAGCGGCCATGCAGAGCGTTGAAGGCGACGTCGGGATTGATTTCATCAAGACGTGCGGGAAGGTCGTGGCCGCAATCGACCTCGACCACCCTATATCCCGCCTCACGCAACGCTGCGGCGCATTCGCGCCCAGAGACCAGCGATACCTCCCGTTCTGCGGAAGGCCCACCCATCAACACCGCCACTGTGAAGGCTGCTCTGCTCGAACCGCCCGCCATTTACTGCCTCATCCGGAACTTATCTGTCCCGTGATTTTGTTATTCAGCGGTGTTGCCCCCGGTTTCCCGCTCGCCCACCCGCATGGTTTCCCATTCTAACGTGATACCGCGCTGTAAGAAAACCCTTTTTCTTACCTCTTCGCCCAAATCTTCCAATTCTGCGGCGGTTGCGCCACCCGTGTTGATCAGAAAGTTGGAGTGCATCGGGCTCATCTGCGCGCCGCCTTTGGTGGCCCCGCGCATTCCGGCCTCGTCAATCACCTTCCATGCCTTCAGGTCCTGGCTGTCGCCTGCCTGCCCGGTGCTGGAATATCCTGCGGGATTGCGGAAGGTTGACCCCGCCGAACGGTCTTTGGTCGGCTGCGAGGCGTCGCGCCGGGCGATCTGATCGTCCATCCTGGCCCCAAGCGTCACCGGATCACCCTTTGCCGCGCGAAAGGTGGCGCCAATGATCACCCAGCCTTCGGGCAGCTCGGACTGCCGATAGCCCAGGTTCAGCGCCTTGGCGGACATCTCCCGAACCTCGCCCTGCCGGGTGATCACCCGCGCCGACACCAGATGATCGGCCACATAAGACCCATAGCATCCGGCGTTCATCCGCACCGCGCCGCCAATACTGCCCGGAATGGTGCGCAAAAACGTCAGATCAAGCCCCGCCTCGGCCGCCCTGCGCGCCACATGCGCATCCAGCGCCGCAGCCCCGGCGGTAAACGTATCCGCCCCGGCCACAACCGCGTTAAACCCGCGCCCCAGCCGGATCACCACAGCCCTGATCCCGCCATCGCGCACGATCAGATTGCTGCCCACGCCCATCGGAAACACCGCAATCTGGGGGTCCAGCGCCGCCAGAAACGCGCAAAGATCCGCCTCGTCCGCCGGTTGAAACAGATAATCCGCCGGCCCCCCGACCCGCAGCCAGGTCAGATCGGCCAAGGGGCGATGGGCCGTCAAAATGCCGCGCGGGGTGGGAAGCTGTGTCATGGGGCAGTCTTAGCGGCCCTGCCCCGGCCGGACAAGTCGGCGCAGCCAGCGTCCCAGATAAATCACCGGCCAGCGCAGGATCGAGGCACCTGCCCCCAAAAACACCGCTGCCAACAGCCATCCGGCCGTCATCACCACCCAGATCAGCACCGGCAGCCCCACCGCGATCAGCAGATAGGCATTGCGCCAGTGATAATCGCGGCTGGGAAACATCGCGATGACATTGGCCGCGATCAGCCACAGGCAGCCTGCGGCAATCGACCAGATCATCTGCGCAGCTCTGGCGGCAACTCGACTGCGATCCCGCGCGCGCGTTTATAATAGTAAATCAGCGGGTTGCGGAACATGGATCCAAAGGCCAGCAGCCCCGCGATCATCCAGACCCAGCCCAGCGACATGCCGATCCAGATCAGCAGCACCGGAGCACTCAGGATCAGCGCGACACCGGGGATCATCTGGCGGCGCATTGGCAAAAATGCGGTCACCGTGCCCGCAATCACCCAAAGACTGCAGCTGAGGATCAACCAAAGGCTCATCGTCCTACACCTCCGCGATCCGATTGCCCAAGGTCAGCCCGTTTGCGCCCAAAATCTTCGGACCGAGATTGATTTTTCGCAGAAAAATCGTGCCCTGTCATGCGGCTTTGCCGATCAGCTTGGCTGGCAAGGCATTGGCCCAGGCCGAGATTGACCCCGCCCCCAGGCACACAAACAAATCCCCCGGCCGCGCTTGCTCGCGAAAAAGCCGCTCCAGATCAGCCTCGTCGATCACCGCGCGGGCGTGGCGGTGGCCATGTGCGATCAACCCCGCGACCAGATCATCGCGCGACGCGCCCAAGATGGGATCCTCGCCAGCCGCATAGATATCGGTGATGCCCACCACATCCGCCTCGTTGAAACAGGTGCAGAAATCTTCGAACAGACTGTGCAACCGGGTAAAGCGGTGCGGCTGATGCACCGCGATCACCCGGCCCCCCGGAACCGCGGCGATCGCCTGCCGCGCCGCGCGCAGCACGGCGGCAATTTCCACCGGATGGTGGCCGTAATCATCAATGATGGTCACGCCGTTCACTTCGGCCACGCGGGTAAAGCGGCGGTTGACGCCCGCGAACCCGGCCAAAGCTTCGCGGATCTCGTCGCGCTTCATGCCAAGATGGCGCGCAACGGCCACAGCGGCCAGCGCATTCGACACGTTATGATCGCCCGGCATCGGCAGGGTGCAACCGTCAATCCGCGCCTCACCCTCGTTCTGCAACAGGATGTCAAAATGCGCCACCGCGTTTTCAAACCGCAAATTCACCGCCCGCACATCGGCCTGCGCGTTAAAGCCAAAGCTTACGACGCGGCGGTCGGTCAGACGGCCGACCAGCGCCTGCACTTCGGGATGATCGGTGCAGCACACCGCCAGCCCGTAAAACGGAATGTTCGACACGAAATCGAGGAAGCCTTTGCGCAGCGCGTCAAACGTGCCCCAATGTTCCATGTGTTCAGGGTCGATGTTGGTGACAATCGCGATCGTCGCGGGCAGGCGGTTGAACGAGCCATCGCTCTCGTCCGCCTCCACCACCATCCATTCGCCCGCCCCCGCCCGCGCGTTCGAGCCATAGGCGTGAATGACCCCGCCGTTGATCACCGTCGGATCAAACCCGCCCTTGTCCAGCAGGGTCGCCACCATCGTCGTCGTCGTGGTCTTGCCATGCGTGCCCGCCACCGCGATATTGGACCGCAAACGCATCAACTCGGCCAGCATTTCGGCCCGTCGCACCACGGGAAGCTTTTTGCGCCGCGCCTCTTCCAGCTCTGGATTGCCCTTCTTGATCGCCGAAGAGATCACCACAACCGCCGCCTGCCCGATATTCTCGGCGTGCTGTCCCTCAAAAAACTCGGCCCCCAGCTTGACCAGACGCTCGGTGATTTTCGACGCCTTGCTGTCCGAACCCTGCACCCGGTAGCCCAGAGTGATCAGAACCTCGGCAATGCCCGACATACCTATGCCGCCAATGCCCACAAAATGGATCGGCCCAAGTTCCAGCGGAAGTTTCGTCGCGTTCATGCCCTATCCTTTCCCCAAACCCATCACCAAAGCCACAAGCCGCTCGGTCGCATCCGGCTTGCCCTGCGACAAGGCCGCGCGGGACATGGCCAAGGCGCGGGCCCCATCGCCCAGAATTTGCGCCATCTGGGCCGACAGGCCCGCAGCGTCAAGCGTCTTTTCAGGGACAAGCACGGCGCCGCCTGCGGCCACGAGGCCAGCGGCGTTGGCGGTTTGATGATCCCCCGTTGCGGCAGCAAACGGGATCAGAACCGAAGGCCGCCCGATCACCGAAATATCCGCAACCGACGAGGCACCCGAGCGCGAGATCACGACCTGCGCTTCGCTCAGCCGCCGGGGGATGTCATCAAAAAACGGCGAAACCTCGGCCAGAATACCACCGGCGTCATAGGCCGCCGTCACCCGCGCCGCATCTTCCTCGCGGGCCTGATGGGCGACGCGCAGATGACGGCGAAAGGTTTCGGGCAGCAAGGCCACGGCGGCGGGCACCACATCGGACAAGATCCGCGCGCCCTGCGAGCCGCCGATCACCACCAGCGCCATCGGATAATCACCTGGCGCGATGTAGCCCGCGCCGGCCCGGTCCAGCACGCTTTGGCGCACCGGATTTCCGGTGTGTGTCCCCGTCACGCCCGCTGGTAATGCCGTGGGCCAGGTGCCGCAGGCCACCTTATCCACCCGGCGCGCAAACAGGCGGTTGACCCGCCCAAGCACTCCGTTTTGTTCATGAATCATCCGTGGTCGGCGCAAAATCCACGCCGCCGTCAGCGCCGGGATCGACGGATAGCCGCCAAAGCCGACCACCACATCAGGCCGATCCCGCAGCATCGAGCAAAGCGCCCCCGCAACCCCGCCCGCAATCACGAACGGCACCGCCAGCTTGGCCAGAATCCCGCCGCGCGCAAAGGTGGCCGAAGCCAGCACCTCGCGCGAAACCTCTGCCGGAAAACCCCCCGCATAACGTGCGCCGCGCGCATCGGTGGTCAGCTTCACCCGCCAGTCCTTGGCCACCATCGCCTCGGCCAAGGCCTGCGCCGGGAACATATGCCCCCCCGTGCCCCCCGCCGCGATCAGCAGCAGCGGCATCAGCGCCCCCGCCGTCCGAAAAGGTCGCTCATCTGTCCCTGAGGACGGCTGCGCGTCAGCGCCAGCAGCATCCCCACCGTCAAACCCGCCGCAATCAGTGATGATCCGCCATAGCTGATAAACGGCAACGTCATGCCCTTGGACGGCAAAAGCCGCGCCGCAACGCCCATGTTGATCATCGCTTGCACACCGAAGATGCAGGCCAGTCCGGTGGCGGCCAGCCGCGCAAATGTGTCGCGCTCTTTGGTGATGCGCAAAAGCGAGCGGACGATGATCGTGCAAAACAACGCGAGGATCAGCGCGACCAGCACCAGCCCGTATTCTTCGGCGGCGACAGCGATGATAAAATCGGTATGCGCGTCCGGCAGGATCCATTTCACCTGCCCCTGCCCCAGCCCGACCCCGAAATATCCGCCCTCTTGAATGGCGTTGACGGCATAGCCGATCTGACTGCGCGGGTCGATTTCCGGGTTCAAAAAGGCGTCAATCCGGCGGGCGAAATGTTCCGATAGGTTGTAAGCGGTGAACCCGGCCAGAACAATCGCGCCCACCACCGAAAAGATCAGCGGCATCGCTGCCCCGGCCACGAAATAGATCACGCCCCAGCCAAAAAGGATCAGCATGGTCTGGCCAAAATCGGGCTGCAGCGCCAGAAACAGCGAAACGATGATGGTGATGATCAGCGAGATCGTCTTGCCCGGCGGGCCGTTAATCTCTTGTGCTGCGGCCATCAGCCAGGCGGTGACGATGATGAAGCAGGGCTTCAGAAATTCCGAAGGTTGCAGCGAAAACCCGGCGATCGACAGCCAGCGCACCGCGCCCTTGCCGTGATCCTGCCCGATGAACGGCAAGGCGACCAATCCCAGAACGGCCAGCCCAAACCCGATGATCCCCATGCGCCGGACCATCTGCGGCGACATCATCGACACGCCCGCCATGACCATGAGGGCAAGTCCGCCAAAGATCGCCTGCTTTTGGACGTAATAATAAGGATCAAGCCCGTTGCGATTGGCCAGCGGCACCGAGGCGGCAAGCCCTAGCAGCAGGCCGATGCCGAACAGCACCATCACTGCCGTCATCGACCATTTGTCGATCGTGCGCCACCATTTGGGCAAAACCGGTTCGCGCGCCCGCGCTGGCATCGCGCCATAGACCATCTCAGTCATGCAAAAACCGCCTGTTTTCGTCTGGTTTGTCGTCTGCTCGTTTACGCCCGCCCCGGTTGGTCCGGGGTCGATGACGGCAAACTTAGCGGTATCTGGCGCGTATGGCTAGGGAAAAGCGAATCGCCCCTGGTGCGGCGAATCAAAACGGCCGGACCCAGGGGATCCGGCCGCATTTGCGCGCGTGGTGCGTTGGTCTATTCGACCGAAAGCGCCACAAACCGCGGATCACCGTTGGTGCGCACCAGCAAAAGCAGGGATTTGCGCCCGGCCTCTTTTGCTTCGGTGATGCGATTTGTCAGGTCCGCCACCGTCACGATCTTCTTTTGCCCGGCTTCGGTGATCAGATCGCCGTCGCGCAGACCCTTGGCATAGGCTTCGGAGGCGACATCAACGCCCATCACCAAAAGACCGCTCGCCGAGGCCGGCAAGCCCAGCGCTTCCTTGGCGGCATCATCGAGCGGCGACAGCGTCAGACCCATGACCTCGGCCGACTTCGGCTCTTCAGGTGCGGCTTCGGGCACGGCGGCAAGCTCGTTTTCGCCTTCAGCCGTTTCGCGGCGCCCAAGCGTGACCGAAATGGTCATTTCCGTCCCGTCGCGCATCACCACCACCGGAACCGCCTCGCCAATCGGGCTGTCGGCGACATTGCGCGTCAGATCGCGCACGTTGTCCACGGCCACATTATTGAAGGTCAAGATCACGTCGCCCGACAAAAGCCCGGCATCCTTGGCCGGACCGTCCGGCACGTCCGTGATCAAAGCGCCCTTGGCATCGGCAAGGCCGATGGCTTCGGCAACGTCAGAGGTCACGTCCTGGATCCGCACGCCAAGCCAGCCGCGCCGGGTTTCGCCGAACTCTTTGAGCTGGCCGATCACCTTGGACACCACGTTGGAACCCATGGAGAAACCGATGCCGATAGAACCGCCTGTCGGCGAAAGGATCGCGGTGTTCACGCCGATCACCTGACCATCCATGTTGAACAAGGGACCACCCGAATTGCCCTTGTTGATGGCGGCATCAGTCTGCAGGAAATCGTCATAGGTGCCGGACAATTCCCGCCCGCGCGCCGAAACGATGCCCGCAGACACCGAAAATCCCTGACCAAGCGGGTTACCCATCGCCATGACCCAATCGCCAACCCGCATCGCATCGCTGTCGCCAAAGGCGACAAACGGCAGCGGCTTGTCCGTTTCGACCTTCAGCAGCGCAATGTCCGTCTTCAGATCGGTGCCCACCAGCTTGGCATCCAGACGCTCTCCCGAGAAAAACTCGATCGATATTTCGTCAGCGCCTTCGATGACGTGGTTGTTGGTGACGATGTAGCCATCGGCCGAGATTACAAAGCCAGAGCCAAGCGCCTCTTCACGGCGCGGCTCTGCCGGGGCTTGGCCCTGACCGTTCTGGTCCATGAAATCCTTGAACAATTCCTCGAACGGGGATCCTTTGGGCACCATCGGGCCGCCTTCGGCTGCGGCCGCAATGACCAACGATGTGGTGATGTTGACCACCGAGGGGCTGACCCCTTCGGCAAGATCGGCAAAGCTTTCGGGCGCGCCAAACGCGTAGACGGCGCTGGCAGTTGGCCCCATCGCCAGACCCAGACCAAGGCCAAGGGCCAGGATCGGGCGGTTCAGGGCACCGGCGGTTTTGGTTGAGAACAGGACTTTGGTAAGTTGCACGTTCGAACTCCTCTCGATGTGCGGCACAAACAACGGGGCCGGTTTGACGGGCGTTCCGCTTTTGATCACGATATATAATGGAGCAAACTTCGCCCGGTGCAATGCACAGTCATTTGCCGATCCTTCAAAGCGATGTGATCAGGCGGAAACATATGAAAACGCCGCGAGAAAACATCTCGCGGCGTTGTTGGTTTGGCATCGAGGTCAGGGATTTTTCGGCGTCTCGCCGCCCCGGCCCCCAACCGCTTCGCTGCTTAGATAATCAAAAAACTCACTATCCGGCGACAAGACAATCGAAGAGTTTCCACCCTGAAGCGCGCGTTCATAGGCCGTCAAAGACCGGGTGAACGCAAAGAATTCCGGATCTTGACCGAAAGCTTCGGCATAGACCCGGTTTCGTTCCGCATCCGCTTCGCCGCGCACAATCTCGGCGTTTTTGCGCGCTTCGGAGGTCACTTCGACCACCTCGCGGTCCGCCGCCGCCGTCACGCGCTGCGCCGCTTCGTTGCCGCGGGCGATTTCGTCCGCCGCTTCGCGCTCGCGCTCCGCTCTCATCCGGGCAAAGGTGGATTCAAGGTTTTGCGTCGGCAAATCGGTGCGCGTCAATCGCACGTCGATCACTTCAACGCCAAACTCCACCGCCTCCAGTTTCGCGCGGTCCCGGATCTGGTTCATCAGCGAGGTCCGGTCTTCGGACAGAACCCGCGACGAGGGAACCGAGCCCAGAACCTCGCGGATGCCCGCATTCACGATCCGGTCAAGCCGCTGTTGCGCCTGCTCGACCCCGCCCAGACCCAAAGCCTCGCGGAAGCGGATCAGATCGACAATCCGCCAGCGCGCAAACGCATCGACCACAAGGCGGCGGTCATCGGCAGGGGTGACTTCCATTTCTTGGGTAAACAGGCCCAAAATACGGTCCTCATAGCGCACAACCTCTTGCAGGAACGGAATTTTGAACCCCAGCCCCGGCTCGGTGCGCACATCGACGACCTTGCCGAACTGCAGAACTAAAACACGCTCACGCTCGTCAACGGTAAACACTGACGAGGCAACCAGCGCTGCGACAACGCCCAAAACGGGCAAAATATAAGTGGCGCGCATCAGTTGGTTCCTCCGGCGGCAGCAACATCGCGGGCGGCGGACATGCCCAATTCATTCAGCGGCAAGATCGGCACAACGCCTGAATTGCCATCGCCGCCCGCCGTTCCGTCCATGATCACCTTGGTCATGCCGCCAAGCACCCGCTCCATCGTTTCCAGATACAGCCGTTTGCGCGTCACCTCCGGCGCTTTGACATATTCGGTATAGACCGACAAAAACCGCGCCGCATCACCCTCGGCTTCGTTGACCACCCGCGCCCGGTACGCCTCGGCTTCTTCGCCAAGCTGGGCCGCCTGGCCCCGCGCGCCTGCCGTCACCGTATTGGCATAGGCATCGGCCTTTTTCTCCAGCCGGTCGCGCTCTTGCTGTGCGGCTTGAACCGAACGGAAGGCGTCGATCACCTCGGCCGGGGGATCAGATTTGGCAAGGTTGACCCGGACAATATTGATGCCCGAATTATAGCTGTCCAGGGTCTGCTGAACCTGCGCGCGCAGATCGGTGGCGATCCGGCCCCGGTCGCGGTTCAGGATCGGTGCCAGCTCGCTGCGGGCGATAATGTCGCGCATGGCCGATTCCGAAACCGCCTTGATCGTGCCTTGCGGGTCGGCAAGGTTGAACAGGTAAAGCTCGGGATCGGTGATGTTCCAAACCACCTGAAACTCGATGTTCACAATATTTTGGTCGCGCGTCAGCATCAAACCATTGCCGCCAGAAGAGTTTTCGTCAACGCCGACATCGGTGACCTGCTCGCGCGTGACGGGCAGAATATCGACGGTCACCAGCGGCCACGGGGCGAAATTCAGGCCCGGCGCGCCGATCGCGGAAAACTTGCCAAGAATCAGCTCGACCGATTTTTCTTCGGGGCGCACCGTGTAAAAAGACATGAACCCCCACAAAAGCACCGCCGCGGCCGCGCCCAAAGCAATGCCCTGGCGTGAAAACGCCGGCCCGCCCAGACCGCCGCCCGCAGGGGGCGTGCCGCCGCCATTGCCGCGCCCGCCCATCAAAACGCGCAGCTGCTCGGTGCCTTTGCGCATGATCTCGTCAATTTCAGGCACACCGCTTTGGCCAGACGGGCGGCGCGGACCGCGTCCTTTTTGTCCGCCATCGCCGTCTTTGTCATCATCACCCGGGCCCGCGCCATTTCCGCCGCCGCCCCAAGGACCTCCGCTTCCAGCCATCTGTTCGTCCTTTACAATTGCTTGCGCTATACCTGTGTACTCGCGCGAAAAAATCAAGCTGGCGCGAGCGCGCCAACGCGGCGAACCGGCTTTCGCATGGTCACCAGCTCTTCGGAAGCGGTCGGATGAACCGCGACGGTGCGGTCAAAGTCCTCTTTGGTCGCGCCCAGCTTCACCGCGATTGCGGCCAGCTGGATCATTTCGCCCGCCGACGGGCCGACGATATGACAGCCCAAAACCCGGCGCGTTGTCGCGCAAACCACCAGTTTCATCAGATATTGGTCCGCCATTGCGGCAAAAGCCGTGCGCATCGGGCGAAACTTGGCGACATAAATGTCGGCCTCGCCCCGCGCCGCCGCCTGCTCTTCGCTCAGGCCAACGGTGCCAAATTCGGGCTGGGTGAAAACCGCGCTGGCCACGGTTTCGTGATCGGCTTTGGTGGGGCGACCATTGAACAGGGTGTCGGCAAGCGCATGACCCTCGCGGATGGCAACCGGGGTCAGGTTGATCCGCTCGGTCACATCGCCCACCGCATAAATCGAGGGGACTGCGGTTTGGCTGAACGCATCGACCACAACCGCACCCGAGGGTTTGATGCCAACGCCCAAAGCCTCCAGCCCCAGACCGCCCGAGTTCGGCTTGCGCCCGGTGGCGTACAGCACCAGATCGGCCGCCCGCGTTTGCCCATCGGTGCAGCTGGCCATGATCTGATCGCCGGACCGCGCAAGGCCCTGCACATCCAGCCCGCGCAAAATCTGCACGCCCGCATGTTCCATCCCCGCCACGACATGCGCGCGGGCCTCCTCGTCAAATCCACGCAGAATTTCGCCGCCGCGATAAATTTGCGTCACCTGCACACCCAACCCATTCAGGATGCAGGCAAATTCGCTGGCGATATAACCGCCGCCAACCACAATCGCCGTCTTGGGAAGGCGCGGCAGGTGGAACATCTCGTTCGACGTCATGGCCAGATCAGCGCCGGGAATGGCGGGCACAAACGGGCGCCCGCCGGTCGCGATCAGGATATGCTTGGCGGTAAAGCTTTGCCCGGTGGACAAAACCACCCTGTGCGGATCGGTCAGATGCGCCCGCGCGTCAAAAACCTGAACGCCGGCATTTTTCAACGTGTTGCGGTAAGCGGCTTCGAGACGGGTCAACTCTGCCTCCAGGGCGGTGCGAAAACGCGGCCAGTCGAAGGCGCCAATCGCCGCATCCCAACCATAAGCGCGCGCTTCGGCGACGACGCCGGGCATCTCGCTGGCGAAAACCATCAGTTTTTTCGGCACGCAGCCCCGAATAACACAGGTTCCCCCCATCCGGCTTTCTTCGGCCAGCCCAACCCGCGCCCCGCCCTCTGCCGCCGCAATCCGCGCCGCGCGCACCCCGCCAGAGCCGCCCCCTATGACAAAAAAATCGAAGTCAAAGCTCATCTGAAACCTGCTTTTGTTTGCGGCCCGCCATTGGGCTTGTCGGCAAAGAAATTCCTTTGACGCGCCCGGACAGAATGATCAGGAAGTTGGCGGTGCATCGCCCCGCCGATTGGTTCGAATCATTCGCCAAAGTCAGCAAAGATATTCATCGAGGGGGCAAATTCAATGCGCTCTTGCGCTTCGGACCCGGCGTTGATGTCCTTGACCACGACCCTGCCGTCGGAATGGCCCAGCACGACGATATCGCAAATGTCGATGAAAAGGCCATTTTCCACCACGCCCGGAATCTGGTTCAGCACCAAAGCCAGTTGCCGCGGATTGCCGATCAGTTTGAGGTGAAGATCCAGAATGTAATTGGCCTCATCGGTCAACAAAGCCTTGTCGCCGTTCATCCGCAACGTCACCTTGCGGTCAAGAACATCCATGGAAACAAGCAGTTCCTCGACGAGCGCCTTGGTGGTCTGCCAGCCAAATGGCACCACTTCGACGGGCAGCGGGAAGGCGCCGAGCTGCGAAACCGCCTTCGCGGCGTCGGCAATCACGATCATCTGATCGCTCGCTGTTGCCACGATCTTTTCCTGCAAAAGCGCCGCGCCGCCGCCTTTGATCAGCGCAAGGTTCTGGTCAAACTCGTCCGCGCCGTCAATCGTCAGGTCAAGCCATTTGGCATCATCCAGACTTGTGATGGTCAGACCCAGCTTGCGCGCCAGTTCGGCCGTGCGCGTTGACGTCGGAACGCCGACCACTTTCAGCCCCTCTTCGCGCACCCGTTCGGCCAGACAGCGCACCATCCATGCCGCAGTGGACCCGGTCCCAAGGCCCACTTTCATGCCCGATTGCACAAATTCGACGGCCCGTTTGGCTGCGGCAAATTTGGCCTTGTCGATCGGCGAAAGCTCGGCACTCATCATCGTATCCTCCAAAGGCTTGCTCGCTTATACGGCGGGTTTGCCGCATGGGCGAGAGGGTTTTCGCGAAAGGAACGTGACAAATCACTTGAACTTATCCCCCGACTTCGTTTAGTGAGAATAATTCTCATTATCAAACTCTGTGAAAGACCCTCATGCCCAGCGATCCTTCCGTTTTCGATATGTCCGGCTGGAAAGCCCCGCGCGGCGCGGCGGCCCTGTCTGAGGTGCACCGCAGTATTGCCTTGCCCAGCGGCAGCTGGCGCAAATTCGCGGCGTTTATGGGACCGGGCTATATGGTGGCCGTCGGTTACATGGACCCCGGCAATTGGGCCACGTCCATCGCGGGTGGGTCAAAGTTTGGCTATGCGCTGCTGTTTGTTGCGCTTGTGTCGAACCTGATGGCGATTGTTTTGCAGGCGTTGACGGCGCGGCTGGCCATCGGGTCGGGGCGCGATCTGGCGCAAGCCTGCCGCGACGCCTTTCCGCGGTGGGTGTCCGTTCCGCTATGGATCATGGCCGAACTGGCCATCATCGCCACCGATATCGCCGAGGTCATCGGCACCGCCATCGGCCTGAACCTGTTGTTCGGGATACCGCTGGAGCTGGGCGTTATCATTACCGCTTTGGATGTATTCCTGATATTATGGTTGCAAAACAAAGGCTTCCGCTGGCTCGAAGCTTTTGTGATCACGCTTCTTGGGGTGATCGCGGTTTGCTTTGGGCTGCAAATTGCCATGGCTGATCCTGATTGGGGCGGCGTGATCCTTGGCTTTGCGCCCACGGTCGAGATCGTGACGAATCCCGACATGCTCTATCTCGCCTTGGGCATTCTGGGGGCGACGGTCATGCCGCATAACCTGTATCTGCATTCGGCCATCGTGCAGACCCGCGATTATGGCGACAGCCTGCCGGAAAAACGCTTTGCGCTGAAATGGGCGACCATCGACAGCACCGTGGCCTTGTGTTTTGCGTTGCTGATCAATGCCTCAATCCTTATTCTGGCTGCGGCCAGCTTTAACGGCACCGGGCAAACCAATGTATCCGAACTGGGCGACGCGCATCAATTGCTCGGCCCGATTCTGGGGTCGGCATTGGCCCCAACGCTGTTTGCCATCGCCCTACTGGGCTGCGGGCTGAATTCGACCGTCACCGCCACCTTGGCCGGACAGGCGGTGATGGAGGGGTTCCTGAACCTGCGCATTCCGCCGTGGTCTCGCCGCCTGATTACCCGGGCGATTGCGATTATTCCGGCGGCTGGCGTGACCATTCTGTATGGCTCGGCGCAAACCGGGCAATTGCTGATCCTGACGCAGGTGGTATTGTCGCTGCAGCTGTCCTTTGCCGTGGTCCCGCTGGTCATGTTCACCACCGACAAACGCAAGATGGGGGCGATGGTGGCCCCGCTATGGCTGGGCCTGTTTGCCGGGTTGATTGCGCTGGTGATTGTCGGGCTGAACCTGAAACTGCTGATTGATTTCGTGCTATAACGGTCAGGGCAGGAAAATTAGCCCCAGCCCACACACCGCCAGCGCCGCGCCGACAAAGCTGAGTGCTGTGGGGCGTTGCCCTGTGCGCAGCCATAAAAGCGGCAGGATGATCACCGGGGATGTAGCCGACAAGGTGGCGATAATCCCGGTTTGCGACCCTTGCAGCGCATATAGAAACAAGGTCATGCCGATCAACAGCCCCAGCGTCGCCGCGAC
>JANNBM010000030.1:0-24323 GCA_031385445.1 Paracoccaceae bacterium | reverse complement strand
TCTGGCGGCGCGGGGGCGGTCGGGGTATTTCGTATCCGACACCGCCCCGCGCGCGCCGGGGTTGCCGATGCGGGCGGCGGTGGTAGAGGCGGCGGATTTTGCCCGCCTGACGGGGCAGCGGTTTTCGGGGCGGGTGGGGGTGGACCGGCCTGCCGATTGGGAAAGCTATGCTTATTCCTTCATCTACGGGCAGGCGGACCCGGCGCTGTTTGATCACCAGAACTGGCGGTTGTGCGCCATGCGGGCTTTGGGGTTGAAGGACTTTACGGCGCTGACCTCGGATTACTATGACCGGGATGATCCGCTGTTGATCGAGCAGATCGTGACCAAGATCCTGCCACGCCGGGGGATTGCGGCGGGGCCGGAGGAGGTTTTGCTGACCATGGGGGCGCAGAATGCGCTGTGGATTGCGGTGACAGCCCTTTTGGGGCCGGGGCGGCGGGCGGTGGTGGAGAATCCGGGCTATACCGGGTTGCGCGGGATCCTCGCGCCTTCGGGGGCGGAGGTGATTGCGGTTGATGTCGATGCAGGCGGGTTGCCGCCCGAGGCGGTGCCAAAGGGCGTGGATGTGGTGTTTTCCACCGCCTCGCACCAATGCCCGACCAATGCGACGATGCCGCTGGCGCGCAGGCTTGCCTTGCTGGCGGCGGCGGAGCGGGAGGGGTTCATCATTGTCGAGGATGACTATGAGTTCGAGATGTCGTTTCTGGCGCCACCGGCACCGGCGTTGAAATCTTTGGATAGTGGTGGCCGGGTGGTTTATGCGGGATCATTCTCGAAGTCGATCTTTCCGGGGATGCGGCTGGGCTATCTGGTGGGGCCTGCGGGGTTTATCCGCGAGGCGCGCGCGCTGCGATCCATGATGTTGCGGCATCCGCCGGGGCATATTCAGCGCACCGTGGCCTATTTTCTGGCGCTGGGGCATTATGATGCGCTGATCAACCGGATGAAGGTGGCGTACCGGCGCAGGCGTCAGGTGATGGGCGAGGCGATTGCGGTGCATGGCCTGGAGGTGGCGGGGCAGGGCGGGTTTGGCGGATCGAGTTTCTGGATGCGCGCGCCGGGGGCGGTGGATACCGAGGTGTTGGCGGCGGAGTTGCGCCGCGTGGGCGTGCTGATCGAGCCGGGGCGAGCGTTCTTTGATCCGGGGCGGGCGCAGCACAATTTCTACCGGCTGGCTTATTCGAGCATTCCGGTGGCGCGGATTGCCGAAGGGGTGGCGCGGGTGGCGGCGGGGATTGCGAAAGCTGGACTTAACGGGGTGTGAGGGCTGGCCCTAAGGCGGGGTGCCTTCGGGGGGTAGAAACCCGGTAACGATGAATTGCCAAAGGGGAAATGCGATGCGGATGACCACGGAAGAGGCGTTTATCAAGGTGTTGCAGATGCATGGCATCGAGCACGCCTTTGGCATCATCGGTTCGGCGTTCATGCCGATCTCGGATCTGTTTCCGCGCGCGGGGATCACGTTCTGGGATTGCGCGCATGAGGGGTCGGGCGGGATGATGGCGGATGGCTATACCCGCGCCACTGGCAAAATGAGTATGATGATCGCGCAGAACGGGCCGGGGATCACCAATTTCGTGACCCCCGTGAAAACCGCCTATTGGAACCACACGCCGCTGTTGTTGGTAACACCGCAGGCGGCGAACAAGACCATCGGCATGGGCGGGTTCCAAGAGGTGGAACAGATGGCGCTGTTCAAGGATATGGTTGCCTACCAGGAAGAGGTGCGTGATCCGTCCCGCGTGGCCGAGGTGTTGAACCGGGTGATCCTGAATGCGCGGCGGATGTCGGCACCAGCCCAAATCAACATGCCGCGCGATTACTGGACGCAGGTGATTGATATTGATCTGCCCGCGATTGTGGAGTTTGAGCGGCCATCAGGCGGCGAGGATGCCATTCGCGCGGCGGCAGACTTGCTGTCATCCGCCAAGTTTCCGGTTATTTTGAACGGCGCAGGTGTGGTGATTGGCGGGGCAATTCCGGCCTCCATGGCTTTGGCCGAACGGTTGGACGCCCCGGTCTGCGTTGGCTACCAGCACAATGATGCCTTCCCCGGATCACACCCGCTATTCGCCGGACCTTTGGGCTATAACGGATCCAAAGCGGCAATGGAGTTGATTTCTGGGGCAGATGTGGTATTCTGTTTGGGTACCCGGTTAAACCCGTTTTCAACGCTTCCCGGATACGCGCTGGACTATTGGCCCAAGGCGGCCAAGATAATTCAAGTCGACATCAACCCGGATCGGATCGGGCTGACCAAGAAGGTTACTGTTGGCATTGTCGGCGACTCCAAGAAAGTCGCCGAGGCGGTTTTGGCGCAGTTGGCCCTTACCGCCGGTGACCATGCGAGATCCGAACGCAAAGCCATCATCGCGCAAACGAAATCGGCCTGGGCGCAGGCTTTGTCGTCGATGGATCATGAAGATGATGATCTGGGCACCTCGTGGAATGCCCGTTCGCGGGCGGACAAGCCCGCGTGGATGAGCCCGCGCATGGCATGGCGCGCGATTCAGGCGGCGCTGCCGAAAGAGGCGATCATTTCCAGCGATATCGGCAACAACTGCGCCATCGGCAACGCCTATCCAACGTTCGAATCGGGCCGGAAATATCTGGCGCCGGGGCTGTTTGGCCCCTGTGGTTACGGGCTTCCGGCGGTTGTCGGCGCGAAAATCGGCTGCCCGGATGTGCCGGTGGTCGGCTTTTCGGGCGATGGGGCCTTTGGTATCGCGGTGACGGAACTGACCGCGATCGGCCGGGGCGAGTGGCCCGCGGTCACGCAAGTGGTGTTCCGCAATTATCAATGGGGCGCGGAAAAGCGCAATTCGACGCTGTGGTATGATGACAATTTCGTCGGCACAGAATTGGATGAGAAGGTATCTTATGCAGGCATTGCAAGGGCTTGCGGGCTTCTTGGGGTTGTCGCGCGCACCATGGACGAGCTGCGCGACGCGCTCGCAAAGGCCATCACCGACCAGATGGCGGGCAAGACCACGTTGATCGAGGCGATGATCAACCAAGAGTTGGGTGAGCCGTTCCGCCGCGACGCGATGAAAAAACCAGTGTCTGTGGCGGGCATATCGGCCGCAGACATGCGCCCGCAGAAAGGCGCCTGAGGTGATCCTGCCGTTCGGCCTAAGCGGTGAGGCGGCGGCGTTCATGGCGCTTGCAGTGCTGATCGCGGCCTTCGTGCGCGGCTATTCGGGGTTCGGGTTTTCGGCGCTGGTGGTTTCCTCCTCGGCCTTGGTGACAAACCCGCTGCATTTTGTCGGCGTGGTCATGATCTGCGAATTTGTCATGACCTTTCAGCAATGGCGCGGGATCAAGGCCGATGTCGATTGGAGCAGGGTCAAGGCGCTGATGATCGGGGCGGTGGCGGGGTTGCCCTTGGGGCTGTGGGGGATCACGGCGGTGGGGGTGGATACGGCGCGGGCGGTGATTGCGGTCTATGTGCTGGTGATGTGCGCGGTAATGCTGATGGGGTGGAAAATCGCGCGGCCCCAAGGGTTTGCGCCGCATCTGGGGGTTGGGGTTTTCGCCGGGATGGCCAATGCCGTGGGCATGGCGGGCTTGCCGGTGGCAAGTTATTTCACCGCGCAGGCAGTGACTGCGGCGGTGTTTCGCGGCACGCTGATCGCGTATTTCGCGGCCTTGGATCTGTTTTCGATCCCGGTGATGTGGGGCAGCGGAATCATCGTTTGGGACACGCTTTGGCTGGCCATCGCCGCCGCGCCCCTGATGGCCATTGGCATTTGGGCGGGGGGGCGGCATTTTTTGAACACCGACCCGCAGGATTTTCGTAAATTTGCGATTGGTCTGCTGGCGTTTCTGGCGCTGATCAATCTGGTCAAGGTGGCGATTTAGATGCTTTTGGTTGTCAACGCCGGGTCGTCTTCGTTGAAGCTGGCGGTGTTTGACCGGGGCCTGACCCAAATCGCGCAGGCGCGAGCGGAGCGGATTGGACAGGGCGGACACGCGGCGGCGCTGTCGGGCGGTTTGTCGCAGATGGGCATCGCGCTTGGCGATCTGCGCGGTGCGGCGCACCGGGTGGTGCATGGCGGGGAAGCGTTGAGCGGGCCTTGTCGGGTAACGGCGGCGGTTCTGGCCCAGATTGAGGCTTGCGTGCCACTTGCGCCCCTGCACAACCCGGCGAACCTGACCGGGATTCGCGCGATTGCCGCGCTTGCGCCGGGCCTGCCGCACTACGCCAGCTTTGACACCGCGTTTCACAGCACCAACCCGCAGGTTGCCACCAACTATGCCTTGCCGATGGAGGCGCGGGCGGGGGGGCTGCGGCGCTATGGGTTTCATGGGCTGTCCTATGCGGCGATGGTGCGGAAGGTCAGTGGCGGCGGCTATCCACCCGCAAATCGGTTACTGGCGCTGCATCTGGGCAATGGCGCATCGCTTTGCGCGATCAAAGAGGGGCGCTCGGTCGCGACCACCATGGGATATTCGCCGCTGGACGGTCTGACGATGGGCACGCGGGCGGGGGCGATGGACGGCAATGCGGTGTTGCGGCTGGCAGAGCTGCACGGGATCGACGGCGCGGCGCGGATTTTGAACCGGGAGTCGGGGCTTTTGGGCCTTGGCGGGGCGGGCGATATGCGCAGTCTGCACGGCGCGGGCACGCCAGAGGCGGCGTTCGCCATTGACCATTTCTGCTATTGGGCGGTGCGTCATGCGGGTAGCATGATCGCGGCAATGGGCGGGCTTGATGCCATCGCGTTCACCGGCGGGATTGGCGAGAATGATGCGTTGGTGCGCGACCGGATCATCCGGGGGTTGGCTTTCATGGGCGCAAAGATTGATCCGGCCGCCAACGCCCTGCATTCGGCGTTCCTGCACGAAACCCGCTGCGATGTCGCTATCTGGATTGTGCCCGCCGAGGAAGAGCGCCAGATTGCCCTTGAGGCCGCAGACATCATGGCCGGAGAGCCCGCATGAGCCAACCCGCCCTTGATTTGTCGCCGCCCGTCTCTGACGAGATCCGCAAGACGACATGCTATATGTGCGCCTGCCGCTGCGGGATAAATGTGCACCTGAAATCGGGCCCCGACGGCAAAGATCGGGTCAGCTATATCGAGGGCAACCGCGACCATCCGGTCAACAAGGGCGTGCTGTGTGCCAAGGGCGCGTCGGGCATCATGCAGGTCACCGCGCCCAGCCGTTTGCGCACGCCGCTGAAACGGGTCGGGCCGCGCGGATCGGGCGCGTTTGAGGCGATTTCCTGGGACGAGGCGCTGGACATTGCCGTGTCCTGGATGAAGCCGCTGCGCGAAACCGCGCCGGAAAAGCTGGCGTTTTTCACCGGGCGCGATCAGTCGCAAAGCTTTACCGGCTGGTGGGCGCAGCAGTTTGGCACGCCGAACTATGCCGCCCATGGCGGGTTTTGCAGCGTCAATATGGCGGCGGGCGGGATTTACACCCTCGGCGGCGCGTTTTGGGAGTTTGGCCAGCCCGATTGGGACCGCACCAAACTGTTTGTGATGTTTGGCGTGGCCGAGGATCATGACAGCAATCCGATCAAGATCGGCCTTGGCAAACTGAAAGAGCGCGGCGCACGGGTTGTCGGCGTGAACCCGATCCGCACGGGGTATAATGCCGTCGCCGATGACTGGTTCGGCATCACACCCGGCACCGACGGTCTGCTGATCCTGTCGCTGATCCATTGCCTGCTGGTGGCGGGCAAGATTGATCTGGCCTATCTGGCGCGGTTCACCAACGCCGCGCTTCTGGTAAACGCGGCGGAGGGGCCGGAGAACGGGCTGATCCTGAAGAACGCCGAAAGTCAGCCCTTCGTGATCGACAAACGCACCGGACAGCCCGCGCCGTGGGACGGGCAGGGGGTGCAGCCCGATCTGGGTGCGGTCTGGCTGGGCCACCGCACGGTGTTTCAGCATATGGCCGAACGCTATTTGTCGCAGGATTATGCGCCTGAAACCGTGGCGGACCGCTGCGGCATTCCGGCACTGCGCATTCACACCCTCGCCGCCGAACTTGCCCGCGTCGCCTTTGACGAGGCCATTGAACTTGCGCAGCCTTGGACCGATTTTCGCGGTGACCACCACGAAACCATGACCGGCCGCCCGGTGTCTTTTCACGCCATGCGCGGCATTTCGGCCCATTCCAACGGCTTTCAGACCGCCCGCGCCCTGCATCTTTTGCAGATCGTGCTGGGCACGGTCGAGGTGCCAGGCGGCTACCGGTTCAAACCGCCCTATCCCAAACCGGTGGAGGCCCATCCGACCCCGCATTTTGTGACCGCCCCCGGCAAACCGCTGTCCGGCCCGCATCTGGGCTATGTGCGCGGGCCAGAACAGCTTGCGCTTTTGCCGGATGGGACGCCTGCGCGCATCGACAAAGCATTCACTTGGGAAAACCCGTTTTCGGCGCATGGCATGATGCATATGGTCATCCCCAATGCCCATGCCGGCGATCCCTACCGCATCGACACGCTGTTTTTGTACATGGCGAACATGGCGTGGAATTCGTCGATGAACACCGCGCAGGTCATGGCCATGCTGACCGATCAGGGCGAGGACGGCGCCTATATCATCCCGCGGATCATCTATTCGGACGCCTATGCCAGCGAGATGGTGGCCTATGCCGATCTGATCCTGCCCGACACGACCTTTTTGGAACGCCACGATTGCATCAGCCTTCTGGACCGCCCGATTTCAGAACCCGGCGCGGCGGGAGATTCTATCCGCTGGCCAGTGGTGGAGCCGGACCGCGATGTGCGCGGGTTCCAGTCGGTGCTTTTGGATCTGGGCGTGCGCCTTGGTCTGCCGGGAATGACGACACCCGAAGGCGGTGCGAAATTCCGCGATTATGCCGATTACATCGTGAACCACATCCGCCGCCCGGGCGTTGGCCCGCTGATGGGCTTTCGCGGCGCGGACGGCGATCAGACGGGCCGGGGCGACGCAAACCCCGACCAGATGCAGGCCTATATCGACAATGGCGGGTTTTTTCAGGCGCATGTGCCGCAGGAGGCGCTGTTTTATAAGCCGTGGAACAAGGCCTATCAGGATTGGGCGGTCGCCACGTCGTTCTACGAATCCCCGCAGCCCTATCTTTTCAACATCTGGTCCGAACCGATGCGCCGCTTTCAACTGGCCGCCGAGGGGCACGGCTTCTTGCAGCCGCCGGACCATCTGCGCGATCAGATCAAACGGGCGATGGACCCGCTGCCGGTCTGGTATCCCCCCTTTGGCGCGGCGGCCGAGGCGGACTATCCGCTGCACGCGCTGACCCAGCGCCCGATGGACATGTACCATTCCTGGGGCACGCAGAACGCATGGCTGCGCCAGATCAGGGGCAAGAATTTCCTGTATGTGCCCACCAAGGTCTGGCAGGCGCATGGCTTTGAAGAGGGCGATTATGCCCGCGTCACCTCGCCAAACGGTCAGATCACCGTGCCCGTGGCCCATATGGCGGCGCTGAACAGCGAAACCGTGTGGACGTGGAATGCGATTGGCAAGCGCAAGGGGGCTTGGGCGCTGGACGATGCGGCGGCTGAGGCGAACGAGGGGTTCTTGTTGAACCATCTGATTTCAGAGCTGCTGCCGGCAAAGGGCGACGGGCACCGGTACTCCAATTCTGATCCGGTCACGGGGCAGGCGGCGTGGTTCGATCTGCGTGTTCGGCTGGAACGGGTGGGAAAGCGCGATCACGCCGAGCCGCAATTTCCGCCCGTGTCGCGCGTGGTACCAAAAGGAGAGGGGCGCGCATGACAACCTTGCCGCAAAGCACGGCCAAAAAGCTGGGTCTGGCGATTGATCTGGACACTTGCGTTGGGTGCAACGCCTGCGTGACCGCCTGCAAGGGGTGGAACGATCAAGGGTACGGCGCGCCCTTGTCGGACCAGAACCCCTATGGCGCCGACCCGTCGGGGACGTTCCTGAACCGCGTCCACAGTTATCAGATCACGCCACTGGACGCCGCGCCGATCATCGTGAACATGCCGCGCTCGTGCCTGCACTGCGATGATGCGCCTTGCGTGACGGTTTGCCCCACGGGCGCGAGTTACAAGCGCATCGAAGACGGCATTGTTTTGGTGAACGAGGATGCCTGCATCGGCTGCGGGCTGTGCGCCTGGGCCTGCCCCTACGGCGCGCGCGAGATGGATGCGGCGGCGGGGGTGATGAAGAAATGCACCCTGTGCGTTGACCGGATTTACAACGAAAACCTGCCCGAGGAAGACCGCGAGCCGGCCTGCGTGCGCACCTGCCCGACAGGCGCACGGCATTTCGGCGATTTTGCGGACCCGGACAGCAAGGTCAGCCGCTTGTCTGCCGAACGCGGCGGCATCGACCTTATGCCCGAACTCGGCACCCGGCCCGTCAACCGCTATTTGCCGCCGCGCAAAAAGGACGTGATGCAGGCCAGCCCGCTTGCGCCCTTGCTGGACATAAAGGCCAGCGGGTTTGCGGGTTGGCTTGATAAAATGCTGGGGAAGATCGGATGAACCCGGCCCCGTCCGTTATCCTGTTCACCACGATGTCCGGGCTCGGCTTTGGGTTTATGGCGTTTTTATCGGCGGGGCTGGTGGGCGTTTCCGGCCTGCACGCCTTTTTCCTGTGGGTCGCCGGATACGCGCTTGCGGTCGGGGGGTTGCTGTTTTCCACCTTCCACCTCGGCAACCCGCAGCGCGCGCTGAAAGCCTTCAGCCAGTGGCGCTCGTCCTGGCTGTCGCGTGAGGGGTGGGCGGCGGTTTTGACCCTGTTTGCCCTTGCGCCGATGGCCCTGTCGCAATGGCTCGGCTTTGACTGGCCGCGACTTTGGGGAATCGCAGCGGCGCTGATGTGCGGGGTTACGATTTTCACCACCTCGATGATCTATGCCCAGCTGAAAACCATTCCACGCTGGAATCATTGGATCACGCCGGTGATGTTTTTGACCTATTCCCTGACCGGGGGCGCGATTTTCGCCTCGCAGCGGCCCGTGATCATGATCTCGCTCGGCGCGCTTGCCGTGGTGCAGGCAATGGCGTGGAGCATGGGTGACAAGCGGTTCGCGGCGCTTGGCGCGAGCATGGGCAGCGCGACGGGGCTGGGGGCCTTGGGCGAGATTCGGGTGTTTGAACAACCACATACCAGCCCGAATTACCTGATGCGCGAGATGATTTATGTGGTTGCACGCAAACATGCCGAAAAGCTGCGGGTGATCGCGCTGATGCTGGCGGTGCTTGTGCCGCTGATGCTGCTGACCTTTGGCCCGAGGGGCCCGGCCACATTGATGGCGGCGCTTGTGGTGCATTTCATCGGCGCGCTTACCTCGCGCTGGCTGTTCTTTGCCGAGGCCGAACATGTCGTCGGCCTTTATTACGGCAAAAGATAGCTACATCACCGCGCCCATCGCCCAAGGCACAAATTCCGCGCCGCCAAAGCCCAAAGCCTCGGATTTGGTCTGCGCGCCCGAGGCGGTGCGCAGGAACTCTTCGAAAATCTCGCGGCCCTTGGCTTTGATGCTGACGCCTTCGGTAACGATATCGCCGCAGTTGATATCCATGTCCTCGGACATGCGGCCATACATTTCCGAATTGGTCGCCAGTTTGATACAAGGCGTTGGTTTGTAACCCGAAACCGACCCGCGCCCGGTGGTAAACACGATCAGATTGGCCCCGCCCGCGATCTGTCCGGTGACGGAACAAGGATCATAACCGGGCGTGTCCATATAGACGAACCCCTTCTCGGTCACAGGTTCCGCGAACTTGTAAACTTGCGTCAAAGGCGCCGTACCGCCCTTCGCAACCGCGCCAAGCGACTTTTCAAGGATCGTCGTCAACCCGCCCTTCTTGTTGCCGGGCGAGGGGTTGTTGTCCATCTCTCCGCCCCAGCGCGCGGTGTAATCTTCCCACCACAAGATGCGCTCGACGATCTTCTCGCCCACCTCGCGGCTTATGGCGCGGCGGGTCAGCAGATGTTCGGCGCCGTAAATTTCGGGCGTTTCGGACAGGATCGTGGTGCCGCCATGCGCCACCAAAAGATCCGAAGCAAACCCCAGTGCCGGGTTCGCCGTGATGCCGGAATAGCCATCAGACCCGCCGCACTGCATGCCCACCATCAGATGCTGCAAGCCCGCAGGTTGGCGCGTGACCGTGTTCGCCTCTGCCGCCATTTCCTTCAGCGCCTCGATCCCGCGGTCGATGGATTTGCGCGTGCCGCCCGATTGCTGAATGGTCATATACCGAAAATTGCCATCGCCGCGCAGCCGCGCCTTGCCGATCAGATCGGGCACCTGCATCACCTCGCAGCCAAGCCCGATCAGCAGAATTCCCGCGAAATTGGGGTTGCGCGCATAGCCTTGCAAGGTGCGGTACAGCGTCTCATAGCCCTCATCTTTGCCCGACATCCCGCAGCCCGTGCCATGCACAATCGGCACCACGCCGTCAACATTGGGAAAAGCGTGCAAAAACCCGTCCTTTTCGGCGGCCTCGGCAATGAACCGCGCGACCGAGCCGGAACAGTTCACGCTCGTCAGCACGCCCAGATAATTGCGCGTGCCGACCTGCCCGTCCTGGCGGTGAAACCCCATAAAACTGCGTCCGGTCTCGGCCATGGGTTGGGGGTTTGTCTCGGACGCAAAAGCATAGTCCAGATCATGCCCCCCCATCCCCAGATTGTGGCTGTGAATATGCGCCCCGGCTTCGATATCACAGGCCGCGATACCGATGATCTGGCCATAACGGATCACATTTTGCCCCTTGGCAATCGCCGCCGCCGCAATCTTGTGCCCGCGCGGCACCGGGCCGGGCAGGGTCAGCCCCGCGACCACGCCGGGCGCAAGATCGGCCAAAGCAATCACAACATTATCAGCCGCGTGCAGCCGGATGGTGGGGGCGGTCATGGTATCCTCCTTGACTTGACGGCAGATCGGGCGCAGGGGCGTTTGCCGGCCTTGTGCGCGCGGCCATCCCAATCTAACATGTTAGTATGCTACAAACAGAACCCGCATCCCCGCAAGGGCCAATCACCGCCGGGGCCCGCCTGAAACCGCTTTCGGCGTATTCGGGGTCTTTGGCGCAGCGGGTTTACGCCTCGCTGAAAGAGGCGATCCTGACGCTGGTTTATGCTCCCGGCGAGATTCTGCGCAAGCCCGAGATTTGCGCCGCCCTTGGCGTGTCGCGCAGCCCGGTGGCCGAGGCGGTGGCGCGCCTGCAAGCCGATCATCTGGTCAAGGTGGTCCCGCAAGCGGGCACCTACGTGGCGCGCCTGTCGATGCAAGAGGTGCGCGAGGGCGCGTTTTTGCGGCAGGCCCTGGAACTTGCTGCGGCCGAGATGGTGGCGCAAAGCATCACCGAGGCGCAACTTGTTGAACTCAGGCGCAATTTGCGGGTGCAGGCCGCCCATATCGCCGATCACGACTTTGCCGGATTCTACCAAACTGACGGCGTAATGCACGCACTGATCCTGTCGTTCACCGGGTTCAAGCGGCTGTCGCGGATGGCGGAAAGCACCTGGGTGCATGTGGACCGGGCCCGGCGGCTGATCCTGCCCAGCCCCGGACGGGTGGAGCAGACGCTGCTGGAACACCGCGGCATCCTGGCCGCGCTGGAGGCGCGCGATCCGGTTGCGGCGCGCCGGGCAACGCAGGCCCATCTTGGCCAGTTGATCACCCTGCTGGAGCCGATTGCCGCCGCCCAGCCCGACCTTTTTGACGCGGATTGACCCGGATGGTCACGCCATTGCGCTTTGCTGCACGGCTGAACGCCTTCAAACTCGGGCTGCCGGGCAAGCCCGGTCTGGACGACTTGCTGACAAGGGTGGCGCAGGTTCCCGGCATGGACGCCGCCGATCTGAACTTTCCCGATCACCTTGCCGGGCTAACCCCGCCGCAGGCCAAAGCACTGCTTTTGAAACATAATATCGGCCTGAATGGCCTTGCGATGCGGTATTATACCCACCCCGGATACCGCCTTGGCGCCTTTACCAACCCCGACCCCGCGACGCGCCGCACCGCCATTGACGAAACCAAACGCGGCCTTGATGCGTTGGCCGAAATGGGCGGACAGATCATGACGCTGTGGATGGGGCAGGACGGGGTCGACTACTCGTTTCAAGGCGATTACGCGCGAATGTGGGACGACAGCATCGCCGCCATCACCGAGATCGCCGATCATAACTCTGCGCTCGACATCTCGGTCGAATACAAACCGAACGAGCCGCGCGCCTTTGCCTTGATGCCCGATCTTGCCACCACGCTGCTGGCATTGGATGAAATTGCGCGCCCGAATACTGGCGTGACGCTCGATTTTTGCCATCTGCTTTTTGCCGGCGAAATTCCCGCCCGCTCTGCCCGCCTTGCCGCCCGCCGCAGCCGCATCCTTGGCATCCACCTGAACGACGGCTACGGCAAGCGCGATGACGGGCTGATGGTCGGCTCGGTCCACCCTGTGCAAACGGTCGAACTGTTTGTGCAGATGATCCGCCAAGGCCCGCCCGGCACGATCTATTTCGACACCTTTCCCGATCACGGCGGCCTTGATCCGGTGCAAGAGGCGAAAACCAACATCGCGATGACCCGGCGGCTGTGGGCCATCGCGGAGGGGCTGGTGCAGAACGAAAGCCTTGCCCAGGCGATTGCGGCCCAGAATGCAGCCGCCTCGGTGCAGATCATCGCCGAGGCGCTTTACGCCAAGTAATCAGGGCAGTCTTCTGATTTTTCGCAGAAAAATCGTGCTACCCCAAGGGCGCGTCGGCGCGGACAAGCCCTTCCGCCTTCAACTCGCCCCACAGATCGCGCGGAATAACTGCCGCCGCCGCCTGCGCATTGGCGCGCACTTCGTCCACGCTCTGCCCGCCGGGGATCACCGTCACCACCGCCGGATGGAGCAGCGGAAACTGAAACGCGGCGTCGACCATCCGCACGCCGTGCGCCGCGCAAATCGCCTCGATCCGCGCCACGCGCGCCAGCACCCAATCTGGCGCCGGATCATAGTTGTAAAACGCCTTGCCCGCCGCCCGCATGGCCGCAGGCATCGCCAGAACGCCCGAATTATAGGGCCCGCCCAGCACAATCCCGATCCCCCGGCTTTGCGCCAGCGGCAGGAAACTTGTCAGCGCCTCCTGCTCTAAAAGCGTATGGCGCCCGG
Source organism: Paracoccaceae bacterium (assembly GCA_031385445.1). GTDB lineage: Bacteria > Pseudomonadota > Alphaproteobacteria > Rhodobacterales > Rhodobacteraceae > CAIYZT01. The sequence goes on along the minus strand of JANNBM010000030.1, from coordinate 11,224 downwards.
CGAGCAGAAACAGGTCGAAATCCCCCCGCTCGGTCAGCCATTGGCAGGGCTGCCATTCATTTACCCCCGCCCCAAACGCCCGGATAACCCCCTGATCACGAAGGCAGATCAGCGCCTTATACCCACCCGCCATAAACTCATCCAGCCGGGCCTGCATCGCGGCTTCGGACCCATGGGTAAAGACGTCCAGATCATGGGCATAAACCACGTCAATGCGGTCCGCGCCCATCCGCTCAAGGCTGAACTCCAACGACCGCATCACGCCGTCATAGGAATAATCAAACACCCCGGCGCGGGCGGGCACGTCAAAGAACTTGCCGATCCCCATCCGGGCCTCGCCGGGCTGCACGACGCGCAAAAGGCGGCCAACCTTGGTGGAAAGCACATAATCCGCGCGCGCGCGGCCCCGCAAAAACGGGTTCAGCCGGGACTCCGACAGACCCAGACCATAAAGCGGCGCCGTGTCGAAATTCCGCACCCCCGCGTCCCAGGCCGCCGTCAAAACCGCCTGCGCCGCCTCGTCCGAAATGCTGCGATACAGATTGCCAAGCGGCGCGGTGCCGAACCCAAGTTCGGTAAAATGCAGGGCCCCCCTGCCGCCCCGGTCCCAAACCCGCGTCTTCATTTGCAATTCCTCTCGATCCAGCACTAACATGTTAGTATGATTCACCGGCAAAGGCCAAGTGGGCAGGACAGCGCGATGGGAAATTTTCAAAACCTGTTTGGGGTGGGCAAGCCAGTGATTGGCATGGTCCATCTTGGCGCTTTGCCCGGCGCGCCCTTGCATGATGCGTGTGCGGGGCTGGCGGGGCTGCTCGCCAATGCGCGCGCCGATCTTTTGGCGCTGCAAAAGGCCGGCTTTGACGCGGTGATGTTTGGCAACGAAAACGACCGGCCATACGAGTTCAAGGTTGATATCGCCTCGACCGCCACGATGGCCGCGATCATCGGGCGGCTGCGATCTGAAATCTCCGTGCCTTTTGGCGTGAACGTGCTGTGGGATCCGATGTCCACCGTCGCGCTTGCCGCCGCCACCGGCGCGCATTTCGTGCGCGAGATTTTCACCGGCACCTATGCCAGCGATATGGGCCCCTGGACCCCCGACGCCGGCGCCGCCCTGCGCTATCGCCAGCGGCTTGGTCGCGGCGATCTGGCGATGCTTTATAACGTCAACGCCGAGTTTGCAGACAGCCTTGACCGCCGCTCCTTGCCTGACCGCGCACGCTCGGCGGTGTTTTCCTCGGTGCCAGATGCGGTGCTGGTGTCGGGCCAGATCACCGGCGAGGCCGCCGCGATGAGCGATCTTGCGGCGGTCAAAAAGGTGCTGCCGACCACGCCGGTTCTGGCAAACACCGGCGTGAGGCACGCCACGATTGCCGATGTTCTGCGAGCGGCGGATGGCTGCATTGTTGGCTCGGCTCTGAAAGTCGATGGCCACACCTGGAACGCGGTCGATCCGGCCCGCGCCGATGATTTTATGGCGCTCGCCCGTGCCGCGCGCGGGGGGCGCTGATGGACCGTTTGCGCGATGATCTGACCGCGTTGATGCTGATCCCCGGCCTTTCAGGCCACGAAGAACCGGTCGCGGCATGGCTGCGCGCCGCGCTTTTGGCGGATGGCATCACCAGCCGCACCGACCGTCTGGGCAATCTGATCGCCACGCTGCCCGGCGATCCGGCCAAGCCCTCGGTGATGATTTTCACTCATATGGACCAACTCGGCTTTATCGTGCGCAAGATTGAAGCGGACGGGTTGATCCGGGTTGAACGGCTGGGCGGGGTTTCCGAACGCGCCATGGCGGCGCAAGCGGTGGTGATCGGCACTGCCGGCGGCTTTGTGCCCGGCATCATCATGGTCAAGGCACACCACGCCACAACGCCGGACGAGAAGTATAAAGTCGTCACCGCGCCTGATCTGCGCATCGACACCGGCCATGGATCAAAGGCGGCGGTGGAGGCGGCGGGCATCCGCATCGGCGCGCCGGTGACCTACCGCCCGCAGGTTTTGGCGCTTGCGGGGGGGCGGATTGCGGGCACTTCGGTCGATGACCGGGCGGGCTGCGCGGCGCTTTTGGCGTTGGCGCGGGAGGTCACGGGGCAGACCGGTTTGCCAACCCTGCATCTGGTCTGGAGCGTTCAGGAAGAGTTCAATCTGCGCGGCGCACAGGTGGCGGCGCAGGCGCTGCGCCCCGATATCGCGGTGCAGATTGATCTGATGCTGGCCACCGACACGCCCGATATGGCGGATCGGGGCGAGATGGTGCTGGGCGGCGGGCCGGGGATGTCGCTTTACTCCTTTCACGGGCGCGGCACCTTGAACGGCGTTCTGCCGCATCCGGCGATGGTGCGCCTGATGGAGGCTGCGGCTGCGGCGGCGGGCGTGCCGCTGCAACGCTCGGCGCAGGTCGGGGTTCTGACCGATCTGTCCTATGTGCAGCTGGTGGGCGAGGGCGTTGCCGCCATTGATATCGGCTTTGCGATGCGCCATTCGCACACCGCGATGGAGTGCTGCGATCTGTCTGATCTGGCGGCTTTGGTCAGGTTGATGCGGCAGGCCGTGCAGTTGATCCCGGCGGGTATGACATTGGAGCGGGGCTGACATGTTGTTTCTTGGCGTTGACATAGGCACCTTTGAATCCAAGGGGGTTCTGGTGGATGCGCAGGGCCGCGTTCGCGCCCAAACCGTCCGCGCGCACAAGATGCAGGTGCCGCGCGCGGGCTGGGCCGAGCATGATGCAGACGCCGATTGGTGGGGTGATTTTGTATTTATTACCAAGGCGTTGTTACGCGAAGCTGATGTAAAACCTGAAGAGATTTCGGCCATCGCCACTTCGGCCATCGGTCCTTGCATGCTGCCGGTGGATGCGCGGGGCCGCCCGCTGCGCAAGGGCATTTTGTACGGCGTTGACACCCGCGCAAGCGCCCAGATCAGCGCGCTGAATGCACAGATCGGCGAGGACCGGATTCTGGCCACATCCGGCAACGCGCTGACCTCGCAGTCGGTGGGGCCTAAAATTCTGTGGCTGAAGGAAGCGGAGCCGCAGGTCTATGCCCAGACCGCGATGGTGCTCAATTCGACGTCTTATCTGACCTTCAAACTGACGGGCGAATACGTGATCGACCACTATACCGCCGCCAATTTCTCGCCGCTTTATGATGTCGCGCGGCAAGATTGGACGGCAGACCTCGCCCCCGACATTCTTCCGCTGTCCCGTCTGCCGCGGCTGATGTGGTCGACCGAAATTGCGGGGCATGTCACCGCTGCCGCTGCGGCACAAACCGGGCTTGCGGTTGGCACGCCGGTGACTTGCGGCACGATTGATGCGGCGGCCGAGGCGGTTTCGGTGGGCGTTTCGCAACCGGGGCAGATGATGATGATGTATGGCTCGACCATTTTCATCATTCAGGTGATGGACGCGCCCCTGCGCGATGCGCGGCTGTGGTATGCGCCCTGGCTTTTCCCTGGCACCCATGCCTCGATGGCGGGTCTGGCCACGTCAGGCACGCTGACCCATTGGTTCCGGGACCAGATGGCGCGGGATTTGCCGGTGGATCAGGCATTTGCACATCTGTACAAAGAGGCCGAGGCCAGCCCCAAAGGCGCGCGCGGCCTGCTGTGCCTGCCCTATTTCAGCGGAGAGCGCACGCCGATCCATGACCCCACTGCCAAGGGGGCGTTTTTCGGGCTGAACCTGACCCATCAGCGCGGCGATCTGTACCGCGCCGCGCTGGAAGGGATCGCAAGCGGCACCGCGCATGTGCTTGAAACCTATGCCGAACTTGGCGCGGCGCCGCAGCGCGTGATGGCCGTTGGCGGCGGTGTGAAAAATGCGGTTTGGCTGCAGGCGACATCGGATATTTCAGGCACGCCGCAGATTCTGTCGGAAAAATCCTTTGGCGCAAGTTACGGCGATGCGTTTCTGGCGGCGCTTGCCATCGGTGCGGCCGTACCCGCAGACATCCAAAATTGGAACCCGGCCACCGGCCAGATCACCCCCGATCCGGCCCCGGTCTACGCGCGGCAATATCCCTTGTGGAAGCGGCTTTACACCCAGACCCGCGACATCGCGCACGCGCTTTGACCTAAAGTTCGGCCAGATCGACCACGCCTTTTTTCAGGATAAAGCAGCCATATGGCCCCGAATCTGCCGTGCGGATGATGGCAAAGGCGGATTTCGCCGCCTCGTAAAATGCAAACCGCTCCAGGGCTTCGATCTGAACCGCGCGCCCTTCGGCCCGATCAACGACGGCTTGCACGCGGGCGAAAATAGGCACCAGTCCAGATGGATTGCCCACAACCTGCATCCGCCGGACGGGCGCGGCAACAAAGGTATCAAGCGGCATCAGCGACAGGATCGCCCGCGCGGCGGTTGGAATATCGCAGCCCGCCATATCGATCAGCCGGCCATAGGCGCTCTGTTTGGCAATCGTCGCCGCCGGATGGTTTACGTCGCAAATCACCAGATCATCGCCATGCCCCATCAACATCAGCACATGCACAATCTCTGCCGACAGACGCTGATCGATTCCCTTCAGCATTATTTGACCGCCCCGGCCGCCATGCCCTTGATGATAAACCGTTCCAAAAATACGCCGATCACGATCAGCGGCAGGATCGCGGCAAAGCTGAGCGCGGCCATCGACCACCAGGAAATGCCTTGGCTGCCGGTCTGGCTGGCCACCATCACGGGCAAAGTGTTGGAGTAGGTGGAGGTTAAAAGCGCGGCGAAGAAATATTCGTTCCATGTCAGGACGAGGGACAGAATGAACGCCGCGACCATTCCGGGCAAAGCAATGGGCACGATGATGGTCAAAAACGCGCCCCAGATTGACAAGCCGTCCACCATCGCCGCCTCCTCCAACTCGGTCGGGATCGATGAGAATTGGTCGCGCATGATCCAGATGACGATGGGCAAAACGGACAGCGTGTACAGCAGGATCAACCCGATCCGCGTGTCCAAAAGCGCCAGCTCCTTGTACAAAACCAGGAACGGCAGGGCAAGCACGACGGGCGGCAGGATCAACTGGCTGATAAAGAAGAACGAGATGTCGGAATTCTTCATCCACAGGAATTTGAACGAAAATCGGCTAAGCCCATAGGCGGCCATCGAGCCAAGGACCACGGCGGCCATCGAGGAGCAAAGCGAGATGATCGCCGAATTGGCGAAGCGTTTCATGAACTCGTCCCGCACGGTGCTGTCGGTGCCAATCGTGTCGGGCGACAGGCCCAGCGAGCGCCAGCCCAGCCATTTCGGCATGAAATCCACCCATGGGATCATGTTGCCCTTCATCACGTCAGGCGCCATCTTGAAGCTGGTGGTGAAGGTCCAGTAGATCGGGAAAAGGCAGATGAAGGCCCAAAGCAGCAGCAGCCCGTAAACCGCGATGCGGCTGGTCCACCATCTGGCGCGGGCGGCGCGGTCAACCGGTGCGTCAAAGAAGATCTGGGTCATGTGCGCGGCCTTGCGTAACGCTCGGCCAGCTTCATCAGCAGCGTCATGGCGATGATGATCACAACAAGGTAAACCATCGCCAAAAGCGTGCCATAGCCGACGTTCGAGCGGTCGCGGTATTCGCGAAAGATGAAGCTGGTGACGGTATCGGTCGCGCCGCCCGGCCCGCCTGATGTGATGGCGATCACGATATCGGCGAGCTTCAGTTTGAAGATGATGCGAATCAGGATGGCGGTGATCGACACCGGCAACATCATCGGAAACGTCACCTCCCAAAACGCGCGCCACGGGCTGGCGCCGTCAACCTTGGCGGCCTCGTGCAGCTCTTTGGGGATGGATTGCAGGCCTGCGAGGATCATGATCATCATGAAGGGGATAAAGGTCCAGGCGTCCATCATCATTATGGTCAGCTTGGCCATCCAAGGGCTTGAATAAAATGAGGGGTTTTCCCACCCTAAAAAGCGCACAAGGCGGATGATCGGGCCTGCAGGCTGGATCACCAGCATGGATTTGCCGATCATCCAGCTGACCGCGACGGGCGACAGCATCAGCGGAATAAGAAAGGCGACGCGAAAGAATTTGCGTGCGCGAATTTCGGCGTTCAGCGCAAGGGCAAGTGCGAAGGCGATGGCGTATTCCGCAATGATTGCAAGGCAATACCAGATCATATTGCCAAGAGCGTTCCAATAGAACGGGTCCGCCCACATCTGGCGGACATTGTCCAAACCGTTGAATTGGCGGCCATCGGGGTTGGACAGGTTCCAGTTGGAAAAGGCGATGATCAGCCCGAAAAGCAGGGGAAAGACGGTCAGCGAGATGACGAAAAGCGCGGCGGGCAGCACGAAAAGCGTGCGCTTGCCTTGCTCGCCGTTTATCAGAACCTGGCCCCAGCACAGACAGATCGCAAAGACGCAATAGGCATAAAGCGTCGGGCGCCAGTTGGCGAAACCGAGGTCGGCGAGGGATTGGCTTTGGGCGAGTTGTGCCAGCGCAATCAGCACCATCGCCGCGCCTGAGGCCCAGATCAGCGTGCGGCCAAAAGCGCGCCGACCTGCTGAAATGTTGTCGTTGGTCACGACATGAAGAAGATCACCGCCGCTCAATCGTCTGCCTCATGCATCATCGGGCCAGCGTCTGCGCCGGCCAGGAAAGGGACGGGCGCCCGAGGTTCCCCCCCCGGGCGCCCGCAGATTGAAATCACATGCCCAAGCTGGCCTTGTACAGCGCAATCTGGCTGTCGCGGCCAATCTGGTCAGTGATCTTTTCCCATGCCGCCGCAATGGCATCGGCGGTTTCCTGCGCCGATGTGTAGGTGCCAGCATAGCCTTTGGCCAGTTCATCCTCGGCAACCGAATAGTATTGGAAGATGCCCGGAATGCGCGGTTCAATCGCCGCGTTCGGGTGGTTATAGCTGTCGGCGTTGGAGCCGAGGTAATCGGCCACGAAGTCTTTGTCATAGCCCGCCGCAGCCCATTCATCATAATTGAAATGGCTGTTGCGATATGGCTGGAAGCCCGAAGGATAGGCCGCCATCCAAAGAGACAGATCCTTGCCGCCCAGATGGGCCGCCGCAGACCATGCTGCCTTGCGCTTTACCTCGTCGGCCGAGACGCGGTTCGTCACATAAACGCCCCAGCCAAGGAAGGCCATGTTGGGCGCAAAGTTGGGGGTTTGTGGTGTCTCCCATGCCGAGGTTTTGGAGTTATAGACCTTGTCCGATCCGGGGTTGATCGAAAAGCCGATCACATCGCCGACAACCGAGGTGTCGGAGGTGCGTGCGTTCGATCCAATATCGCCCCACCAGCACAGCATCGACCCGGTTCCGGCCAGAAACTGGGTAAATCCGGTGGTGCCTGGGTCGGCGTTGATCTGATCAGGCGGCAGAACGGACATTGTGTCCATCACGTCCTGAATCGCCTGAACCCAAGCCGGGTTGTTCACGCGTGGTTTCATCGTGTCGGCGTCAAACAGCCAAGCCGGATCATCGGGGTGCTTGGCATAGGCCGACGCGCGGTCTTCGAGGAAGTAAAAGCCAAAGCCGCCCCAGCCTTTCAGCGGATCAAGATAGCCAAAGGCGAGCGATCCGGTCAGCGGGTCGGTCTGGCCCGCGACGGTTTGCGAGACGGTTTGAACCTGTTGCCAGGTGGTCGGCGCATCGGCCATCCCCGAAATCGAGCCATCGCCGAAATAGTCCTTGCGGTAGGCGAAGGTGTGGCAGTCGCCGTCGATGGTGATGCGGTAAGTCTTGCCCGCCCAAGTGCCAACCGGCGCCTTCAAGTAGCTGACATAATCGTCCATATCGATCTGGGTTTTCACCCAGTCGGGCATCTCGTCCAACAGGCCCTGACCGGCCGTGTCGCCTTCAAGCGGCGCGCCCATGGCCAGAATGTCGAAATCGACCGTTCCCGTGGCGATGGATTGCTGCAGGCGCGGGTTGTAGTCGGCCTGCGCAAGGTCGATCCAGTTGATCTTGGCGCCGGTATAGGTTTCCCAGCCTTTCAGCAGGCCCCGGAACAGGATGTTGTGCAGGCCATTGTTATTGATACCAAAAAAGGTCAACTCGACTCCGGCAAACTCGCCTTCGGTCACGTTGGTCTTGGTCGCCCCAAGGCACAGCTCGCCAACTTTCTGCCAATCGGCTTCGGTCGGACTGCCATTGCCAACGCCCGGTATCGCCAGAAGCTGCGCACGCAGATCGTCTTGGGCAAGGGCTGGAAAGGCTGACAGCCCGCCCATCGCAGCAAAACCGCCAAGGGCCGTCGCGCCCTGCAGCATGCGCCGCCGCGTCATCGCGGTTTGCGCGGCGTAATGATAAAGTCCTTCTTTCATTCCGTCCTCCCAAAAATCCGTTGAACAAGGCGCAGGTCACAGGGGCCATCCGCCCCAATGTCCGCGCCGCGCCGTTGCCTGCAAGACGGGCGTTCCGCCACCTTTCATGCTGGACCTCGTCACTGTTTCAGCGTTGATCCGGCCTGTCAATGACCTAACATGTTAGTATGTCTAGGCGGTGGACAGCCTGCGCGCCTTTCGCTAGGACTGTGGGACGAAGGCGCGGTTGGGTGATTGCGTCAGGGCACATTGGGGGCGATATGGCAGAGGTCTTGATCCGCGAGCTGCGCAAATCCTACGGCGCGCATCCGGTGGTTCACGGCGTCGATATTGACATATTGAACGGCGAATTCGTGGTGCTTGTCGGGCCGTCGGGTTGCGGTAAATCCACGCTTTTGCGGATGATTGCCGGGCTGGAAGCCATCACGGCGGGCACCATCGCGATCGGGGCCAAGGTGGTGAACAACCTGCCCCCGGCAGAGCGGGATATTGCCATGGTGTTCCAGAACTATGCGCTTTACCCCCATAAAACCGTGGGTGCGAACATGGGGTTTGCGCTGAAAATGCGCAGCATGCCCAAGGCCGAGATCACCGCCCGCGTGGCCCGCGCCGCCGAAATTCTGGGCCTGACGCCCTATCTTGCGCGCTATCCACGCGAATTGTCGGGCGGGCAACGGCAGCGCGTGGCCATGGGCCGCGCCATCGTGCGCGATCCGCAAGTGTTTTTGTTCGACGAGCCGCTGTCAAACCTTGATGCCAAACTGCGCGTTCAGATGCGGGCGGAAATCCGCGAGCTGCATCAGCGGCTGAAGACCACGACCGTCTATGTCACCCATGATCAGATCGAAGCGATGACCATGGCGGACAAGATCGTCGTGATGCGCGACGGGCGCATTGCGCAGATTGGTGCACCCTTGGAATTGTACGACCGCCCGGCGAATCTGTTTGTCGCAGGCTTCATCGGATCGCCCGCGATGAACCTGATCGACGGCGAAATTGCGCCCGATCACAGGTTTGCCGCCGAGACGTTTTCGCTGCCCTTGCCCGCCCATCCGGATGTGTCCAAGGGCCGCAAAGTGACGCTTGGCTTTCGCCCCGAGCATTTGCAGATTGCGGGTGTCGGTATCGCGGCCGAAGTTGTGGTGGTTGAACCCACGGGCTCGGAAACCCATGTCATGGCCCGCAGCGGCGCGCGCGAGATTGTCGCGGTATTCCGCGAGCGGCATGGGTTCAAGCCCGGCGACAAGATCACTTTGGCCCCCGATCCCAGCGTGATCCATCTTTTTGACACCGAAACCGGGATGCGTCTGGGATGAGCCGGTTGATCTTGTTCTCTGGCGACTGCGCCAATCTCTTGGCCATCGCGCGAAGCGCAGGTTGCCTTGGGCCTTGCCATTGCGGGCGAAGTGCAACACCCTTTGTGCGGGCCATGACGCGGCATCCAAGCCCGGATTTTCGGGGGGAATCATGCTTAAGAAAATAGACAACCGATTGAACGCCGAGGTGCTTTTCGCCCTGCGCGCCATGGGGCATGGCGATACGCTGGTGATTTCGGACACCAATTTTCCCGCCGATTCCATCGCCCGGCAAACCGTGACGGGTAGGCTTTTGCGCATGGACAATCTGACTTGCGGGCAGGCGGCGGAGGCGGTCTTGTCCCTTTTGCCGCTTGATACCTTTGTCGATGATTTCGCCGGGCGCATGGAAGTTGTCGGCGATCCGACGCGCATCATGCCGGTTCAAGCCGAGGTTCAGGCCGCCATCGACGCCGCTGAAGGCCGCCCGCGCCCGATGATCGGCATCGAGCGTTTTGAGTTTTACGAGCGCGCCAAGACCGCCTATGCCGTGATCCAAACCGGCGAGCGGCGGTTTTACGGATGTTTCATCTTTCGCAAGGGCGTGATCTCGCCGGAGGCTTAAGCGATGGGAATTGTTGTAAACTTGGGCGTCTTTGTCGCCGACACCGCCTATCGCGCCGCGCGTCAGCCAAAGATGGGCGAGACGATCCTTGGCAAGAGCTTTGTGCTTGGGCCGGGGGGCAAAGGCTCGAATCAGTCGGTTGCCTCGGCGATGGCAGGCGCGCAGACCCATTTCATCTCGCGGCTTGGGCGCGATGATTTTGCCCAGATGGCGCTGGCAACGTGGAAAAAAGCCGGGGTTAATCCTGCGGTCGTGCAAGATCCCGGCAGTTATACCGGGGCGGCCTATATCTTTATCGAAGAGGCGACGGGCAACAACGCGATCATCATCAGCCCCGGCGCGGCAGCGCAGATCAGCGCGGCCGATGTCGACGCCAACCGCGCTCTGATCGAAGGCGCGGACGTGTTTATGACGCAGTTGGAACAGCCAATTGATGTCGCGTATTATGCGCTGAAAATCGCCCGTGCGGCGGGGGTGGTCACGATCCTGAACCCCGCCCCGGCGGCCAGCCTGCCGGACGGAATGCTGGCGTTTTGCGATTATGTCACGCCCAACGAATCCGAAGCCGAGGCGCTGACGGGGGTTGTGGTGACAGGTCCGGAAACGGCGCTGATCGCGGCCAAGGCTTTGCTGGCCTTGGGGACAAAGGCCGCGATCATCACCTTGGGCGCGCAGGGGGTTTTGTACCATGACGGGGCGCAAACCGTGCATTTGCCGATCATAAGCGCCGGGCCAGTGGTGGAAACCACCGGGGCAGGGGACGCGTTCAACGGCGGATTTGCGGCCGCCCTTGCCGAAGGGCAAAGCCCGCTGGCGGCGGCCCGGTTTGGCAACGCCACCGCCGGAATCTCGGTCACCCGCCCGGGAACTGCCCCTTCGATGCCGGCGCGCGCAGAAATCGACGCGCTGCTGGCGCGGGGTCAGGTATTTGAAATAAGGGTATAAATCTTGGAGGCGGGTACCGGAATCGAACCGGTCTACACGGATTTGCAATCCGGTACGTAACCTCTCCGCCAACCCGCC
>JANNBM010000013.1:0-68264 GCA_031385445.1 Paracoccaceae bacterium | reverse complement strand
AAAGACCAATTCCCACGGCCCATCATCCTTCACCGCCGCCATGAAGGGGTCTGTGATCAGCACCGAAAGGTTGAACATGCGCAGGCGGGCGGGGTCGCGCTTCGCCTCGATAAAGCCTTCGATATCAGGATGATCGCAGCGCATGGTAGCCATCATCGCACCCCGGCGTGACCCAGCCGACATGATGGTGCGGCACATGGCATCCCAGACATCCATGAAGCTTAGGGGGCCAGAGGCGTCGGCGGCAACGCCTTTTACTTCTGCCCCCTTCGGACGGATGGTTGAGAAGTCATAGCCGATGCCGCCGCCCTGCTGCATGGTCAAAGCGGCCTCTTTCAGCCCCTCGAAAATACCCGCCATATTGTCGGGCACAGTGCCCATTACAAAGCAGTTAAACAGCGTGACAGACCGCCCGGTGCCGGCGCCCGCCGTGATGCGTCCTGCGGGCAGGTATTTGAAGCCTTCAAGCGCTTTGTAAAACCGGGGCTCCCAATGTGCGGGGTCAGATTCGGGTGCGGCCAAAGCCATTGCGATACGCTGCCAGCTGTCTTCGACGCTTGCATCTATCGGCGTTCCGTCTGCGGATTTCAGGCGATATTTCATATCCCAGATTTGCTCGGCAATGGCGGCAGAGAAATGCTTCATCAGCAGAATCCTTGGGCTTGTGGGATCATTTGGCAGACCACACAAGATACGCCCCTGAACAGCGGTGTCAAACGTTGTCTTTGCCGCAGGCGGGGCTAATATCTACAGTCAACAGTGCCGGGGGAATCGTGGCAGAGTTCATCAATATTCTGAAGCTATGCGTTGGCGCAGAGTCGGTCGAAGACCTGACCGAATGGCAACTAAGCCAACGCGCCCGTTGGCCTGCGGGCACGGCAGTGCATGTCACCCGAATGTGGCCTAAGCGCGAGGCAGAGGTAACGGCGGGAGGGTCGCTTTATTGGGTGATCAAGGGTGTGGTTTTGGCCCGCCAACGCATACTGCGGCTGGAAGAAGTGTTTGGCGTCGATGGAATTCGCCGCTGTGGGCTGGTGCTGGACCAGGCAATTCTTCGCACCGAACCCGCACCGCGCCGCCCGTTTCAGGGCTGGCGCTATCTGGAACCGGCGGAATCGCCGCGCGATTTGCCGAAAGGCCGGGCGAAAGAAGACACACTGCCGCCCGAACTGGCTCGCGCTTTGGCGGATATCGGCTTGCGGTAAGCCGCGTCAGGCTTCAAAAGTCGTTCGGGTTGCCCGCCACGATGGTGCCCGTGCCGTCATCTTTGCCGTCTGCAACCCAAGTGACCTGATCGCCCGCGATGCGAACGCCGTAGCAGGTCACAGCCTCGCCGTAGTCAAAGCACATTTTGTCGACGTCGACGGTCCATTTGCCAGCATAATCCTTGCCCTTGATCACGCCATCCGACCCGTAAAATTCGGTGTAAGCCCCCGAGGATATCATTGATCCCTGAACGGTGTTGCCAGAAATGGCGGCGGTGATTGCGTCGGCTGTGGCCATATCCTGCGCGAATGCGGGGGCGACGAAGGCCAGAGCAGCGGCAGCAATTCGAAGATTTATCATAGTGTGATCCCAAAAGTTTCGTTGGGAAAAGCTTAACATCGGCACACCTGCCGCGCCAAGCCCCGCGCTTCATCACAAAGGCGTTAGAACGGCAAACCAAAGGCCAGAAGGGCGGCCAGTTTTTCCAGCGTCTTGGTATTTAGCGGCCCCCAATCTGCTGCCCTTGCCGCATACAGCACCGCTTGGCTTTGGTGGATCACCGACCCGCCCAATATTTTCAGGTGGTTATCCCGCAAGGTCGCCCCGCTGGACGTAATGTCGGCAATCGCCTCTGCCGTAAGGTTTTTGACTGTGCCTTCTGTCGCCCCTTGGCTATCAACCAGTTGGTAATCGGCCACGCCCTGCGCGGTTAGAAAATCGCGCACGAGGCGGTGATATTTGGTGGCAATGCGCAGGCGGAAGCCGTGGGAGGCACGGAATGCGGCGGCGGCGGCATCCAGATCATCCAGGCTATCGACATCAATCCAACAGGCGGGCACAGCGATGATCAGATCGGCTTGGCCGAAACCCAGCAGGGCCAATTCGGCCACTTGTGTCTGCCAATCGACCAAGCGGTCGCGCACAAGGTCGGACCCGGTGACGCCAAGGTGAATGCGCCCTGCCGCCAGTTCGCGGGGAATTTCGCCCGCCGACAGCAGCACCAGTTCGATATTCTTTATGCCATCGACCGCGCCCGCATATTCCCGTTCTGCCCCGGTTTGGCGCATAGTGATAGCGCGTGCGCCGAACCATTCAAAAGTTTGCTCCATCAAGCGGCCTTTGGAGGGGACACCGATTTTCAGAGTCATTTTGCACCGCCTTTTAGGGCGGCGACCATGCCGGGGCGGATGATGCCGCCGACGGCGGGGATGGATTTGCCCTGCCCCAAGACAGCCGTTAGGGCATCATATCGGCCACCAGATGCCACCGGGGGCAAAGTGGGGTCCGGGTGATGAAAGCTGAAGACAAAGCCATCGTAATATTCCAGCGTGGATTGGCCGTGGCTGGCCTCAAACGGCAGGGTTTTCACGTTGATGCCACGCAGCGACAGCGCATCAAGGCGCATCTCAAAGCGGTCCACTGCCGCGTTAATGGCGGGCATGGCACGGGCGATATTGCGCAATTCGCCCAGCGCCTGTTCGGCGGGGGCTTCCAGCGCCAAAAGCCTATCCAGCACAGCCACCTCTGCCGCAGCAATCGGGGCGGCATTGGCATCGGCGGCCAAGGCATGGGTGCGGGCGGTGATTTCGGCTTCAGATCGTAGCCCGGTGAGCGGACCGGCGGCGGCAAGCAGCGCCTCAGGCGTGGCGGATTTCAGGCGGTCTAGCAGCGCTTTGCGCGCCTCGGGCTGTGGCGTTTGGCCGGAAAACCTTGCCAGCAGATCGCGGAACCGCTGGGGCCGCCAGACATGGCGCAGCAGCGCCGCTTTGCGCCGATCCGTGGTGTTCAACGCACGCACGGCGGCCAGCAGGATGCCGATATCGCCCGTGGCGGGCGTCAGGTTCAAGGGCGCAAGCAGGGTTGCGAACAGCGCGAACACCTCGGCATCGGCAGCTTCGGGGGCTTGGCGGTCAAACACTTCGAAGCCGACTTGCAGGTATTCGGATGCGCGCGTTCCGGGATGGTCTTGTTTGCGGAACACCTCGCCCAGATAGGTGTATCTGGCGGGGTCGGCACCATGTGCCATGTGGGCCTGCACCACGGGCAGGGTGAAATCCGGGCGCAGCATCATCTCACCGCGCAGGGGGTCATGGGTGACGTAGGCGCGCGCGCGAATGTCTTCTCCGTAGAGGTCCAGCAGGGTTTCAGCAGGCAGCAGAACATCGGCATCGACAGGCACCGCGCCTGCGGCTTGGAAGGCAGCAAACAGCGCTTCGCCTTCGGCGCGGATGGCGGATTTGGGGGTCATTGGTCCAGCATTTTTCGAACGGCGGCGACCAGATCGGCGACGGGCACTTCAACCTGCGCGGGGCGGTCTTTCCATTCTTCCAGCGTGGCGTTTTGCGCGATTTTCGCGCCGAGGATCAGGTCTTTCAGAATGACGGTGCCTTTGGCGGCTTCGTCCCCGCCTTGGATAATGGCGATGGGGGAGCCGCGTTTATCGGCATATTTCAACTGGTTGCCGAATTGCTTGGGGTTGCCAAGGTAAACCTCAGCCCGGATGCCCGCCCGACGCAGATGACCGACCATGGCCATGTAATCGGCCATCCGGTCACGGTCCATCACGGTGACGACCACCGGGCTAGCGGTATCAGCGGCACCCCGGCCCTTTGCGGCGAGAGCGGCCAGCAAACGGTCCACCCCGATGGACACACCGGTTGCGGGCACCGATTGCCCGGTGAAGCGTTTGACCAGATCATCATAGCGCCCACCGCCCGCGACAGAGCCGAACTGCCGCTTGCGGCCCTTTTCGTCGAGGATTTCGAAGGTGAGTTCCGCCTCGTAGACGGGGCCGGTGTAGTAGCCGAGGCCACGGACGACACCGGGGTCGATGACGATGCGGTCGGGGCCGTAGCCTTGGGCGGCGCAGAGGGAGGCGATAGTTTCGAGTTCTTCAACGCCCTCTCGGCCGGCTATTGAGCCGCGAACTAAGCCTCTGAGGCCCGCCAGAACTTTGGCTGAGACAGTTTTTTCAGAAGCCTGATTTTGGACCAGGTCGGGAGCATGGCCCGTCATCTCGTAAGCTCCCAAGGGCACATTGACTGTAGTGTGGCGCCGACCTTCGAAGTCAACATAATCTAGCACTTGCTCAATCTGCGCCTCTCCAAGCCCCGCACCTTTCGTGAAGTCCCCGCTTTCATCCTTCCGCCCGGCCCCGAGCAGCGCGCGCACGCCTTCCTCGCCTAGCCGATCTATCTTGTCGATGGCGCGCAGAACGATGCCACGCTCTGCTGCCTTTTCATCGCCAGCGAGGCCAGCGACTTCCATCACGCCGTTCAGCACTTTGCGGTTATTGACCTTGATCACGTAATCGCCGCGCTCGATCCCCACCGCCTCCAGTGCGTCGCACAGCATCATGCAAATTTCGGCATCCGCCGCCACCGATGGCGCGCCCACTGTATCCGCATCACATTGATAAAACTGGCGAAACCGCCCCGGCCCTGGCTTTTCATTGCGCCAGACCGGACCCATGGCATAGCGGCGGTACGGGCTGGGCAGATCGTTGCGGTACTGCGCGGCCACCCGGGCCAAAGGCGCGGTCAGATCATAACGCAGCGCCAGCCAGTCGGCGTCTTCATCCTGCCAGCCGAAAACGCCCGCATTCGGGCGGTCCACATCCGGCAGAAACTTGCCCAAAGCCTCGACCGTTTCGACCGCGCTCGTCTCAAGCGGATCAAAGCCAAAGCGATGATAAACCGCGCCGATGGCCGCCAGCATGGCATTGCGTTCAGTCACCTCGGCGCCAAAATAGTCGCGAAACCCTTTTGGGGTTTCGGCGCGCGGACGACGGATTTTGGCTTCGGACATCGGACTTACCCTTTGCATCGCTTGGGCTTTGCTCTACCGCTTGGGGGCAGGCTCGGCAAGCAGGGGATCGCGGAAATGGACCGATTGGACAGTCTCGAAGAGCGCGCGGCGCATCTGATCGGCGCGCTTGAGGATTTGTCGGATGTGGTCGCGCGTCAGGGCCGCGAAATCGACACCCTCACCCGCCGGGTGCATATGCTGATGGAGCGGGAGGCCGAGCGCGAAGCCGCAGGTGCAGAGGCCCCCGCCGCCGATGTCAAACCGCCGCATTGGTAGGGGTTCGTGACGGGCTTTCAGACCCTCGCCGATGGGATTCGCCGCACTGACCTGACCGCGCTTGGCATCACGCTGCTGATCGGCAGCGCGGGCGGGGTTTTGGGACACTTTGCCCATTTGCCGCTGGGCTATCTGTTGGGTTCAGTGATTGCTGCAGGCACGCTCGCGGCGTTTCAGATCCGGCCGTTCGGCCGCGTGATCACCCTGCCCGCCCGACTGCGGTTTTCGTTTGTGCCGGTGATCGGCGTGGCGATCGGCGGGGCCTTCACGCCGCAGGTGGCGCAGGCGGCTTTGGGGTGGTGGCCCTCGCTTTTGGCGCTTTGCGCCTTTGTTCCGTTGGCGCATTTCACCGGATATCACATCTTTCGCGCCGGGGGCCTGCGGCCCGTCGATGCGTTTTTCGGCGCGGTTCCGGGCGGTTTGATCGAAAGCGTACAGCTGGGCGAGGCGGCGGGGGCGAATGTGGGCCTGCTGACGGTTTTGCAGTTCTTGCGGCTGATCCTGACCATCGTGACGGTGCCGCTGATCTTTTGGGCGCTGACGGGCCATGTGGTTGGCTCGGCTTCGGGCGCGCAGATGACCGGGGCTGCGGTGCCGCTGACAGTTTGGGACGTGGGCATGATGCTGGTGGCGGCGGGGGCCGGGGTGGCGATAGCCAAGGCCTTGCGGTTTCCGGGCTATATCATCACCGGGCCGATTGCGCTGTCGTCAGGGCTGCATGTCTTCGGCCTTGCGCAGGGCATTCCGCCCGGCTGGCTGATCTCGGTCACGCAAGTTGTGCTGGGCACCGGGCTTGGCGCGCGGTTCGTCGGGATCACGCCCGCGCTTTTGCGCCAAGGCGCGCGATTGGCAGCCCTGAACGCGGTGGCCGCGCTGTCCTTGGCATTCGGATTTGCCGGGCTGGTCAAATTCCAAACAGGCGAGCCTGCAACCGCGGCCTTCCTTGCCTTCGCGCCCGGCGGTCTGGCCGAGATGAGCCTGATCGCCCTGTCGCTGCAGATGAGCGTGATCTACGTCACCGTCCACCACGTCGCACGCATCTTCCTGGCGGTCATCCTTGCAAACTTGGGCCGCCGTCTGATCAAACCCCGCTGATCCGCCTTCATTATGGTATGCTCACCCGGGGGGGGAAGGCGGCCTTTTGGGCCGCTTGGGGAGGGGGCACAAAGCCCCCCACTGCCACCGTCAAAGCAGGCTCAAACCTCTTCGACCAGAACCACGCCCTGCATGGCCTTGATCGCGCCCCTGATTTGCGGCGTGATGGGATAGGGTTCGGGCAGGGTCAGGTCTATCTCACGCCCCGCCGCATCGGCCACGCACAGCGTGATCTGCGCGCGGTGGCGCCCCTCGATGCGCGCCAAAAGCGCCGCGACCGAGGTGATTGCCTCGGGCTTGTTCACATGCACCCGGATCGCCGCTGCCCCGGCTTCGGCGGCCACGGAATCGATGGGCTGCGCCGCGCGGGCGAGCAGTTTAAGCGTCTCGCCGTCCAGATTGGCCTCGACCGTCAGAACCACATTGCGGCCCGGTTCCAGATGGTCGCGCGCCGCCTCCAGCGTGTCTGAAAAGACAGTCACCTCATAAAGGCCCGTGGGATCAGACAGTTGCACAAAAGCGAACCGATTGCCCTTGGCCGATTTGCGTTCCTGCCGCGAGGCGACGGAGCCTGCGATCTTACCCACAAAGGGCCCACGTTCGGCGCGCCGGGTGATCTCGGTCAGGGTCATCACGTCTTTGCGTTTCAGGGCAGACATATAATCGTCAAGCGGATGACCGGACAGGTAAAACCCGATGGCCAGATGTTCCTGCGTCAGCCGTTCAACCGGCAACCAGTCATCGCGGTAAGGCAGGCGCGGTTCGGGAATGTCGGTGCCCGCTTCGCCGAACAGGCTGACCTGATTGCTGGACCGCGCGTCATGCACCGCCGCCGAATAGGCGCCAAGCGGGTCCAGCCCTTCGAAAACCCGGGCGCGGTTTGGGTCCATCTCGTCAAAGGCGCCGGCGCGGGCGAGCATTTCCAGCGGGCGCTTGCCGATGCGTTTCAGATCCACGCGCCGCGCGAAATCGAACAGCGAGGCAAAGGGCTTGCCGCCCCGCGCGGCCACGATCAGACCCATCGCATCGACGCCGACATTTTTCAGCGCGCCGAGGGCATAGACGATCTGGCCGTCCCGCGCGGTAAAGGTCGCGAGCGAGGTGTTGACGTTCGGCGCGACGGTTTTGATCCCCAGCTTGTCCACCTCGCGCTTGTAAAGCGCCAGCTTGTCGGTCAGGTGCAGATCACAGTTCATCACGGCAGCCATGAACTCGACCGGGTAATTCGCCTTCAGATAGGCGGTTTGATAACTGACCACGGCATAGGCCGCCGCGTGCGATTTGTTAAAGCCATAGTTCGCGAACTTCTCCAGCAGATCAAAGACTTCGCCCGCCTTTTCCTTGCCGACGTTATGGGTCGCGGCCGCGCCTTCGATAAACTTGGGCCGCTCTTTGGCCATCTCTTCGGCGATCTTTTTACCCATGGCGCGGCGCAAAAGATCGGCGCCGCCAAGGCTGTAACCGGCCATGACCTGCGCAATCTGCATCACCTGTTCCTGATAGACGATGATGCCTTGGGTTTCGGCGAGGATATGGTCAATCGTCGGGTGGATCGATTCCAGATCCCGCAGCCCGTTCTTGACCTCGCAGTAAGCCGGGATGTTTTCCATCGGGCCCGGGCGGTACAGGGCCACCAGCGCCACGATATCCTCGATGCAGGTCGGTTTCATCCGCCGCAGCGCGTCCATCATGCCAGAGGATTCCACCTGAAACACCGCGACGGTTTTGGCGGCGGCGTACAGATCGTAACTCGGTTGATCATCCAGCGGGATCAGGTTGATGTCAAAAGCGATGCCGCGAAGGGCCAGAAGGTCCATCGCGTTTTTGATCACGGTCAGCGTCTTCAGACCCAGAAAGTCGAACTTGACCAGACCCGCCGCTTCGACCCATTTCATGTTGAACTGCGTCGCGGGCATGTCGGAGCGCGGATCGCGGTACAGTGGCACCAGATGATCCAGCGGCCGGTCGCCGATCACCACCCCGGCGGCATGGGTCGATGCGTTGCGGTACAGACCCTCGATCTGCTGCGCATAGCCCAGCATCCGGCCCACAACCTCTTCTTTCGCCGCCTCGCGCAGGCGCGGCTCGTCGGCCAGAGCCTTGGTGATGCTGACCGGCTTGACGCCTTCCAGTGGGATCATTTTGGACAGGCGGTCCACCTGCATATAGGGCATTTGCAGAACCCGGCCCACATCGCGCACGGCAGCCTTGGACAAAAGCGCGCCAAAGGTGATGATCTGCGCCACCTTGTCGCGGCCATATTTGCCCTGAACATACTGAATCACCTCTTCGCGGCGGTCCATGCAGAAGTCGATGTCAAAGTCGGGCATCGACACGCGTTCGGGGTTCAAAAACCGCTCGAACAGGAGGGCATAGCGCAGAGGGTCAAGGTCGGTGATCGCAAGCGCATAGGCCACAAGGCTGCCCGCACCCGACCCGCGCCCCGGACCGACCGGAATATCCTTGGCCTTGGCCCAGCCGATAAAATCGGCCACGATCAGGAAATAGCCCGGAAAGCCCATCTTGATGATGACATCCAGCTCGAAATCCAGCCGCGCCTGATAGGCGTCGGGCGTCACGGAATGCGGGATCACCGCCAGACGCGCCGCCAGCCCCTCGTTGGCGACGCGGCGCAGTTCCTGCACCTCGTCATCGGCGAATTTCGGCAGGATCGGCGCGCGTTTATAGACCGCAAAGGCGCAGCGGCGGGCAATTTCAACGCTATTGGCCAGCGCCTCCGGCAGATCGGCGAACAAAGCGCACATCTCTGCTTCGGTTTTCAGATAATGCTGCGGGGTCAGGCGGCGGCGGGGCTCTTGTTGGTCAACATAACTGCCGTCCGCGATGCACAAAAGCGCGTCATGCGCCTCGTACATGCTCGCCTTTGGGAAATAGACATCGTTGGTGGCCACGATCGGCAGGGCCATGTCATAGGCCAACTCGATCGCCCCGCGTTCGGACAGACGTTCGGCTTCGGGCAGAGCGCCGCCTTCGCCGGGGTGACGCTGTAGTTCGACATAAAGCCGGGCAGGAAAGGCTGCGGAAAGGCGGTCAAGCAAGGCGCGCGCTTTGGGGATTTGGCCCGCTTGCAACAGCTGGCCAAGCGGCCCTTCCGGCCCGCCGGTCAGGCAGATCAGCCCGCCGCTATGTGCCTCAATCTCGGGCAGGGTGACCTGCGGCACCACACCATGACCGATCTTTTCGCCGTCGATATAAAGGCAGCTGTTCAGCTTCATCAGGTTCAGATAGCCCGCCTCGTCTTGCGCCAGAAGGACCAGCGGCGCCGGGGCGCGGGCGCGCTCGCCCGGTTGCACCGCGTCAAAGGCCAGGGCGATCTGGCAGCCGATGATCGGTTGAATCCCCTCGCCAAGGGCGGTGACGGAAAATTCCAGCGCGGCGAACATGTTGTTGGTGTCGGTCACGGCGACGGCGGGCATGCCCATGCCTGCCACCAATTTGACCAGCTTTTTCACCGGGATCGCCCCTTCAAGAAGCGAATGCTCGGTATGGGCGCGCAGGTGGATGAATCGAAGCGAAGGGGCCATGACAGCAGCCTACCGCCCGCCTTCGCCTTGCGAAAGCCCCGTTGCGATCCTTCGGGTTAATTTGAAACTGCTTTTAAGCGGGGCCGAAAGGTAATGCTTGCCCGAATCCTGTTCAAAAGTCTTCATGGGTTTGGCATTATGCCCGCAAAGGGCAGCAGGCGGCGGGAGATGGAATGAGCGAAACAGCGTTTCTTCTGAATGGAACGCAGGTCCGCGTCGCGGATCAGCCTGCCACGCGCACTTTGCTCGATTACTTGCGCGACGACTGCGGATTGACCGGCACCAAAGAGGGCTGCAACGAAGGCGATTGCGGGGCCTGCACGGTGATGGTCACGGACGGCGCGGGCAGCTTGGCACTGAACGCCTGCATCCTGTTTTTGCCGCAACTGCATGGCAAAGCGGTGCGCACCGTCGAAGGGATCAGCGGTCCGGAGGGGCAGTTGCACCCGGTTCAGGCCGCGATGATCGCCCATCACGGCAGCCAATGCGGGTTTTGCACGCCCGGTTTTGTGGTGTCGATGGCAGTGAACCATCTGAATGGCGCGCGCGACCATGACACCGGGCTTGCGGGCAATTTGTGCCGCTGTACGGGCTATGCGCCGATTGTGCGGGCGGCTGTGGCCGCAGAGGCGGAGGCGGTTCCGGGATGGATGCGCGCCGATCAGGCGGCTGTTGCGGTGCAAGCGGTGGTGCAAAGTGGTGATAAGGACGGGGTTTTTCGGCCCACACGCAGCGACGATCTGGCCGAATGGTACGCCGCGAACCCCGGGGCGACGTTGATCGCCGGGGCGACGGATGTGGGGCTTTGGGTGACCAAGCAGCTGCGCGATCTGGCGCCGGTGGCGTTTCTGGGCGCCATTGCCGATCTGCAAACCATTGAACGGACGGGCGATCTTGTGCGTGTCGGCGCCGGGGTGACGCTGAGCGCGCTGCAACAGGCAATGGCGCCGCTGCATCCGTCGTTTGCGGAAATGCTGCGCCGCCATGCCTCGGTTCAGGTGCGCAATGCCGCGACGATTGGCGGTAATATCGCAAACGGCTCGCCGATTGGCGACGGGCCGCCCGCGCTGATCGCGCTGGGGGCCACGCTGCATTTGCGCCGGGGCGCGGTGCGGCGGCAGATGGCGCTGGAAGATTATTTTCTGGGCTACCGCAGCCAAGACCGCCAGCCGGGCGAGTTTGTCGAGGCTGTCAGCCTGCCGGCCGCCGCGCCGGGTCTGCGATGTTACAAGCTGACCAAACGGTTTGATCAGGACATTTCGGCGGTTCTGGGCTGTTTCAATGTGACCGTTGACGGCGGCCTTGTGACCGCTGCCCGCATCGCCTTTGGCGGGATGGCGGGCATTCCCAAACGCGCCAAAGCGGTCGAGGCGGCGCTGATTGGTCAAGGCTGGACCCTCGCAACGTTTGAGGCGGCGGCACAGGAAATGCCGCAAGATTTCGCGCCCATGTCGGATATGCGCGCTTCGGCCAGTTATCGGCTGATCGCGGCGCAAAACATGGTTTTGCGTTATTTCCACGATCTGAACGGGGCGGCGGTGAACGTGCTTCAGGTGACGCGATGACGCTCGGTAAATCCCTGCCCCACGATTCTGCGCCGCTGCATGTCACCGGGGCCGCGCGTTATGCCGATGATATCGCGCTGCCGAAGGGCGCGCTGCATCTGGCGTTTGGGCTGTCCGCCGTTGCCCACGGCGAGATCACTGGGGTCGATCTTAGCGCGGTGCGCGCCGCGCCCGGCGTTGTGCTGGTCTGGTCGGCGGCAGATCTGCCCGATATGCCCGACTGCTCGCCTTCGGTGCATGACGAGCCGCTTTTGGCGGTGGGCAGCGTGCATTACGTCGGCCAACCGGTGTTTCTGGTCGCCGCCAGCTCGCATCTGGCGGCGCGGCGTGCAGCGCGGCTGGCCAGGATCAGCATCACCGAAAAGCCTGCGCTGTTGACCGTTGATGCCGCGCTGGCCGCCAATTCCCGGTTCGAACAGGGGCCGGTGATCTGGTCAAAGGGCGATGCGGGCCGCGCGGTGGCGGGCGCGCCAATGCTGGTTGAAGGCAGTTTTGAGGTCGGCGGGCAGGAGCATTTCTATCTCGAAGGGCAGATCGCCTCGGCCTTGCCGCTGGAAGACGGGGTTCACATCACCGCGTCGACCCAGCATCCGACCGAGATACAGCATAAGGTGGCCCATGCCCTGCATCTGCCAATGGCTGCGGTACGGGTGGAAACGCGGCGGATGGGCGGGGGGTTTGGCGGCAAGGAAAGTCAGGGCAACGCGCTGGCCATCGCCTGCGCGCTGGTGGCGCGGGCCACCGGGCGGGCGGCCAAGATGCGCTATGACCGCGACGACGATATGATGATCACCGGCAAGCGCCACGATCTGAAAATCCGCTACCGCGCCGGGCATGATGCGCAGGGGCGGATCTTCGGGGTGGAGTTCACTCATCTTGTCCGCTGTGGCTGGTCACAGGATCTGTCGCTGCCGGTGGCGGACCGCGCGATGCTGCATGCCGACAATTGCTATCATTTGCCCGACATCCGCATTGAAAGCCACCGGCTGAAAACCAACACGCAAAGCGCCACTGCCTTTCGCGGATTTGGCGGCCCGCAGGGGATGATCGGCATCGAACGGGTGGTCGATCACATCGCCTTTGCCACCGGGCTTGACCCTCTGGCGGTGCGGCGCGCGAATTTTTACCGCGCGGCCCCGGCCCAAGGCACGGGCGCGGGTACGGGCGCGCGTTTTGGCGGGGCTCATTCGCCGCAAAGTGCCGCAGCCCAAACCACACCTTATTTCATGCCGGTCGAGGATTTCATCGCGCATGATCTGGTCGCCGCTTTGGAAAAATCGAGCAATTACGCGGCGCGAAAGGCCGAAATTGCTGCCTGGAATGCGAAAAATCCGATCCTGAAGCGCGGGATTGCGTTGACGCCGGTGAAATTCGGCATCTCGTTCACACTGACCTTTCTCAATCAGGCGGGGGCCTTGGTGCATGTCTATCAGGACGGCTCGGTTCATCTGAACCATGGCGGCACCGAGATGGGACAAGGGTTGAACCAGAAGGTTGCGCAGGTGGCGGCGGCGGTGTTTGGCGTGGACACCAGCGTGATCAAGATCACTGCCACCGATACCGCAAAGGTGCCCAACACCTCGGCAACTGCCGCCTCGTCGGGGTCGGATCTGAACGGCAAGGCGGCGGAGGCGGCCTGCCTGACGATCCGGGGCCGGATGGCCGGATTTCTGGCCGACAAGTTCGGGATCAAACCTGAAGCGGTGCAGTTTGCGGGCGGCATGGTGCAAGCGGCGGGTGAAAGTCACCCCTTTGCCCGCGTCGTCATGTGGGCCTATCAGGCGCGCATATCGCTGTCGTCCACGGGGTTTTACGCCACGCCGAAAATCACTTGGGACCGGGTGCAAGGCAAGGGCCGCCCCTTCCTTTATTTCGCCTATGGCGCGGCGGTCAGCGAGGTGGTGATCGACACGCTGACCGGCGAAAACCGCATTTTGCGCGCCGATCTTTTGCATGACACGGGCAACTCGATGAACCCGGCCCTCGATATCGGCCAGATCGAGGGCGCCTATGTGCAAGGCGCGGGATGGCTGACGAGCGAAGAGCTGGTCTGGGACGACAAGGGGCGGCTGGGCACCCATGCGCCTTCAACCTACAAGATCCCGGCCTGTTCCGACCGGCCGCGGATTTTCAATGTGGATCTGTGGGGGCAGCCGAACCGAGAGGACACGGTGGGCAAGTCAAAGGCCGTGGGCGAGCCGCCGTTGATGCTGGGCATCTCGGTATTTTTCGCGCTGCGCGATGCGATTGCGGCCTGCGGGGACGGCAGAACCTATCCCGATCTGGACGCGCCCGCGACACCAGAGCGCGTGCTTGGGGCAGTCAGAAGGCAGCAAGGTCATGCGTGACGCTCGGCAAACTATTGATTTTTCGCAGAAAAATCGTCCGCGCACGAATTTTCTGCGAAAATTCACGGGGGTGTTTTGATGTTTGATTTAAGCGCTTTGACTGACTGTGTCCGGGAAAATGGTCGGACCGCCCGGATCGTGATTGCAAGCCACGAAGGATCGGCGCCGCGCGGGACGGGCACCGCGATGCTGGTCTGGGCCAAGGGGCAATCGGGCACAATTGGCGGCGGCGCGTTGGAGCATGCGGCAGTCAAGGCCGCGCGTGCGGGTTTGGCGGCGGCCAGGCCGACGATCACGCGCGTGCCTTTGGGGCCTGCGCTGGGCCAATGTTGCGGCGGGGCGGTGACTTTGGTGACCGAGGTTTTTGATCTGGGCCGTCTGCCCAAACCGGTCGCCGGGATGATCGCGCGGTCCCTGGATGGCAGCGCGATGCCGTTGCCTGTCAAGCGCAGTCTGAACCGCGCCCGTGCGCAAGGCCACATGCCTGAGGCCGTGATGATCCAAGGCTGGATCATCGAGCCATTGGCCATGCCGACCCGGCAGCTGTGGATCTGGGGTGCGGGGCATGTCGGGCGGGCGCTGGTGCAAGTGCTTGGCGCGCTGCCTGATTTGGCGATCACTTGGGTCGATATTTCGCCTGAACGGTTCCCGCCCGATCTGCCGCAAAATGTCACGGTTTTGCAGGTCGCCGACCCTGCGGACCTCGCCGCACTTGCGCCCAAAGACGCCGAGCATCTGATCGTGACCTTCTCGCATGCCTTGGATCTGGAGCTGTGCCACCGCCTGCTTGGGCAGGGCTTTGCCCGCTGCGGGCTGATCGGTTCGGCCACAAAATGGGCCCGCTTTCGCAACCGGCTTGCCGCTTTGGGCCATGCGCCGCACACCATCGCGCGCATTCAGTGCCCCATCGGGCAACCGGTTTTGGGCAAACACCCGCAAGCGATTGCGATTGGCGTTGCGGCGGATGTGCTGTCACATCAAAGCCGCGCCCACAAACAGGAGCATCTTGGATGACATCCGACCTGCCAATGCTTTTGCACGTTGACGCCATCAGCAAGGCCTATCCCGGCGTGATCGCCAATCACGATGTCAGCTTTTCGATCCGGCAGGGCGAGGTGCACGCGCTTTTGGGAGAAAACGGCGCGGGCAAATCGACCTTGGTGAAGATGATCTATGGGCTGGTTAAACCGGACAGTGGGCAAATGCGCTGGCTCGGCGCGCCCTATGCGCCCACCGCGCCGCGCGTGGCGCGCAGCACCGGGGTTGCCATGGTGTTTCAGCACTTCTCTTTGTTCGAGGCGCTGAACGTGGCCGAAAACGTTGCGCTTGGCATGGAAAACCCGCCGCCGATGAAGGCCCTGGCCGCGCGGATCACCCAAGTCTCGCAGGATTACGGCCTGCCGCTGGACCCGGCGCGCATGGTGGGCGATTTGTCAGCCGGAGAGCGGCAGCGGGTCGAGATCATCCGCTGTCTGCTGCAAGACCCCAAGCTTTTGATCATGGACGAGCCGACCTCGGTATTAACGCCGCAAGAGGTTGAAATTCTGTTCAAAACCCTGCGCCAACTGGCCGCTGAAGGCACAGCCATTTTGTATATCAGCCACAAGCTGGAAGAGATCCGCAGCCTTTGCGATGCCGCGACGATCCTGCGGCGCGGTAAAGTGGTGGGCACGGCGGACCCGAAAACCTCAACCGCGCGGGAGCTGGCAGAGGCGATGGTGGGGGCGACGTTGACCCCGCCGGAGCGCGCCGCGCCCAAGGATTGGGGCGACGCCGAGCCTGCGTTGGCAGTGCAAAACCTCAGCGCCGCCTCGCCCATTCCGTTTGGCACATCGTTGAAAGAGATCAGCTTTTCTGTGGAGCGCGGCGAGGTTCTGGGCATTGGCGGCGTGGCGGGCAATGGGCAGGACGAGTTGCTGCTGGCCCTGTCGGGCGAGATTGCGGCGGGGGCGCAGATGATCCGCGCGGCGGGCAGGCCCGTGGGCGCGATGGGTCCGGCGGATCGGCGCAGGATCGGCTTTGTCATGGCGCCAGAGGACCGGCTGGGCCATGCTGCCGCGCCGGATATGAGCCTTGTTGAGAATGCCTTTCTGACCGGCGGTGTGCGGCGCGGGTTGGTGAAAAACGGTTTTATCGACTGGCCCGCCGCCCGCGTTTTTGCCGATGCGGTGATCAACGCCTATGACGTGCGCACGCCGGGCAGCCATGTCGCGGCGCGGGCGCTGTCGGGGGGCAATTTGCAGAAATTCGTCATCGGGCGCGAGTTGAGCCAGTCGCCGGATGTGATTGTGATCAATCAGCCGACTTGGGGCGTGGATGCAGCCGCGGCAGCCGCGATCCGGCAGGCCATTCTGGACCGTGCGGCAGCGGGGGCGGCGGTGGTGATCATCAGTCAGGATCTGGACGAGCTGCTTGAAATCGCTGACAATTTCGCGGTTCTGAACTTGGGCCGCCTGACCGTGCCGCGCCCGGTCAAGGGGCTGACGGTGGATCAGATCGGTCTGATGATGGGCGGCGTGCATGGCATGGAGACGGCACATGTTCCGGCTTGAAAAGCGGCCAAGCCCGTCGAAATTCTGGCTTTACGCCACGCCGGTTGTGGCGGTTGTCCTGACGATGATCTTTGGCGGGCTTTTGTTTGCCGCGATGGGAACCAATCCGTTCACCGTGATCAAAACCATCTTCTGGGACCCGGTTTTCGGCGAGTTCGCGTTTTATTTGCGTGGTCAGTTGCTGGTAAAGGCCGGGCCGCTGATCCTGATCGCGCTGGGCCTGTCTTTGGGGTTTCGCGCGGGCATCTGGAACATCGGGGCCGAGGGGCAATATATCATCGGGGCGATCTGTGGGGCGGCGGTCGGGTTGGCGGCCTATCCGACCGAAAGCCGGCTGATCTTTATTCCGATGATCGCCGCAGGGGCGCTGGGCGGTTGGGCCTGGGCGATGATCCCCGCGATCTTGAAGACCCGGTTCAACACCAATGAGATCCTCGTGTCCCTGATGCTGGTCTATGTGGCTGAAACCATTCTGGCAAAGGCCGCGACCGGATTTTTGAAAAACCCCGAAGGCATGGGATTTCCGGGCAGCCGCAACTTTTCGTCCTATCCGGCGGCGGCCAACCCCGAGCTGATCGCGGGATCGGGGCTGCATTGGGGCGGGGTGGCGGCAATCGTGATTGGCGGGCTTGCCTATGTGCTGCTGTCGCGGCACATCATCGGGTTTCAGATCAAACTATCAGGGCAGGCCCCGCGCGCCGCCCGGTTTCACGGGGTAAACCCCAATAAGCTGGTGGTTCTGTGCATGGGACTGTCCGGCGCGCTTGCAGGGCTTGCGGGCATGTTCGAAGTAACGGGCCCGGCTGGCCAGATCAGTATCGACTTTAACGTCGGCTATGGATTTACCGCCATCATCGTCGCCTTTCTGGGCCGTTTGAACCCGGTTGGCATCATCCTTGCCGGGTTGATCATGGCGCTGACCTATGTGGGCGGCGAGATGGCATCGACGAACCTTGGCCTGCCCTCAGCCGCCATTCAGGTTTTTCAGGGGATGCTGTTGTTCTTTCTTCTGGGCGTGGACGTTCTGACAAACTTCCGCATCCGCATGGCAGGGGGCAAATAGATGGATTTCGGATCAATCAATCTGGCGGTTCTGATCGCGTCCTTGATGGTGGCCTCGGTGCCGATCATGCTGGCGGCGCTGGGCGAGCTTATTGTCGAGAAGGCGGGCGTTCTGAACCTTGGGGTCGAGGGGATGATGATCATGGGGGCGATCTGCGGTTTCATCGTCACCATTCAAACGCAAAGCCCGTTTCTGGGCTTTGTCGGCGGGGCGATTGGCGGGGCGGCTTTGTCGATGGTCTTTGCCTTTCTGACGCAGGTTCTGCTGGCCAATCAAGTCGCGACCGGCCTTGCCTTGACCATGTTCGGGCTTGGGATGTCGTCGCTGATGGGGCAAGGATATAACGGGCTGAAACCCGTGCCGACCCCGCCGGTGCCTTTTGGCCCTCTGGCCGACATTCCATTCTTTGGGCCCGTTTTGTTCAGCCATGACTGGGTTGTCTATTTCTCAATCTTCATGTCCGGGCTTTTGTGGTGGGTGCTGAAATCCACGCGCATGGGCCTGATCCTGCGCGCGGTCGGCGAAAGCCACGAGGCCGCGCATGCGCTGGGCTATAAGGTGATCCGCATCCGCTTTGGCGCGATTGCCTTTGGCGGTGCGATGGCGGGGATCGGCGGGGCCTACGTCTCTCTGGTGCGCGTGCCGCAATGGGTGGACGGGATCACCGCAGGCGCGGGATGGATCGCGCTGGCGATTGTGGTGTTTGCCGCATGGAAACCGTGGCGCGTGTTAATCGGTGCTTATCTTTTTGGCGGCATCACGGTGTTGCAGCTGAATCTTCAGGTCGCAGGCTCTTGGATCCCTGTCGAATACTTGTCCATGTCGCCGTATCTGATAACCATCCTTGTGCTGGTTATCATGTCCTCTGGCAAAGGCCGGGCGCTGAACGCCCCCGCCGCCCTTGGCCAGAACTTTCACGCCTCACGTTAGGGGCCAAAACCAAACCGGGGACCACTCACCCCCAATCAACGGGAGATTGTTATGCTTAGAAGAACGCTGCTTGCCTCGGCCGCTCTTGGCCTTGGCCTTATGGCCGCCACCTCGTCTTTTGCCGCGGGCATGGACAAGGTCAAAGCCTGCTTTGTTTATGTCGGCCCGATCGGTGATGGCGGCTGGACGTATCAGCACCATCAGGGCG
Source organism: Paracoccaceae bacterium (assembly GCA_031385445.1). GTDB lineage: Bacteria > Pseudomonadota > Alphaproteobacteria > Rhodobacterales > Rhodobacteraceae > CAIYZT01. The sequence goes on along the minus strand of JANNBM010000013.1, from coordinate 49,669 downwards.
CTTTGGCCTTGCAAGAGGCTTATGGCGACAAAGTTGAAGTCAGCTGGCAAGAAAACGTGCCCGAGGGTGCTGACGCTGAACGCGTTCTGACCCAGATGGCGCTGGGCGGGTGCAACATCATCTTCACCACCTCGTTTGGCTATATGGACGGCACGAACGCGGTTGCGGCCAAGTTTCCAGCGGTGATGTTTGAACATGCCACCGGCTTCAAGCGCGATTCGGCCAACGTGTCCACCTATAACGCGCGCTTTTACGAAGGCCGCGCAGTTGAAGGTCTGATCGCGGGCCGGATGACCAAGACGAACAAAATCGGCTATATCGCGTCGTTCCCGATCCCCGAGGTCGTGATGGGCATCAACAGCTATTACCTCAACGCCAAAAAGGTGAACCCGGCGGTGGAATTGTCGGTGGTCTGGGCCTTCACCTGGTTTGACCCCGCCAAAGAGGCTGATGCCGCCAAGGCGCTGATCGATCAAGGCGTTGACGTGATCGCAAGCCACACCGACAGCACCGCGCCTTTGGCCGAAGCTGCCAAATCGGGCGGCACTGTGATCGGCTTTGGTCAGGCTTCTGACATGGCCGACTATGCGCCTTCGCCGCGCGTCACCTCGATCATCGACAACTGGGGCCCCTACTATGTCGCCCGCGTTGGTGCGCTTTTGGATGGCACCTATGCGCAGGCCGATGCCTGGGAAGGCATTGCTGGCGGCGAAGTGAAGATCGGCGATATCTCGGACGCGGTTCCTGCCGAGGTGAAAGCCGAAGCTGAGGCCCTGCGCGACGCGATTGCTGCCGGAACGGTTCACCCGTTCACCGGCCCGATCAACAAGCAAGACGGCAGCGCATGGCTGGCCGAAGGCGCCACCGCGCCGGACGGCGATCTTTTGGGCATGGGCTTTTTCGTCGAAGGCATCGTGGGCGATATCCCGCAGTGATCTGACCCTCGTGCAGACGAAAGGCCCGCCCCAACCGGCGGGCCTTTTGCATGTCCCCGCCTCAGGCAGCTGCCACCAAGGCAACCAGCCTGTCCAACTCTTGCTCCCATCCCAGTCGGCTGCGGTTGGTCCACAGAACGTCATGCATCCGTTCGATCGACACTTTCAGATGCACCTGCGCGCCCATTTGACCGATTTCCACCACATGCGCTGTTTCGTAAGGCGCATGGCCCGGCACAAAATCCACCAGCGCCCGCCACGCCAGCCGCTGCATCGGCACGATGTCGAAAAAGGTCAGAGTGGTGATCGTTTCGGTCGGCATTCCCTGGGCTTTCATAAACGCCACCATCGCTGGATCCTGCGCGATCATGGCATAGCGCATCTGCCCGCCAACCCGCAGATCCAGCGCCTCCACCCGCACCGAAAACCCGTTTGGCCCCCACCACCGTTCAATCTCGGCAGGCTCGGTCCACAGGGCCCAGATATCGGCAAGCTGAGCGATGAAGTGGCGCTCCAATTAAATTTCACTCATCGCCCATCTCCAATTGTTTCGCGGCCAAGGCCCCCGCCATCCGGTCAAGCCGCGCCGACCAAAGCGCGCGGTAATCGTCAAGCCACAGGTCCAGCTGCGCAAAGGGTTCGGCCCGCAGCGCATAAAACCGCTGCTGGCCCTGCGCGCGGACCTGCACAACGCCGTGGTCATGCAAGATCCGCAAATGGCGCGACACGCCCGATTGCGAGATGTGGACTGCCGCGACCAAAGTGCCGACAGGCTGCTCACCGTCTCGCAAGGCCGCGATGATCTGCCGTCGGGCCGGGTCGGACAAAAGCTGAAACAGGGTGTTATTCTTGTCCATGTGTATATACATATAAGTGAATATGTTTCGGTCAACTTGAATCTGCGTTTTCGGTCGGAAAAGATCAAAGCTGCCAACCCAAGGTCGCGCGCGCACTTTCCCTGTGCCGCGCCGCATGGCATTCTGCCGTTATGACGCACAGCACTGCCGCCCAACAAAACAGGCTCCGAACCTTCCCATGACCGATTTCATCATTATCGGCGGCGGCATCGCCGGCATCTCCGCCGCCGCGCGTCTGTCGCATCTTGGGTCCGTTACCCTGCTGGAAGCCGAAGACAACCTTGCCCATCACGCTTCGGGCCGGTCCGCCGCCCTGTACGAGCCCTATTATGGGCTGAAACCGGTGGTCGAACTGTCGATGGCCTCGGGTGATCATTTCCGCGCGTTGCCAAATCTTTTGACCGCGCGCGGCATGATGATCCTTGGCAAAGACGGCGAGAATGAGATCATGGCGCGCGAAGCCAAGCTGTTCGATCTTGACCCGATGTCGGTAAGCGAGGCGCGCGCCATTGTGCCGATCCTGAACCCCGATGTCGTAAAACACGCCGCAATGGCCATGCATGCCTGGGATATCGATACGGATCTGCTGATCCAATCTTTCGCGCGCGAGGCCAAGGCAAACGGCGCGCAGATTCTGACCACCGCGCGCGTGACCGCGATTGCGCGCGGCGGCGAGGGTTGGCAGGTTACGGCGGGGGGGCAAACCCACAGCGGCCGGATGATCATGAACGCAGCGGGCGCTTGGGTTGACCTGATTGCGGTGATGGCCGGGGTCGTGCCCTTGGGGTTTCAGCCGATGCGCCGGTCCATGGCGCGCATTCCGGCGCCGGGGGGGCATGATCTGTCGGGCTGGCCGATGCTGTTTGGCGTGGGCGAGACGTGGTATGCCAAGCCCGATGCGGGCGCGCTGATCGTCTCGCCCGCCGACGAGCACCCGATGGCGCCGCATGACGCCTGGGCCGATGATATGGTCTTGGCCGAGGGGCTGGCGCGATATGAGGAAATGGTGACCGAGCCTGTGACCCGGCTGATTTCCAACTGGGCGGGCCTGCGCACCTTTTCGCCCGACCGGGTTCTGGTGATTGGCCGTGACACCGCGCAGCCCGATTTTTTCTGGCTGGCAGGACAAGGCGGATACGGCTTTCAATCCAGCGCGGCGGCGAGCCTGTTGGCCGCCGATTTGATCGCGGGCCGCGCGCCGGCTTTGGACGCGTCCACCGTCGCCGCCCTGTCGCCCGCCCGTTTCACATGAGCCTGCGCTTGCCAGACACCGGCAGCGACACCGCGACTGATGGCCGGCGGTTGCCCCCCTCGGCCCAGCGCAACGCGGCCGCTATAGGCGCGGTTTTGCAGGATCATGCCCCCAAAACTGGACTAATGCTGGAACTTGCGGCGGGTTCCGGCCTGCACAGCGCGGCCTTTGCCGCCGCGCTGCCGGGGCTTGACTGGCAACCGACCGACTTTGATCCGGCGAATTTCGCCTCGATCCTGGCATGGTCTGCGACCTGCCCGCAGCCCATCCGCCCCCCCGTTCAGCTGGACGCGGCCCAACGCGGCTGGTCCGCCCTTTGGCCCCGCCGCGATGCGATCCTTGTGGTCAATCTGCTGCACCTGATCTCCGCCCCCGCAGCGGCCATTGTTCTGGCCGAGATGGCCAATGCCCTTGCCCCCGGCGGTATCGCCTTTCTTTACGGCCCCTTCCTGCGGGATGGGCTGGCCACCTCCGAAGGCGACGCCGCCTTTCACGCCTCCCTTCGCGCGCAAGATCCTGCAATTGGGTACAAGGATCTGAACTGGGCGCTGACCCGGCTGACCAGCGGCGGACTGATCACCCAAACCCTGCCGATGCCCGCGAACAACCTGATGATCCTCGCCCGCAAGCCCGCGTAAGGAATTCCAGACTTTCGCAAAGGGTCCATAAGCGGCAAGATGGCCGCATCAAAAGTTTTTCCATCCATTTTTTTCGCCCGCCTTTTTTGCACGATTTTCACCGGATTTTTCACCGGATTTTTCGGCGCATGTTTCAGCGCATTTTCAGAGCAATTTTCAGAACAATTTTCATCACCGGAGGCGCCAATGGGACGCACATGCCGCGAGGTCGAGTCCTGGATCGAAACGCAGGTCGAACAACCGATCATAACTTGGGAAAATCAACAAGAACAACGCTGCCGCAACGAGCCATGCAACTGGTGGCTCTTGTGCTTGAACAAACTGGTGTGCTGGCTGGTCTGGGTTGTGGTCAAGGTGACCCGGATCGTGCTGGTCACCATCACAAAACTGGTCATCACCGTGGTCTGCGTGATCGTCAACCTTGTCCTTGATATCATAGGATTTCTGATCGGGCTGATCCTGTCGATTCCCATTCTGGGCGGCATCATCCGCACCGTGTGGAACTGGGTGACCGAGATCATCTGGCGCGTCGTTGGCCTGCTGGACTTCGGGCTTGGCCTTGTCGGGCTTCGGCCGCGCAAGAAGATGTATTTCGGCGTGATCATCCCGATGATCGGCGGCATACCCATTTGCACCGAAGCCGACATGCAGGCCGAGGTTGACGCCGTGATCGAGATTTACAGCCGCACTTGCAGTGTCGATGCGCGCTTTACCGGCTTTTGCCGCACCGACCTTGCGCCGCCCGGCGGCAGTCTTGTGGTGGGCTGCGACGCGGGCGGGTTCTTTGGCGATTGGTGGCTGAACGGCAGCTGGTTCGAACTGGTGGGGCGTACCTGCAAGTTTGAAAGCAACTGGCGGCGGCTGTCAGGTTATGGCGGGGAACTGCTGGGCTTTGTGGTGAACAATGTGACCCCCGATTCTGCGACCGGCTCGACCATCGGCTGCTCTTTCGGGGCGACCCACGACTATGTGGTGGTCGAAGGGCCGCCGAACAACGACCGCACAACCCTTGCGCACGAGCTTGGCCACGCCCTGATGTTGCCGCATCAAGACGGTCATCCGAACAATCTGATGGCCCCGATCGTCACCAATACCGCTTTTCCAACCCTGACCAACCTGCAGATCAGCACCGTGCGCTGGTCGCGCCATGTCACCTATCTTTGAAAGGAGAGTGAAATGCGTGTCATCAAACTTGTCCAAAAAGACGGCCAGCCCGCGACGCCCACCAAAGACGGCCATGACCACAGCGGTTTGGCGCACCGCTGCATCACTCCCTATTTCGGGCTTTATGTGGCCACGGGGCTGGTGGCCGTTGGCTTTGCCGCGTGGAAACTGATCGGGGCCACCCGCAATGACCGATGTGGTCCGCCTGAGCGTTCATACCGCGCAGCAGCTGATGGATCTGCCCCAAAGGATGACTTTGGGGCAGAGACAATTCGCGCTTTCCCTGTCCCTTGCGGGGTTGAAAGAGCCGGACCGCACCCTGACCGAGGCGCGCCTCGCCGCCCTTCTGTCGGCTTGCGGCTGCACCCAAGGCGCCATCGCCTTGATCCTCGCCCTGCCCTTTGCGGTCTGGTTGATCTGCTTTTCGCGGATATCTTCGGGCGGAATGCTGCAGTGGGGATTGGGTTTTGGTCTTTTGATCGCCGCCAGCGTGATTGGCAAACTCGTCGGGCTGGCGCGCGCGCGTCAAGTTCTGACACACGAGATTGCCGCCGTTTTGGCCCGGCTATAGCCGCCTTCGGCGCCTTCCCCCCGGTCAATCACACGGCAGATGACAAGCGCCGCAGGACTTGGCAGGCTCGCGTATCATGGTTCACGTCCGTTCAAGGTTCGCCCTCTGCCTCGCCCTTGCCGCCTGCGCCCCGCAGGTGCAACCCGCCGCGCGCCGTCCCGTCCCGCAAATCTTCGCCCCGAATTTCGGCGAAAGCGATCCTGCACAGGATTGGCAAGGCGCGCGCCCCTCGGCCCATCCCGTCCACGGCACAGACATTTCGGTCTGGCAAGGCCGCATCGACTGGCCAACCGCGCGGGAAAATGGCGTCAACTTTGTCTTTATCAAAGCCACCGAAGGCGGCGATCTGATGGACCCGGCCTTTGCCGCCAACTGGGACGGCGCGGCGGCGGCGGGCGTGGCGCGCGGCGCGTATCATTACTTCTATCATTGCAGCCCGGCCCCGGCGCAGGCCCGCTGGTTTATCGCGCATGTCCCGCGCCGCGCAGACGCACTGCCGCCCGTCCTCGATATGGAATGGACGCCCCAATCCCCGACCTGCCGAAACAAACGCCCGGCAGCCGAAATTCGCGCCGATGCCCGCGCCTACCTTGCGCTTGTCGAAAGCGCTTACGGCAAACGTCCGATCCTCTATACGACCGTTGATTTCTTTGAAGAAAACGCGCTGTGGACCCTCTCCGATGTGGATTTCTGGCTGCGCTCGACCGCCGGGCATCCCTCCGATACTTACCCCGGGCAACCCTGGCTTTTCTGGCAGTATTCAGGCACCGGAACCGTGCCCGGCATCCGCGGCCCGGTCGATCTGAACGCCTTCGCAGGCTCGCGCAGCGATTGGGCCAACTGGAGGGCCGAGTAGGGCAGAGCTGCGCCACGTCCGCCCCGACCCAATTTCATCTGTCCAAAAATATCCCGGGGGGAGAGGCCGGATTTGCAAAAATCCGGCCGAGGGGGGCAGCGCCCCCCCTTCTTAACCGTCCACCCGAATACGCGCGTTTGAGGGGTCAAACGGGCTGTCTTCAACCACCACACAGTCCCACAAGTCGCGGTTCATCCGCACCTTCAACCTTGTGCCCACCTCGGCCAGATCCGGCCGCACATAGCCCATGCCGATCTGTTTGCCAAAGGCCACCGAATAGCCGCCCGACGTCAGGCGGCCAATCTTGACCCCGTCCAGCAAGAGCGCCTCTTTGCCCCAAGGATCGGTATCCGGCGGCCCGTCGATCAGCAGCGTGCAGCATTTCGACCGCACCCCGATCGCCAGCATTGCCACTTTGCCCTGAAAGTCCTTTTTCAGGTCCACAAACCGGTCCAACGCCGCCTCCAAAGGCGAGGCGTCACGGCCAAGCTCGTTGCCAAAAGCGCGGTAGGATTTCTCTTGCCGCAGCCAGTTCTGCGCCCGCGCGCCCACCAGCTTCATCCCGTGCTTTGCGCCCGCCTTCAGCAGCAGGTCCCAAAGATAGCGCTGCATTTCGATCGGGTGATGCAATTCCCAGCCCAGCTCGCCGGTATAAGCGACGCGGATCGCGTTCACCGGGCACATGCCCAATTCGATCTTGCGCGCTGAAAGCCACGGGAAACGCTTGTTCGACAGCGCAGTTTGCGGGTCCGCGTCCTTGATGATCTCGGCCAGAATCTTGCGCGCGTTCGGTCCCGCAAGCGCGAAAACACCCCATTGCGTGGTCACATCGTGAATGTCGATATGGCCGAAGGTCGGGGCCATATCCTCGGCACATTTGCGAAGGTAATCCGCGTCATAGGCGGTCCAAGCGCCGGCCGAGACGAGGTAATAATCGGTCTCGCCATTGCGCACGATGGTGTATTCGGTCCGCGTCGTGCCTTGCGGGGTCAGCGCATAGGTCAGGTTGATGCGGCCAACGCGTGGCAGCGTGTTGCAGGTGAACCAGTCCAGAAACGCCGTCGCCCCCGGACCGCGCACGATATGTTTGGTGAAAGCGGTCGCATCGATCAGACCCGCCGTTTCGCGGATCGCCTTTGCCTCGTCGAGCGCATATTGCCACCAGCCGCCGCGCCGGAAACTGCGCGCTTTGTGGTCGAAATCGTCCGGCGCGTTCAGCGGGCCATAGTAAATCGGCCGCTCCCAACCGTTGACCTGACCGAACTGCGCGCCCAGCGCCTTTTGGCGGTCGTAAACCGGGGCGGTGCGCAGGGGGCGCGCCGCCTCGCGCTCTTCATCGGGGTGGTGCAGGATGAAGACGTGGTCGTAACACTCCTCATTCTTGCGCGCCGCGTATTCGGTGGTGATCCAAGTGCCGTAACGCTTTGGATCAAGGCTGGCCATGTCGATCTCGGCTTCGCCTTGCGTCATCAACTGCGCAAGATAATATCCGGTGCCCCCCGCCGCCGTGATGCCAAAGCTGAACCCTTCGGCCAGCCACATGTTGCGCAGACCGGGCGCCGGGCCGACCAGCGGGTTTCCGTCGGGGGTGTAACAGATCGGACCGTTGAAATCGGCCTTTAGCCCCACGGTTTCCGACGACGGGATCCGGTGGATAAACGACATGTATTCGCCTTCGATCCGCTCCAGATCCAGCGGGAACAGATCGGCGCGGAAGCTGTCGGGCACGGCATATTCGAACCGCGCCGGCGCCCCTTTTTCATAGGGGCCAAGAATCCAGCCGCCGCGTTCTTCGCGGACGTACCATTTGGCATCGGCGTCGCGCAGCACCGGATGCTCGCCATGGGTTTTACGGTACTCTTGCAGCACCGGGTCCGGCTCGGTCACGATATACTGATGTTCCACCGGGACGGCCGGGATCTTGATGCCCAGCAGTTTCGCCGTGCGCTGCGCATGGTTGCCGGTGGCGGTCACCACATGCTCGGCATGGATGTCATACCGCTCGTCCGACGGCACCAGCCGGCCGCCCACCTCCATCATCCGCGTGCAGGATACGATCCATTCCGACCCGGTCCAACGATAGCCGTCGACCTGAATTTTCCGCTCAATCGTCGCGCCATGCTGACGCGCGCCCTTGGCCATGGCTTGGGTCACATCGGCGGGGTTGATATAGCCGTCTTGCGGGTGAAACAGCGCGCCAACCAGATCCTCGGTCCGCACCAGCGGCCAGCGCTCCTTGATCTGCGCGGGCGTCAGAAATTCGTGATAAACCCCCGCCGTTTCCGCGACGGACGAATAAAGCATATATTCGTCCATCCGCTCTTGGTGCTGCGCCATCCGCAGATTGCCGACCACCGCAAACCCGGCGTTCAGGCCCGTCTCCGCCTCCAGCGCCTTGTAAAAATCGACCGAGTATTTGTGGATATGGGTTGTGGCGTAGCCCATGTTAAACAGCGGCAAAAGCCCGGCCGCATGCCAGGTTGACCCAGAGGTCAACTCGTCACGCTCCACCATCATCGTGTCCCATCCCGCGCGGGCCAGATGATAGGTGATGCCGGTTCCCACCGCACCGCCGCCAACAACAAGCGCTTTGACATGAGTTTTCATGGGGGGACTCCTGATTTTACCTTGCCCTTTATCTGCCAAATGCCCGGGGGCAAGGGCAAGAACGCGCGACCGATGCCAGACAAAAGCGACATATGGGGCGAAAAGCGGCATAGGGCGCGGCGGATATCTGCGCTAAGATCGGCAACACCTCCCTGACCAAAGGAATTCGCGCCATGCCGGATCTTTTGTTTCGCCGTGGCACGCCGCAAGACAGTTCCGATCTTACCATCCTGTTTGACGCCGCCGCGCGCCGCATGTGCTTATGGTATTGGAGCACGATTCCGCCCCAGGCCAGTCATGGCCAGAGGTCGGGCGCGATCGCATCCGAACCATGCCCGATCTCACCAGCCATCACAGCAAATGGCACGTCGCGGTCAGGCAGGGCCAAACGGTGGGCGCGTTCTTCGGGTTCTCGATTCCCGACCCCTATGACCGCGCCGCGCTGGAGGACGTTTCGCCCCAATTTCACCCGATGATCGAGCTGGAGATGATCGCCCAAGGCTGCTGGTTGCTGCAAGCAATCGCCCTGTTCCCCGAACATCGCGGCAAGGGCTTTGGGCCTGCTCTGGTCAACGAAGCCTGCGAGGCCGCGCGCGCCGCCGGCCATGGCCGCATCGTTTTACAGGTTGAAAGCCCCAATCTCGGGGCCATCGGTCTTTATCAAAAATGTGGCTTTTCCGAATGGGCGCGCCGCCCTTTCGTTACCTTTCCCGGCTCTGACGACAGTGGTGACTGGATCATGATGGTCAAGGATCTTTGATGGCCTGCAGAGGTTTGCAGCACTGATTTTTCGCAGAAAAATCGTTGCGCGCTGCCGCCGGTCGCAGGGAAAAACCTCGTCCCTCCAGGCCCACCAGTCTTGGATTTTCGCGTCCGCCGCGTGATCGGTGCCGTCGTCGTCGAAATCGGAAAAAATCAGGCTTTCCGGGTCTTTCAAACAGATCGAAAAGGTGCCGAAGTTGCAGGCCGTGATCAGGCTCGGCATATCCGGCCAGACCGCTGCATGCACCTGCAGATATTCGGCCTTTCCTTCGGGCAGCAGCCCGATCTGCGCCGCACAACGTCTCTCCCTATCGGCGCAGCGCCGCGCCCAAAACCGCCGATGCGGCAAACATCACAGCTGCCGCGGTCACGATACTTGGCCCCGCCGGCGTGTCTTGCCAAAGCGACAGCATCAGCCCCAGCAGACAGGCCGCCGCGCCCACCAAAGCCGCCCCGACCGCCATCGCCTCGGGCGTGCGCGACAGCGCGCGCGCTGCGGCGGCCGGAATGATCAGCATCGCCGCGATCAACAGCGCCCCCACCACCTTCAGCGCCACCGCCACGACCAGCGCCAGCGCGATGGTCAGAACCAGCCGTTCGCGGCCCGGATTGATGCCGCTTGCATGGGCCAATTCCTCGCTCAGCGTCGAGGTCAAAAGCGCCTGCCAACGCCAGATCAGCAGCCCCAGAACCGCCGCCGCCCCGCCCCAGATGAACAAAAGATCGCCGCGCGTGACCGCCAGAATATCGCCGAACAGATAGCTTTGCAGATCGCCGCGCACCCCCGGCACAAAAGAAATCGCCACCAGACCAAAGGCCAGTGCCGCATGCGCCATCACGCCCAGCGCCGTATCCATGGCAAAGCCCCGTGCCGCCAGCGCCGACACCAGCAGCGCCATCGCCAGCGCCACCACCAACACCCCGGCCCCGACCGGAAGCTGCAACGACAGCGCAATCGCCACGCCCAGAATGGCGGCATGGCTGGTCGCATCGCCAAAATACGCCATCCGCCGCCACACCACGAGCGCGCCGAGCGGCCCCGTCGCCAGCGCCAGCCCGACGCCCCCAAGCGCCGCGCGCAGCAGAAAATCGTCAAGCATGATCATGGCCCTCATGGTCATGTGCCGAATGATCGTGTCCGGCGTGATCATGCCCATCGTGCGAATGGTCATGTTCGTGCTGGTAAAGCGCCAGCGCGCCTTGGGTTCCCAACCCGAACAGCGCCCGGTATTCCGGCGCGTTCGACACCACGCGGGGCGTGCCTTCGCAGCAGATATGATGGTTCAGGCAGATCACCCGGTCCGACGCCGCCATGACCACATGCAGATCGTGGCTGACCATCAAAACCGCCGCGCCAGTATCCCGCCGCACCTCTTCGATCAGACGGTAAAATGCCGCTTCGCCCGGCTGGTCCAACCCTTGAGTCGCCTCATCCAGGATAAGGATTTGCGGCTCCACCAGCAGCGCCCGCGCCAAAAGCACGCGCTGAAACTGGCCGCCGGACAGCCGGGCCATCTGGCTGCCACCAAGTCCTTGCAGGCCGACACGCGCAAGCGCCGCCAAGGCCGCCGCGTCACTGACCACGCGCGGCAAAGACAAAAACCGCCGCACCGTCATCGGCATGGCGCGGTCAATCGCCAGCCTTTGCGGCACATAGCCGATCCGCAGCCCTGGCGCGCGGCTGATCCTGCCCGACGACGGCGCGACTATGCCCAAAAGCGCGCGCAGAAGCGTGGTTTTGCCCGATCCGTTCGGCCCCAGGACCGTCACGATCTCGCCCGCCGTGATGCCCATCGACACCGCGCTTAACGCCTCGGTCCCGCCAAATCGGACCGACAGGTTTTGGGCCGACAAAAGCATCATGCCGCCCGCCTTTGGCAATCGGGGCATTGCCCGAGGGCCTCGATATTGCTGGCCTCGACACTGAAACCCAGCGCTTCGGCCGCCGATTGCAACGCCGCGCGCACCGGCTGCGCGGCGGCCTCTGCGACCGCGTTACAACTGCGGCAAATCAGAAAGGCAGGTGCATGCGCCTCGCCCGGATGCATGCAGGCGGTAAAGGCGTTCAGCCGCCGGATTCTATGCGCAAGCCCTTGTTCTTCCAGAAAATCCAAGGCGCGGTAAGCGACGGGTGGCTGATTGCCAAAGCCTTCTGCCGCCAGCCGTTCCAGCACATCATAAGCGCCAAGCGCGCGGTGCTGTTCCAACAAAATCTCCAGCACCCGGCGGCGCACCGGGGTCATGCGCAGGCCGCGCTGCGCGATCAGCGCCTCGGCCCGCGACAGCGCGTCCGTCTGACAGTGTCCATGATCATGCACCGCAAAGGCAAGGTCGGGCGCAGAGCAGCCAAGGCAGAGATCGGCGCTTTGGGCCATGTGGGCATCTCGATTTGTTATAATATCACATTGAGCTTGACGATGTTATAGTATCACATCTATATCAACCGCACCGCCGTTTTGAAAGAGAAATCCATGCGCCTGACTGCCCTTTTGTGCCTTTTGCCGCTGCCCGCCCTTGCCGAAGTTCCCGTTGTGATCACCGATATCCCGCCCGTCCATGCGCTTGTCGCGCAGGTGATGGGCGATTTGGGCGCGCCGGTGCTTTTGCTTGCACGCGGCGCGGACGAGCATGACTTTCAACTGCGCCCCTCGCAGATGCAAAGCATCGAAGACGCCGGTTTGATTGTCTGGATCGGGCCGGAACTGACCCCATGGCTGGACCGCGCGAGCCAAAGTTCGGGGGCGGTCAAGCTGGGCTTGCTGGGCGCCGCGGGCACCAAAACGCGGGGGTTTTCGGAAATCGCAGAGGCGGGCGCAACGGAAGAGGCCGGAAGCACCGATCCGCATGCCTGGCTTGCCCCGCAAAACGCCTTGATCTGGCTGCCGATGATTGCGGATGAATTGTCCAGGGCCGACCCGGATCATGCCGGAACCTACGCGGCAAATGCCGCCGCCGCTGCCATCCGGATCACCGTGCTGGATGACGAGATCAAAGCCATCCTCGCCCCCGTCCTTTCCCGCCCGTTTGTCACCTACCACAACGCTTATGGCTATTTCGCTGGCCACTACGGGCTCGCCTATGCTGGCGCTTTGGCAAATGGCGAGGCGGCGGAACCCGGCGCGGCGCATCTTAGCGCGCTGCGTGGCTTGCTGGCCGATGGCAATATCGCCTGCGTCTTTCCCGAAGCGCAGCACGATCCCGCGCTTGCCGCGCAGCTTTTGGAGGGGACCACGGCCGAAATGGGCGGCGCGCTCGATCCTGTCGGCTCGACGCTTGATCCCGGACCGCTGGCCTATGACGCGCTCTTGCGGTCGATCGCGACGACGCTTGTGGATTGCCTGAAGGGTTGACAGGCGAAGCTTCGGCCGCGAGCCTGCGCGCAGCGGCAAAAAGAGCGTCCCATGATCGAAACTTTCGGAACCACACCGGCAGGGCAGCAGGTTCAGGCCATCACCTTGACGGCGGGTGATCTGACGGTGCGCGTGTTGACATGGGGCGCGGTCCTGCAATCCGCGCGGTTGGCGGGCGTGGCGTATGATCTGACGCATGGCTCTGATCGGATTGAAGATTATCTTGGCGATTTGAAACACCATGGCGCGCTGATCGGTCCGGTGGTCAACCGGCTGACGGATGCCGCCGCCGTTATCGGCGGTGTGCGGCGCGCGTTCGAGGTGAATTATAACGGCAAGCATAACCTGCATTCGGGCGTCATCGGCGCGCATCGGCAGAACTGGCAGATCGTGCAGGCAAGCGCTTGTTCCTGCACCTTGGGCCTTTTGCTGCCGGACGGCGCCGGCGGCTTTCCGGGCAACCGCGCCTTGACGGCGACCTTTACCGCCGCCGCCCCGGCCAGCCTGACCATGACAGTCACCGCCACCAGCGACGCCGAAACCATCCTGAACCTTGCCAACCATTCCTATTGGAACCTTGACGGCACGCCGACCTGGGCCGGTCACCAGCTTCAGATCGCGGCAGAGGCCTTTCTGCCCAATGATGCCGATTTCAAACCGACCGGCGAAATTCGTCCGGTTGCCGGCACCGACATGGATTTCCGCACATCGCGCACCATCACCCCGGGCGCGCCCGACATGGACACCTGTTTTGTCCTTGGCCGCGCGCAGGCGGACCTGCGCGATGTTCTGTGGCTGACCGGCACTTGCGGGCTGAATATGACCGTGGCCACCACCGAGCCGGGCGTTCAGGTTTATGACGAACGCGGCGCGCAGCGGCCGGGCAAGGGGCTTTATGAAGGGATCGCGGTGGAATGTCAGGGCTGGCCAGACGCGCCGAACCAGCCGCATTTCCCGCAGATCACCGTGCAACCCGGCGAGACGCTGACGCAGGTGACGCAGTGGCGGTTTTCCCGCTAAGCCCGCCGCGCCATCAGTGGCGCCAGAAACAGGATCGACGCCAGAAGACCGGCGGAGATCACGAACGTCGCGCGCAGACCGATCCCCCCCGCGACAAAGCCAAAGGCCGGGGGGCCGACGAAATACCCCAGGTATCCGATCATCGTGGCCCGCGCGATGGCCCGCGCCCGCGCCTCGGGGCGGCTGAGTGTGCCGATCATTGAAAACGCGGTTGGAGAGATGACACTTGCACCCACCCCGGCGACGATGAACCCGGCATAGGCCATCCCCGGCCCCTGCGCGCCCGACGCAATGACCAGCCCAGCCGCGCTGATCATCGCGGCCACAATCAAAAGCCGGGGCGGCGAGAAGCGGTTGGCAAATCCCTGCCCGAACACCCGCGCGACCCCCATGGTCAGCGCAATCACCGCCGGGCCCATCGCCCCATGCGCCGGCGATCCGCCCAGCGTTTGCTCGATATACAAGGCCGACCAATTCTCGGACGCGTTTTCAGTCAGAAACGCGATGAAAACCATCGCCCCGCCGATCACCGGCACCAGCCCCAGATGCGCCGCGCCCTTGCCCTTTGGCCGGTCAAGCCCGGTCACCGCGCCGTTGCGCTCATACGCCAAAAGCGCGGCGAGGGCCGCGAGCGCCGCCACAACCGCCGTCACCTGCGACGGCGGCCATCCCGCCGCCCGCATCGCCCCGGTGCCAAGCGCCCCGCCCGCATAGCCGAAACTATAGGCCGCATGGCACAGGTTCATCAAACTGCGGCCCTGCTGCGCCTCGATCGCCGAGACACGGGCGTTCATCAGAACGTCGGTCAACCCGGTGCTTGCCCCGCACATCATCATGGCCAACGGGAAGGCCCAGATCGCGGTAAACTGCCCCGGCAGGTAAAATGCCAGGGCCATAGCCAGTGTCGCGGCAAAAAGCGCAACCCGCCCGGTGATCCGCGCAAAAGCGGGGGCGAAAAACATCGCCGTAACGGCCGCAACGGGCGTTGGGAACAGCAAAAGTCCCAGCTCCGCCTCGTCCACATCAAGCATGGCCTTCAGGTCCGGCAGATCGGCCGCGACCATCCCCCACATCACCCCCATGACGGCAAATGCCACCAAGGGCGCGCGCAAGGCGGCGATGTTTGTTCCCAATGACATAGACCGCTCCCAAGCACTTTGCGCCGCCATCTAGCGCAGTCCCGCCGCCCCTTGCTGTCCTTTCCCCGACATGCCATCCGCGCCGAACGGCAGCCTGCCGCGCCCCGGTTCTGCCCTTGGCCACAAACGCCCAAGTTTTCCGCTTCCCCCCGCCCCGATTCTACGCTATGCGCCCCAGGTCGCGCCATGCACCCTTGGAGGATGGCGGACTTATTTATGGAGAATACCAATGGCACGCGAGATCATGGATCTTACCGCCGAGGTACGCGCGGGGACAGGCAAGGGGGCCGCCCGCACCGCCCGTCGTATGGGCAACGTACCTGGCATCATCTACGGCGGCGGGGTTGATCCCGTTTCCATTCAGATGAACTTTAACGCCCTGCTGAAGCGCCTGCGTCAAGGCCGCTTCTTGTCGTCGCTCTTCAACCTCAAGGTTGACGGTCAGCCCGACGTTCACGTCATCTGCCGCGCGGTTCAACGCGATGTGGTCAAAGACGTACCGCTGCATGTCGACTTCATGCGCATCAGCGATGACAGCCGGATCAACCTGTTCATCCACGTCGATTTCGTGAACCACGAAGCCTCGCCGGGTCTTAAGCGCGGCGGCAACCTGACCGTGGTGCGCCACGAGGTTGAGCTGGAAGTTCTGGCTTCGGACATTCCCGATCACATCACGGTCGATCTGACCGGCAAGCAGATCGGCGACGTGATCCACATCGAAGACATCACCCTGCCAGAGGGCGCGCGCCCGACCGTGGCACGGAACTTTGCCGTGGCGAACATCTCGGCCTCAAAAGGGCTGGTTTCGGCTGAAGCTGAATAATCCGGCGGCCTTTTGGCCCTGAATGACAAGGGCGGGGGCAACCCCGCCCTTTTGCATTGCGAAGGCGCCTGCACCGTTGCAGTCTGCCCGGCAGGAGACGCGCCCATGAAACTGTTCACCGGCCTTGGCAATCCCGGCGCGAAATACGCCGCGAACCGCCACAACATCGGCTTTATGGCCATTGACCGGATCGCCGCCGATCACGGGTTTGGCCCCTTTCGCCGCGCCTGTCAGGGCCTTTTGGCCGAAGGGCGGCTCGGCGGGGAAAAGGTGATCCTGCTGAAGCCCGAAACCTTTATGAACCTGTCCGGCCAATCGGTGCAGGCCGCGATGACGTTTTACAAGATCCTGCCCGCCGATCTGGTGGTGTTCCATGACGAGCTGGATCTCGCCCCCGGCAAGCTGAAGGTCAAGCAAGGCGGCGGTCATGCCGGGCATAACGGCTTGCGGTCAATCCACGCCCATATCGGCGAGGCCTATGGCCGCGTGCGCCTTGGCATCGGGCATCCGGGGCATAAGGATGCGGTGGCGGCCTATGTGCTGCATGATTTCGCCAAGGCTGACCGCGACTGGCTGGACCTTTTGCTGACCGGCCTGTCCGAAGGCGCGGCGGCGCTGGTGACGGGCGATGCGGCCAAATTTCAGAACGCCGTCGCCCTGCGCACCAACCCGCCCCGCCCGCATAATCCCGCGCCGGAGGGGCTTAAGCCCGCCCGCTTGCCGCCGGGGCCGAAACCCGCGCCGCCGCCCGCGCCGGACCTTGCGGCGGAACCCGAAACATCAGCGATGCAGCGGCTGATGGACCGGTTCAAATAGGCACCTGAAACCTGCCCACATCCGCCCGGTCATACCGGCTCGTCATCCTTGCCGCGTCCGAACAGTCCGGCGAGCGCCTTGGACACAGTCACCGAAACCCCCGGCCGCACCGCCGCGCGGAACGGCATCGGGCGCAATTCCTCCATCGCGGCCAGCCCCAGCCGGGCGGTCAGCGCACCGTTGACAACCCCCTCGCCAAATCGGCGCGACAGTTTGGCCAGCACGCCGCCGCCGGCAAAACTGCCGATCAGATCATCGCCCAGCGCCGCCGCCCCGGCGCCCAGCACCGCCGCCGCGACCCGGCGAAGCAGCCGCAAACTGCCAAGCTGCCCAGAGCGTCCGCCGTAAATCTCGGACAGCCGCCGGATCATCCGCAGGTTGGCAAAAAGCGCAACCGCGACATCGGCAAGCGCCAGCGGCACCAGCGCCGTCACCGTCGCCACCTGCCGCGCCGCGCCTTCGACCTCGGCAAGCGCCGCGCGGTCGAGCGGGCCCAAAACCTCTCCCTCGGCCAAGGCGAGCAGCGCGTCGGCGTCCATCACCTCGGCCCGGCGCTCGTCCAGCCGGGCAAGGCCCCAAGCCGCATCCGCCCGCCCCCGGTACAGCCGCGCCACCCCGTCAACCGCCGCCTTCGCAGACGCCAAATCGCCCGCCGAGGCCGCTGCCGCGCGCAGATGGTCCAGCCGCCCCTGCCGTGAAAATGCCAACACTTCGCGCGCTGCCAAGACCAGCAGGATCGCGAGGGCAAGGGCTGTCAGCCCAAATGCCAGCCACCCCAGAACCGTGTTTTGCGCCATCAGTCCAGTCACGAAATTCCACGCCGCCGCCGACACGATCAGCGAGAAAAGCCCGGTGAACACCCAAGCCGCAAAGCGCCCAAAGGGCGAGCCTTGCCGCGCCGCTGCCCGCACCATACCCTGCATGGCCCGCCCCTGCGGCCCCTCGATCATCTGCGGCAGCTGCGAAGGATCGGCCTCTTCCGTCCCCTCAAGGTCCAAAACGAAAGGCCGCGCCAAGGGGGGGTCTTTGTCGATCACACTCATGCCGCCGGCCCTTCCCAGATCATGCGGACATCGGGCAGTTTCTCGTCATTGCCCTGTCCGTCCGTCATAATTGCCTCGGCAAACCCATGCCGCGCATAGAACCGGCGCGCGCCCGGATTGGCTTGAAAGGTCCAAAGTTCCAGCCGGGAAGTGTCCGCTTTCGCGCGGGTCAGCAGCTGCGATCCGATGCCTTGCGAACGGGCAAAGGGGGCGAGGTACAGGCAGGAAATCTCTGCCCCATCCCGCGCCAAAAACCCTGCGGTGCGGCCATCAAGGCTGGCCTTGGTCACCACCTGCGTCGCGATCAGATGTTGTAAAAAGCCCAAATCTTCGACCGGGATGTGCAGTTTTGGCATCCAATTGGTTTCAATAATCCATCCGCGCAGGATCGCGGCCAATCCTTCTGCGTCCTGCAAAACGGCGGCGGAATACAACACCGTCACAGCCTGTCCCCGATCAAAAACTCCGCCGCGCGGTCCAGCCGGATATGCGGCGGCCCCTCGCCCGGTTTGCGCGTGATCCGCGCGGGGGAAAAGCTCATCACGCCGTAATCCGCGCCCAGCCACGCCTGCGCCCCCTGCCGCGCGGGGGACAAAAGCCGCGCGGGATCGCCGGGCAATTCGCCGGGATACATCACCGCTTGCTTGCCCGTCGCCTCCAGCCGCCCGCGCACAGCACCGTGTTTGACGCCGCCGCGCTCGATGTCTTCTTCCACCGTCGCGCGGAACGAGGCGAGCGCCAACGCCGCCGTATCCGCCCCGGCAAAGTCCGCCCGCGCCTTGGCCTCATGCAGCAGCGCTTCGGTGATAGCGGTCAGCGCGGGATGCTGGGTGTGGTGCAAATGGTCGGCCTTGGTTGCGGCGAACAGGATCTTTTCCACCCGCCGCCCGCCAAGGATCCCCGACAACCAGCCGTTGCGTCCGGGGCGAAAGGCTTGCAACACCTCGGCCATCGTCTGGCGCAATTCTTCAACGGCGGGCGGGCCATTGTGGATCGCGCCCAACACGTCGACCAAGACGATCTGCCGGTCGATGCGGGCAAAATGGTCTTTGAAAAACGGCTTCACCACCCGCGCCTTATAAGCGTCAAAGCGCCGCTCCATCTCGCGCCAAAGACTGCCGCGCGGGGTGCTCGCAGGCAGGGGAATGGGGGCAAAGGTCAGCACCGGCGATCCGGCCAGATCACCGGGCAGCAGGAACCGCCCCGGCGTGCAATCGGCCCGCCCGCCCGCCCGCGCCGCGATCAGCCAAGCGGTGTAGGTCCGCGCCAAAGCCTGCGCTCGCGGCTCTTCCAGCCGCAAAGACCCATCTTCCGCCCGCGCCATCGCCAAAAACTCGGCCGCACTGCGGTCTTTGGCCAAACGGTCCAGCACCCCGTCAGCCCATTCGGCATAGGTCTTGTCCAGAAGCGACAGGTCCAGAAGCCATTCGCCGGGGTAATCGACGATATCCAGATGCAGGCGGCGCGGCCCGGTCAGCCCGCCAAGGATGCCAGCAGGTTGCACCAGAA
The DNA here is from genome assembly GCA_031385445.1 of Paracoccaceae bacterium. GTDB lineage: Bacteria > Pseudomonadota > Alphaproteobacteria > Rhodobacterales > Rhodobacteraceae > CAIYZT01. The sequence continues at coordinate 30,327 of JANNBM010000013.1, read as the reverse complement.
ACGACAAGCGCAGCTCGGACACCGCCCGCGTTGAATGCGGCCACTGCGGCGTGTCGCCGGTCAGGGCGGCAAGGTGATCTTCATAGGCAAAGCGCGGCAAGGTCATGTCGGGCTGGGGTTGCAGATAAACGGCCAAAATCCGCCCGGCATTCGCGGCTTTCAACTGCGGCATCCGGCCCCGTTCCAGAAGGTTCGCCACAAGCGAGGTGATAAACACCGTCTTGCCGGCCCGGCTAAGCCCGGTCACGCCCAGCCGCAGGACCTGATCGGAAAACAGGCCTGTCACGGAGGACATGGCCCCGCCCAATCCGCGCTGCATGCCGTCGCCAAGGGAGGTGAAAACCAAAGGGCACTCCTATCGTCACGGCCAACATAGGAAGCGGGCGCGCCGATGTGTAGGGGAAAGCGGCGGCGCAGGGCCCCGCCCGAAAAAACTTTCCCCGCGCCGCAAACTGCGTTACCCCGCGCGGATGCCAAGATTTGCGTTTCAGATCGAATATGACGGTGGCCCGTTTGCCGGTTGGCAGCGACAGGCCCCCGGTCAGATTTCGGTGCAAGGCGTGATCGAAGAGGCGCTCTCGCGGCTGCAACCGGGGGGCCATACCATCGCCGCCGCCGGACGCACCGATGCCGGGGTTCACGCGACCGCGCAGGTTGCGCATTGCGATCTGTCGCGTGACTGGGACCCGTTCCGGCTGTCAGAGGCGCTGAACTGGCATATCAAACCGCATCCTGTGGCCATCGTGAAGGCCGCCGTGGTGGCCGATGATTTTCACGCCCGTTTTGATGCGCTGGAACGGCGATATACCTTTCGCCTTGTCGCCCGCCGCGCGCCCATGACCCATGACAAGGGCCTTGTCTGGCAAGTTCTGACGCCGCTTGATCTGAACGCGATGCGGGCGGGCGCGGCACATTTGATTGGCAACCACGATTTCACCACCTTCCGCTCGACCTTTTGTCAGGCCAAAAGCCCGCAAAAGACGCTGGACGAGATCACCATCACTGAGCAGCCCTATGGCGGGGGGACCGAGTACCGCTTTGCCCTGCGTGCGCGGTCCTTCCTGCACAATCAGGTGCGCTCGATCGTCGGAACGCTGGCGCGGGTGGGGACCGGATCGTGGCAACCGGGCGATGTGAAAGCGGCGCTTGAGGCGCGCAGCCGCGCGGCCTGCGGGCCGGTTTGCCCGCCGCAGGGCCTGTATCTGGCGGGTGTCTCCTATCCCGCAGACCCCTTTGCGGGCCGCTGAGTTACCCCCAAAGGAGCAGGAATGACCCTGACCGAGATGTTTCAATCGCAACTGACCGACCCGTTCCGCATCGGGATGCTGGTGTTCCTGACCCTGACGATGCTGCGCACCAGAGCCACGAGCGGAACCGTGCTGCCTTTGGCGATTGGCGCGGTTTTTGTGGCCGGGCTGATCCCGCTGACGCTGTCAAAAACCCCGATGGGCCCAGAGTTGTATCGCGCTTTTGGGGCGGGGATTGTGGCAAACGCGGTGATCCTTGGTGTCCTTTTGGCGGCGTATCGCCTTTGGTCAAAGCGCCGCTGATGCAAAAGGGCCGGGGATTGCGCCCCGGCCCTTTTGAAGTTTGTCCCGCGCCTTAGCCGGCGTCAGAGAAGATGTCTTTCTTGTGCGTGCCGTTTGGCACGAAGATCGCCCCGATCACCACGGTTAGGGCGGCAACCACAATCGCATACCACAGACCAGAGTAGATGTTTCCAGACTGCGCCGAGATCGCGAGCGCCGTTGCGGGCAAAAGCCCCCCGAACCAGCCGTTGCCGATGTGATAGGGCAGCGACATGCCGGAATAGCGGATGCGGGTTGGGAACAGCTCCACCAGCATGGCCGCAATCGGGCCGTAAACCATCGTCACCAGGACGATGAGATAGGTCAGGATCGCCACGATCTTCAGCTTTTGCGCGGTGAAGATGTCGAAGAACCCTGCGGCTTTGGCGACCGTGGTGTTGTCGGCGGCCACAACCGGATAGCCAGCTTCGGTCAGCGCGCCGTTCAGCGCCTTTTCAAAGGCGCCTTTGGCCCCATTGGCGGTCGCCAGACCGGCAGCCGCGGCATCATAGGTGGCAAGGGCCGCCGCAGGAACCGCCGCACGGGATGCATCCAGGCTCGCCTGAACCGCCGGAAGCGCCGCATTTGCCGTATCAACGGCGGCCTGCGCCGCCGTCTTGGCCGCATCATCCGCCGCCGCCTTCAGCGCCTTTTCGCCGTCCGCCAAGGCCGACTTCGCGCCAGACATGGCCTTTTCAGCGTCTGAAACCGCCGTCATCATGGCCGCATCAATGGCCGCTTTGGCCTCCGTCAGCGCGGTGCCTGCCGCTGCGATATCAGCCGCATTCGCCGCACCGTCATAGGATACAACCTCGATCTCGCCGATTTTCACCGAAGCGACCGAACCAGCCGCGCCTGCAACGGTCGAGGAGTTGACCGAAGATTTCAGCAGGGTCGATTTCAGGATATCGCAGGATTTGGTGAACTTTGCCGTGCCAACCGGGTTGAACTGGAACGAGCAGTCCGCCGGATCGGCCGACACGACAACCGCCGTTTGCTGCGCCGCGTCAAGCGCCGGGTTGGCGGTTTTCGTCAGCAGGCCGAACACCGGGAAATAAGTGATCGCGGCAATCGCGCAGCCCGCCAGAATGATCGGCTTGCGGCCGATACGGTCTGACAGACGGCCAAAATAGATGAAGCCGTAGGTGCCAAGGATCAACGACCAAGCGACAAAGACGTTGGCCGAATAGCTGTCAACCTTGATCACGTTTTGCATGAAGAACAGCGCATAGAACTGTCCCGAATACCAAACCACGGCTTGACCGGCGGTCAGGCCGAACAGGGCGATCACGGCAAATTTGGCATTGCTCCACTGACCGAACGCTTCGCGCAGCGGCGCTTTGGAGGCCGCGCCCTCGTCCTTCATCTTCTTGAAGGCGGGGGATTCGTTCATTTGCAGGCGGATATAAAGTGAGATCAGCAGCAGGAAGATCGAGCCGAGGAACGGAATGCGCCAGCCCCAGGCTTTCCACGGCTCCAGCATCACAGCGGCGCCCTTGGCATCCAAAAGCGGGTTTCCGTCAAGCCCAACCTGCGCCACGGCGTCGTAATTGCCGTTCACATAACCGGTGACCAGCAGAATGACGATCAGCGACAAAAGCAGGCCAAGCGTTGCGGTGGTCTGGATGAAAGCGGTGTAATAGCCGCGCTGATTTTGCGGGGCGTGTTCGGCCACATAGACCGCCGCGCCGCCGTATTCGCCGCCCAGCGCCAGACCTTGCAACATACGCAGACCGATCAGAACAATCGGCGCGGCCATGCCCCAGGATTGATACCCCGGCAAAAGCCCCACGCAGAATGTTGACATGCCCATGATCAGGATTGTCATCAAAAAGGTATACTTACGCCCAATCAGATCGCCCAGCGATCCGAACACCAGCGCGCCAAAGGGGCGCACGATGAAGCCGGCCGCAAAGGCCAGAAGGGCAAAGATGTTGCGCGTGGCTTCGGGAAAGGGCGTGAAGAACTGCGCGCCGATAATCGCGGCAAGCGAGCCGTAAAGGTAAAAGTCATACCATTCGAAAATAGTCCCAGCCGAGGAGGCAAGGATAACCTTGCGCTCTTCCCCAGTCATCGGACGCGAGCGAGCGCTTGCATCGGCAGTTGTCGACATCTGACATCCTCCATGTTGTTCCAATTTGCGCGCCCCATCGAAGGGCCATCCTTTTTCGCGGCTGTCACCGGAGTAAGGGGCCGACGGAGGGGCGCAGTTTCAGAAGCTTGATTTCCGCCATCGGGGTTTTCCCGGCATGCGGATCTTTTGGTTGGGCATTGACGCAAGGCACCGCTCCAACCCAAAGCGCCCTGGGATCAGGATTAGCCCCTGTTCATGCGATTGGCAATCAATTCGTCAACAACGGCGGGATCAGCCAAAGTCGAGGTGTCGCCCAAAGCGCCGAAATCATTCTCGGCAATCTTGCGCAGGATGCGGCGCATGATTTTTCCCGAGCGGGTTTTCGGCAGGCCGGGGGCCCATTGGATCAAATCGGGCGAGGCAATCGGGCCAATCTCGGTGCGCACCCACTTGACCAACTCGCGCCGCAACTCTTCGGACGGCGCAACCCCCTGCATCAGCGTGACATAGGCGTAAATGCCCTGGCCCTTTATATCATGGGGATAGCCGACCACAGCGCTTTCGGCGACCTGCGGATGCGCGACCAGCGCCGATTCCACCTCGGCCGTGCCCATGCGGTGGCCCGAGACGTTGATCACGTCATCAACGCGGCCTGTGATCCAGTAATAGCCATCGGCGTCGCGGCGGCAACCATCGCCGGTAAAGTAGTAACCGGGGTACTGGCTGAAATAGGCCTCTTCGAACCGCGCATGATCGCCCCAAAGCGTGCGCATCATGCCGGGCCAGCTGTCCGCGATGCACAAAACGCCGTCGGTTTCGGTGGCGGTCTGCACCACCGCCGTCGCAGGGTCCAGCACCACCGGCTGAATGCCAAAGAACGGCAGGGTGGCCGATCCCGGCTTGGTCGGAACAGCGCCTGGCAGCGGGGTGATCATATGTCCGCCGGTTTCAGTTTGCCAAAATGTGTCAACGATCGGGCGGGTGCCTTTTCCGACATGGGTGTTGTACCAATTCCACGCTTCGGGATTGATCGGCTCGCCCACCGAACCCAGCAGCTTGAGGCTGGAAAGGTCGTGCTTTTCAACCCATTCATGCCCCAGCCCCATCAGACTGCGGATCGCGGTCGGAGCGGTGTAAAATTGGGTGACTTTATGTTTGGCAATCACCTCCCAAAAGCGGCCGGCATCGGGAAAGGTCGGCACGCCTTCGAACATGATCGTCGTGCCGCCATTCGCCAGCGGACCGTAAACGATATAGCTGTGCCCGGTGACCCAGCCCACATCCGCCGTGCACCAGAAAATATCGCCGTCGTGATAATCAAACGTCATCTGATGTGTCATCGAGGCGTAAACCAGATAGCCGCCCGAAGTGTGCACAACGCCCTTCGGCTTGCCCGTCGAGCCCGAGGTGTACAGGATAAACAGCGGGTCCTCGGCGCCAACCTCGACACAGGCGCAATCGGGTGCGGCGGCGGCCATTTCGGCCAGAAGATCAATATCGCGGCCTTCGGTCCAATTGGTCTGATCGCCGGTGTGTTTGACCACAAGACTTTTCACCTGGTCATTGCAGTGCAAAAGCGCCTGATCGGTGTTGGCCTTCAGGGGAATTTTCTTGCCGCCGCGTGGGCCAAAGTCGGCGGTGATCACCACCTTGGCTTCGGAATCGTTGATCCGGTTGGCCAGCGCATCCGCCGAAAAGCCGCCAAAGACCACGGAATGAATCGCCCCGATCCGCGCGCAGGCCAGCATCGCAAACGCGGCCTCCGGGATCATCGGCATGTACAAAACCACCCGGTCGCCCTTTTGCACACCCTGCGATTTCAGCACATTGGCCAAACGCGAGGTCTGCTCCAGAAGTTCGGCATAGGTGATGTGGCGGGCGGGGGTTTTTGGATCGTCCGGCTCCCAGATGATCGCGGTTTGCTGGGCGCGGGTGGTCATGTGGCGGTCGATGCAGTTGGCCGAGACGTTCAGCGTGCCGTCTTCGAACCATTTGATCGCGACTTTGCCCATTTCAAACGTCGAATTCTTCACAATCTGATAGTCGCGGATCCAGTCGATCCGCCGCCCCTCGCGGCGCCAAAATTCGTCCGGGTCCGCAACCGATTGCGCGTAGTTCGCCGCATAGGCGGCCGGGCCAACATGGGCGGCGGCCACAAACGCCTCGCTCGCAGGGTAAAGGGCGGCGGCGCGGGGGTGATCGGTCATGGGCGAATTCCTTTTTCAAGCGGCCGGGTTCGATGCCGGGCCCGTCGCATTTGCCAAAGCATATCGGGCTGGTCAACACAACTGAAACGGTTTTTGGCGGTTGGCGGTCCCCAAGGCAGGTTTGCGAAAGCAAAGACGTCGCGCAAGCCGGTGATCGCGCTGGCGCAAAAGAGGCGACAAGGGCCAAAAGACAAAAGGGCCGCCCGAAGGCAGCCCTTGAACGCGTTCATAGGCCCGGCCCGTCAGACCGGATTGTCGCAGCGCAGCTTGACCCAAGCCGTCCCTGTCACCTGCGTCGGGAATTTAAGCTGCACAAACGCGCCCCCCGCCCCCTGTTCATTCACCGTATAGGGCATGACATATTGGATGGCGTTCGAGGTGTTCTTGACCGGCCCTTCAAAAGTGATCGCCTCGACGTTCCGCGCCCGTGCGCCGAACGGCAGATAACCGCCCGAATCCACCGTCCATGTATCCGCCGCGGTGTTCTGGATGTGTTCGATCAAAATCGGGCTGCTGGTCGGCTGCGAAATGCCATTGAAGATATTGGCTTCGAAATTGATGTTCTTGAAGCTGGTATAGGACAGCGTCGCATAGGTTGTATCGATGGCATCAATGCGGTCAATGCCCCCATCTGCCGCGCGAAACACATTGCCAACGACACTCAGGCCGTTCAGCGCGTGACCATTGCCATAGGGTTTAAGCACGATCCAGCGAAACCCCGGCGCGACGGAGCTGCACAGGAACGTGTTGCCGGTCAGGGTCAGCCCACTGAACGTGTATTCATCACTGAAGTCGGGCAGATTGTCGTGCTCGTTGCCCCATTCAATGCTGCCGTTGTCGATATAATTTCCGGTGATGTAAATCGTGGCGCTGGGCTGCGTCAGAATGATACATCCGCGCCGCACACCCGAAGGGATGTCATCGCCCTGAAAGAAATGGTTGCCGACGAACATGTGATTGGACCCGCCTGCAACCACTGTATTGCCCCAGCGAGAAGCGCGATTGTGCCGGATTTTGGCGTCATTGGCATTTATGTTCATCACGATCGAAATTCGGTCCTGCGCAGGCAGACCCATATCGGGCGACAGGAAGTCGCAATTTTCGACCACCAGATCCTGGCACCCTTTGTAGATCGACGTGATCCCCTTGTCCTTTGGCCGGTTGAACACGCAGTCCTGAATGACAAAGCGTTGCCCCTCTTTGCCCACCATGACACAACTGCCGAACCCGCCCGCCTGAAGTTCCAGGGTATGCAGTTCGAACTTTGACAGCGTGTCAAACCCCGAAAAGTCCAGCATGTATTTGTGGCGGGTGAAGGTATAGCTGCGGTTGCTGACGGTGCCGCCCCACAAAGGTTTTGACAGCTCCACTGTGCCCGTCGAGTTGTTTTTGGCGCGCACATAAACCTCGCGCCCAACGCCCGTGCCCGTTACCCGCGCGCCAACCAAAATCGCGCTGACATTGGCAACATTGGTCAGTCGGGCGGACGCCGAGGTGCTGTAATTGGCCGTCGAGGTGACGGCGCTGTTGGCCCACAATGGACTGGTCAGCGCGGCGATTTGCCCGTTTGAAAGCACCCGGCGCTGTTCAAACACCGTCAACCCCGCCAGCGCCGCCACGTCGATCGGCTCGGTCAATTCCACCCGCCGCCCATTCAGGTTCAACTCCACATGGTCGGTAAAAAAGAACAGCGCCTGCAGCGCCTTCTTGAACCCTTCCAGCTCGTTGCCCATCGCGGCGGTATAATTGGCAAGGTCATAGTTGCGCGTCAATGCAAGCCGCGTGGCGCTTGCCATCACCAAGCTGCCCTCAAACTGCACCGGGTTGTCGATCGTCAGGTTGGAGCCGATGAAATAGGTGCCTGGCGGCACGATCACCCGCTTGCCATTTGCCGCGACATCCGCCGCGTCAAAGGCCGCCTTGTCGTCCGTTACCCCGTTGCCGATGGCCCCATAATCGCGCACATCGACCCAGTCGAACTGCACCGAATGAAAGATCGACGACACGTCTTCGATGACGATATCTTCGATCCGCACCACCCCGCCGTTGGACCCGGTCAGATCCAGACCGAAATGCCCAAGCACCGGCGCGGTGCCCCAGATCATGTCAACGCCGGTACGGTTGCCCGACCCGATGATCGCGCGCACCGTCACCACTTCGCCATATGTCGTCAGCGCAACGCTGGGGCCGATTTGATCGGCCGCCGTCACATTGCCGCCCGATGAGTTTTCCGCCCAACCCGCAATACGCACCGACGGGAACGCCCCCGAGAGCGCCTTGATCTTGACCGTCACCTGCAAATAAAGGCCGGGCTGATAAGGAATGGCCTGGAAACACCGCAGCTTTTGCGTGGAGGAGACTTTCGACAACTCCATACAGCCGCCGAAATCCTGATCGTTCGGAACATAGGCCGCGTTGGATTGCCCCAGATAGGACCCCTGCCCGGTCAGCCCGTCCTCCCGCGACCAAAGGTTCAGTCCTTGGGAAAACACTGGCGGCATCAATGCCAGCCCTTCGGTAATCGCCTTGTTCATGCGCCACGCCCCGCGTTGATTGAAACGCATCCGGTCAGGCATTGCCCACCCGTTGCGGCTTCACCCTTACGCGGGCAGCGATTAACTCAGGCTCAACCGGGCGCGCGCAGCCCGGTTGACAGGCGCAACGGTTCAGGCCCCGACATCGGGCTGCGCCAACATCTCAACGCCGTTGATCTTCCACCCCTCAGAGGTTTCAATCATCTGATAATCCAACATAAATCCGCGGCCTTCAGCGTCGCGCACCAAAACCCGCTGATAAAGCCGCCCGGCAATATCGCGCAGATCCAGCATCTGCACATCGGCGGGCCGATAGACCATCGGATAGCCGCTTTGCACCATCATGCCGAAATTTTCAGGGGTGCCGAACAGGCCCTGGATCATCGGCGAAGCATAGCCAAAGGCGGCTTCGAAATCATCCGCCTGAAGCGCTTCAAGCTGCGAATTTATGGTTTGCTGGATCGGTTCTTCTTGGGCAAATGCCGGCCATGCGGCCAGCAAAAGCATCGTCAAGGCAGACAGGCGCATCATTTCGCTCCTTGCTGGACAGGAGCGAAAGTTAGCCCGTTTTGATTTTCAGACAAATCTTTTCAGGAAAGATCACGCTTTTTTGTCATTGCGCCCGGCTTTGCGCGGCGCCTCGGCCCGAACAATGCGAAATGCACCGTCGCCGCCGACCTCTTCGACCTTCTGGAACAACTCGGCCAACAGCGGGCCATAAGGCAGATGCCGGTTCGCCACCATCCACAACTGGCCATCCGGCGTCAGCCCCCGGTGCGCCGCGCGCAGGAACGCCATGCCAATCGTCGGCTCTGCCGCGCGGGTGGCGTGAAACGGCGGGTTCATCACCGCCCCGCTCCAGTTTTTCGGCGGCTTGAAGGTGGTGACATCTTCCCACAAAAACCGTGCCCGCTCGTCCACCACGTTCTTGCGCGCGCAGTCCAGCGCCCGCGCGTCCGCTTCGATCAGATCAAGGCTTTTCACGCTATCCCGCGCCAGAACCGCGCGTGACAAAAGCCCCCAGCCTGCCCCGAAATCCACCATATGCGGCGGCAGTTTTGCGGGCAGCGCCTGTGCAAGCAGCACCGAAGCGCGGTCCGGCCCGTCTGCCGAAAAGACGCCCGGCACCGTGATGAACCCGCCGTCAATTACACTTTCACGGTCGGCCCAAGCCTCTGGCATCGCGGTCTTTTCCAGCACGACCAGCTTGCCATGCGCCTTGGACAACACCTCGCCCATGCGCAGGCCAAGCCCCTTGATATCCTTCAGAACCGCCTCGATCCCATCAAGCTTTTGCCCGTCCAGCACCAAGATCCCACCCGGCGCAAGCCCCGCCATCGCCCGGTGGATCAGCGCATAAGCCAAGGATTTGGCGCGCGGCAAACAGACGAGCGCCGCCCCGTCCGGCCCCGCTCCATCCATCGCAAAACCCTGCGCGGCAAAGGCGGCATGATCGGGCCGCATCGGCGTGATCAGCCGCATCCGATCCTGCGGCAAAGCCGACAGATCATCGCCCTGCGCCGGCTGATACACCGCGATTTGACCCGAAGCGGGCAACGTCAACACGCCGGTATCCAGCGCCATTTCCAATCTTGCAGATCTCATGTGATGCGGCCCTTGGGGCCTATTCCTTTTCCATGGTGCATTGCAGCGGATGCTGGTGGCGGCGCGCGAAATCCATCACCTGCGCCACCTTGGTTTCGGCAATCTCGGCCGAAAACACGCCCACAACCGCGAGCCCCTTTTTGTGAACCGTCAGCATGATTTCAAACGACTGCGCGTGGTTTAACCCGAAAAAACGCTCCAAAACATGCACGACAAATTCCATCGGTGTGTAATCATCGTTCAAAAGCATGACCTTGTACAAAGGCGGCCGCTGCGTGCGGGTGACGGTTTTCGTCAACAGCCCCGCATCGTTGTCTGATCCGCCCGAACCGGATTGTTTATCGCTCATGTGAATAGGCATCAGCTTGGCCAAGGGCCACTCCATTTGAATATGGCGCCAATATAGCGCATTTTGAGGCGGCGAAAAGTCAAATGCGATAGGTTGCATCACCCCGGCGCCTGCTTCATGACGGAAGGGTCGATTTGAGGCCGCCATGTCCCCGCTAACCCTGATCGCTTTTGACGCAGACGATACGCTTTGGCAGAACGAATCCCTGTTTCGCCTGACGCAGGCGCATCTGGAAACCCTGCTGACCGATTTCGCCGATCCGGCGCATTTGCACGACCGCCTTTTGGCCGCCGAACGGCGCAACCTCGGCCATTACGGCTTTGGCGTGAAGGGCTTTATGCTGTCGATGATCGAAACCGCCATCGAAGTGACCGCGGGGCGGGTAAATGCGCGGGTGATTGCCGAAATCCTGTCGGCAGGTCGCCAGATGCTGCAAGAGCCGGTCGCCCTGCTGCCCCATGCCGAGGCGACGCTGCGCGAGCTGGCCCAAACCCATCAGATCCTTGTGATCACCAAGGGCGACCTTCTGGATCAGGAACGCAAGGTTGCGCAGTCGGGATTGGCGGAGCTGTTTTGCGGCGTTGAAATTGTCTCGGACAAGACCGCTGGCATCTATGCGAAGATTTTCACCCGCTATGGCCACCACGCCCAAAGCTGCATGATGGTGGGCAATTCGATGAAATCCGATGTGCTGCCCGCCCTCGCCGCCGGTGCCTTTGCCGTGCATATTCCCCACGGCCAGACATGGGAGCTGGAACGCGCCGATGGGCCCGAAAATTCGGCACGGTTTTTCGCCGCCACCGGGCTTTGTGATCTGCCTGCCTTGGTTCAAAGCATCGAAGCATCACTATAGATAGCGCGTTCATACACCATGATCGCTATATCTGGCAGATGAACTCTGGTTGCGGCAGTTTAGCCGCGCCCCGAAAGCCGTTGAAACTAAGGGGTTTTCTGAAAAGAACACCTGTGCTAGCCTTCGTGTCAGCAGATAAGTGACCGCACAAAAATCGCGGCGCAACGGACGAGGCAGGTCATTGGCAAACCTTTTGGGGCATTATGCCCGGTGTTTTTTATTTGTTTTTGGCCTTGGCCTGATATCTGCCTGCTCGCAGCCCGCAGGCGCCGTGCCCTATGCGGCCTATGTGATGGACGCGCGGACCGGCGAGACGCTTTTCTCTGAAAACGCTGACACCCGGCTGCATCCGGCGTCTTTGACCAAGATGATGACGCTGTACATTACCTTTCAGGAAATCGAAAAAGGCAACCTGTCGCTTGACACGATGATCACCGTTTCGGCCAATGCCTCCGCACAGCCGCCGTCGCGGCTTGGGCTTAAAACCGGCCAGAAAATCGCCCTGCGCTATCTGATCCGCGCTGCAGCGGTGAAATCGGCGAACGATGCCGCCGCGGCCATTGGCGATGCCATCGGCGGAAGTCCGGCCAAGTTTGGCGAACGGATGACCAAAACCGCCAAGTCTTTGGGCATGAAAAACACCACTTTTAAAAACGCCAACGGCTTGACCGCCAAGGGCCATCTGTCCACCGCCCACGACATGTCCCTGCTCGGGCGGCATCTGTTTTTCGATTTCCCGCAGTATTACAACATCTTCTCGCGCCGATCGACCGATGCGGGTGTCGCCACCGTGAACAACACCAACCGCCGCTTTCTGGACGCCTACAAGGGCGCGGACGGGATCAAAACTGGCTATACCGATGCGGCAGGCTTTAACCTGACCGCCAGCGCCGAACGCGACGGAGTGCGGATCATTGCGACGATTTTCGGCGGTAAATCCACCGCAGACCGCAATGCCAAGATGGCCAAACTGCTGGATCTGGGCTTTGCCAAGGCGCCGCGCAATGCGCAAACGCAGGCCCCGGTGGCCCCGGCTCTTGATTCTGGCGATGATGAACTGGTGGTAAGCCAGGTCGACGAATCGCTGCCCGAGGTTGAAGGCGGCGCGGGCAAGACCCTTCGCGTGGCGATGAACCCGGCCACCTCGTTGCGCCCGCTCGCCCGGCCAAGCCTTGAAGATACCACCGCCGTCGCCGATGTCGTGGCCAGTCTGGACCCGGGTATCGACGCCGCCCTGATCGAAGCTGCGGCCCCGCCTGCGGAGCCGGGCACCTTGGAATATCAAGCCGCCGCTTTGACCGAAGGTCTTGAATTGCCTGCCGAAACCGAGGTTGCAGGTCTGAACGCCCCGGACCCAAGCCTTGTTGACACCGCAGGCATCGCCGCCGCCCTCGCCGAGGCGGGCGTCGAGATCGACATTGCCGCCGCAGAGCCGCCAAAAGGCCTGACGGTTTCCGCAGCTTCCAACATTCAACCCGTGCTTCTGGTATCCGCCCCGCGCCCGCCCAAGCGCAACAAGCCGATTTATGACAACACCGCCACCGAGCCGGTGCTGATTGCCGAAGCGAGCGCTGACGCAGCCACCGAAACCGCCTCGGCGCAGATCGCAGCCGTGGCCGAACCAGTGCCGGCCGAGGAACCGCTGGTGGTGGCGCAAGCGCCCGCCGAACCCGCGGTCGTCACGCGCGTGTCCACTTCTGGCGGGCGGCAGTTCGGCATCAATGTCGGCAACTACCCGTCGTCCTATGACGCCGAACGCGCGCTTTTGCAGGTTCAACTGCGCGAAAGCGCCACTTTGTCCCAAGGTCTGCGCAAAGTAGTGCAACGCAAAGGCGGCTGGGAGGCGAATTTCATGGGCTTGACCCAGCAAGAGGCCGACCTCGCCTGCCGCAAACTGACCGTGCGCCAGGTCGAATGCGCCACCATCGGCTCTTGACCCCGCCGCCACTTCGACGCAACACCGTTTGGTGAAGCATTGGGAGGCTGGCGATGACCTTTTCGCGCAAGATCAAGATTGCTCCGTCTATTTTGTCAGCGGATTTTGCCAATATGGGCGCCGAAATTCGCGCGATCGAGGCGCAGGGCGCCGATTGGGTGCATGTGGATGTGATGGACAACCACTTTGTCCCGAACCTGACCTTTGGCCCTGCGATGTGCAAAGCGATCCGGCCCCACATCAAAACCGTGATGGACGTTCATCTGATGATCACCCCGGTGGACGCCTTCATTGGTGCCTATGCCGATGCCGGGGCCGATGTGATCACCGCGCATCTGGAATCCGGCCCGCATATTCACCGCACCTTGCAAGCCATTCGCGGCACAGGCAAAAAAGCCGGTCTGGCGATCAATCCCGGCACCGGGCTGGACGCGCTGCCGCATCTGCTGGACCTGACAGACCTGGTGTGCGTGATGACGGTCAACCCCGGCTTTGGCGGGCAAAAGTTCATCCATTCGCAGTTGGAAAAAATCCGGGCGATCCGGGCGATGATTGGCGACCGGCCAATCCACATTGAAATTGACGGCGGCGTGACACAGGAAACCGCGCCGCTGGTCGTGGCGGCGGGGGCCGATGTTCTGGTCGCGGGCGCGGCATTGTTCAACGGCGGGTCAGTGGACAATCCCTTGCCCTACGGCGCAAATATCGCCGCCCTGCGCAAAAGCGCAGCACCGATCTGACGACTAGAAACGCCAACGAGGTTTCCCTGCAACCATGAACCGTTTGGTCACATTGGGCACCAAAGGCGGGCCGTCGCTGCGCCCCGGCGGGGCGATGCCAACGGCGACTTTGCTGGAGCTTGACGGCCAACGCATCGTGATTGACGCAGGGCTTGGGGTGACGCGCGCGCTGGTGCAGGCGGGCGTGGCCCTGTCTGATCTGCACACGATTTTCATCACCCATCTGCATTCCGACCATGTTCTGGAACTGGGCGCGCTGGTGCATACCGCGTGGACATCGGGCCTGAAAACCCCGGTTCAAATCTTTGGCCCGCCCGGAATCGTTGACTATTGGGCGGGGTTCAGGGCGGCGATGGCCTATGACATCCATTTGCGCGTGGTGGACGACGGGCGCATCCCGCTGGACAGCCTTGTGACGATTATCACCGTTGCCGAAGGCGATGTGCCCTTTGCGGGCCTGCGCATCAGCGCCCTTGCCGTCCGTCACCCGCCCGTCAATTTCGCCTTTGCCTATCGGTTCGAGGGGACAAAAACCATCACCCTTTCGGGCGATACCGCCTATTTCCCGCCGCTCGCCGATTTTGCCCGCCATTCGGATGTCCTGGTGCACGAGGCGCTGCTGCCCGAAGGGATCGACGCAATCCTGATGCGCGCCGGGGGCGGCGAAAAGCTGCGCCAGCATCTGACCGCCGCCCATACGATGATTGATAATGTCGGGCGCATCGCCGCCGCGGCAGGGGCGAAAAAGCTGGTGCTGAACCATCTGGTTCCGGTGGACGATCCCGCTTTTACGGACGATCACTGGATCGCGCGTGCCAGCGTTCATTTTCACGGCCCGATCATCGTCGGCAAAGACGGAATGGAGATCCCGCTATGACCCTGCTGCGTTCCTGGGTTGAAACCGCCAATGCGCCCACCACCGATTTCCCGCTGAACAACCTGCCTTGCGGCGTCTTTTCGCATGGCCCCGAAGAGCCGCGCTGCGGGATGGCGATCGGCGATTTCGTGCTGGATGTCACCGCGCTGGAACATGACGGCCTGATTGATCTGCCGGGCGGCCCCTATCTGGACGTGCCGTTCTGGAACGAGTTGATGGAGGCTGGCCCTGCGGTTTGGCAGGACCTGCGCGATCAGGTCACAACGCTTTTGGCCGAAAGGGCCGCGCGCGCGGGCGTCGAGCCGCATCTTGTTCCGCTTTCGGACCTTACGCTGTATCTGCCGTTTCTGGTCAGCGAATACACCGACTTTTACGCCGGAATACACCACGCGATGAACGTGGGCACCATGATGCGCGGGGCGGAAAATGCCCTGCCGCCCAACTGGTTGCACATTCCCATCGGCTATAATGGCCGCGCATCGTCGGTCGTCGTTTCGGGCACGCCGGTGCGCCGCCCATGGGGGCAGATCAAAAGCCCCGACCACGCGGCCCCGGCCTTTCAACCTTCGCGCCGGTTCGATATCGAGCTGGAGCTTGGCGCGGTCGTGGGGCTGCCTTCGGTTCATGGCCAACCGGTGACGGTGGCCGAGGCGGATGCGATGATCTTCGGCTATGTGCTGCTGAACGATTGGTCGGCGCGCGACATTCAGGGCTGGGAATATCAGCCGCTTGGCCCATTTCAGGCCAAGGCGACGGCGACCACGATCAGCCCGTGGATCGTGATGAAATCCGCGCTGGAGGCGTTTCGCACCGATGGCCCCTCGCGCGAGGTGCCCCTGCTGCCCTATCTGCAAGAACCGGGTCCGATGCTGTATGATATTGCTTTGGAAGTCGGATTGACGCCCGCAGGCCAGCCCGAAACCGTAATCAGCCGCACGAATTCGAACGAGCTTTACTATTCCGCCGCCCAGCAGCTCGCCCATCACACCACCTCGGGCTGCGCGATGAATGTGGGCGATCTTTTGGGGTCCGGCACCATTTCCGGCCCGCAAAAAACCAATCGCGGTTCCTTGATGGAGCTGTCATGGGGCGGCAAGGAACCCTTTGACGTCGCAGGCGGCGCCCGCAGTTTTATCGAGGATAATGATACACTTACCCTGCGCGGCCATGCGCAGGGCACAGGATACCGGATCGGGTTTGGCGATTGTTCGGGGCAGGTTATCGCGGCTTTGAAAGACCCCTACGCGCGGTCTTGATCGTCACGATGCGGCCCCGCAAAACGAAGGCTTAGGGGCGCGGCGCCGGGCCGGTGGATTGCCCGATGATAAGTTCCGCTTCAAGCAGGCGCTGCTGCGGCACGTTTTCAGGATGCGCGATAACGTCCAGAAGCATTTCCGCCGCCAGCCGCCCCGCCTCGCGCACCGAAGACCGGGTGGCGGTGAAAATCGGCACGTCTTCGCCGTTTTTCATATAGCTCAGGTCGTCGTCGTGGATGATGATCGACACATCGCGCCCAAACTCCAGCCCGGCACTTTCCACCGCGCGCCGCGCGCCCATCGCTGAAATCATTGACGCCGCCAGAATGCCGGTTGGCGGGTTGGCAGCGGCAAGCATCGCACTCGCCGCCCGATATCCGGCAAATTCGGTCATCTCGTCCGAAGACATCAGGGAGGGGTCCGCAGCAATTCCGCGCGCCGCCAAAGCGTCCAGATACCCCGTGCGGCGACGGATCGCGAAATCCATGTATTCCAGCCCATTGACCAGCGCGATACGCGTATGGCCGAGATCCAGCAAAAATTCCGTCGCCCGCTGAAACGCCCGCCGGTTGTTCACGTCAAGCCAGCAATAGGGTTCCGTTGTGCCCGTGGCGCGGCCATGAACCACGAAGGGCAAGCCAATTTCCCGCAAAAGCGGGATCCGCGCATCGTTCATCCGAGGCGCGTGCACGATCACTCCGTCAACGTTCCCTTTGGATTTCATCCCGCGGTAAGCAGCTTCTTCCTGATCATCGGGCACGACCGACAGCACCATGTCGTAATCGTTACGGCTGTATGTCTCGCCCGCGCCGGCGATAAAATCAGCAAAGATCGGGTTCACAATCTCATGGCGGGTGGCGATCGGAATCACATGGCCCACCGCCATCGCCCGGCCCGTGGCCAGCCGGATCGCGCGGGTGTTGGGGTGGTAATTGTGCCGTTTGGCCGCCGCCATGACACGCTCCCGCGTGGCTTCATTCACCTCGGGATACCCGTTCAGCGCACGGCTCACCGTTGTGGGCGAAAGGCCGAGCTTTGATGCGAGTTCTTTAAGGTTCATCGGATGCGGGTGCTCAAAACGGTTTCAATTCGCTGGACAGTAGACAGACCTGACCATCAGGTCAAAGACTATCCTTGCGGCCAAAAATCAATATTGCCTGCCGTGATACACAAAATTATGGCTGATTATGCAAATTGAATGCGCTTTGGATTGACAGAACAGATCGGATCGGCAAAGTTGCCTCATCCAAAGCGGTTTGAAACGATTCTGTTGGCCTGTCCAACAGGTGCCAGAACCGACGATGGTTTCATGCTCCGTCAGAGGGCGGGGGATTCGGGAGGAATACCTATGAAAACCGGACTGATCGTCAGCACCTGCGTGCTGGCACTCGCAGCAGGCGGCGCATTTGCGCAAGACCTGAAGTTCCCAATCGGCGAAGGCGCCTTTAACTGGGACAGCTACAAAGCTTTTGACGAGGCGACGAACCTCGACGGCCAGGAAATCACCATGTTCGGGCCTTGGCGCGGCGAAGACCAGGTTCTGGTCGAAACCATGCTCGCCTATTTCACGGCCGCTTCGGGCGTGAAGGTGAACTATTCCTCGTCGGAAAACTACGAACAGCAGATCGTGATCGACACCCAAGCGGGCAGCCCGCCGGACGTTGCGGTTCTGCCGCAGCCCGGCTTGATCGCCGATCTGGCCTCCAAGGGTTTCATCCTGCCGCTTGGCGCTGAAACCGAAACCTGGCTGAAAGACAACTATGCGGCCGGCGAAAGCTGGGTCAGCCTTGGCACCTATAACGGCGCGGACGGTGCACCTGCGCTTTACGCTTTCCCCTACAAGATCGACGTGAAATCGCTGGTTTGGTACTCGCCCGACAACTTTGCAGATGCCGGGTACACCGTTCCTGAGACGATGGAAGATCTGAAGGCGTTGACCGACAAGATCGTCGCTGACGGCGGCACGCCTTGGTGCATTGGTCTGGGTTCAGGCGGCGCGACGGGTTGGCCAGCGACCGACTGGGTTGAAGACATGATGCTGCGCACGCAGCCTGCATCAGTTTATGACCAATGGTACAAGCACGAGATCGCGTTCAACGACCCTGCGGTTGTGGCCGCAATCGACGAATTCGGTGCTTTCGCCAAGAATGACGCCTATGTTGCAGGCGGCGTTGCTGCTGTTGCTTCGACCGACTTCCGCGACAGCCCGAAGGGCCTCTTCTCGTCGCCTCCACAGTGCTACATGCACCACCAGGCGTCGTTCATTCCATCCTTCTTCCCTGAAGGCACGGAACTGGGCACCGATGCAGACTTCTTCTATTTGCCAGCCTATGCGGGCAAGGATCTGGGCAAGCCCGTTCTTGGCGCTGGAACACTTGCGTTCCTGACCAAGGAATCCGAAGGCGGACGTGCGTTCATCGAATGGCTGAAAACGCCAATCGCGCATGAAATCTGGATGGCGGGCGCTGGCTTCCTGACGCCGCTGAAGTCGGCCAACGTTGACGTTTACGCCAATGCTGCGCTGAAAAAGCAGGGCGAGATCCTGCTGAACGCGACAACCTTCCGGTTTGACGGTTCCGACCTGATGAATCCTGCGGTTGGCGCGGGTACGTTCTGGACCGGCATGGTTGACTATGTTGGTGGCAAGTCGGCCCAAGAAGTGGCTGACAGCATCGAAGCTGGCTGGCCGAAGTAAGCTGTTCTAAACGAAAGGTCAGGCGCAGAAATTTTCGCGCCTGACCATTTTTATCGGCTTCAGGTCTTGGGAGAGTTTCATGAATCCAGCATTTCAAGCGTTGCTGACCATTGTGATCGGGGTCGGCGGCTGCATCGGATACTTTTACTTCTCAAACCTTTTTCTGGATAAGATTCTATATCCGGCCTCGGGGCCAAAGGCGGGGCACAACATCAACCGCGCCAACATGATCCGGCCTTGGCTGTTCCTGTTTCCGGCGGTTTTCCTTCTGGGTCTTTACCTTGCCTATCCGGTCTTTGCGACGGCGTGGCTGTCGTTCACCGATGAGGCGCCGGGCAACACCCGCAAGTTTGTCGGATTTGCAAACTACACCCAGATGTTCGGCGAAGAGAAGTTCTGGGAATCCATGCAGAACAATATGCTCTGGCTGGTTTTCGTGCCGGCGGCGTCCACGGCCTTTGGCCTGCTCGCGGCGCAGCTGACCGACCGGATCAAATGGGGCAACATCGCCAAATCGTTGATTTTCATGCCGATGGCCATTTCCTTTGTCGGTGCTTCGGTGATCTGGAAACTGATCTATGATACGCGCCCGATTGATCAGGCGCAGATTGGCGCGATGAACGCGGTCTGGCTGAAATTTGACGGCGGGATCTGGTCAACTGTGGTCTTGAAGCTGGTGCCGGGGCTGCTGCTTTTGGCCTTTGCGGCGGCGCTCGCCTATGTGGCCTGGACGCTGGTGCGCGATATCCTGCGCGGAACCGCCGCTGCGGGCGGCATCGCGGGAATGATCCTGCGGGTGGTCGGCGCGGCGCTTCTGGGTTGGCTGATCTGGTCGACCCTTCGCGGCACCTACCATCTGTCCGGCGCCGCCCTGCCCTACGGCACCGCACAAACCTGGCTGAGCCAGCCGTTTTACAACAACTTCTTCCTGATGGCGGTTCTGGTCTGGATTCAGACCGGATTTGCCATGGTGATCCTGTCGGCCGCCATTCGCGGCGTGCCCGAAGACACGGTTGAGGCGGCGATCATCGACGGCGCCAACCCGTTCCAGATCTTCTTTCAGATCAAGGTGCCGCAGATCATGGGCACCATCGTTGTGGTCTGGACCACGATCACGATTGTGGTGCTGAAGGTGTTCGACATCGTGCTCGCCATGACCAACGGCCAATGGCAGACGCAGGTTCTGGCCAATTATATGTATGACAAGCTGTTCCGGGCAAACGATTGGGGCGTGGGATCGGCGAGCGCGATGATCATCATGCTGCTGGTGACGCCAATTCTGGTCTGGAACGTCTATAACGTACGCAAAGAAATGCGCTGAGGGGGGACCGGACATGGACAATATCGCAGGCAAAAAGTCCTCGCTGACATGGGCGGTTCACATCTCGGTGGTGCTGCTGGTGCTGATGTGGGTGCTGCCAACGTTCGGACTGCTCATCTCGTCGTTCCGCACCGGAGATCAGATTTCCAGTTCGGGCTGGTGGATGGCGCTCAGCACGCAGGAACAGCAACTGCCCGCCATTCGGATCGAAGGCGACGAGACGCAGAAAGACGGCGTTTTCGTGATTGAAGGCGCGCTGTTTGACACCGCAGGCGCGCAGGTCAGCAAATGGGGCGCCAGTTCCAAAGAGCCGACCGCGTTTGACGCCGGACAAAGCGCACCGCTTGACGGCGGGCTTAGCCTTACGGTGATGGCCGACGGGACTTATGTGCTGTCCTCGCCCACCTCGATGAAAGATGTGCGGATGCCGCGGGTTTTTTCCACCGCCTCCACGCCGCCCGAATTCACCGTGAACAATTACGGCAATGTGCTGTTCAGCCCGATGGCGGGGCAGACCGTATTCCAAGCCTTTGTGAACACCGCGACCGTTGCCATTCCCGCCACGATCATTCCGATCCTGATCGCCGCCTTTGCCGCCTATGCCCTTGCCTGGATGGAATTTCCCGGCCGCGCGCTGCTGGTCGCGGCGGTGGTTGGCCTGCTTGTGGTGCCGTTGCAACTGGCGCTGATCCCACTGTTGCAGTTCCACAACTGGATCGGCATTGGCAAAGGATATCTTGGCATCTGGATGGCCCATACCGGCTTTGGCCTGCCGCTCGCGGTCTATCTTTTGCGTAACTATATGGTCGGACTGCCGCGCGACATCATCGAAAACGCCCGGGTGGACGGCGCCACCGATTTCCAGATCTTCACCAAGATCATCCTGCCGCTGTCCTTCCCCGCGCTCGCCTCTTTCGCAATCTTTCAGTTCCTTTGGACATGGAATGACCTTCTGGTCGCGCTCGTGTTCCTTGGCACCGGCAACGACCAACAGGTGCTGACCGGCAACCTTGTAAACCTGATGGGCTCACGCGGTGGCGATTGGGAAATTCTGTCCGCCTCGGCCTTCGTCTCCATCGCCGTACCGCTGGCGGTCTTCTTCTCGCTGCAACGCTTCCTCGTGCGCGGTCTTTTGGCGGGATCCGTGAAGTGAGCATGATGCAGCCCGAAGGCCGGTCCATTCTGGCCGCCGATCCCGAATGGTGGCGGGGGGCGGTGATCTATCAGATCTATCCCCGCAGCTTTCAGGATTCGGGCGACGACGGCATTGGCGATCTGGCGGGCATCACCGGCCGGCTGGGCCATATCGCCGCGCTTGGGGCCGATGCGATCTGGATCAGCCCGTTTTTCCCAAGCCCGATGAAAGACTTCGGCTATGACGTCAGCGATTACTGCGACGTCGATCCGATGTTTGGCACCTTGGCAGATTTCGATCGACTGGTCGCACGCGCGCATGAACTTGGCCTGCGGGTCATGATCGACCTTGTGCTGTCGCATACCAGCGACCGGCACGCATGGTTTGCGCAAAGCCGCCAGAACCGCACCAACCCGCGCGCCGACTGGTATGTCTGGGCTGCGCCGAAACCGGATGGCACCCCGCCCAACAACTGGCTCTCGATCTTTGGCGGCAGCGCCTGGGCCTGGGACAACCGCCGCGAGCAGTATTACCTGCACAATTTCCTGACCTCGCAGCCCGACCTGAACTTTCACTGCGACGCGGTGCAAGACGCGCTTCTGGACGTGGCGCGCTTCTGGCTGAAGCGGGGGGTGAACGGGTTCCGGCTGGACACGATCAACTTTTACATCGCCGACAAACACCTGCGCGACAATCCACCTCTGCCGATTGAACAGCGCAACAACTCCATCGCGCCCACGGTGAACCCCTATAACCACCAGCTGCACCTGTTCGACAAGAACCAGCCAGAGAACCTGGAGTTCCTGAAAAAATTCCGCGCGGTGCTTGGCCCCTATGCGGCGGCGGCGGTGGGCGAGGTGGGCGATGCGCAGCGCGGCCTTGAAATCATGGCGGAATATACCTCCGGCGGCGACAAGGTGCAGATGTGCTATCCCTTCGAGATGCTGCAACCAACGCGTCTGACCGCGGCCCTTTTGGCGGATACCTTTGCGCGCATGACCGCCACCGCGCCCGATGCCTGGCCCTGCTGGTCCTATTCCAACCATGACGTGATCCGCCACATCAGCCGCTGGAACCTGACCGAGGCGGCCGCGAAAACCTATGCCACGCTGCTGGTCACGCTGCGCGGGTCGATCTGTCTTTATCAGGGCGAAGAGTTGGGCCTGCCCGAGGCGGAGCTGTCGCAGGACGAAGTGCAAGACCCCTATGGCATTGAATTCTGGCCAGAATTCAAGGGCCGCGATGGCTGCCGCACGCCGATGATATGGATCACCGACAATGCCTCCGGCGGATTTTCGGCGGGCAAACCATGGCTGCCCGTCAAGGCGCCGCATTTGCCATTGTCCGTGGCCGCGCAAGACCAGAACCCCGCGTCGATCCTCGCGCATTACCGCGCGGCGCTTGCGTTTCGGCGGGCCAACCCTTCGCTTCGCACGGGATTGATGATCGACATTCGGGCCACGGGCGATGTGGCCAGCTTTGTGCGCAGCGGCGAGACGGACCTTTTTTGTGCCTTCAACCTTGGCGGCGATGCCGCCGAGGTCAGCCTGCCCGAAGGCAACTGGACGACAATTGGAACAGAACTCGGCAGCCAGAAGACCACGGACAAGCGCGTGACGCTTGGTCCATGGGGCGTCTGTCTGGCCAAACGGGACTGAGGGAGAAAAACCATGGCTGAACTTTTGCTTAAAGACGTGGAAAAGGCTTATGGCGAGGTGAAGGTGTTGAAAGACATCAACCTTGACATCAAGACGGGCGAGTTGATCGTCTTCGTCGGTCCGTCCGGCTGCGGTAAATCGACGCTTTTGCGGATGATCGCCGGGCTGGAGCGGATCACCGGCGGTGATTTTTCCATCGACGGCGTGCGGATGAATGACGTCCCCCCGGCGCAGCGCGGCATCGCGATGGTGTTCCAGTCCTACGCGCTTTATCCGCATATGACCGTGCGCGAAAACATGTCTTTTGCGCTGAAAATCGCCAAGAAATCCCCAGACGAGATCAAAACCGCCGTCGATAAGGCCGCCCGCATCCTGCAGCTGACCCCCTATCTTGACCGCCTGCCAAAGGCGCTTTCGGGTGGTCAGCGCCAGCGCGTCGCGATCGGCCGCTCCATCGTTCGCGATCCGAAGGTCTATTTGTTCGACGAACCCCTGTCCAACCTCGACGCCGCTTTGCGTGTGGCGACCCGGATCGAAATTGCCCAGCTGAAAGAAGCGATGCCGAATTCGACCATGGTTTACGTCACCCATGATCAGGTCGAAGCAATGACTTTGGCCAGCCGGATCGTCGTTCTGGCCGGCGGAGGGATCAGCCAGGTCGGCACGCCGCTGGAGCTTTATGAGCGGCCCGAAAATGAATTCGTGGCGCAGTTCATCGGCAGCCCGGCGATGAACCTGATGACCGGCGAAGTGGTTGAAACGGGCGCGATGACCACGATCAAGCTGGACAACGGCGGCACCGCGCGCTCTGCCGTGCCGACCAATGCCGCTGATAAGGGCCTGAAGGTCAAGATCGGCGTGCGGCCCGAAGATTTTATCGAAACCGCAGGCGAGGCGATCTTTACCGGCGAGGTGGAGATTACCGAAGCTTTGGGCGAGGTGACGCTGCTGTATTTCAAAAAGCAGGCAGACGGACTTCAGGTTGTGGGCAAGCTTCCGGGCATCCGGTCCGAAGTGCGGCACACCTCTGTAAGGCTGAGCGCTGATCCGAAAAAAGTGCATCTTTTCGCGGGCGGAACCTCGCTTTTGTACCGCTAAATCGGGCCCCGATCAGGGCAAACGGCGCCCGGCCAATGGCCGGGCGATCGGCGCTTTACCGCAGTCTTTGTCCCATTTCATCCGCCGCGAAAAACAGCGCTTCGGCGGCGTTAAAGCCCAGTCCCACCATTGATCCGGGCTTTGCAACCATATCGCCCCGCGCCTCGATCACCAGCTTTTCGCCGGTTGGCGCCGTCAGGTGAACAAAGGAAATCCCCCCCAACGCTTCGGTAATTTCCACCCGGTGCGTGTCACCGATGGTGAGCTGCAGGCTTTGCGGCCGCAAGCCAACGACCACATTCGCGCCCTTGCCCGGCAGGGCGACGCCGGTGTCCACCGGCCCCGACAGACCCGCGGCGCTGACCGTCCCGGCCTTGTCCACGACGCCGTTCACAAAATTCATCGCCGGGCTGCCGATAAAGCCGGCCACAAACCGATTTTCCGGATTGTGATACAATTCCAGCGGCGCGCCCACCTGTTCAATCCGCCCGGCGCGCAGCACCACAATTTTGTCGGCCAAGGTCATCGCCTCGACCTGATCATGGGTGACATAGATCATCGTGGCGCCAATCTCACGGTGCAGGCGCGCAATTTCAACGCGCATTTCGACGCGCAGTTCCGCATCAAGGTTCGAAAGCGGCTCGTCGAACAGGAAAACCTCCGGCCCCCGCACAATCGCGCGGCCAATCGCCACGCGTTGGCGTTGACCGCCCGACAGCGCCTTCGGTTTGCGGGCCAGCAGGGGGTCAAGTTTCAGGATCCGGCTGGCTTCCTTGACCTTCACCGCGACTTCACTCGCCGGATGCCCGGTCATTTTCAGGCCAAATCCCATATTTTCCGCCACAGTCATGTGCGGATAAAGCGCGTAGGTCTGAAAAACCATCGCCACGCCGCGTTCTGCGGGGTCAATCCTGGTGACATCGCGATTGCCAATGCTGATGCGCCCCGCCGTCGTTTCTTCCAGCCCTGCAACCATCCGCAGCAGCGTGGATTTTCCGCAACCAGACGGGCCAACGAAGACGCAGAATTCGCCATCTTCGATCGCCAGACTTACCCCGTGGATAACCTTGATATCGCCAAAGGCCTTCGCGACACTTTCAAGAACAACTCCGGACATGTTTTCCCCCTCTTAAATTTTTTCAGTTTCCGGAAAGCGCCAGCTTTCCGCTTCATGTGCCACAGCTGTGGCTGTTTCTTCGATCCGTGGAACCAGCTCTTCCAAGACAGCGATTGTGGTGCGCGCCGTCGTTGATGTCACCGAAAGCGCGCCCATGATCCGCCCCGAACGGGCGCGAATTGGCAGGGCGACGCAGATGATTCCCGGCTCATGCTCTTCATTATCGAACGCATAGCCGCGCTGGCGAATCACCAAAAGCTCGGCGCGAAGGGCGGCAGCGGTCGTCAAAGTCTGCGCGGTAAAGTGGTGAAAGGTCTGCAGCGACAAGGCCCGGTCCAGCGCGTCCCCGTCCAGATAAGCAAGCATGACCTTGCCCACCCCGGTGCAATAAGCGGGGCCAACTTTACCCGCTTGGGCAAACATTTCGACCGGGCTGCGGGCATTGCGCTTGTCGACATACAAGACCTGCGATTGGTCCAGTTGTGCCAGATGAATGGTTTCACCGACATCTTCAGAAAGCTTGTCAATCCAAGGTCTTGCGATGGGCGCAAGCGAGGATTGCGCCCATGCGGCATGCGCCAGACGGACCAGCCTGACGCCCAGCGAATAGGACTGCCGGTCCGGATCATAGGCCAGCATCCCCTGATTGGTCAGCGTTTGCAGAAACCGGTACAAGGTGGCTTTGGGATAGGCGCTGTCGCCCAGAAGTTCGGTAAAGCGCACCGGGCGGCCAATGGCGGCCACCATGTCCAGGACATCCAATGCCTTACCGACCGTTCCATCCCCTACGCCGTCGACGTTCATACCCTTGGGCCTCCAACCCCTGTTGACACCTTAGACGATACGCCGCATAGTTTTCAATATTCAAGACTAAGTTTCACATAATGGAACCAAACGGGAGGAAACCATGGTCCATCTTAAGAAAGGCGCAACGGCGCTTGTGGCAGGCTTGCTGATGGCAAGCACTGCCATGGCAGAGACGCGTGAACTGAAGTATTTCGCAGACTTCGACGCAATTCCACTGGCGGCGTTTGAAGCGCTGATCGCGGATTTCGAAGCTGCGAACCCGGATGTTGACGTGGTTTTGCAGAACTTCGACCACGAAGGTTACAAAACCGCCATCCGTAACTTCCTGACCACCGATTCGCCCGATCTGGCGAACTGGTATGCCGGAAACCGCATGGCCCCCTTCGTCAACGCGGGTCAGTTTCAGGACGTTTCAGACGTTTGGGAAGCCAATGGCCTGAGCGACAGCCTTGCGTCGGCCAAAGCGTCGATGACGATTGATGGCAAGCAGTGGGGCGTGCCCTACACCTACTATCAGTGGGGCATCTATTTCAACCGCGACGCCTACAAGGCGGCTGGCGTTGAAGTGCCGACAACTTGGGCGGGCTTTGTCGAAAACTGCCCGAAATTCCAGGCGGCTGGCATTGACTGCCTGACCACCGGTACTTCGGCTTTGTGGCCCGGCGCTGGCATCTTTGACTATATCGACCTGCGCACCAACGGGTACGAGTTCCACATGGACCTGACCGCTGGCAAAATCGCATGGACCGATGACCGTGTGAAAGCGGCCTTCGCAGAGCTTGCAAAAGTTCAGCCCTACATCACCGCAAACCACGCGGCGATTGACTGGCAGGACGCTGCCGCATTGTTGTCGCAAGGCAAGGCTGCGAACTATGTCATGGGCAACTTTGCCGTGGGCGTGTTCAAAGAAGGCGGCATGACGAACGACAACCTCGGCTTCATGCCGTTCCCGGAAATCACGCCCGGAATCCCGCGCGCCGAAGACGCACCGACGGACACCATTCACATCACCGCTGGTGCGAAAAACGTGCCGGATGCCAAGCTGTTCCTGGCCTATGTTGCACAAGCTGACGTGCAGACAAAGCTGAACGCAGCGCTGGGTCAGCTGCCTACCAACAAAGCTGCGACGGTTCCTGCCGATGATCCGTTCCTTGTGGCCGGATTTGAAATGCTGTCCACGTCCTATGCCCTGGCACAGTTCTTTGACCGTGACGCACCAGCCGAAATGGCAAAGGCTGGCATGGAAGGCTTCCAAGAGTTCATGGTGAAACCAGAGCGTTTGGACGAAATCCTGGCACGTTTGGAAAAAGTCCGCGCTTCTGCGTACTAAAGCAACGAGCGGATGCGGGCGCTGACCTGCATCTGTTCCCTTCAGGCTCCGGGCTAATCCCCGGGGCCTTTGCCTGAAAACGATGATTTGCGCAGCGGGGGCCGCCGATATGTCTGCCTATTGGAAAACCAATCAACGCCGCCTTGCCCCATGGGTGTTTCTTGCGCCCGGCATGGTGATGTTCCTGATCTATGTGATCATCCCGATCTTTCAGTCGATGTGGCTGTCGTTCTATGACTGGGACGGGCTTGGGGCAAAAACCTGGATTGGCGTGGCGAATTATGTCGAATTGTTCGACGATGAGGCGTTCACGACATCGCTTTGGAACAACCTTTTGTGGCTGGTATTGTTCATGTTGGCGGTTCCGATCGGGCTGTTCATGGCGATCTTCCTGAACCAGACGGTGAGGGGCATCCGCATCTACAAGTCACTGTTCTTTTTCCCTTTTGTTATTTCGCAGGTCGTCGTCGGCCTGATGTTCGCATGGTTTTACGCCCCGAATTTTGGCCTGTTCTACAAGCTGATCGAAATGCTGACCGGCGCGCAAATTGCCGTCCTCGCGGATGAGCGGTTCGTGAACCTTGGCATCATCGCGGCGGGCCTGTGGCCGCAGATTGCCTATGTGATGATCCTGTATCTGACGGGCTTGAACAACGTGGCCCCCGACCAGATCGAGGCGGCCCGCCTTGACGGTGCCAAGGGGCTCAAGATGCTGTGGTATGTGATCATCCCGCAGCTTCGCCCGGCCACGTTTATCGCGGTGGTGGTGACGGTGATCGGCGCCCTGCGCTCGTTCGATCTGGTGTCAATCATGACTTCCGGCGGGCCTTACGGGTCGTCGCGCGTGCTGTCCTACTATATGTACGAACAGGCGCTTTCGGAATACGGCTACCGCATGGGTTATGGGGCTGCCATCGCTGTGGTGCTGTTCGGCATCATGATGATTTTCATCTCGGGCTTCATCTGGAAGATGTGGCGCGACGAAACGGAGCGGTAAGCCATGTTCCCCCGTCCAATAGAGCAAACTGCTCGTTCCACCCAACTGATGTACAAGATCGCGCTGCCCATCGCGCTGATCTTGTGGCTGTTCCCATTGCTGGGCGTCGCGCTGACCTCGCTGCGGCCTGCATCCGATCTGGCGCAGGGCAACTATTTCGGGATGCCGTCCTATATCGCGTTCGAAAACTATGCTGATGTGTTCCGCAATTCGGCCATCGGGCAATATATTCTGAATTCGTTCAAGCTGACGATACCGGTCGTGATCGGCGTGGTCGCCCTGTCCACCATGACGGGCTTTGCGCTGGGGGTTTACAAATTCCGCTTTAACATGCTGATCTTCTTTGTGTTTGTGGCCGGTAACTTCGTGCCGTTCCAGATCCTGATGGTCCCGGTGCGGGACATGACGGTGAACCTTGGTCTGATCAACACGACGACAGGTCTGGGGCTGTTCCATGTGGCGTTTCAGACCGGGTTCTGCACGCTGTTCATGCGGAACTTCATCAAGGGCATGCCGTTTGAATTGATCGAAGCCGCGCGGGTCGAGGGGATCAGCGAGTTCAAGATTTTCTGGTACATCGTCGTGCCCCTGATGCGCCCCGCGATTGCGGCGCTGTCGGTGCTGGTGTTCACCTTCATCTGGAACGAATATTTCTGGGCAACGGTGCTGACAACCTCGGCAAGCATTCAGCCGGTCACGGCGGGTCTGAATTCGCTGAACGGGCAATATGTGGCGCAGTGGCATCTGGTATCCGCCGGGTCGATCATTGCGGCAATGCCGCCGGTCCTGATGTTTTTTCTGATGCAAAAGCACTTCATTGCCGGTCTGACCATGGGGGCCGTAAAGTGAACAGTTGGCGACTGGACGCTGGGGCGCAAACAATTGCGCTTTGCGCCGATGGCGCGATTGCGTTCGTCACCTACTGGGGCCCTCGGCTGCCTTTGGCCGAGAACCTTGATGATCTGGCGGCCTCGGCGCGCAATGACCTGACCGGCGGCATGATTGACGTGCTGCCCGCCCTTTGCCTTTCGCCTGAATCCGGCCGGGCGTTTCAGGGGCAATCCGGGCTGGTTCTGGCCGACGCGGTTGGCAATCAGATGCACCCGGCGTTTGTTTTTGACCGGGCAGAGACAAGCCCCACCACCCTGCACCTGATCAGCCGCGCAGACGGGCTGACGTTAACCCATATCATTGCGGCGCAGGCCACCGGGGTTTTTACGCTGCAAACCCGGCTGAATGCTGCGGCACCTGTCCGCGTGTCGTGGATGTCCGCGCCGGTCCTGCCCGCGCCGCAACTGGCAACCGATATGATCGATGTGTCGGGCAAATGGGTCGGCGAGTTTCAGCTGAACCACGTAAAGTGGACCCCCGGCATCCGGCTTCGAGAAAGCCGGACAGGGCGGTCGGGGCAAGAACATCCGCCCTATCTGATTTTGCCGGAAATTGGCTGCACCAACACCCATGGCCGCGCTTTTGCGCTGCATTACGCGTGGTCCGGCGGTCATCGGATGGTCGCCGAAGAATTGCCGGACGGGCGGCGTCAGGTGCAGTTCGGGCATGCGATGGGGGCGGAAATCAGCCCCGGCACATCGTTTGAAACGGCGCCCCTGATTGCGGCGTTTTCAGACAATGGCCTGAACGGAATTGGCGCCGCGTTTCAGCATGATATTCGTGACCGTGTGGTCAACTGGCCCGATCCCGCGCGCGTCCGTCCGGTCCACTACAACTGCTGGGAAGCGGTCTATTTCAACCACACTCTCGACGGTTTGACGCAAATCGCCGACCTTGCAGCAGACATCGGGGCCGAGCGGTTCGTGCTTGACGATGGCTGGTTCGGACGCCGCGATGACGACAAATCGAGCCTAGGCGACTGGATCGTCGACGCGAAAAAGTGGCCGCAGGGCCTGCACCCGCTGATCGATTTTGTGCACAAGCGCGGCATGAGTTTCGGGCTGTGGTTCGAGCCGGAAATGGTCAATCCCGACAGCGATCTGTTTCGTGCTCACCCGGATTGGGCGTTGCAGATTGCCGGACGCCCCCTGTTAACGGGCCGCAACCAATTGGTCCTCGATTTGGCGCGAGGCGACGTGTGCACATATCTGTTCGACAAAATCGCGACGCTCTTGAAAACATTGCCGATTTCCTATCTGAAATGGGATCACAATCGTGA
>JANNBM010000064.1:0-33106 GCA_031385445.1 Paracoccaceae bacterium | reverse complement strand
ACCAAAACTGCCCGCGCCCGCCCCTGTATCGCTTGGCACCAAAGCGTTGCATATTGCAGTCCGGGTGCGCGCCTTCGCGCGCGATCTCGTCCGGCCGTCTATTCCAAAGGCGTCTGTCGTCGCCAAATCGGCCGAAAGGATTGCGTTTGTCCATTTTGGCGGTCACAAAACCGGATCGTCCTCGATTCAGCAGTCTTTGTTCGATTCCGCCGGATCATTGCAAAATGCGGCCTATGTCCATGCGACAACGGCCAATAGCTCACTTTTGGTGCAGCGTGCGATTTTGCGCAGAGTGCCACAATCGGTAAGGCTGGGCCGTACGGAAAATATGGGTGACAGGGCGGCGATGCGGGCTGATGGCCGCGCCAAACTGACGATGGCCCTGAACAACGCCGGAAAAACCGCAAACTGCATCATCCTTTCGGCAGAAGCGATTGCGCATTTCAAGGTGCCAGACCTGCAGGATTTGGCCGAGATGATCGCGCCCTATGCCAAAAACGTGGTCTACGTTGGCTATGTGCGCGATCCGGTGTCCTACGCCACGTCCGTCTTTCAGCAAGTCCTGCAAACAAGTTTGCCGGTTCTGGATATTTTTGGCAAAGGCGCAGATCAAAAGTTGACTCACCATCTCGTCGTGGATCGCCTGGATTCTTTGGTGGGCCGGCAAAATGTGCGGGCTTTTCCGTTTGATCACGATCTGTTTCCGAAAGGCGATGTTGTGCACCATTTCATGCAGGTCATCGGCATCAATCCTGCTGAAGTTACCGTGCAACGGGTCAATGAACGGCTGTCGCTATTGGCCATAAAGGTGCTGTTCATTTATCGAAGTTTGACAGCACCCAAGGAAGGCGCTTCCGTTTTATCGCACGGCCGTCAGGAATTCAATGCCGCCTTCGCGGAGCTGAAGGGACCAGATTTCAATTTCCATCCCGACGTTAAGCGCCGGATCGAGCAGGCCAACCAGCATATTTATGATTGGGCCGAAGAGCGGTTGGGTTGGCCTTTGCCCCGCCCGGACCTAAAAAGCGAAGGCGGTATCCTGCACGCTTCGGAGCTTTTGGCGCTAAGCCGTGATGAATCGGTGCAATTTGTGGCCTTTGCGGAAAAATTCGGCGTGACCAATTTACCCCGCGATGCAACCTGCGAGGACGTGGCGGCCGCGATGCAACGGATCCGATTGTCGTTTGGTGCCAAAGGTTCCGCAAAAAATTAGGCGACAGACACCCGCAAAGTCAGCGCCAGAGGCAACGGGCAAGCCGCAACCGGCGGCCTTTTCCTGCGTCAGTCGTCGATCACATCACGGACATAACGGTGCAACATCACCATCCCGAAAGCGAAAGTGCCGACGGCGATCATCATGACAAAAACAGGTGACGCATGTTTGGCGACGACTTCGGCATAAAACGCCGCGCGCATCATCTCAACCGGATGGGCGATCGGATTATACCAAAGATAAGTTTGATAGGGTTCGGGGATTGCCGAAATCGGGAACAACACGCCGGAGGCCAACATGAGGGGCCGCGTGACGATGGACCACAGATTGGCATAGGTCGGAACGATCAGGAACAGGACGGCGTTGAAACATCCGATGCCAAGCCCAAGGGCGGCAGCAAGCAATAGCGCTTCGATGACCAGACCTGGTTTGATGTGGGGGTTCAGCGACCAAAAATAGACGATCACCCAAGCCAAAATCAGGAAAACGATGATTTCAATGAAGAAATTGAGCAAGGAACGGGCGATAATGGCATCAATCGGCTTGACCGCCGGAAAGCTGAGCAGGGATTTTGAGAAATTCAGGGATCCGGCGGACTTCTTTGCAATTGTGGCGTAGATTCCGAACGGCACAATGCCGGTCAAGTAAAACAACGGAAAATTTGTACCGATTGGGGGGGAGCGGGAAATAAGTCCGAAAACAACGCTCATCAAAGTGATCGTGCCAATCGGATCAATGAAAGCCCACAAAAACCCCAACGAGGTTCGGCTCTCGCTCGATTCCAACTCGCGCATCATCAGCGCGAAGATAACCCGAACGCTTTTGAACCGCCGCGATCTTGGCCTTTGTGCGTCGCGAAGCGCAGGTTTTGTGCCGGCCAGGTCCATGCGTTTTTCCCATTTTTGCCAGACAGAACGGTCATTTGTCCCGGCAAAGCTTTGCCGCTGGTTCAAAGAAGGCTTGTACCAACAGCGCCAATTTCATAACAAGAGGCAGTCCCAAGTACAATTCAAAGTCGTGTTAGTGGGCAAAAATAGGAACGGATTGGTCGCGTGACGTCGGAAAAAAACGTAACTTCCAGCGATGTTTCGTCCACGGTGGCCGCCGACATCAGCATTCCGGTGGAACAGGACGGCGCGCAGACTGCTGCCGAACCGACACTTGATGCCGAGCCACAGGTCGTTGCGGCGCCCGGATCGCGAGGGCGCGGTGTTGGGGTGACGGCGCTGCGCCGCGACGGCACTCCGCGGCTTGGTGAGCTTGGCGACACTTCCCGCCGGGACGCCTTGGCCGAAGGTGAGGGCGGAATTTCAGGCAAGGGCGAGCAGCTTGCCGAAGGGCGTGGCAACGGATCGCGGCGGGCGACGCAGCTGGACGAGCTGCGCGAGCGGCGGATTGCAAAGATGGGCGGGCGCCGCCCAAGGCCCAACGATGCGTTCGCGCAGATCGACGGCGAAGACCCGACGGCGGAGGCCGGCGATCAGCCCGAGCCCCGGATCGCGACGGTCAGCCCCGCCAAAATGCGCACCCGGCATTACGGCGTTCTTCTTTCGATGTGTTTGATGGTCTTGGCCCCGATTGGGCTGGCTGCCTGGTATTTGTGGACCCACGCTGCCGACCAATACGAAAGCCGGGTCGGCTTTACGGTGCGGGCCGAAGGTCAGGCTGTGGCCCCTGATCTGTTCGGCGGGCTGCTCGGCTCTTCGGGCGGCTCGACGTCAGAAGACATGAGCATTCTAAGCGCCTATATCATCAGTCAGGAAATGGTTGAGCTGCTGGATGCAAAACTCGATCTGCGCGCAAAGTTTTCCGTGCCCACCGAGGATCCGATCTATGCCTATGATCCCAAAGGCACAATCGAAGATCTGGTCACCTATTGGCAGCGCATGGTTGTCGTCGATCACAACACCTCCTCGGGTTTGATGGAGCTGACGGTCTATGCCTTCTCGGCGCAGGACGCTCAGGAGATTTCGGCCGCAGTTCTGGATCAAAGCGGCAAGGTCATCAACAATCTGTCGGCGATCGCACGCGAGGACAGCACGCGCTATGCCCGCGAAAATCTGGAAAATGCCCGTGCGCGCGCCAACGCCTCGCGTGCGGCGCTTGCGGCGTTCCGGGTCAAGAACAAGGTGGCTGATCCTGCCGTCGCTGTCGCATCCCAAATGGGCGTGGTGTCGTCGTTGCAACATGATCTGGCATCGGCGCTGGTCGAACTGGATCTGATCCGGGCCGCCAGCAAAGCCAATGATCCACGGATCGTGCAGTTGGAGCGCCGGATCACCATCATCGAAGGCCGCATCGAACAGGAACGCTCCAATGTGGGGATTGGCGCGGACGGTGCCGGGTTTGCCGAGCTTCTCAGCGAGTATGAAAGCCTGACGGTGGAAACCACCTTTGCCGAGCAGACCTATCTTGCGGCCCGCGCCGGTTTTGATTCTGCCATGTCCAGCGCGGCGCAGCAAAGCCGGTATCTGGCCAGTTATGTCTTGCCGACCCGCGCCGAGGCATCGACCGCGCCGGATCGTCCGATGGCCACCTTGATCATCGGGCTGATCGCCTTCTTCATCTGGGCCTCGGTGGTGCTGATTTATTATGCACTGCGCGACCGGCGCTAGATTGGCTGTCTTTGATGATCAGGCTTGAAAGCCTAACCAAGGCCTATCGGTACAAGGGCAGTGCCAAATACATCGTGCGCGAAGCGAACGTGGTGTTTCCGCCCGGCAAAGCGATTGCCTTGATGGGGCGCAATGGGGTGGGAAAATCGACCCTTCTGCGACTGATCGCCGGCGTCATCAATCCAGATGCCGGGCGCGTGGTGAGCGATGGGATGATTTCCTGGCCGATCGGACTGGCGGGCTGTATCCATCAGGAATTGACCGGGGTGCAGAACGTTCGCTTCATCGCGCGGGTTTACGGTGTTGATACGGATGAAATGATTGATTTCGTGGGCGAGTTTGCCGAACTTGGGCAAAGCTATTACCAGCCCGTGCGCACCTATTCGTCCGGCCAGAAGGCCCGCCTGAACTTTGGCATGTCGATGGGCATAAAGTTTGACTGCTATTTGATTGATGAGATAACGGCGGTTGGTGACAGCGGTTTCAAGGCCAAAAGCCAAAGACTCTTTGCGGATCGAATGGACAATTCCGGCGCAATTTTTGTCAGCCATTCCATTTCGACGGTCCGGCGGTTCTGCGATTCCGGAATGGTGCTGGAAGGCGGCCAGTTGCAGTATTTCGATGACATTGACGAAGCCATCGACACCCATGAGCGCAATCTGCTGGGCCCAAATTACAAAAGCATGAAGCTGCTTGATCCGGATTGAACGGCAATGTCCGTCAAACCTTCGCCGTCTTCAAGGATCCACAAAACCTGCCCTGTGGGCACGTAGGTGATAAAGACATCCTCTTCGCTGCCCCCGCTGCTTTGGCGATAGGACAGGGAAAACTGCGCGGCGGTTGCACCGGCAAGGCCAAAGACCAAAACATCCCCTTGGTTGGATTTGTAATCCGTGATCAGGTCGGTCCCGTCGCTGGCCCCGCCTGAATGCTTGAACAGGTCAAGGCCGGGTCCGCCGGTCAAAGTGTCGTTGTCGCCGCCGCCCAAAAGCAGGTCATTGCCGCCGTCTGATTGGAGAAAATCCTTGCCGTCGCCGCCCAAAAGCGTGTCATTGCCGCCTTTGCCGTAAAGGTTATCCGTCCCGCCGCCGCCGCTGATACTGTCGTTGCCCGCTTCGCCAATCAGGCTGTCGGTGCCAAATCCGCCGAAAATGAAATCATCCCCGCCGCCGCCGCGGATGGTATCGTGCGTGTCACTGTCGTCGTTGCCCCCGTACAGCCAATCGGCCGAGTTGCCGCCCAAAATGGAATCCGCCCCGCCGCCGCCATCAAGGGAATCGATGCCATTTTGCCCCTTGAGAGTGTCGTTCGCCGCCCCGCCGTGCATCGTGTCGTCGCCGTTGCCACCAAACAGGGTGTCGCTGTCCTCGTTTCCATCGATCAAATCATTGCCGTTTTCGCCTAAAAGACTGTCATTGCCGGTCCCGCCGCTGAGCCAGTCATCATCGTCCCCGCCCTTCCCTTTGTCATCCCCAGAGTTGCCTTCCAGCAGATCATTGCCATTGCCGCCGATGACGGTGTCATCGCCCTTGTTGCCGAAAAGCGTGTCGTTGCCGCTTTGCCCGTCCAGCACGTCATTGCCGCCGGCGCCGTCAAAGGTGGAATTGGCCGCATCGCCGTAAATCTCATCGGGGCTGCTGGTGCCGACAAAGCTTTCGATCGAGATATATTTGTCCCCTTCGGCCCAGCCGCTGTTGTATTCGGGCGAAAGCAGATCAATGATTATGCCGCTGGTGCTGCCGCTGAAATTGGCCTGATCCGTGCCGCCGCCGCCATCCATTTTGTCCGCGCCGCTGGACCCCATCAGCGCGTCATTGCCGCCAAGGCCTTGAATTGTGTCACTTCCCGCCGTTCCAAACAGCGTATCCGCCCCGGTGCCGCCCTTGATCGGCGCGGGCGATCCGCCCAAACGAAAGACAAAAAGCCCTGGAACGCCGGTGTTCCCATTCGTGTCCGGCAGCGCCAGAAGATCGCCCTCATCCCCCGATGCGCCGATATAAACCACCGCGCCCGAGGCATCCATCCGGTACCCGATCGTCGCTGGCGTGCCCCCCGACCCGCCCGTGCCGCCCTGCAAATCGCCCGAGGTCCATTCGATGCTGTCATAGCGAAACACAACATCCATCGCCCCATTGCCGCGATCAAACAGCTGCAATTGGAACGTGTTGGTATAGGTGGCGTTGCGCCGGTAAAATCCGACATCTTCCCAGGTGATCGTCACGCAGTCCTGCGCGGTATCAATGTCCACCCAGACCTGACCGCTTTCGGTGCCTTCGCCGTCGATCCGCGTATCGATATCGGCCATGAAGGGTGCGATGAACGGCACGGGCAGGCTGGAGGGGTTCGACGGCATCGCAGAAACGCCGGTCCCGAAGGTGATAAATCCATCGGTCGAGATGAACAAATCGTCCGCGCCATAGCTGACGCCATCAATCACGAAGCCGTCTTCGAACACGGCGGAAACATCCACCTGCGCAAAGCCTTCGTCGCCGCGCGGCAGGGCCGTTTCGCCAAAGCCGCTGGGCCCGCCGAGCCCGTTGACTGCCGTACCATCGCCGGTAATTTCGCCCATCCGCACACCCCCCCCAGACCGAATAATCTTAGCAAGGCGGCCTTAACGCGCGGCTAAGCTGCGGCGAAACGCGGGCCAGACAGCCGGCGCAATTGCCAAGATTTTAGGCTTTGTTTGCCGGAAATTTTAAGATTTCGTCATAGTCTTGCCGCCCGCTTTCCGCATCATCGTCCCCGCCCGCCCGCACCCTTTGACGGAGATCAACGTGGGAAGGGTGGGGCGTGGACCCTGTGCTGTCAGCGACCTATACGGCCGCCCAACTGGGTGTTGCCCAAATCTCGGACGGGATTGCTCTTATCGTCTCGAACGGGTCGGCGGACCTGATTGTGTGCGATCAGGCGGCAAACAAGCCCAAAGCGATGGACCTTGGCACGGTGGCGGACCCCGGAACCGGATACTACGTCACCGAAAGCCCGCCCTCGGTGGAGGACTGGTCGATGGTGCAGGCCAGCGACGGGATGGCGCTGCAAGTGGATGGCAGCCAAAGGCGGCTTTATCTGTTCGGGTCCGCCGCGCCCCTGACGATGAGCGTTGTGGGTGGCAATGGCACCGCTGGAACCGCGCAAACCGTCAGCACTTCAATCGGGGCGCTGACCCAGGTGCAGACCTTTACCGTGGTCCCCGACGCCTCGGGCGATTTCACCGCCATCTCTCGCGGCGGAATCAGCGGCTTTTCCATGTTTGAAATTGCCACGAACGGATCGCTTACCTTGGTTCAGGCGGTGGTGGATACCGGCAAAACCTATGTCAAAGATGTGGTCGATTCGGCTTCTGTCATTTTGGACGGCGCGGCGTATTTGCTGACCATTTCGGCCGGAGAGGCGGGGATCACTTCGTTTTTGGTGACCCCGCAGGGCCAAGCCGAATTGATCGACAGCCTTGGCAATCATGACGGTCTGGCCATCGCGGGCGCGCAGGCGCTGCAAACGGCTGTGGTGGGCGGGCAAACCTTTGCGGTGATCGCCTCTGTCACCTCCAGCTCGATTTCGGTGGTGCGGGTCAACGCCATGGGCTGCCTGTTTCAGACCGATCAGGTGGTGGATGATCAAGCCTCGCGGATCAGGGGCGCATCGGCCCTGGATGTGTTCGAGGTCAACGGCAGGACGTTCATTGTCGCCGGCGGATCGGACGCGGGGTTGACCACGTACGAGCTGCTGCCAGACGGCACGCTCAGCCAGATCAGCGCCGCCAGCTTTGAAACGGGGCAGGGGATGGGCAACATCGCCTCGATCGACACGGCGGTGAACGGGGATCTGGTGTCGATCTATGTCACCGAAGAAAGCGGCACGCGGGTGCAGGTATTCACCTCGGATTTCAGCGATCTGGGCAATCTGATCTTTGCATCCGGCAGTCAGACCGGGGGCACGGGCCTTGATGATCGGCTTATCGGGCGCTCCGGCGCAGATACGCTTTCGGGCGGCGGCGGGGATGATTTCCTGCACGACGGTGCGGGCGCGGACCGGATGGTGGGCGGCGCGGGCGCGGATGTCTTCGTGCTTTGCGCCGACACGTCGACCGACACGATTGCCGATTTTGAAAACGGCATCGACCGGATTGACCTGTCCGATTGGGGGCGGCTTTATTCTGCATCCTCCCTTACGATCACCTCTACCGCCACCGGGGCGCAGATCGCCTTTGGCGGCAACACCTTGATCGTCAACAGCGCAAACGGCACGTCGTTGCCCTTGTCGGCCTTTACCGATAGCGATTTCATCTTCTGATTCTCTTGCCCCTCTATCCCGTTCAAGGCAGGAAGGATCACGGGGTGGCAAAAGGGGCGGCAATGGGCGGCAACGTTTTGGTGACGGGCGGGGCGGGCTATATCGGCGCGCATGCCTGCAAGGCACTGGCGCGGGCCGGCTTTACGCCCATTGCCTTTGACAATCTGTCGACGGGCTGGGCCGAAGCGGTGAAATTCGGGCCGCTCGTTCAGGGTGATCTGCTGGACCGCGCCGCCATCGACGCGGCCTTTGCGCAGTATAACCCGGTCGCCGTGATGCATTTCGCCGCGCTGTCGCTGGTTGGCGAAAGTATGCGCGATCCGGGGAGATACTGGCGCGTCAATCTGGGCGGGGCGCTGAACCTGATTGAGGCGGCGCTGGCGGCCGATTGCCGCAATTTCGTGTTTTCCTCGACCTGTGCCACCTACGGCGATCAGGACGGCGTGGTTTTGACCGAAGACACGCCGCAACGCCCGATCAATTCCTATGGCGCGTCCAAACGTGCGATCGAAGAGATGTTGGCCAATTTCGGCCAAAGCCACGGGCTTAACCACGTTATCTTTCGCTATTTCAACGTGGCGGGCGCTGATCCGGAGGGCGAGGTGGGCGAGCAGCACCATCCTGAAACCCATCTGATCCCGCTGATGCTGGACGCGGTGGATGGGCGGCGCGGCGCGCTGACGCTGTATGGTGCGGATTATCCGACGCGCGACGGCACCTGCCTGCGCGATTATGTCCATGTCAGCGATCTGGTGGCCGCGCATGTGTCGGGGCTGAACTGGCTTTTGGCGGGCAAGGGCAGCCGGGCGTTCAATCTTGGCTCGGGGCAGGGCTTTACTGTGCGCGAGGTGCTGGACGCCGCGCGCGTGGTCACGAACCGCGAGGTGCCGATGGTGCTCGGCGCGCGGCGCGCCGGGGACGCGGCCTCGCTCGTGTCCGGCTCGGCGCGGGCGCGGGACGAGCTGGCATGGGAGCCGCAGCATTCCACCATGACCAAGATGATCGAAGACGCCGCACGCTGGGCCCGGGGCAAGGGTTTCGCGCGCTAAACCTTTGGGGTCATGCCGCCAAAGGCGACGAGCGCCGGGACGCCGAACGGCAGCCGGAGCGGTGATGCAGGCATCCGAATCGTGGAAGGAATATGGTGCTGCAAGAGAGGATTGAACTCTCGACCTCTCCCTTACCAAGGGAGTGCTCTACCACTGAGCTACTGCAGCATCCGGGTGCATCGCGTGTCGTCCTATGCCGAACCACCGCTTGCGTTGCGGGTGATTAAAGGGAAATTCCGCCCCACGCAACCCCCATTCCTTTGTGCCGTGATGGGCTTGACTGGACCCTGACGCCAAGCTGCGATAGGAAGCGGGGATGAGCGAAAAAACCGATCTTAGCCCTGCAAAACAAGACCGCAAAGCGGTTCTTGCGGCGCGTGAGGCGCGGCTGAAATCGGCGCTGAAGGACAATATGGCCAAGCGCAAGGCCCAGATAAAAGCGCGGGCTGCCACCGAGGCAGACCCCCAAACGGACAAGTGAGGCAGTATGGATTCGATTTTGGTGCGGGGAAACGGGGCGCTTTCGGGGGCGATCCCGATCGCGGGGGCGAAAAACGCCTGTCTGACGCTGATGCCCGCGACCTTGCTGAGTGAGGAGCCGCTGACGCTGACCAATGCGCCGCGCCTGTCGGATATCGCCACGATGACGCAGCTTTTGGGCTCGCTTGGGGCAGAGGTCGCCAGTTTGCAGGACGGGCAGGTTCTGGCAATGTCCAGCCACGCGATCACCAATCACACCGCCGATTATGACATCGTGCGCAAGATGCGGGCCTCGATCCTTGTGCTGGGGCCAATGCTGGCGCGGGACGGGCATGCGGTGGTGTCGCTGCCGGGGGGCTGCGCCATCGGCGCCCGCCCGGTGGACTTGCATCTGAAAGCTTTGGAGGCGATGGGCGCGGTTCTGGACCTGCGCGATGGGTATATCCATGCCAAGGCGCCGGGGGGGCGATTGCGCGGGGCGGTGGTGGATTTTCCTTTCGTCTCGGTCGGGGCGACGGAAAACGCGCTGATGGCGGCGACGCTGGCCCGCGGCACGACGGTGCTGAAAAACGCCGCGCGCGAGCCGGAGATTGTCGATCTGGCGCGCTGCCTTCGCAAGATGGGCGCGCAGATTGAGGGTGAGGGAACCTCTACCATCACCATTCAAGGCGTGGACCGCCTGCACGGCGCAACGCACCCGGTGGTGACGGACCGGATCGAGCTGGGCACCTATATGCTGGTGCCGGCGATTGCGGGCGGCGAGGTGGAATGTATCGGCGGGCGGATGGAGCTGGTCGGCGCTTTCGCCGAAAGGTTGGATGCGGCAGGGGTTTCAGTGAGCGAAACCGAGCGCGGGTTGAAGGTCAAGCGCACAGGCGAGCGGGTGCGGGCGGTCGATGTGGTGACCGAGCCTTTCCCCGGCTTTCCAACCGATTTGCAGGCGCAGATGATGGCGATGCTGTGCACGGCAAGCGGCACATCCGTGCTGGAAGAAAAGATCTTTGAAAACCGGTTCATGCACGCGCCCGAACTGATCCGTATGGGCGCCAAGATTGACGTGCATGGCGGTATGGCCACGGTGACTGGCGTGGACAAACTGCGCGGCGCGCGGGTGATGGCGACCGACTTGCGGGCGTCCGTTTCACTGATCCTCGCGGCCTTGGCGGCAGAGGGCGAAACCGTGGTCAGCCGGGTGTACCACCTTGATCGCGGCTACGAGCGTGTCGAGGAAAAGCTGCGCGCTTGTGGCGCGCAAATTGAACGGATCACCGCATGAGCGATGCGCGCTTTGAAGATGGAGCAAGTGAAACCCCCCTGCGCCTGATCGCGCGGGAGGCGGGGGATCTGGCGGTGATCTCGGCGCTGGTGCAGGACGCAGTGCTGACACCGGGGCAGATGGTGCATGCGGCACGTCGGCGGCGCTTTGCGCTGGGGCTGAACCGGTTTCGCTGGGAAGATGCGGCGCGGGCGCAGGCGGCGGGGCGCGGGTATGAACGGGTGCAATCGCTGCTTGTCGTCGAAGAGGTTCTGGCGGTGCAATCGGCCGGGATCGAACGCGATGAGCCGAAGCAGGCGCTGGAACTGCTGGCCTTGTCCTTTGTGCCCGAAGGCGAGATCGGCGGCTGGATGCGGCTGCACCTTTCGGGCGGCGCTGACCTGCGGCTGAAGATAGAGGCGCTGGACGTGACGCTGCGCGATGTCACGCAGCCCTATCTTGCGCCATCGGGCCTGATGCCGGACCACGGGGCGGACTAAGCGCGGTTTTGGGCTGCGCGGCCGCCCGGCCGAGCAATTAGATGGCCCCGCCGGGCGTTTGGCTGTTGACTCTGCCGCGCCCGTTCGTAAAAGGCCAAGGACAAAGATTTCACCGGAACGTCAGATGTTTCGGGCTGCAGGAGAATTACGATGGCGAAGCCGGTTACGATCAAGATCCGTTTGAATTCGACGGCGGGCACCGGGCACTTCTATGTGACCAAGAAGAATGCCCGCACCATGACCGAAAAGATGACGGTCAAAAAGTATGACCCCGTCAAGCGGGAGCATGTTGAATACAAGGAAGGCAAGATCAAGTAAGCTGATCTTGCGCTGACGTTGGTTCAAGGCCGCCTATGGGCGGTCTTTGGCATTTTGGGGGGTGGGCGGACATGGGGATGCAGGTGCAAGCGGCGCGGCGGATCATGGTGGTGGGCCAACCCGGATCAGGAAAATCCACCCTTGCGCGAACCTTGGGGGGCGCGCTGGGCCTTCAGGTTTATCACATCGATCAAATAATTTGGAGCGAGGGCTGGGTGGAACGGCCAGCGCAGGCGCGTGCGGCCCTTTGTGCCGAAATCGAAGCGAAGGAAAATTGGGTCTTTGACGGGAACCATTCCGCGACCTGGACCAGTCGGCTGGCCCGGGCCGAGGTGTTGGTCTGGATCGATCTGCCCCTGTGGCGACGCGCCTTTCGCATCGCGCGGCGGACGGTTTTGCAACTGGGTCAAGTCCGCCCTGACGTGGCGCCGGGGTGCCCTGAACGGCTGGGGCGCAACGCATGGGAGTTTTGGGCCTATATCTGGCGCACGCGGGCAAGCGGGCGTGCGCGCACAGCAACTCTTGCGGCGGCGGCGGGCGCGGCGGGCAAAACCGTGGTCACTCTGGGCTCGGTTGCCGAGGTGGACGCGTTCGTGATGACCCTGCCAAAATGAACGCGCCGCCAATGGAAAAAGGCCGGGGTTTCCCCCGGCCTTTGGAATTCAGCAGTGTTCAGGTTATTCGCGGTTGCCGAAGAACTGCAGCAGGAACATGAACATGTTGATGAAGTCGAGGTACAGGCTGAGCGCACCCATGATGGCGGCCTTGCCAAGCCATGTTTCATCGCCCGCATTCGCATGGGCAAGATAGGTGTTCTTGATTGTCTGGGTGTCAAAAGCGGTCAGGCCGGCAAAGATCAGCACGCCAATGACCGAGATCGCAAAGGCAAGCGCGGACGAGGCGAGGAAAATGTTCACAATCATCGCCACGACCAGACCGATCAGACCCATCACAAGGAAGGTGCCGAATCCCGACAGATCGCGTTTCGTGGTGTATCCGTACAGCGACAGGCCCGCAAAGGCGATGGCGGTGATCAGGAAGGTGGAGGCGATCGACGTGCCGGTGAAAATCGCAAAAATATAGGCGAGTGACAGACCAACAGCGGCGGCATAGGCATAAAAGAACAACTGCGCCGCAGCCACCGACAGGCGGCCAATGACAGCACCAAAGGCAAACACCATCGCCAGCGGCAGGAACATCACGACCCATTTCAGCGGGGTCGTGTAAATTGCGGCGAGCATGGCTTCATTGGTGCCAACCGCCCAAGACACGCCCGCTGTGATGACCATCGCCACCGACATCAGGCCGTAGACCTTGTTCATATGGGCGCGCAGCCCGGCGTCAATATTGGCGGCGCGGGCGCCAGAGCCTACTGCGTCAATCGTGTCGTATTGTGCCATTTCCAGCCTCCGTTGGATCCCAAAAGCCGAGGCCCTTTGAAAGGTCTCCCCGATGGCATGCATATTGGGATTGTCCGGCAGCATTTCAAGCATTCATTCGGCGGGAATCTTGACGCGCCCGGAAATTGGCGCAAACCGGCGGCCCCTAGTTCCGCCAATGTGCCGGCGCATCCCAGAACGGACGCTCCACTTCGGCTTTCGCGATGTCGGGCGTCAATCCAATATCGGCCAGAAGATGGGGGTCCAGCAGCCCAAGTTGGCGGCGCGAGCGGAACAAAGTGATCCACGACTGGATCGGCAAGCCGGCGCTGCGGGCGGTGCGGGGGAAAAGCAGGCTGAGCGTGGACATCGGCGTCTCCTATCAGGGTTTGGAATGAATTGCGGCTGTGCATCATTTCTATTGATGTTTTATACCAGCATGGTTCATAGTGAAAATGAATGATGATGACTTCATATATCAGGAATTGTGATATGATCCGAAATCTGGACATGACATCGCTGCGCTCGTTCGTTGCGATCGCCGATGCGGGCGGGGTAACGCGGGCGGCGGGATTTCTGAACCTGACGCAATCGGCGGTGTCGATGCAGATCAAACGGCTGGAGGATATGCTGGGCTGCGAGGTGTTGGATCGTTCGGCCCGCAAAGTGGCCTTGACCGGCGCCGGTGAGCAGCTTTTAAGCTATGCCCGCCGCATGGTGAACCTGAACGACGAGGTTTTTGGCCGCCTGACCCACGCCACCCATGAGGGCGAGATCGTGCTGGGGGTGCCGCACGACATCGTCTATCCGCTGATCCCGCAAGTGATGCAGCGGTTCGCGCGCGATTTTCCCAAAATGCGCATTATTTTGCAGTCGTCCTTTACGCGCATCCTGCAAGAGCAGTTTTCGCGCGGGGAATGCGATCTGATGCTGACCACGGAAACGGAACTGGAGCCGGGCGGCGAGTTATTGGCGGAGTTGCCGCTGGTGTGGATCGGCGCGCCGGGCGGGCAAGCCTGGCGGCAGCGCCCCTTGCCGCTGGCCTATGAACAGGCGTGCATCTTTCGTCAAAGCGTGCAGGCGGCGCTGGACCGCGTCGGAATTTCGTGGGAAATGGCCGTCGTCAGCCAGAACACGCGGTCGGTCGAGGCGGCGGTCAGCGCCGATCTTGCGGTCCATACCGTTCTTGCAGGCTCGGAACCTCGGCATGCCGAGCGGATCGTGCATGGCGGGGCTTTGCCCGATCTGATGCGCATGAAAATCGGGCTGTATCAATCGAACGCCGCTGGC
Source organism: Paracoccaceae bacterium (assembly GCA_031385445.1). GTDB lineage: Bacteria > Pseudomonadota > Alphaproteobacteria > Rhodobacterales > Rhodobacteraceae > CAIYZT01. The sequence goes on along the minus strand of JANNBM010000064.1, from coordinate 18,714 downwards.
CCGGCCCAAACCGCCCTCGCAAGTTTGTTGCGTCAGGCATTTTGCGGGCAAACCGCAACGCGGATCGGCGCATTGGCCGCAAATTGATGCTCGCTCGGTGAGGGGCCGCGCTGTCCGCTGAATTGGACGAGCGGCATCAAGAGCGCTGCCTTTCGCCGGTCACTTTGGCGGGGCCGTGGTTTCGCTGGCTGCCGCGCCCACCAGACGGCAGAGTTCGGGGCGAGCGATACACGTTAAGAGTGATTCGCAACTTGTCGTGTGGCTGGCCAAAAAACGGTGCCGGCATCCGAAAAGCCGAGTACGGGCGAAGGTTCATGCCTTTCAGGATCCTAAAAGCCTGCGCATAAAATCCGAATTTGGGCAAACTTCTGCCTATTTTTCAGCATTTTATCACATCAGATGGCCCGTTCCCCACAAAAACCTCGTTGTTGCCCAAATGTGTAAGTAGCTTTGTTCAGGAATGTGTTTTACGAATGATGCCAATCGCGCTATCCGCCGAGATCGACATGCCAAGAAATTGGATGATTTTTTGTTTAACCTGAACTAGTGTCGCCAGAGTTAATGGAGAGATGTATGAAACACCCAGTGGACGCCCATGTTGGCAAGCGGATCCGCCATCGCAGATGGATGGTCGGCATGACGCAGCAGCAACTGGCTGACAAGGTCGGTATCAAATTCCAGCAGATCCAAAAGTATGAGACCGGAATGAACCGGGTTTCCGCCTCGCGGCTTTGGGACATTTCGGAAACTCTTGGCGTCACGATTTCGTTCTTTTTCGAAGGTCTGCAAGAGGGCGCAGTTTCGCCGCAGATGGCGGGTGCCGATCTGATGGCGGACAAAGAAGCGCTGGAACTGGTGCGGTCCTACTATGCCATCCCCGAAGCGCAGCGTCGGCGTCTGTTTGATCTGGCCCGTGTTCTGTCGGACGCGGCATAAGCCCGAACTTTCATTTCGGATTTCACATCGGCCGCCCTTGCGTTTAGAACGCAAGGGCGGCCGTTTGAATTTGCACATATGAGGCGTTGACGTGACCAACCTTTCAGCAGCGGACATCACCGAGATCACCGATGTTGCGCATGCCCTCGCCGATGCCGCGCGGACCGCGACCTTGCTGCATTTCCGGTCAAGCGATCTGACGGCCGACAACAAAGAGGTCACCCGGTTCGATCCAGTCACCATCGCAGACCGCCTGTCCGAAGAGCGGATGCGCGCGATTCTGGCCGCCCGCCGCCCGCAAGATGCCATTCTGGGCGAGGAATTCGGGCACAAGGCGGGCACGTCCGGGCTGACTTGGGTGCTCGACCCGATAGACGGCACGCGCGGGTATCTGTCGGGCACGCCGACCTGGGGCGTGCTGATTTCGGTGCGCGATGCCGACGGGCCGCTTTACGGGATCATCGATCAACCCTATATCCAGGAGCGGTTCGAAGGCGGGTTTGGCCGGGCCTTGGTCAACGGCCCGATGGGGCAAAAGGCGTTGAAGGCGCGCGCGCCGCGCCCCTTGGCCGAGGCGATCCTGTTCACCACCTTCCCCGAGGTTGGCACGCCCGACGAAGGCGCTGCCTTTCGCCGGGTTCTGCCCCATGTCCGCCTGACGCGTTATGGTACGGATTGCTATGCCTATGCGTTGATCGCGGCGGGGCAGATTGATCTGGTGATCGAGGCGGGTTTGCAGGCCTATGATGTGCAGGCCCCGATTGCGGTGATCACGGCGGCGGGCGGCATAGTGACCAACTGGCAGGGCGGGGCGGCGCATGACGGCGGGCAGGTGCTTGCCGCCGCCAACCGCGAGGTGCATGCCGCTGCGATGGCGCTGCTGAACGGCGCTGCTGATTGAAACACTTTTCCTGATATTTTGACAATTCAGCGGCCGACTTTGTGCTAAGGTACTGTTCTGGCGTCTGAGTCCTTTCCCCCTTCTGTCGCGCCAGCGTTCCTGATCCACCGAAGGGGTGGGTACCGATGGAACGCTTATGTCTGAAATTCTGATCAAGAATGCCGAGGTCGTGGTCACGATGAACCCGGCCCGGCAGGAATTGCACGGCGCTGATGTGCTGATCCGCGGCGGGGTGATTGCGGCGGTTGGCGCGGGGATTGTGGCCCCCGGCGCGCAGGTGGTGCACGCGCGGGGCTGCGTTGTGACGCCCGGTTTGGTGAACACCCATCATCATCTTTACCAGACCCTGACCCGCGCAGTGCCCGGTGGGCAGGACGCGCTGCTGTTTGGCTGGCTTAAGACGCTGTATCCGATCTGGGCGCGCTTCGGCCCGGACGAGATGTTTACCTCGGCGCAGGTCGGATTGGCGGAACTGGCGCTTTCGGGATGCTCTTTGACCTCGGATCACCTGTATCTGTTCCCCAACGGCGCGCGGCTGGACGATACGATTGCGGCGGCGCAGCAGGTGGGTCTGCGGTTTCACCCCACGCGCGGCGCGATGAGCATTGGCCAAAGCGCGGGCGGCCTGCCCCCCGACATTTTGGTAGAGCGGGAGGCGGCCATCCTGAACGACATGATCCGCGTGATCGATGCCCACCATGATCCGCGGGAGGGGTCGATGTGCCGGGTCGGCCTTGCGCCGTGCTCGCCGTTTTCGGTCAGCCGCGATCTGATGCGCGAGACGGCGGTTCTGGCGCGGGACAAGGGCGTGATGCTGCACACGCATCTGGCGGAAAACGACGAAGATATCGCCTATTCGCTGGAAAAATTCGGCTGCCGTCCAGGGCAGTATGCCGAAGATCTTGGCTGGACTGGCGATGATGTGTGGCATGCGCATTGCGTGAAGCTGGACGCGCATGAGATTGACCTGTTCGCGCGCAGCGGCACCGGGGTGGCCCATTGCCCCTGTTCGAACTGCCGGCTGGGATCGGGCATCGCACCCGTGCGGGCGATGCGCGATGCGGGGGTGAAGGTCGGGCTTGGGGTCGACGGATCGGCCAGCAATGATGCGGGAAATCTGGTGGGCGAGGCGCGGGCTGCGATGCTTTTGCAGCGCGTGGCGCGCGGGGCCGATGCGATGTCCGCACGAGAGGCGCTGGAGATGGCCACCCTTGGCGGCGCGCGCGTGTTGGGGCGCGATGATTGCGGGGTTATCGAAGAGGGCAAACGCGCCGACATCGCGATCTGGGACATGTCAGGGATCGAGGCGGCGGGAAACTGGGATCCGGTTGCGGCGCTGATGCTGTGCGGCCCGCTGCGCGTGCGCGATCTGTTCGTCGAGGGGCGGGCGGTGGTCGCCGGGGGCCGGATGCAAACGCTGGATCTGGAGGCCCTCAGCGCGCGGCAAAACCGCCTGGCGCGGGCGCTGATGGCCTAAGGGCGATCAGTTCGTCTTGCGCGCGGGCATGAACGGCAAAGGCGCGATCGCGATGCCCTCTTCCAGCAGTGCCTTGGCCTCGTCAAACCGTGCCTCGCCATAGATCGATCGTTCCGGCTTCTCGCCGCTGTGCATCTTGCGCGCTTCGGCCACGAAATTTACCCCGACATAATCCGAATGTGCCTCCACCTGGCGGCGCATCTCGGCCAGCGCGGTTTCGGCGGGGTTTTGCGGCGCGCTCAGCGCGCCTTTTTGCGCAGCGGGCGCGGCGATTTGGGGTTTGCCAGCCCTGCGGGCGGGACGAACCGACGGGGCCATCAGCATCTTTTCAACCGCATTCGACCCGCAGACCGGACAACAAACCTGCCCCGATGCGGCAAGGCTGCCAAAGGCGGCCGCATTTGCAAACCAGCTGTCAAAGCTGTGGTCCTGCGCGCATTTGAGGGAATAAAGGATCATCGGGCAAACCTATGGGGCAACTCTGAATATGGTGAGTATGGTTTGCGGCGACAAGGGGGCACGGCGTGGCCGTGCCAGAGGTTTCAGCCGATTGTGGCGGGCAGGTTGGCGAAAATCGCGCGCAGGCTCGGCTCGCATACCTTTTGCATCGCGTCATCCACCGAAAACCATTTGCGGCTGCGCTGTTTGCGTTCGGGAAACCTCTCGGCGAGCCGTTCCACCTGCAAATCAAACACCTGCACCGAGCAGGGCACCTGCCTGGTCGGGCTCATCACTTTGTCATAGTGAAAGTAACCCATGCTTTGCTCGTTGATGTGGCCCGTAACACCTGCCTCTTGCCAGGCTTCCAGCCCTGCCGCCTTGGCCGCCGTCACATCTTCCATCACCCAGCCCTTGGGCACCACCCAACGTTTGGTTTCCCGGCTGGTGATCAAAAGCACCTGAATTTCGCCCCGGTGTTTTCGCCAGCAAACCGCCGCAACCTGCGCCTTGGCTGGGGTGGCATCGCGCTGCACATTTGAGTTGATCGTCATCTGCTCGTCCATTCAGCTTTGGGCAGCTTTGATACGGCCTCTTAAGGATCACATTGAACGAATGGGATAATTCATCAAGCGGGCTTCACGCAGATGTGCGGATTTGGCGCGGAAGTGTTGCGGAAAATACCTAAAATTGGGTGGATGGGCGGGTTTTGCGGCCCCCGATTGCGATGACGCGTCAAGCCTGCGCGCGCGGAAGGTCGGCGAGGATGCGCGCGGTGATCTGCGCGGTGCCCTGCGCAAAGGGCGCAAGGCATGCCTGCGCGCGCTGGCCCAGCGCCGTTTGCCGCGCGGCGTCCAGCGGGATCAGGCTTTGCGCCAGCATCTGTGGCCCTTGCAGCAAAATCGCGCCGCCGCCCGCATCCAGCGCCGAAAACTGCGGCGCAAAATTGTGCACCGAGGGGCCATGCAGGATCGCGCAGCCATATTGCGCGGGTTCAAACGGGGTGTGCCCGCCCCGGCGCGCAAAGCTGCCCCCGATCAGGCAAATTCCGGCCATGGCGTACCAAAGGTCCATCTCGCCCAGGGTATCGGCCAGAAAAACCGCCACCTGCGCGCCGGGCACCTGACCAAGGGAGCGGCGGGCAAAGGGCAGATCAGCGGCGGCAATCAGCGCCGCAACCGCATCGCCGCGTTCGGGATGGCGCGGCGCAAGGATCAGCAGCCGCGGGCCGCCCCCGGCCCGCGCCGCCGCAAAGCCTTGCAAAATTTCCGCTTCCTCGCCGTCATGGGTGGAGGCCGCCAAAAGCACGGCGCTGCGCGGGGCAGGGGCCGCGAAGGGCGGCGGCAGATCACGCCGCGCCACTTGCGCCTTCAGTGTCACAACCGGGCCAAGCGCGGCCCCCGGCAGGCCAAGCGCGGTGAACCGCGCTGCCGAAGCGTCGTCCTGCGGCGACAGAAAATCAATCTGGCGCAGCATGGCCCCGATCAACCCGCCCGAGCGCGCCCAGCGCGCAGCCGAACGCGCCGACAACCGCGCCCCGATCACCAGAACCTGCGTTCCGCGCCGATGCGCCGCAGCGATCCGTTGCGGCCACAGCTCATTTTCAACGATCACAAGCGCTTGCGGCTGCCAGGCGTCGAGCATCCGCCCCGCCGCGCGCGCGCTGTCAAATGGCGCCAGACGCGCCTGAACCCCCGCAATCCCCCAAGCGGCCACCATATCACGCCCGGTCCGGCTGTTTGCGGTCACCAGAATGGTCAGATCGGGACGCGCTTTGATCAGCGCCAGAACCAGCCAGCGCGCCGAAGTCAACTCTCCAACCGACGCGCCATGCAGCCATAGTCGCGGCCCAGACGGCGCGCGGCCAAGCCCAAGTGCCAGCCGCGCGCGCACCTCGCCCCAGCCGCCGCGCCAAAGGGCGTGCAGCGTCATGAACGGCAATGCAGCGGCCATCAGGATTTGGTACAGGATCATCGTCACAGCCATAGGGCGCAAGCGCGCGTCAGGCAAGAACAGGCGGGCGGCGGGCGGGCCAATCGGTGGCCTCGTGCCAAGCCTGCCCCATCGCCAAAATCGCCGCATCCGCCCCGACACGCCCTGCGATCTGCATCCCCATCGGCAGGCCCTGCGCCCCAAATCCGACGGGAACCGACAAGGCGGGCAGCCCGATCAGGCTGATCGGAATGACCACCTCCATCCAGCGGTGATAGGTGTCCATCGCGCGCGCGCCGATCGCCTGCGGCCAGCGCCATTCGACCGGGAAGGGCCAGACCTGCGCCGTGGGCAACACCACCGCGTCGAAACGGTCAAACAACCGCGCCATATGGGCATAGTAGTCTGACCGGATCACGCTCGCGTCGTAAACCGCTTGCGCGCTCAGGGTGCGGCCCTGCTCAATTTCCCACAGGGTTTCGGGTTTCAACCGGGCGCGGCGGGCGGGATCATCGTAAATGTCCTTGAACCCGCCCGCGTTCAGCATCGCGCGCAGAGTGGTCCAGGATTGCCACAGCTTTTCCGCCGGATAGGGCGGCGGCAAGGGCTCCACCACTGCGCCCATCGCCTGCATCTGGCGCAGCGCCGCCTCGCACAGATCAATGATCCCCGGCTCCATCGCAAAGGCGCCGCCCCAATCGCCAAGCCAGCCGATCCGTTTGCCCCGCAGGCTCGCCCCCGGCAACGCGGTCGCAAAATCCTGCGAGGGGCGGGCAAAGGGCGCCTCGGGGTTTTCCCCGGCCTGCACGGTCAAAAGCCGCGCGATATCTTCAATGCAGCGCGCCATCGGCCCCTCGGTGGCCAGCGTGGCCAAATGCGTATCACCCTGTGCGTCCGCAGGCACCAGCCCCCAGCTGGGCCGAAAGCCGTACACATTGCAAAACGCCGCCGGATTGCGCAAGCTGCCCATCATGTCCGAGCCGTCCGCGACAGGCACCATCCGCGCCGCCAGCGCCGCCGCCGCCCCGCCTGACGATCCGCCCGCCGTGCGCGCCAGATCATAGGGGTTGCGCGTGGTCCCAAACACCGGGTTGAACGAATGGCTGCCGTGGCCCCATTCCGGCGTGTTCGTCTTGCCGATGAAAATCGCCCCTGCACGGCGCATCCGCGCGGCCAGCAGATCGTCGGCCTCCGGCACGAAATCGGCAAACAGGGGCGAGCCCCATGTGGTGCGTATCCCCTTGGTCGCGCAAAGATCCTTGACCGCCAGCGGCAGGCCATGCAGCCAGCCGCGCGCCGGGGCATTGTCTGCCGCGCGCGCCTCAGCCATCAGTTCGTCCCGATCGCGCAAGGACACCACGGCATTCACCGCCGGGTTCACCGCAGCAATCCGGTCCAGATGATCCGCCATCACTTCGGACGGCGCAACGTGCCGCGCCGCGATCATCCGCGACAGATCAGACGCCGAATAGTCGCAAAGGCTCATCTTTGGTCCCCCCTATCATCTGTCCCTAAATATCCCGCGGGGGGAACCTTGCGCTTTTCTTGTAAAACGCAAGGCTTGGGGGGGGCGCGAAGGCCCCTGTTTTGCAGCGCCCATTAAGGGCGCCGCTGTTACTTTTGCAGCTCGGTCCAGATCGCCATCTGATACTCCAGCGCCTTGCCAGAGCAAAGTGTCACGAAATGCCCGCTCGCCTTGAAAGCCTCCGGGGTCGCGATTTCGGGGGCAGATTTCATATCCTCAGGCATAAAGGCGTCCGACCCGGAAATGCCGTTGGCATAGCGGGCAAAGGCCGACAACATCGCGGCGTTTTCAGGATCCATGATAAAATCAAGGAACAGATAGGCGTTATCGACGTTCGGGGCATCCGACAGGATGATGGCATTGTCCATCCACAGCCCGTGGCCCTCTTTTGGATAGCCATAGGCCACGTCCGGGTTCGCAATCCGCGACCGCATGGCCGAGCCGTTCCAGTCAACCGACGCCGCATAGTCGTTGTTGGTCAACTTTTCGATGGTCGAATAGTCCATCGCAATCCACTTTGGCTTGGCGGCCAGCAGAACATCGCGGACTTTTTTCATCACCTCCGGGTCTTCAGAACAAACTTCGCCGCCCTCATACATCGTGGCCAACGCCAGAACGTCGCCCATTTCCGGGATGACGTTGATCTTGCCGACCAGTTCCGGCGGCGGGTCCAGGAACATGGCGCTGGTGTTGATATCGCCGGTATAGACCTTGGTGTTGACCGAAATACCGGTCGAGCCCCACTGCCACGGCACCGACCATGCGCGGCCCGGATCCCAGGACACATCCATCCACTCGGGCGCGATATTCTTGTGGTTGGGCAGGCGTGTCAGGTCCAGCTTCAGGCTGAGCCCTTTATCGGCATACACCTTGACAAACCCCGCCGAAGGCATCGCCACATCAAACCCCGACGCGCCGGCCTCGACCTTGGCCAGGGCGGTGTCGTTGCTGTCGTAATCGGTGATCGTCACCTTGATGTCATAGGCTTTTTCGAACTTCGTGATCATTTCGGGGCTGGTATAGTTGCCCCAGTTGTAAATATTCAGCACGCCTTCCGCGCTGGCAGCCGATCCGGCCAATACCACGGCAAGCGTGGTCAGGGTCTTGAACATCGAACTTCTCCTCTGTTGATTATTTCTTTGGACGGTTGATCAGGAACAAAAGGCTTAAAAGCAGCAATGTCACGGCCAGAAGCCCGGTCGATATGGCATTCACGTCCGGCTTCATATCGCGGCGCAATTGGCCCAGCATATAGGTCGGCAGCGTGTCCTGGCCCGGTGATTTGATGAATTCGGTGATCACGACATCATCCAGCGAGGTGACAAAGGCCAGCATCGCCCCCGCCATGATCCCGGGCAGAAGAATGGGCAGGGTGACGCGGCGGAACACCTGAAACGGGCTGGCGTAAAGATCGGCGGCTGCCACCTCCAGCGTCAGATCCATCCCCTCCAGCCGGGCACGGATCGGCAAATAGGCGAAGGGGATGCAGAAGGCCGCATGCGACATGATCAGATAGCCAAGCCCGGTATATCCCGTCAGCTTCTTGATCGCGGCCGTGACCAAAAGCAGCGCCACCGCCGTCACAATTTCGGGCACCATCAGGGGTTGGTTGATCATGGCATAAATAAACGTCTGGCCCCGGTATTCCGCCCGCCGCGTTGTGCCCAAGGCCGCCAAGGTGGCAAGCGCCGTCGATATCACTGCCGCGGCAAGCGCGATTTGCAGCGAGTTCAGCGTGGCCAGCTTGACTTGATCATTCTGCCAGGCAACCGCATACCACTGCAGCGAAAAGCCCTGCCAGTCGGCGGGCGAAAGCCCCTTGTTGAACGAATAGACCACCAGCGTCAGGATCGGCGCATAAAGGGCCACAAACACCACCATGGCCGTGGTGGAAAAGCCGGGCAGGTCGGTGACGGCAAATCGGCGCTTTTCAGCCATGGGTGCGCCCCCGGCTGATCGTGCGCACATAGGCGAGCAGCGCCGCGGTCACGATGATCAAAAGCGTGATCGACAGCGCCGATCCCAAGGGCCAGTTGCGCCCCTGCCCGAATTGCAGATCAATCAGGTTGCCCACCATCATGTTCTTGCCGCCGCCCAAAATGCGCGGCGTCACATAGGCGCCAAGGCAGGGCACAAACACCAAAATCGACCCCGCAACGATACCGGGCCGGGTGATCGGCAGGATGACCCGGCGCAGCACCTGAACGCGGGTCGCGTAAAGATCATAGCCCGCCTCTAAAAGCCGCATGTCAAAGCGGTCGATGGTGGCAAACAGCGGCAGCACCATCAGCGGCAAATAGACATAGACCATGCCGATCAGCAGCGCCGTGTCGGTATACACCAACTGGATCGGCTGCGTGATCACCCCCATTGCCAACAGGGCCGTGTTCAGCACGCCTTCGTTGCGGATGATCTGATTGATGGCAAAGGTGCGCACCAAAAGGTTGGTCCAGAATGGAATGGTGATCAGGAAAAGCCAGCCCGCGCGGGCCGCGGGGGGCCGGGTCGCGATGAACCAAGCGGTGGGGAAGCCCACCACAAACGTCAGGATCGTGGTGATCAGGCTGAGCTTGATCGACCGCCAGAAGATCGTCAGATTGCCGTCCGCAAATTTGATCGTGTCATCAAAGATATCATGGGTAAACAGGATCGAGGTCCACCCGTCGAGTGAAAATGTCCAGACCACATTGCCAAAATCACCCGGCGACAAAAAGGAATAGACAAGCACGATGGCAAGTGGCCCGACCGCGCAAAGGGTCAGAACCACCAGCGCCGGCATGGACATCAGCCAGCCATTGCGGGTCGATTTGGCGACGAGGGCCTGTTCGGCGGGACTTGGCATCAATCCTCCAGCACTTGCGCCGCGCCGGGCACAAACCGCAAGGCCACGGCCTGACCTTTTTGCAAGCCGACCTCGCCGCTTGACGGGCTTTGCAGACGGGCCATCACCTCGGCGCCATCGGGCAGGGACAGATAGCAATGGGTGTCGGTGCCGAAGTAAACCAGATTGGTGACCACCGCCGCCATCGTCCCCTCTTCACCCGTCTCGGCCAGCCGGACCTGTTCAGGCCGGATCGTCAGTGTCGTGGCACCCGATCCGGTCAGCCCCGCCACTTCAATCACCGCGCCGCAGCCAAGTTTCACCCCGCCTGAAACCACGCGCGCGGGCAAAAAATTCGTCTCGCCGATGAAGCTGGCGACAAAGCGGTTCGCGGGCCGCGTGTAAATCTCGCGCGGTGTGCCGACCTGCTGCAACTTGCCCGCCGACATCACGCCGACCCGGTCCGACATGGTCAGCGCCTCTTCCTGATCATGGGTGACAAAGACAAATGTGATGCCAGTTTCCAGCTGCAAACGCTTCAGTTCAATCTGCATTTCCTTGCGCAGCTTGTAATCAAGCGCCGACAAAGGTTCGTCCAGCAGCAGCACCTTGGGCTGCGGCGCCAGCGCCCGCGCCAGCGCGACCCGCTGCTGCTGGCCGCCCGAAAGTTGCGAGGTTTTGCGCCCCGACATCGCCTCCATCTGCACCAAAGCCAGCATCTTGTCCGTGCGCGCCTTCACCTCAGCCGCCGGTTTGCCCAACATTTGCAGGCCAAAGGCGATGTTCTGCGCCACAGTCAGATGCGGAAAAAGCGCGTAACTTTGGAACACCGTGTTCACCGGGCGCTGGTTCGGCGGCAAATAAGTGATATCCGCGCCGTCCAGCAGGATCGTGCCATCCGACGGCATTTCAAACCCCGCAATCAGCCGCAGCAACGTGGTCTTGCCACAGCCCGAGGGGCCAAGGAGTGTAAAGAATTCGCCTTTTCGAATTTCAACTGACACATCGTCCAGCGCCCGAACGGCCGCCGCGCCAGCCCCAAAGGCCTTGACAACGTTTCGCGCCTCAATGGAAATGTCCGCGCTCAAAGGCTGTGCTCCCCGGTGCTTTTGATCATGTTGAGCGGGCATTTGCCTGCCATGCAAGAAAATTCACTGCGGCCCGGCCATCAGCGCGCGTCTTTCATGCCAAGGTTGCGCAAGTTCCAGTTCTGCACACAGGCTGATCAATTCTTCATCACGCCCATAGGGCGCGGCAAGGTGGATGCCGATTGGCAGCCCGGATGCCGATTGTCCCAGCGGAAGGCTGGCGGCGGGCTGGCCGGAAGCGTTGAACACCGCGCAGAACGGCGAATAGGCGAAGATGCCGTTCGGGCCGATGCGGAAATCGACATAGTCGGTGGATTGGTGGTTGAAGCGCCCGATCTTCGCGGGCGGCTCGGCCAGCGTGGCCGACAAAAGCATATCGAACGACCCGTCAAAGGCGGCGGCCATCTGGCGGCCAAAGGCATGAATTTCGCCCACGGCTTGCAGATACCGAGTGGGGCCAAGGGTTTGCGCATGAGCACAGGCGCTGCGGCTGACCGGTTCGACCAGATCGGCGGTCATCATGCGGCCCTTCAGCGCGGTGGAAATCGACAGCGCCGCACCGATGGCGACGATATCGGTCCAAGCGCGCATCATGGCAGGGATATCGGCCTTGGGCAGGGCAGGGGTGATGGAATGGCCGAGGCTTTCCAGCAGACGTGCCGCGCCCCGCACCGCCTCCGCCACCTCGGGATCGATCGGATCGCCGGTAAAGGTGGTGTCGCAAAGGCCAATGCGCAGGCGGCGCGGCGGGCGGGCCACGGCGTCCATATGGCTGCACAGCAAGGGCGGCGCGACATAGGGCGCGCCAAGGTCCGGCCCCGCGCAGGCGTCCAGCATCCGGCCCGTATCGCGAACCGAGCGGGTCAGAAATCCGTCAATTGCCATCCCCGCCCAACCCTCGCCCGCGTAGGGCCCGTCAGGCAGGCGCGCACGCGTGGGTTTGAACCCGAAAAGTCCGCAAGACGAGGCAGGAATGCGCACCGATCCGCCGCCGTCCGACCCATGCGCCATGGCCACAATCCCCGCCGCCACCGCCGCCCCCGCCCCGCCCGACGATCCGCCCGGCGTGTGGTTCAGGTTCCAAGGGTTCCGCGTCGGGCCGCCATAAACCGCCGCTTCGGTCGCGGTGCCGATGCCGCCCTCGGGGCTGGTGGTGCGGCCAAAAGTGACAAGGCCCGTGCCGCGCATCCGCAGGTAAATCTCTGAATCAAGGGCGTATTTCGTGTTGGCGAACAGCCGCGATCCATTGTGGCTGGGAAAATCGCGCGCCTCTGCGCCCAGGTCTTTGAGCAAAAACGGAACACCGCGAAACGGGCCTTGCGGTAGTCCGGCCGCAATCGCCCGCCGCGCCGCGCCCTCCTGGATCAGCACCACCGCATTGATCGCAGGATTGCGCACCTCGACCGCCAAAAGCGCGGCGTCCAGCAGCTCGCTCGCACTCACCTCGCCCGCCGCCACCAGCCCGGCCAGCGCCGTCGCATCCCTCGCGCCCAGATCCCCGATCATACCCGCCCCCCTGATGATCGCCAAACTGTGACCGGGCTGCACGGCGCGCGCCCTTCCACCTGCGTCACCGCCAGGGTCGCTTTCGCACCTTCCCTGCGGCCGCAGAGGCGCCCCTTCTTGCCCATTCATCTGGCCATAAATATCCCGGGGGAAAAGCGCGCCAGCGCTTTGGGGGCAGCGCCCCCTGATCCCGCCCGGCACAGCGCCCCGCTTTCAAGGTTTGACAGTAATTTCCTGCCGCAAACTGCCATCGGCGTTAAAGATCAAAAACCGGCTGTCCTCGGTCACCACGCCGATCCACCCCTGTCCTTGGGTGATCGCCACTGCCTTGGCCCCCGGTGGCAACGCCAGACTGGCGGGCAGGGCTGTCACCGCATTCGCGTTCGGCATACGGGTGACAAGCGTTGCGACCACGGTTATGACACCGACAATCATGGTGATCATCAACACGATCACCAGGGCTTTCAGAAATCTCAGGCCCGGCGGCAGCTGCGGCAATTGTTCAGGATCAGACATGGCTTTCCTTTCCGACAGCGACGACGAAGAGGACGCCGGCTTTTTGCAGGTCTGCGTGGGCGATACCCCGCCCGAGCGCCTTGATAAAGCGCTTGCGGCCGCCGTGCCAGAGGATGCTGCCCTGTCACGCACCCGGTTGATGAAAATGATTGCCGAGGGCGATGTGCTTTTGGCCGGCGTGGCGGTGGTTGACCCCAAGGCCAAGGTGCGTCCGGGCGAGGTTTATGCGCTGCGCCTTGCCCCGGCTGTAACCGTTGAAACCATGCCCGAAAACATTCCGCTGACCGTGATCTGGGAAGACGGCGATCTGATCGTGATCGACAAACCGGCGGGGATGGTCGTGCATCCCGCCCCCGGCTCGCCCTCGGGCACGCTTGTCAACGCGCTTTTGCATCATTGCGGCGACACCCTGTCCGGGATTGGCGGAGAGCGACGCCCCGGCATCGTGCACCGCATCGACAAAGACACCACGGGCCTTCTGGTGGTCGCAAAATCCGACCGCGCCCATCACGGCCTTGCCGCCCAGTTCGAAGCGCATAGCGTGAACCGGCACTATCTGGCCGTCGTGAACGGCGTGCCCTCGGCCTATGATCCGCGCCTGCGCGGCCTGCGCGGCGTCACGTTCGAGGCCGGCGGCATTCTGCGCATCGCAACGCATCTGGCGCGGCACAAGACGGACCGGCAACGGCAGGCCGTGGTCTGGGATCAGGGCCGCCACGCCATCACCCGCGCGCATGTGGTTGAAGAGTTTCAAAATTCCGCAGCGCTGGTCGAATGCTGGCTGGAAACCGGGCGCACCCACCAGATCCGCGCGCATCTGTCTTATGGCGGGCACGGGCTGATCGGGGATCAGACCTATGGCGGCAAACGGCGGTTGCCGGAAAAGGTGTTTGGCGCGGCGGCAGAGGTGGCCAATCTTTTCCCCCGTCAGGCGCTGCATGCCGCCAGCCTTGGGTTTGAACATCCGCTGACCGGGCAGCAGCTGTCCTTCACCTCGCCCTTGCCGCCGGATATGGCCGATCTGCTCGCGGCCCTTGGCGCGGCGCGGCGCCCCTGAGGCCATGCGAAACCGCAGTGTTCAGCCGCGATGACATCGGCGTGATGCGGATGTAATGATCCTTCACATCGCGCAGAACAAGCTTAACTTGACGTTAACAGCTTGGTGCCACGCTACCCTTGAACCGCCGGGCACCACTGCCTAAATTCATCCAAGCCGGGGGCCGCAATCGGACCCGGCCCATATGGGAGCGTCTGTTATGAGCACCTACGCCAATCTGCCCGCCCCGTCCCCCGAGCAGGGAATGAACCGGTATATGCAGGAAATCCGCAAGTTTCCGATGCTGGAGCCGGAAGAAGAATACATGCTTGCCAAGGCCTGGGTCGATCACGAAGACCCAAAAGCCGCGCACCGGCTGGTGACCAGCCATCTGCGGCTGGCCGCGAAAATCGCCATGGGCTATCGCGGTTACGGTTTGCCGCAGGCCGAAGTGATGTCCGAGGCGAATGTTGGCCTGATGCAGGCGGTCAAGCGGTTCGACCCTGAAAAGGGCTTCCGCCTTGCGACCTATGCGATGTGGTGGATCCGCGCCTCGATCCAGGAATATATCCTGCGGTCCTGGTCTTTGGTGAAGCTGGGCACGACCTCGGCGCAGAAAAAGCTGTTTTTCAACCTGCGCAAAGCGAAGGCCAAGGTCGGCGCGCTGGAAGAGGGCGATTTGCGGCCCGAAAACGTGACCAAGATCGCGCATGATCTGTCGGTGTCGGAGGAGGAGGTCATTTCGATGAACCGGCGCCTTGCAGGCTCGGACGCCAGCCTGAATGTGACCGTCGGCAGCGACGGCGACAGCACGACGCAGTGGCAGGACTGGCTGGAAGACGAAGACAGCGATCAGGCCGGGGATTATGCCGAAAAGAACGAATACGATGCGCGCATTGCCCTGCTGACGCAGGCCATGTCGGCCCTGAACGAGCGGGAGCGCGATGTTTTGTCCAAGCGCCGCTTGGCCGAGGATCCGGTGACGCTGGAACAGCTGTCGGAAAGCTATGGCGTCAGCCGTGAGCGGATTCGCCAGATCGAAGTGCGGGCCTTTGAAAAGCTGCAGGCGCGAATGCACGAATTGGCCAAGGGCAAAGGCATGTTGATGCCCGCCTGACGCGGCAGGCCGCAAACGCTGCGGCCTTGCCCCGCCCCTGAAGGGCGGATACAGACATGCATCTGGCAATCTTAGGAGCGCGCGCGACATGGCAATGGACCTGAAAGACAGCTTCTTGCCGCCCATGCACCCGGAGGGGCGCAAATTTGTCGCGATCTTTGCCGCGATCACGCTGGTTCTGTTTCTGATATGGGCGCCGCTTGGTTGGATCGGTTCTGGATTAACCATCTGGTGCTATTACTTTTTCCGTGATCCGGTCCGCTCGGTTCCTACGGGCGAAAGCCTTGTACTGTCGCCCGCTGACGGCGTTGTATCCCTGATCGAACTGGTTCCGCCGCCGGTCGGCCTTGGCATGGATCCCGCGCCATTGTGGCGGGTTTCGGTGTTCATGTCGGTGTTCAATTGCCATATCAACCGCGCCGTAACCCGCGCCACCGTGGGCGCCGTCGCCTATCATCCGGGCGCGTTTCTGTCGGCCAGCCTGGACAAGGCCAGCGACGAGAATGAGCGTAACGCGGTGCGGTTCGATCTGGCCGATGGCCGGCAGATCGCTGTGGTGCAAATCGCGGGCCTTGTGGCGCGGCGTATTGTTTGCTGGGTCAAACCCGGCGCTGCCCTGCGCGGGGGCGAGCGTTTTGGTTTGATCCGCTTTGGCTCGCGGCTTGATATCTATTTGCCGCCGGGCGTCGCGCCGTTGGTGACCTTGGGCCAGTCCATGGTTGGCGGCGAATCGATCATCGCCGATCTGGCGAGCGGCGCGCCCGCAGCCACCTCGCGGCGCGAGTAAATCATGCCCGAACCCCGGCGCGAGATTGCCCTTGTTCAGTTTTTGCCCAATGCGATGACGCTTGGCGCGATCGCCGCCGGCGTCACGGCGCTGCGGATGGCCTATGCGGGCAATCTGGATCTGGCGATGCTTTTGATCCTGCTCGCGGCGATTCTTGACGGGCTCGACGGGCGTATCGCACGCGCGATGGGCAGCGAAAGCCCGATCGGCGCCGAACTGGATTCGCTCGCCGACCTGGTGAATTTTGGCGTGGCCCCGGCGTTTATCCTGGGGGTCTGGTCCTTGATGGAGGTGCCGGTTCTGGGCTGGTCGGCGGCGCTGTTTTATGTGCTGTGCGCCGCGCTGCGACTTGCCCGGTTCAACGTCGGGCAAAAATCGGGCGCAACGCATGATCCGCGGTTTTTCACCGGCGTTCCCTCGCCCGCCGGGGCGCTTTTGGCGCTGACGCCGATCATTTTGTCCAACGCTTTTCCCGCCCTGACCCCGCCCGGCCTGTTGACCGCGCTTTGGCTGGTCATTTGCGGCGGGCTGATGATCAGCCGCATCCCCAGCTTCTCGCTGAAAATGCGCATCCCGCGCGCGTGGAAAAAGCCGGGGTTGATCCTGCTGGCCGGGGTTTTCGCCTCTTTGGTGTTTTTCCCGTGGTCGACCCTGTTCATCTTCAACATGCTCTATCTTGGCTCGATTCCTGTGGCCCGGCGAAAAGCCGCAGAGCCCGCGCCAACAGTGGCGTCTGAGTAACGGCGCGCCCTTTAGTTGGGGGCAGCCTTCCCTGTTGCCCAGCAAAAGATTGATCTTCGGGGGGCGGGCAGGCAGGTGTTAAATCTGACAAATCTGGGGGGGAGAACATCCATGAAACCGGTCAAATGGGGCGTGCTTGGGGCGGCCAACTTTGCGCTTCAGCACATGGCGCCCGCCATTCACGCGGCCAAAGGCGCACAGCTTTACGCGCTCGCCACCTCCAGCCCGGACAAGGCAACCGCTTTTGCCGACTTTTGCCCCGACCTGAAAATTCACTCCAGCTATGACGCGCTTTTGGCCGATCCAGAGGTTGAGGCGGTCTATATTCCGCTTCCGAACCACCTGCATGTGGTTTGGACGCTGAAGGCCATCGCAGCGGGCAAGCATGTTTTGTGCGAAAAGCCGATTGCGCTGCATGCGCGCGAGATAGAACAGATCGTCCACGCGCGCGATGCCTCGGGTCTTTTGGTCGCCGAAGCCTACATGATCGTGCACCATCCACAGTGGCAGCGCGCCCGCGAATGGGTGCAGGCGGGCGAGATTGGCACGCTGCGCCATGTCGATACCGTGTTTTCGTTTGATATCACCGAAGCGAAAGACAACATCCGCAACAAGCCCGAAACCGGCGGCGGATCGCTGCGCGATATTGGGGTTTATACCTTTGGCTCGATGCGGTTTGTCACCGGAGCCGAGCCTGTGGAGCTGCAGGCCCGCATGATTCGCGACAACAAGATTGACAGCTGGGCGCATGTGACCGCCGTGATGGAAGTGGGCAAAACGCGGTTCACATATTCGTCGATCACCGGAATGCGCCTGCCGAACCGTCAGGAAATCACCTTTCAGGGCGACAAGGGGATGATCCGGCTGGCCAGCGCGCCGTTCAATGCCAATGTGTTCGACGTCGCCGAGATTGAGCTGCACAAACCCGCGATGACCGTGCGCACCGAGCGTTTTCCGACCGCAAATCAATATGTTCTACAGGTCGAAGCCTTTGGTCGCAGCCTGCGCGAGGGCACCGCATATCCGTGCCCGCTGGAATTTGTGCGCGGAACGCAGGTGATGATGGACCGCGCTTACGGTGTGGCGTCCGATATCCGCATCTGACGTCGGCGGAATTTGGCGCAATGCGGGGCGGGCGGTCTTAAACCGGGGCCCGGCGTGCCTATATCGGCGGGGAAGGAGGACCATCCCATGTCCGATACCGCCCAAGATCCCGCAATCGACCCCGGCCCGCGCGTGCAGGCCGAGCCGGACGCGCCGCGTTCCACCCATCCTGCCACCAAGGCCGTCTGGATGCGCGGTCTGTTCATGCTGGCCATCGCCGTCCTTTACGGTCTGGCGCAAACCGCGTTGCATGTGATGACGCTGGTGCAATTCATCGTCATGTTGACCGGAAAAGGCGTGCCAAACCCGCAGATCGCCAGTTTTGGCAAGACCATGGGCGATTGGCAGGCCAAAGCGGCCCGGTTCCAAACTGCGCAGACTGAGGAAAAGCCCTGGCCGTGGTCACCGCATTCCTGAAAGGCATCAGGCGTCCCGGGGGTCGGGACGCCTTTGACCGCTCTCAGGCTTCCAAAGCCTCCAGTTCGTCGATAAATCCGGCGATCATCGACAGGCCCTTGTCCCAGAATTTCGGGTCCGACGCGTCCAGTCCGAACGGCGCGAGCAGCTCTTTGTGGTGCTTTGACCCGCCCGCTTTGAGCATGTCGAAGTATTTCCCCTCAAAGCCCGGCAGCCCGCCCGCATAGGCCGCATAGAGCGCGTTTACCAAACCGTCGCCAAAGGCGTAGGCATAAACGTAGAAAGGCGAGTGTACGAAATGCGGGATATAGGCCCAGAAGGTTTCATATCCGGGCATGAAATCAAACACATCGCCGAGGGATTCGGCCTGCA
>JANNBM010000057.1:0-24169 GCA_031385445.1 Paracoccaceae bacterium | reverse complement strand
CATGGTGTTTTCGTCCGTTTGCATCGCGCGCACCCCTTCTGCAATAGACAAGCGGCCCCCCGTTTGGTAAGGCCCGCACGCCTGCACAATTTGTGCAACTTTAACTTAGAGAGGTGGTGAAAACCACATGCAGGTCAGCGTCCGCGACAATAACGTTGAGCAAGCCCTTCGGGCCCTCAAGAAAAAGCTCCAGCGCGAAGGCGTGTTCCGCGAAATGAAGCTTAAGCAGCATTTCGAGAAGCCCTCCGTCAAGAAAGCTCGCGAATCCGCCGAAGCCGTTCGCCGTGCGAGGAAACTCGCCCGGAAAAAGCTGCAGCGCGAAGGCGGCCTTTAGGACCTTTCAGCTTGCTGAAAGCGCCTTGAGCTTCCAAAACCGTTAGCGACACTGGGGGAGCGATCCCCGCCGATCAACCCCCGCCCTTGTGGTCGGGGGTTTTTCTTTGAACGGGGGCGCTAGCGCGATTGCTTTTTGCCGCCAAAGAACGGCATCGCGGCGGCCGCCGCCATCCATGTGGCGAGTTGGGCCTCGTCAAGGTCGGCGAGGGACGCCAGTTCCACGCCCCTTGTGGCCCTGCCCATTCCGATTGGGGTGACGGGCGGCTGCGGGGTCATCTCGTTTCCCTTGATGAACATCAGCTTCACATGGCCCACGAATGCCCCGGAGGAAAAGCACCAGCCCCCGCCGGTGCCATAGTACGCCATCCCCCATTTCACCGCGCGTTGCAGATCGGGGACAGTTTTGGCGGCGAGGGCATCGACAGCCTCGGCGACGGCGCGCTGCGGCTGCGGCAGGCTGGCGATATAGGCGAAGACGGGCCTGTCGCCGACGGCCGCTTTGGCCGCGCTTGCCTTGCCGGTCATTGCGATCAGCAGGGGGGTCATGGGGCGGTCATCGTCAAAAGGAACTGGTCCAACTGTCTCATCGTCTCGTCCATGCCGCCGGTCGCGCCCGAAGCGATCTGTGCGTCAAGGGCGGTTTTGGTGGGGTAAAGGTCGTGCACCGTTACCGTGGTTTTGTCGTCTTTTTCGGCAAAAGTCACCGTGGTGATGGCGCCTTCATCGCTTTCTTCATTGCTCCACACGATGCGGGCGTTGGGGATCACGTCGGTATAGCTGCCGAAAAAAGCCATGGGCTGATCAAATGCGGGATGTTGAAAAACCAGGCGGTAGGTGCCGCCGGTGCGCACATCCATGTCGCAGGACAGCAGGGTCATGCCAAACGATTTGGGCACCCACCACTCGGCAAACAGGTCCGGCTTTGTCCATGCCGCATACAAAAGACGCGCCGGGGCGTCGAAGCTGCGGCGCAGGGTGGTTTCCGTATCAGAGGTGCGCGCCATCGTGGCGGGCGATTTGTCAGCGGCGTTGTTCATCGGTTTTCTCCTGTGATTTCAAAGTTTCGACCACGTGGTCAAGCGCGTCAAAGCGGGCCTCCCACGCGGCGGCATAGCGCGCGATCCATGCGGCCTCGTCCGCCATCTGGCGCGCGCCAAGCCTGCAGGTCCGCACGCGGCCGGTTTTCTGCGTGGTGACAAAACCGGCTTTTTCCAGAATGCCGATGTGTTTTTTCATGCCGGTCAGGGTCATCTGGAATTGGCCGGCCAGATCGGTGATCGAGGCATCGCAGCGCCCCAGCAGCTCCAGAACGCCGCGCCTTGTGGCATCGCCGAGGGCGGCGAAAGAGGTGTCGAGGGGGATGTCAGAATGATGAACCATATGGTTCACTATAAGGGCGGGATTTTGAAACGCAAGATCAGATCCTGCCTTGGCCCCCCCCCCCCGCGTCAGCCCGCGAAACCTGCCCGGTATTTCGGTGGGGGGGGCATGCCCATTTGCGCGCGAAACGCGGCGTTAAACCCGGACAGGGACCCGTAGCCGACCGACAGGTCGCTCTGGGTGATCGGTGCGTTGGTGGTGGCGAGGGTTTCGAGCGCCCGCATGATCCGGAAGCGCCGCAGAGTTTGCGGGCTGAACCAGCGATGGCGAAATCTGATCCAGATCAGCCAGTTGCACCAATGCGGCCGCAAGTCGACGAGGTAAAGGCGGCCAGCGGGGGACAGGCACGCTGACAAAAGCCGCAAAGCCTCGGCCGGATCGGTGAAATGTTCCACCACATGGGCCGCCAGAACGGCGGGAAAGCGGCAATCGCGGCGGAAGGTTTGCAAGGTGCTTTTGGCCAGTTAGGGCGTCAGGCCCTGACCAAGAAACTGCGCCTGTGCCTGCGCGAGCCTTCTGGCCGAGGGGTCCAGCAAGGTCAGATCGGCGCTGCCAGTGGCTTGAACCCACGACCGCGCAAAGGTGCCATCGCCGGAGCCGACATCGAGCACCGGGCCAGTGGGCATCGTGCGGGCGGCCAGAAAATCGGCGTAGGCGTGCGGACATCCAAGCCGGATCAACTTTTGCCGCCAGCCTGGCGCGGCCAGATCATATTTTGACAGGTGTTCATCCCGGTCTTCAGGCCCACCAGCGGCCTGCGCGCTACGGGCGGAACGGCAACTTCCGGCGTGCAGCTGCCAAATCGGGCATTTAGGGGGGTTTCGGGCGTGCGCGGTTCGGGCCAAGGTGGGGCTGGGGCTTTTGGGACTGGTCACATGAAGGAATCCGATCTTTATCCGGCGATCAAGGCCTTTTTGGAGGCGCAGGGATATGCCGTGAAGGCCGAGATCGGGGCCTGCGATGTGATGGCCTTGCGCGGAGACGAGCCTGCGGTTGTGGTCGAGATGAAGCTGACGTTTTCGCTGGCGCTCGTGATGCAGGGCGTGGCGCGGCAGGCGATGTTTGACGATGTCTATCTGGCGGTTCCGGTGTCAGGCGCCAAGGGTTGGAAGCTGCGCTACCGCGATATCATCGCGCTTTGCCGCCGTCTGGGGCTGGGGCTTTTGGCGGTGAAGGGCGCGGAGGTGGAGGCGCATCTGGACCCTTTGCCTTACGCCCCGCGCAAGAACACGCGGCGGGCGGGGGCGCTGCTGAAGGAGTTTCACAAGCGGGTGGGCGATCCGAATGTTGGCGGCTCGGTCGGGGTAAAACGGATGACGGCCTATCGCCAGGACGCGCTGCGCTGTGCGGCGGTGCTTGCAGGCGGGAAGATGAAGGCGGCAGAGGTGGCCAAGGCGGCGGAGGTGGCGCGGGCGGGCACGCTGATGCGCGACGATCATTACGGCTGGTTTCAGCGGGTTGGCCGGGGGGTTTATGCGCTGAGCGAGCGGGGTTGGGTCGAGACCGCGCGCCCGGCAGAGGAAAGGGCCGCTCCGACGGGTTAATCCTTGGCGAACACCCAGTTGCCAAGCGCCATCGCGATCAGCGCCCCCGCAATCTGCGCCGCGATAAAGCCCGGTGCGTCCTGCGGTCGGATGCCTGAGAAGGTATCGCTCAGCGTGCGCGCCAAGGTCACGGCGGGATTGGCAAAACTGGTTGAGGCCGTGAACCAATAGGCCGCAGCGATATAGGCGGCGACCGTTGATGCCACCGCCCCACCCGCGCGCAGAGTGCCAAGGATGGTCAGGATCAGCCCGAAACTCGCCACGCCTTCTGCCAGCCATTGCGCCCCCCCGGTGCGCAGGGTGGTCGCCGTCTGGATCAGCGGCAGATCGAACATGCCATGCGCCAAAATCGTACCGCAAACCCCGCCCAGCACCTGCGCGCCGACATAGGCCAGCGCCAAACCAGCGGTCATGTCGCGCCGCAGCGCCATGACCAAGGTGACAACGGGGTTGAAATGGGCGCCGGAAATGGGTGCGAAAATGGTGATCAGCACCACCAGCGCGGCCGCCGTGGCGGCGGTGTTCGCCAGCAAAGCCAGCGCGGTGTCGCCGGTCAACGCATCCGCCATGATGCCCGACCCGACGACAGCGGCCACCAGCAGGGCTGTGCCCAAGGCCTCGGCCATCAGGGCCTTTGCGGGGGATTGCAGGGTCAAACCTGACCCTGCCCAATGGATTTCAGCCGGGCGCGCAGGCTGATGCTGTCCAGCGATGCCAAGGGCAGTGCAAGGAACGCCCCGATCCGCCGCTCCAGCGCGGCCCAGCATTGCGCAAAGGCCAGGGCCTTTTGCGCCGCGGTGCCGGTGGCGGCGGCAGGGTCCGGCAGGCCCCAATGCGCTGACATCGGTGCGCCCGGCCAAAAGGGACATTCCTCGGCTGCCGCCGAATCGCAAACGGTAAAGACAAAATCCATCTGCGGGGCCTCCGGCAACGCAAATTCATCCCAGGATTTGGACCGGGCGAATCCGGTGTCGATGCCCTTGTTTTTCAAAAGCGCGATGGCAAAGGGGTTGGGCGCACCCGTGGGCCGCGATCCGGCGGAGTAGGCGCGCACGCGGCCCTGACCCAAAAGATTGAACGCCGCCTCGGCAAGAATGGAGCGGGCGGAATTTCCAGTGCACAGGATCAGGATGTTGAAGGGTTCGGGCATCGGCGGTCCTTCCATGACTGTTTCGCGGGTTAACGCTCTTTTGTAACAGTCCGGTGACAGTCAGACCGAAAGCGCGGTGGTTTTCACCACGGTGCGCAGGGCAAAGGACGATTGCATTTGCCGCACGCCGGGCAAGCGGGACAGGTGTTGGCGGTGGATGCGGGCGAAATCTTCGGTGTCTTCGGCCATGATTTTCAGCAGGTAATCAGCCGTTCCGGCCATCAGGTGACATTCAAGGATATCGGGGATGCGCGCGACCTCGCGCTCGAAGGTGTCCAGCAGGTCATCGGCCTGACCTTGCAGGGTAATTTCAACGAAAACCGTGGTCGGGCGTCCAAGGCGGCGGGCATCGAGCAGGGCGACATAAGCGGCGATGAAACCGTCGGATTCCAGCCGTTCCACCCGGCGGTGGCAGGCTGAGGGCGACAGGTTTACCCGCTCGGACAATTGGGCATTGGTGATGCGCCCGTCCTTTTGCAGGACGTTCAGGATGCGGCGGTCGGTTGCGTCGAGTTCGGAAAGCATGAGGAATTCTTCGAACAAAGAGGAACTTCTTCGAAGAATTAACCGATTTCGGACCATTCTGCCAGAGAAATTTCAAAACATCTGCGCTCAAGAAAGATCAGACTGATCTGCAAAACCCGCCAACACTTGTTCCAGGAGAGAGCCATGAAAATCGGATGCCCCAAAGAGATTAAACCGCAGGAATTCCGGGTCGGCATGACCCCCGATGCGGCGCGCGAAGCGGTCAATGCGGGCCATCATGTGCTGATCGAGACGATGGCGGGCAATGGCGCGGGGTTCACCGATGCCGATTATGTGGCGGCGGGGGCAAAGATCATCGGCACTGCGGAGGAGGTCTTTGCGGCGGCGGACATGATCGTGAAGGTCAAGGAACCTCAGTCGGTGGAGCGCAAGCGTTTGCGGCCGGGGCAGATCTTGTTCACCTATCTGCACCTTGCGCCCGATCCGGAGCAGACGGCTGATTTGCTGGCCAGCGGTGCGACCTGCATTGCCTATGAAACCGTGACGGATGATCGCGGCGGGCTGCCGCTGCTGGCGCCGATGTCAGAGGTTGCGGGGCGACTTGCGCCGCAGGTGGGCGCGTGGACGCTGCAAAAGGCCAATGGCGGGCGCGGGGTTTTGCTGGGCGGGGTGCCGGGGGTGTTGCCGGGCAAGGTTCTGGTCATCGGCGGCGGCGTAGTGGGAACGCATGCGGCCAAGATCGCGGCGGGGATGGGCGCGGATGTGACCGTGTTGGACCGCTCGGTCAACCGTCTGCGGTATCTGGACGATGTGTTTGGCGGCAATTTCAAGAATGCCTATGCAAGCGCGGCGAACACCATGGCGCTGGCGCGCGAGGCCGATCTGATCATCGGGGCGGTTTTGATTCCGGGGGCGGCGGCGCCCAAGCTGATCTCGCGCAAACAACTGGCCGAGTTGAAGCCGGGGGCGGCGCTGGTCGATGTGGCGATTGATCAGGGCGGATGCTTTGAGACCAGCCGCGCGACCACCCATCAGGACCCGATTTATGAGGTGGACGGGATCATGCATTACTGCGTGGCGAACATGCCGGGCGCGGTGGCGCGGACATCAACGCTGGCCCTGGGCAATGCGACCATGCCTTTTATGATGGCATTGGCGAACAAGGGCTGGAAGCAGGCCTGCGCGGACGACAAGCATCTGCTGGCGGGGTTGAACGTGCATGCGGGCAAGCTGACCTATGCGGCGGTGGGCGTGGCGCTGGGACTGCCGACGATCACGGGCGCGCAGGCGCTCGCGATGTAAACAGGACGATTTTTCTGCGAAAAATCAGGGCGGTCTTCGGGCCGCCCGTTTTGTTTGGCCATGAGTTGAATAAAAAAGCCCCCCGGAGCGGATCCGGGGGGCTTTTGATCTGAGGTGGCTGTGGTTATTTTTTCAGCGCGACCAGGATGTCCTTGAGCAGGTCAACTTCGGACGGGCCAGCAGGAGCCGCAGGCGCTTCGGCCTGTTTCGGCATGATGCGGTTCATGAGTTTGACCAGCATGAACACCACCCAGCCAATGATCAAGAAATTGATCAAAGCGGTGATGAAGGCGCCGTAAGCGAAGACAGCCGCGCCCGATTCCTTGGCGGCGGCAAGCGAGGCGGGGGCGGTGCCCGACAGGTCAAAGAACATGTCCGAGAAGTTGATGCCGCCGAGGATCAGGCCGATGATCGGGTTGATCAGATCGCCGACCAGGCTGTTGACGATGGCAGTGAAAGCGGCGCCGATGATGATACCGACCGCGAGGTCCATCACATTGCCCTTCATGAGGAAGGCTTTGAATTCTTGAATCATGACGTGTCCCTTTTTCCCGTTTGATGCCTTTTACACGGCAGTTTGCCCGCATTGTCCTCGGGTCGGAAACAGCGTTACATCATTGCGGATGATTTTCTAAGGGGAAATATCCCTGCGGCGCGGCCCCTTACGGACGGGGCGCGGCGGCGCGGCGCAAGCGGTCGTTGATCGCGCGGCCAAGCCCGGTTTCGGGGATGGGGGCGACGGCGATGGCACCCGTGGGGCCGGCCAGTTCATCGGCGGCGCGCAGAAGGTGAAAAAGGGCGGCGGCGGCCTCGATCAGATCCCCGTTTGGCGACAGGCTTAGGCTGCCCGGAACATCGCCAAAGCCGATCATAATCTCGGTCCCTTCGGGCACAGCCGCGTTCAGGCGCAGGCGGGCGGCGGGGGCATAATGGCTGGCAAGTTGGCCGGGGGCGGTGGGTTTTGCCCCGTCGGCGGGGATGGCCAAGGGGCCAAGGATGGCTTCGATCGCCTCAGCCGTGATGCCGCCGGGGCGCAGCAGGGTGGGGCAATCGTCGGTCAGCCCGATGATCGTGCTTTCCAGACCAACGGGGCAGGGCCCGCCGTCCAGCAGCGCGTCGATCCGGCCTGTCAGTCCTTGCAGCACATGCTCGGCCCTTGTGGGCGAGATGCGGCCAGATGGATTGGCGGAGGGCGCGGCGAGCGGGCCGCCGTAGTGCCGCAGCAATGCAAGCGCGAGCGGATGGGCGGGCAGGCGGATCGCGACCGAGGGAAGATCGGCAGTGACGAGGGGCGACAGGCGGGACGCGGGAAGAAGTGGCAGCACCATGGTCAGCGGGCCGGGCCAGAATCGTTCGGCAATGCGCAAGGCCCGCTCATCGAACCGGGCAAAGCGGCGGGCCATGTCCAGATCCGGGACATGCACGATCAAGGGGTTAAAGCGCGGGCGGTTCTTTGCGCCGAAAATGCGCGCGACGGCATGATCGTTTGTGGCATCCGCGCCAAGGCCATAAACCGTCTCGGTCGGAAAGGCCACCAGACCGCCGCCGTGCAGAATTTGGGCGGCGCGCAGCAGGCCCGCGGAATTGGGTGGCAGGGTTTGGGTGATCAGGTTCATTTGACGCAGCGTTGCTGTTGAAGATGCGTGGCCCATGGATAACCGTGAACGGCGATCACGGGCCTTGATGGCGCATATCTGCCATTGGTCCCTTTGCCAAGCCGAGGATTAAGATGCCCTACCGCGCGCCGCTTGCCGATTACCGCTTTTTGCTGGACAGGGTTGTCGGATTTAGCGCCGTCGCAGCGACGCCGCTTTTTGCCGACGCGGGCCCCGATATGGTCGAGGCGATTCTGACCGAGGCGGCGCGGCTGAGCGAGGGCGTGCTCGCGCCCTTGAACCGGGCGGGCGACAAGCATCCTGCGCGGCTGGAAAACGGCGCGGTGCGCACCTCGCCGGGGTTTGCCGAGGGGTACCTGGCGATTGCGACCGGCGGCTGGGTTGGCATGTCGGCCAGTCCGGACCATGGCGGGATGGGTTTGCCGATCACGCTGACCTGTTGTGTGAATGAAATGATGGGCTCGGCCTGTCTGGCGCTGCAACTGAACCCCTTGATGACCCAAGGTCAGATCGAGGCGCTGGAACATCACGCCAGCGATGCGATCAAGGCGCTGTACATTCCAAAGCTGATCAGCGGCGCATGGTGCGGCACGATGAACCTGACCGAACCGCAAGCGGGCAGCGATGTGGGCGCGCTGCGCACCAAGGCGGCGGACAACGGCGACGGCACCTTTGCGATCAGCGGACAGAAAATCTATATCTCATGGGCCGACAACGATTTTTCGGAAAACGTCTGTCATCTGGTTCTGGCGCGCCTGCCCGGTGGCGGCGGCGGGACCAAGGGCATCAGCCTGTTCATGGTGCCCAAGATCCTGCCGGGGCCGGACGGCACGCTGGGCGCGCGTAACGCCCTGAAGGTCGTCAGTCTGGAGCATAAACTGGGTCTGCACGGCTCTCCCACAGCGGTGATGCAATATGACGGGGCCACGGGGTGGCTGGTCGGCGCGGCGCACAAGGGCATGGCGGCGATGTTCACCATGATGAACAATGCGCGGCTGGGCGTGGGGGTGCAGGGTATTTCGGTGGCCGAGGCGGCGTTTCAACAGGCGCTCAGCTATGCAGGCGCGCGCGGGCAGGGCAAGACACCGGTGGCGGGCGGCAGCGGCGCGATCATCGAACATGCGGATGTGCGCCGGATGCTGGCCTTGATGAAGGCGCAGGTTTTTGCCGCGCGGGCGATTGCGCTTGCCAGCGCGGTGGCGGCGGATATGGCGCGGGCGACGGGCGAGGGGCCTTGGGCGGCGCGGGCGGCGCTGCTGACCCCGATCGCCAAATCCTTTGGCACCGATACCGGCTGCGAGGTGGCGCATCTGGGCGTGCAGGTGCATGGCGGCATGGGCTTTATCGAAGAGACGGGCGCGGCGCAGTTCAGCCGCGATGTGCGCGTGACCACGATTTACGAAGGCACCAATGGCATTCAGGCGATGGACCTTGTCGGGCGAAAGATGATGGACGGCGGCGAGGCGGCGTTTCGGTTGATCGACGAGATGCAGGCCGAGGCCGAGCAGGCGCGGGCCGAGATGCCGGATTTGTCGCGCGAGGTGTGGAACGCGGCGGAGGCGCTGCGCGAAGCCACCGAGCGGCTTTCAGCGATGGAGATGAACGACCGGTTCGCGGGCGCTGTGCCCTTTCAGCGCGCCTTTGCGCTGGTGCTGTGCGGGCATTTTCATCTGAAAGCGGCGCTTGCGGACCCGGAACGCTTGCCGCTGGCACGGGTGGCGATCCGGCGGCTGATGCCGGATTATGCGCCGCTTTTGTCCCAGTTGCGCGAAGGCGCCGACAGTCTTTACGATCTGACGCCCGAGGCTTTGGGCCTGTGAGCGGCGTCATCGATTATCCATGGGCCGAGCCACCGCCCGAGGGCGAGGCGCGCGAAGTTGCCCCCGGCGTTTTGTGGATGCGCCTGCCGCTGCCGATGGCGCTGGACCATGTCAATGTCTATGCGCTGCAGGACGCCGATGGCTGGACATTGATCGACACGGGGATGAATTCGGCCAAGACGCGCGGGATTTGGGACCGGCTTTTGGCTGGGCCTTTGGCGGGCAGGCCCGTGGCGCGGGTGCTGATGACGCATCATCATCCCGATCACACCGGGCTGGTCGGCTGGTTTCAGGCGCAGGGCGCAGAGGTGATCAGCACGCGCACGGCCTGGCTTTTCGCGCGGATGCTGATTTTGGATGTGCAGGAAACGCCGACGGAAGCTGCGCTGACGTTTTACCGTCGTGCCGGGGTTCCGGAGGCGATGGTGGCGGCAAAGGCGGCGATGCGGCCGTTCAACTTTTCCGATGTGGTGGCGCCGATGGCGCCGGGATTTACCCGCATCGCCGAGGGCGACATCCTGACGCTTGCCGGGCGGCGCTGGCGGGTGCGCTGCGGCGATGGCCATGCGCCCGAACATGCCACGTTGTGGAGCGAGGACGACGCGCTGATCCTTGGCGGGGATCAGCTTTTGCCGTCCATTTCGGCCAATATCGGGGTCTATCCGACCGAGCCGGAGGCGGATCCGCTGGCCGAATGGCTTGCGTCCACCTCCTGTTTTGTGCCGTTGGCGCGGGCGGATCATCTGGTGCTGCCGGGCCACAAGTTGCCCTTTACCGGCCTGCCACTGCGGCTGCATCAGATGGCCGAGAATCACCACGGTGCGCTGGGGCGGCTTCGGGCGCATCTTGCCCGCCCGCACCGTGCGGCCGAATGTTTTGCGCCGCTGTTCAAGCGCGAGATCGACGAGCGGGCGTTTGATCTGGCGCTGGTTGAGGCGGTGGCGCATCTGAATTATTTGTTGCGCAGGGGCGAGGTTTCGCGTTCGCTGGGGCCGGACGGGGCCTGGCTGTGGCGCGCAGTCTGAAGGGGGCGACATGAACCACAAGGCCATTGAAAACGCCGCACAGGACGCGGCCCATCTGCCAACCGCCAAACCCGACTTGTCCGATCCGGCGACGCCGCTTTCCGCCGTGGGCCCGGCCTTTGACGAGCAAGCGCAGCAAATAGGCCCGGCAGGGCGCGCTTATGAACGGCTGATCGCCTATATTCGCAACTTTGAACATCACCTGGACGCCGATCACGAGGTTGCCATGGGGTCTGCCGGATCGGAGGCCGGGATTTTGCAGATCGAAGGGATCGGGTTTTTCGACCCTGAAATGATCACCTTTTTTGGCCGCGACGCGTTCGGGATGAAAATGCAACTGATCCAGCATGTCAGCCAGCTGTCGGTGATGTTGCGCGCCGTGCCCAAGGCCAGCACGGACGAGCCCGCGCGCCGGATCGGGTTCAAGCTTGCGGCGGGATGGACGGGCGGCGACGCGGGCGACGCCTCGGCGTGATGGCACCGCACAATTGCGCGCTTTGCCCCCCGTGACAGTGCCCGTTGAATAGGGTATTGGCTGCAAAACGATCAGCGAAGGAATGGCCCGATGGCAGAGCACAAGCACGGTTCAATGGATACGAAGGCTCAGGAAAAGACGTTTGCCGGCTTTATGCGGCTTGCGACATGGGGCGCTGCCATTTCGATCGGCATTTTGATCTTCATGGCGCTTGTCAACGCCTGAACCTGCCGGAAAGATCGTAAAATGTTTCGTGTCGTCGCGCGTCTTGGTCTGCTTGTGACCGTTTTGTTTGGTCTGGCCGCCTGCGGCGCGGATGCGAAGTTCGCGGATGCCTCAGCGATAGAGGCGGCGCGGTTTGTGTCGGGTCAGCCGCCGTCCATCACCCTGTTTACCGTGGTCAACAACCGCAGCAACGAGGGCGCGCACAGCGGGCTGTTGATCGATGGGCGCGAGCGGGTGATGTATGATCCGGCGGGCACCTGGTATCACCCGACCGTGCCTGAACGCTCTGACCTGCACTATGGCATGACCGACCGGATGGTCAGCTACTACATCGACTATCACGCGCGCGAAACTTTTCGGGTGGTGGAGCAGAAGCTTTATGTCAGTCAGGAAACGATTGATCTGATCATGGCCGCAGCCATTGAAAAAGGCGCGGCGGGCAAGGCGACCTGTTCGATCACGATGACCGGAATTTTGAGCGAGGTTCCCGGCTTTGAAAGCATCGGGCGGAGTTGGTTTCCCAACCAGTTGGCCAAGGATTTCGGCAAGCTGCCCGGCGTGACCGAACGCATCATCCGCGACGGCGATGCCGATGAAAACAGCGGCGTTTTGACGGTTCAGGTCAATGGGGAACCGGGCGGTATCTGACCCCGGCTGCTTTGGCGTGATCCTTGCCGGGGGCGAGGGTCGGCGTATGGCCTATGCGGACAAGGCCCTTGTTACGTTTTCCGGCAAGCCGCTGATATCACATGTTATCACCAGATTGGCGCCGCAGGTCGGTGGGCTGGCGGTTTCCGCGCGCGGTGATCCGGCGCGGTTCGCCGGATTCGGGTTTCCGGTGATTGCGGACATCGTGAACCGGGGCCTTGGGCCGCTGGAGGGGGTCCTTGCAGGGATGATCTGGGCGGCCGGCGGGGGCGTTGGCCATGTTTTGTGCGTGCCGGTGGATGGGCCGTTTTTGCCTTTGACTTTGGCGGAAGATCTGGGGCGCGGCGCTGTGCCGCGTCTGGCCATAGCGGGCGGGCGGCAGCATCCGGCGTTTGGGATGTGGCCGGTGGGCCTTGCGCCTGAATTACAGCGGTTTTTGACCTCGGGCGCGGTGCCAAGGCTGCGGGATTTTGCGGCGCTGGTGCGGGCGGAGTGGGTGGATTTTGAGGGCGCAGACGCCTTTGAAAACCTCAACAGCCGCGACGATATCGCGCGGGCCGAGGCGCGCGGATGAGCGGCGTGCACATGAGCCGGGGGTTGCCCGAGGTGCTGCGCGCGCAGGCGGCAGCGCTGTATTGGCAGGCGTTTGGCGGCAAGCTTGGCGCGGTCATGGGGCCGGACGGAAAGGCGCTGGCGTTTTTGCACGCCGCGATCCGCGCCGATCATGTTTTCGTCGCCCTGAACGATGCGGGGCAGCTTCTGGGCATGGCTGGGTATAAAACGCCCACGGGCAGTTTTGCGGGCGGCAGCGAGGGCGATTTTCGCCGCGCCTATGGCTGGATCGGTGCGCTTTGGCGCGAGTGGGTGCTGCGGCAATTGTCGGACGAAATCGACAACGAACGGTTTCTTATTGACGGGATCTGCGTGCAATCGGGGCAGCGCGGGCAGGGCATTGGCGGGCAGCTGCTAAGCGCTTTGTGCGACGAGGGGGCCGCGCGCGGATACAAAACCATTCGTCTGGATGTGATCAACACCAATTGGCGGGCGCGGGCGCTTTATGAGCGCAAGGGATTTGTGGCGATCAAATCCGAACCGATCGGCTGGCTGCGGTATATTTTTGGCTTTGCTTCCACGACCACGATGGTCAAGACCTTGGGCTGAATGCTTAGTCGAAAATTCCGGTGGCGCGGCCAATGATCATGAAGGCGCGGGCGGTGCGGGTTTCGGCCAGATCGGCCAGTTCGGAATCGGATGCATTGCGCTCGAACGCGGCAAAGGTGCGGTCAAAGCTGCGCAGGAAATGATGCGCGGCGTCGCGAAAAATGGCGTCTTCACGCATGCGCGACGCGGTCAACGTCAACGAAGAGCGGTCACGGATACCGCCAAGTGCGGCCACCGGGCGGCCGCGCTCTCCGGCGGCAAAGCGGCGCCAGATGTCAGGATGGGCGCGGTCGGGTTGCAGGTCATCCATATAAATGCCCTCCTGGCTGAGCAGGGTCAGCACATCCTGCGCGGCGCGGATCAGCTTGGCAATATCGCGGTCTTCCAGCGCCAGACGCAGGGCGCGAAAGCCCTCTTTGTCGTCGGGGCCCTCGGGAAATTGCACGGCGCGCACGAAATCGGCGATGGAAATGGGCACATGCAGCGCTTCGGCGGGGGTGCCGAGGGCAAGGGCGGGCTGTTCGGCCAGATGGTCGGGCGAGGGGGACGCAAAGGCCGCTTTGCGGTCGGCCGAGGGCTGCGTCAGCCGGTCATCGCGGCGCGACACAAACCGCGCGAGCGTGGTTTCGGCCTGCCGGGTGGACTGGGCAATCTCGTCAAGCCTGCGTTCCATCGAAGGTTTGATGCTTTGCGCGCCCTGTTGATTGGCGACATAAGCGCTGCGCATCGCCTCGACCGAGGCTTGCAAACGCTGCGCTTCAAGCCGCAGCGCGCGGACCGAGCGCAGGGTGATCGCGGCGGTCCAGATCAGCACGAGCGGCAGGAAAACCACAAGCAGCGTCAGCACGATGCCGAACGAGGTTTCGCCCGATCTGCCGGTCCAGAAATAGGCAACAATCGCCACCATCCAGACCGCAGACAGCAGACCCGCCACCAGATCAACCGGCAGCACGCCGTCTTTCGCGCCGGTGCGGCCGAAAATGCCAGCGTCGAACGGGGGTTCCTTGTCGTCTTGCATGGCTTGTCGGCCCTTAGGTATAGCGGATCGAGAGGATCTCATAGCTGCGGGTGCCGCCGGGGGTGCGGACCTCGACGCTGTCGCCTTCGTCCTTGCCAATCAGCGCGCGCGCCAAAGGCGAGCGCATGTTCAGCAGCCCCTTTTCGATGTTCGCCTCGACCTCGCCGACGATCTGATAGGTCTTCTTTTCATCGGTTTCTTCATCGACGATGCTGACCGTCGCACCGAATTTGATCGTGCCGGAAAACTTCGACGGATCAATCACTTCGGCAAGCGAAAGATAGGCCTCAAGCTCTTTGATGCGACCCTCGATGAAGCTTTGTTTTTCGCGGGCCGAATGATATTCGGCGTTTTCGGACAGATCGCCATGCTCCCGCGCCTCCGCGATGGCGCGGATGATCGCCGGGCGTTCGACCGACTTCAGCACTTTCAACTCTTCGTCCAAAGCGGTAAACCCGCCCCGCGTCATCGGAATTTTTTCCATGGTCCCTGCACGCAAATGATAGGGTCACGGCCCCTTAAGGACCATGACCCCGAAACGTCTTACCGATGTAAAAGACCCCAGCCGCCCCCAAAATGCAAGGGGCAATGCCGACAAGCGCGCAGCGTGGTCGGCAATGGGCGGGGCGGGGTCGCGGGCGGGCGAGAAAATCGCGCCTGTGATGCGATGCCGGGCAAGGATGCTGCGTCACGATTGACCCTTTGGATCAGTTCGGGCAACACGGGCAGAGCAAATGAAGGAGAAGCCGGTCATGGCGCAGGACATCACGCGCGAGAGCATGGATTACGATGTGGTCATCGTGGGTGCAGGGCCGTCCGGCCTGTCGGCGGCGATCCGGCTGAAGCAGCTGGACCCTGACTTGAGCGTTGTGGTGATGGAAAAAGGCTCGGAGGTTGGCGCGCATATCTTGTCAGGGGCGGTGCTGGACCCTTCGGGACTGGACGCGCTGTTGCCGGGCTGGCGCGGGATGGATGCGCCGATCAAGACCGAAGTTTCGCATGACAATTTTTATATCCTCGGGCCGGCGGGGCAAATGCGCATTCCGAACTGGCCGATGCCGCCTTTGATGAACAACCATGGCAATTACATCGTCTCGATGGCCAATGTCTGCCGCTGGATGGCGGGGGTGGCCGAGGGGCTGGGCGTCGAGATATTTCCGGGAATGGCCTGTTCAGAGCTGGTGTACGGCGCCGAAGGCCAAGTGGTCGGCGTGGTTGCGGGCGAGATGGGCATCGGGGCGGATGGCGCGCCGGGCCCCAATTACGAGCCGGGGCTGGAACTGCGCGGCAAGTATGTTTTCCTCAGCGAGGGCGTGCGCGGATCGCTGGCCAAAGAGGTCATCACGCGGTTCGATTTGTCCAAGGGCAAAGACCCGCAGAAATTCGGGCTTGGCATGAAGGAAATCTGGGAAATAGACCCGGCCAAGCATAAATTGGGCACGGTCACGCATACGATGGGCTGGCCGCTGGGCAGCAATGCGGGCGGCGGCAGCTTTATCTATCACCTTGAGAACAATCAGGTCTATGTCGGCTTCGTCGTTCACCTGAACTATAAAAACCCGCATCTGTACCCCTATATGGAGTTTCAGCGCTTCAAACATCACCCAATGGTGGCCGAACTTTTGAAGGGTGGCAAACGGGTGGCTTATGGCGCGCGGGCAATCTCCGAAGGCGGCTGGCAGTCGATCCCGAAGATGGTCGCGCCGGGGGTGGCTTTGCTGGGCTGCACGGCGGGGCTGGTGAACGTGCCGCGCATCAAGGGCAACCACAACGCGATGCTGTCGGGCAAAGCGGCGGCCGAGGCGGCCCATGCCGCGATCAAGGCGGGCCGCGCGGGGGATGAGCTGCACGATTACGAGGCTGACGTGCGCGGCGGCGCGATTGGGGCAGACCTGAAAAAGGTGCGCAATGTCAAACCCTTGTGGTCAAAGTTCGGGCTTGTCGCCTCGCTGTTTGCGGGCGGCGCGGATATGTGGGCCAACACCTTTGGCCTGACCATTCTGGGCACGCTGAAACACGGCAAATCGGACGCTGCGGCGACTGGAAAAGCCGCCGATTACGCCCCGATCGACTATCCCAAACCGGACGGCGTTTTGTCTTTTGACCGGCTGACCAACGTGGCCTATTCCTTCACCAACCACGACGAAGCGCAGCCCGCCCATCTGCGGCTGAAGGATGCCAGCGTGCCGATTGGCGTAAACCTGCCCGACTACGGCGAACCCGCGCAGAGATATTGCCCGGCGGGGGTTTACGAGGTGATCGCAGAAGCGGGCAAGGCCCCGCGTTTTCAGATCAACTTTCAAAACTGTGTGCATTGCAAGACCTGCGACATCAAAGACCCAAGCCAGAACATCACATGGACCACGCCGATGGGCGGGGGCGGGCCGAATTACCCCAACATGTAGGCTGTTCACACGGAATTGTCGCCCAAATGGGCCGCCGCAGCCGTTTGCGGCGCCCCCTTCCATTGCTCTTGGCTTGCGTGCGGACTAGGTTCGCATTCAAGCCCGCCGCCGGAGCATGTGCATGACCCCTGATCTGTTTTTCCTTCGCCGTCTTTGTCTTTTGGCAAGCCTTGGCATCGCCATCGGCCTGCCCGCTTTGGCGCAAGAAGCGGCGAGTGAAACGGTGATCGACAATGCCGGCTCGTACCTTGCCGCGCGGCTGGCCGAGACGGAAAAGGATTTCACGGCCTCGGCGGAATGGTATGCCAAGGCGCTGACATCAGCACCGAATGACCCGCGCCTGCTGCAAGGTCTGATCATGGCGCAGATCTCGCTGGGCGATTTCGAAGCGGCGGCGGTGTCGGCGGCCCTGTACCGAAAATCGGAAGCCAGCAACAATTCCGTCGCGCTGGCGCTTTTGACGGTGAAAGCCGCGCGTTCGGATTTCACCGGGGTGCTTGACGTTATCACGCAGCGCAATTCGGTCGGCGAGCCGCTGGACAATCTGATCGCAGGTTGGGCCGAGCAGGGGCAGGGGCGCATGACCGAAGCGCTGGAGCGGTTCGATAAAGTGATTGCTATTCAAGGCTTTGAGGGCCTTGGCATGTATCAAAAAGCGCTCGCACTTGCATCGGCGGGGGATATGGAAGGGGCGGACAAGATCTTGTCGGGCCCGGCCTCGGCATCCATTTCAACCTTTCGGCGCGGGATTTTGGCGCATTTGCAGATCCTGAGCCAGCTGGAGCGGAACGCCGACGCGCTCGCCCTGTTTGACGCCAGCTTTAGCGGCGCGCTTGACCCCGAACTTGACGATCTGCGCCGCCGCCTTGCAGCGGGCGAGCCAATCGAATTTGACGTGGTAACCAATGCAAAGGACGGAATCGCGGAGGCGCTGTTTACCTTTGCCTCGGCGATTGGCGATCAGGCGGATGAAGATGTGACGCTGGCCTTCGCGCGGGCTGCGCTGTTTTTGCGCCCCGAACAGACCGAGACAAAGCTGATCGTCGCCGATCACCTCAGCGGCCTGGGGCAGAACGGGCTTGCAGCGGCGGTTTATGCCTTGGTGCCGCCGACCGATCCGGCCTATCACGTGGCCGAAATTGGCCGCGCGGGGGCGCTGGACGCTGCGGGAGACAAGGACGGGGCGATTGCGGTTTTGCAGGCGCTTGCGGGCACGCAGGGGCAATTGGTGCAGGTGCAGCTTGCCCTGGGCGACATGTTGCGCCGCTCGGAACGTTATGCCGAGGCGCTCGTCGCCTATGACGCAGGGATCGCGCTTGCGCCCGACGGGGCAGCCTGGGCCTGGCCGTTGCACTACAACCGTGCTGTCTGCCTGGAGCGGCTGGACCGCTTCGACGAAGCCGTGCCGGGGTTCCGCAAGGCGCTGGAACTGGCGCCCAACCAGCCGCAGGTGCTGAACTATCTGGGGTATACTTGGATCGACCGGGGCGAGAATCTGGACGAGGCAGTCACGATGATCGAAGCTGCGGTCAAGGCCGCCCCGGATCAGGGTTACATTATCGACAGCCTCGCCTGGGCCTATTACCGGCTTGGGCGTTTTGCCGATGCCCTCGCCCCGATGGAAAAAGCCTCCCTGCTAGAGCCGGTGGACGCAGTGGTGACCGACCATCTCGGCGATGTTTACTGGGTCAATGGCCGCCAGTTGGAAGCGCGGTTCCAATGGCGCCGCGCCCAATCGTTCGAGCCTGCCGAAAAAGACGCGGCGCGCATCCGGGCCAAGCTGGAAAAGGGTCTGGACGCAGTTCTGGAACAGGAAAAGGCCGCCGATGGGACCTCGAACTGATCTGCCTTCCCCTTCAATGTGGTCCAGATATTCCCACGGGGGGGCCTGGGGGTGTGAACCCCCCCGGCGCTCGGGATGATCCCTAAACTTCGGGTTTTCGCCCCTGCCAAGGTCAACCTCGCGCTGCATGTGGTCGGTCAGCGCGCGGACGGCTATCACCTGTTGGATACGCTGGTGGGCTTTGCCTCGGTCGGGGACTGGGTGACGCTGGACACGGATCAAGCGCGCGGGCTGACGATTGAGGGGCCCGAAGGGGCCGCGCTCGTCCCCGCTGCGCCCAATCTGGTGACACAAACCGCGACGGCGTTCTGGGGCAAAAGCAGGGGGCCGTTGGGCCTGACGCTGGACAAACATCTGCCGGTATCTTCGGGCATCGGGGGCGGCTCGGCCGATGCGGCGGCGACGCTGCGCGGGATATTGCGGCTGATGGGTCAGCAGGGGGCAATGGCCCCTTCACCCGCTGATATGCCGGCGCGGATGCTTGCCCTCGGCGCCGATGTACCGATGTGTTTTGCTGCCGTCCCCGCCCGCGTGCGCGGCATTGGTGAGCGGATTGCGCCCTTGCCAACCCTTGCGCGCTTGGCGGTCGTTCTGGTCAATCCGCGCGTGGCGGTGCCGACGCCATCCGTATTCAAGGCGCTGACGAACAAGAATAATCTGGAAATGTCGGCCTTGCCCGATGACATCAGCGACGCCTATGCCCTCACCGATTGGCTGGCCCGGCAGCGCAATGATCTGGAGCCGGCGGCGATTTCGATTGCGCCGGTGATTGGCGCGGTTCTGACGCTGATCGCGGCCACCGAAAACTGCGCACTCGCGCGGATGTCGGGGTCGGGCGCGACGTGTTTCGGGATCTATCCGGACCAAACCCGCGCCGATGCGGCCGCGGCGCAGATCCTGCGCACGCATCCGGGTTGGTGGGTGCGCAGCGCCGTGCTGGACGGTCAGACCCGCGCAGCACCGGAAACGATCAGCTGATCCGCGCCACCACGTAGTCCGCCAGATCCGACAGGCATTGCCGCATCGGGCTGTCCGGCAAAGCGCCAAGCGCCGCCCGGGCCTTGGCGGCATAGCCGAGCGCATCGGCGCGGGCCGCGTCCAGCGCGCCGTGCTTTTTCAAGATCGCCATCGCCTCGGCCAGATCGCCTTCGGCCTGCTGGCCCTTCTCAATCACCCGGACCCAGAACGCCCGCTCGCCCGCATCCGCCTGCGCCACGGCCTTGATCACCGGCAGGGTCATCTTCCGCTCGCGGAAATCGTCGCCGGTATTCTTGCCGATGCTTTGCGCCGTGCCTTCATAATCCAACAGATCATCGGCCATCTGAAACGCGATGCCCAAAGCGTCGCCATAGATGTGCAGCGCGCGCACCTGCGCCTCGGGCGCGCCGGCGATCACCGCCCCCGCTTCGGTCGCCGCCGAAAACAGCGCGGCGGTTTTGCCGCGCACCACCTGCAGATAAACCGCTTCATCTGTCGCCAGATCCTGCGCGGCGGTCAGTTGCAGAACCTCGCCCTCGGCAATGGTGGCCGAAGCGTTGGACAGGATATCGAGCACCCGCAGATTACCGGTTTCGACCATCAGCTGAAAGCTGCGGGCGAACAGATAATCGCCGACCAGCACCGAAGATTTGTTGTCCCACAACAGGTTCGCCGTGGGCCGTCCGCGCCGCCGCGCGCTTTCGTCGACCACATCGTCATGCAGCAGCGTGGCGGTGTGGATAAATTCAACCGTGGCGGCCAGATGAATATGGAACGGTCCCGCATAGCCGCAGATCTGTGCGGCGGCGAGCGTCAGCATCGGGCGCAGTCGCTTGCCGCCCGCTTCGACCAGATGGGCGGTCACTTCGGGGATGCGCGGGGCATGCCGCGACGCCATCCGCGCGCGAATCAGCTGATTGACCGCCGCCATCTCGGCGCCAAGCAGATCGGCCAAGCGGTCTTGTGGCTTGCGCAGCGCCTCGTCCAAACCCATCCCCAGTCCTTCCGCCCGCTTGCCCCCTCGACAGGACCGAGGCTTGGCGGATACATAATCTGATGAAGCTTTTAATCCAGACGACAGATCCGGCCACGATGGCCTTTGCGCAGGCCCTGCTTCAGGGA
Source organism: Paracoccaceae bacterium (assembly GCA_031385445.1). Classification (GTDB taxonomy): domain Bacteria; phylum Pseudomonadota; class Alphaproteobacteria; order Rhodobacterales; family Rhodobacteraceae; genus CAIYZT01. The sequence continues at coordinate 3,635 of JANNBM010000057.1, read as the reverse complement.
GAGGGTATAGCGACCTTCGAGTTGGACGTCCACACAAGCATCCTTGAAGGCGGCCTTGGAATTTTGCCGCGGCGCCTGATGGTTGCGGACCGCGATCATTGGCGCGCGGTGATCGTGATGCGCGACAATGGCGTGATGGAATGACCGCCGATCTGACGCATGACGCGTTTTTGTGCGGCCGTTTGCACCTGTGGCAACCGTCCAAGGGATACCGCGCGGCGACGGACCCGGTTTTGCTGGCGGCGGCTTGTCCGGCGGCGGCGGGGCAGCGGGTGCTGGATCTGGGCTGCGGGGTGGGGGCGGCAGCTTTGTGCCTTGGCGCGCGGGTGCCGGGGCTTTTGCTCAGCGGGCTGGAACTGCAGCCCGAATATGCCGACCTCGCCCGGCGCAATGGGGCGGAAAATGGTATGGCATTTGCGGTGGAAACCGGCGATCTGGAGCAGATGCCGCCGGGGCTGCGGCGCGAGTTTGATCAGGTGATCGCCAACCCGCCCTATTATCCCAAAGGCGGCACGCCCTCGCCCGATCTGGGACGGGCCAAGGCGCTGCTGATCGGCACGCCCCTGGCCAATTGGGTGGAGGCGGCGGCGCGCAGGCTTGCGCCCGGTGGCTGGTTGACGATGATTTTCGGCGCGGACGGGTTGCCGCAGGTTTTGGGGGCGCTGGCGCCCAAGATGGGCTCCGCCGCTGTGCTGCCTTTGGCGGCGCGGGAGGGGCGCGCGGCGCTGCGGGTGATCTTGCGCGCGCGCAAAGGCGGGCGCGCCGCGTTCCGGCTTTTGCCGCCCTTGGTGATTCATGACGGCCCCGCCCATGCCGGGGACCGCGAAAGTTACACCGCGCGGGCCGATGACATTTTGCGCGGCGGCGCGGCGCTGGACGCTGAATTTCGCTGACGGCGGACGATTGCGCGAATCTGATGTGAAGAATTGGTGACAGGCGGTTCGATCTGTGCTGCAATGCAGGGGTCGGATCACCCAAAGGGAGACTTTGAATGACTGTCACTTCCCACATCGCTGAATTGAAAAAGAAGCATGAGCATCTGTCGGATCAGGTTATGCGCGCGCAGCGCAGCCCCGGCACGGATGATCTGCAGATTGCGGAGCTGAAAAAGCAGAAGCTGAAGCTGAAAGAAGAAATTACCCGCCTGACGCACGCCTAGGGGCAGTCGCAGCAAGGGCCGCGCCTGCGGTGATCAGCAGGGCGGCGAGCGCGAGAACAGGACGGGCCGGCGACAGGCCCGCCGCCACCAGCGCCAAAGTGGACAAAAGCGGCGCGGCATAAGAGGCGACACCCAAAAGCTGGATGTCGCCCTTTTTCATGCCAATGTCCCAAGTGAAAAACGCCAGCCCAACCGGGCCAAGGCCGAGGGCCGCGACCGAGGCCCAGCCGAGCGGGCTTTGCGGCCAGATCGTCGTTTCCAGCAGCAGATGGGCGATGGCCGACAGGACGGCGGTGGCAAGGCAGAATACGGTGACGCTTTGCGTCGGGATATCGCCCAGACGGCGCGAGAGAACCGAATAGCCCGACCAAGTCAGCGCGCAGCCAAAGGCAAGCAGCAGGGCGGTGGCCGGGGTGGCCGAGGTTTCGGCGCGCGACCAGACGATCAGGGCCGCCCCGGCAAAGGCGATCAGCGCGCCAAGGATGTGGCGCGGGCGCAACGCCTCGCCCGGCAAAAGGCCGGAAAACAGCACGATGAACAGCGGCCACAGATAGGCGATCAGCCCGGTTTCGGCGCTGGGGCCAAGCCGGAAGGCGGTGAAGTAAAGGAAATGATAGCCGAAAAGGCCAAGCGTGCCAAAGACATAGACCTTGATCGGCACGGATTTAAGCGCAAAAAGCCCGGCGCGCCCGGTCCAGATCAGGCCCAGCGTGCCGCCGATGGCAAAGGTCATCGCGTTCAGCAGGAATGGCGGAACTGGGGCCGATCCGATGGTGAACAGCGCCAAAAGCGACCACAAAAGGATTGCGGTCGCGCCGATGGTGGTGGCTTTGGCGCGGCTCATCGGCGCGTCAGATGAAATACTGCCCGCCGTTCGCGGTGATGGTCGAGCCGGTTATAAAGCCCGCATCGTCCGAGGCGAGGAAAACCACGATGCGCGCAATCTCCTCCGGCTCGCCCAGACGGCCCACCGGGATCAGCGGAATAATCCGCTCGTTCAGCACCTTTTCGTCAATCGCGCGCACCATTTCGGTGCCGATATAGCCGGGACAGATGGCGTTGACCGTGATCCCCGCGCGCGCGCCCTCTTGGGCCAAGGACTTGGTAAAGCCCAGATCGCCTGATTTGGCGGCGGAATAATTCGCCTGCCCCGCCTGACCCTTTTGCCCGTTGATCGAACTGATATTGATCACCCGGCCAAATTTGCGGTCGCGCATGCCGGTCCACAGCGGATGCGTCATGTTGAACAGGCCCGACAGGTTGGTGTCCATCACCTCTTTCCACTGACCGGGGGTCATTTTGTGAAACATGGCGTCGCGGGTGATGCCCGCGTTGTTGACCAGCACCGCAATCGGCCCCAGATCGGCCTGCACTTGTGCCACACCAGCCACGCAAGCATCATAGTCTGCGACCGACCATTTATAGGTGGGAATGCCAGTGGCCGCGGTAAACGCTGCCGCCGCTTCGTCATTGCCGGCATAATTGGCCGCCACGCTATAGCCCGCCGCCTTTAACGCCATCGAAACCGCCGCGCCAATGCCGCGTGAACCGCCGGTTACAAGTGCTACTTTTGTCATGTTATCCCCCTTATGCCGTTTAATTTGAAATCATGTTACCCAGACACGCCAAGGGGCGCAATAATATTGCGCCCCTAATCCGCGCATACCACCGCGACTTAGCCACGTTCAACGCACATCGCAACACCCATACCGCCACCGATGCACAAGGTCGCCAGACCCTTTTTGGCCCCGCGCCGCGCCATCTCGTGGATCAGGGTGTTCAAGATCCGCGCGCCCGATGCACCAATCGGGTGGCCAATGGCAATAGCACCACCGTTGACGTTCACAATCGCCGGATCCCAGCCCATATCTTTGTCCACCGCGCAAGCCTGGGCGGCAAACGCTTCGTTTGCCTCAACCAGATCAAGATCGCCAACCTTCCAGCCCGCTTTATCTAATGCTTTGCGGCTGGCATGGATCGGCCCGACGCCCATGATCGATGGATCAAGGCCCGCAGTTGCATAAGACGCAATCCGCACCAAGGGTGTCAGACCCCGGCGCGCGGCGTCATCGGCCGACATCAGCAACACGCCCGCCGCCCCGTCGTTCAACCCGCTGGCATTGCCCGCGGTAACCGAGCCGTCTTTGGTAAAGGCCGGGCGCAGTTTTTGCATCATCTCTAACGTGGCGCCGTGGCGGATGTATTCATCCTGATCGACCGTGACATCGCCTTTGCGGGTCTTGATAAGAAAGGGCACGATTTCATCGGCAAATTTCCCGGCCTTTTGTGCGGCTTCGGCCTTGTTCTGGCTGGCCAGCGCGAACGCATCCTGCATATCGCGGCTGATTTGCCATTGGTTGGCGACGTTTTCCGCGGTTTGGCCCATGTGATAGCCGTGGAACGCGTCCCACAGCCCATCGCGGATCATGCTGTCGATGAAATTCAGATCGCCCATCTTTTGGCCCGCGCGCAAATG